>JBDKRJ010000021.1:0-48003 GCA_039683455.1 Rikenellaceae bacterium | reverse complement strand
GTTAGTTGGATAATCATTCATGTTTTCTTTATGCCTTTGATAATCATAAAGATACGAATATAATCTCAATTAACCAACTGATTTTCATTTATTTATAACATTATTTCGGCAAATTTAAACAGTTTCTAATACTTTTATGTCAAGTTTACAACTCTTTCTTGGTGGCTCATTTGTGAGTGATACAGTGGCCTATTTGATGTGATATATTCACTATTAATCTCCTTTTTGTAAAATACCTTGGCTTTATCAAAAATAAGAGAAACAGTCTTTGACATATTCTCGCCGCCTCTGTTTTTTCTTGCATTTGTATCTAAACCGACTTCAACACCAAACACATAATCTACAAGATTTGTAATGTTTTTGTTTTGGAATATTTCTCCAAGTCCAGTATCTTCTACAAATTCATAGATTTTTTCAGGCGTCTGAAAATATGATTCAAGAAAAACTATATTTCCTTCTCGATTGAAAGTTTTAGCATTTTTGTTTTTCCTTACTGCAATTAAAATATCTAAAACCTCAAATACTTTTGGGTTCTCTGCAAATACTTCTTCAATTGCAAGTTTTAGATTTTCTTTGCCTATTAAATAGTTGAGCTGATTTAGTTTAATTGATATTTTGTTGATGTTAGACTTTATCTTTCCAAAATCGGTAAAATAATTAAGAGTTGCATTGGTTTCGCTTAATTGTGAAACGAAGTTTTCAAATTGCTCTGACATATTCAAGTTCTTTTGATGGTTGGTTAGTAATTAATAATTCTGTTAGTTTACCTCTTTTCTCCGCATTTGCATTTACCATTCTTGTCGCGTAAACACGTTTAATGATAAATTGTTCGTACAAATCATCGAAAAAATTGTCATTTGGATTTTTACCTTTCACATCGGAATTACTTAAAATAAAATCACATCCAAGCATATCAATTTTTTTACAGAAGTTCCCTAACCGAATCTGTTCTTTGTCATTGAAATCTTCTTTTGCATAAGAATTGAAACTTGAAGTTTCGCTTAATGGTTTATACGGTGGGTCAAAATAAAAAAAGCTGTTATTTGAAGCATATTTCAAGGTTTCCTCAAAATCACCTGTCAATATTTCAACTTTTTGCAACAATTCACTATCAGCATAGATAGTTTGCTCATCGCAAATTTTTGGGTTTGCATATCGTCCAAATGGAACATTAAAAAGACCTTTACTGTTTACACGGTGCAAGCCATTGAAACACGTGCGGTTTAAAAAATAAATAAAGCAGTATTCTTAACAGAATCAAGCGATTTAGTATTAAATCTATCTCGTTTCTTTAAATAATATTCTTTTCTTTTATCCTCATTTAAAGGCAAATATTCATCTTGAATTATCTGTAAAATCCTAACCAATTCAACAGGGGTTTCTTTAATTGTTTTATAAGCAGTGGTCAAATCAGGGTTAATATCGTTAATAACTGCTTTAGTTATATTCGGATATTGTTGCAAAATCCAAAACAAAACAGCCCCTCCACCTACAAAAGGTTCAATGTAAGTAACATCATTTTGTTCAACAAAGGATTTTGGTAATGATTTTTCAATTGATGCTATTAATTGGGTTTTTCCACCAACCCACTTTATAAATGGTTTTGCTTTTATATTCATATTGTCAATTTTCCTTTTTGCAAAATTACAAATTTATTCTCAAATTTATTTTCAGTTTGTCGTCTGCGTTTTTTTAGCTTCCGACTAACGTAAAATGTTTCCACTTAAATTCAGTGAGTTGCAAATCCGACGTCTTCTGGTTTTAGATCAAATTTAACAATATTCTGTTTAATTATTGATACCAGTTTTAACTTTCTTTTCTGGTCGAGAAACAGATAATCTGTTGGTGGTTGATATTGTATCCTTCGGGTGACCATGTTCCAGATAATAACTGCCAGTTTCCGGGCAGTAGCACTAACTGCTGTTTGCCTTCCTTTTCGGTATGCCACCCTTATAGCATTGGCAGCCTGCCTCAAGGCTATTTTTAACCGGTTACTCCCTCTTGGAATATGGTTGCTAAATATCTTTCCACCGGATATTTTGTTGTTCGGAGCCAGCCTGAGCCAGGAGGTAAATTGTTTGGCTGTTTTAAATTTTGAGAACTCATCGGGACCGATCTCACTCATGATGGTAAGGATAAATGGCTCAGCCCTTCAATGAGCATCATGGGTTCGGCTTTTCGTTTTTTTTCGGGATAGGCATCGATCTGTTTTTGATAAAAGCGGTACGATTCAAATTCCCGTTTCAAGCCGAACAGGTAATCCTGCCGATTATTCCCTTTCATGGCTTTGGCAATTTCTTCTTCTGATTTGCGGCAGTTGTAATGCTGGTGCCCGGAAAGTTTTGGGACATCAAGGTTCCCTTTGCAAATATCATTAACCACCACATCCAACTGGAAATTCAGCAGACGGAAGTACTTCTGCATCTTCCGGGAGATTTCCGAAGATAAATCAATTTTCAAAAAGATACATTTTGGCGTGATTGGGATCTTTAGTTTTGCGAATTTCTAAGGTGCCATTTTTAATCTTTTCAAAAAAAAGTTTACAAATGTATCTAAAAATTTGTAGTTAATCAAGTGAAATTGAGGATACAAATTATTTATCAATTTATAGCGTTGATTGTGTATTTGCCTTAATGAATGTTGCAATGAGCAAATGGGTAATTGCTTAGTATTTCCTTTTTATTTTTTAACATAGCCTATTTTTTTCTACCTTTGGACACTTATTTAGAACGAAACAAGATGTTAAATATAAAACTCCTAAGAGAGAAACCTGAGTTAGTCATAGAGCGGTTGGCTGTTAAAAATTTTGATGCTTCTGCAATAGTTGAAAAAGTTAACGAACTTGATCTGAAAAGAAGGATAAGTCAAACAGGACTGGATACTCTTTTAGCAGAACAAAATGCTATTGCTAAAGAGATTGGCGCTTTGATGAAAGATGGAAAAAGAGAAGCGGCAGAGACTGCAAAAATCAGAGTATCGGAGCTTAAAGAGAGATCGAAAATTTTAGAAACAGAGATGCAAAACAGTATCGCAGAACTTAATGAACTGCTGGTACTTCTTCCGAATATCCCTCATATATCTGTTCCACACGGTAAATTACCGGAGGATAATGTAATAGTCAGAGAAGGCGGAAAATTTCCAAAACTCCAGAATTCGATTCCTCACTGGGAGCTTGCCAAAAAATATGATATTATAGATTTTGATCTTGGCGTAAAGCTAACAGGGGCAGGTTTTCCTGTATACAAAGGCAAAGGTGCAAAAATTCAAAGGGCATTGATTTCGTACTTTCTGGATAAAAATATAAAGGCAGGTTATGCCGAAGTACAACCTCCGCTTATGGTTAATGAGGCTTCCGGTTACGGGACAGGTCAACTGCCAGACAAGGGAGAACAGATGTACTTTGTAGGTCTTGACAACTATTATCTGATTCCTACAGCAGAGGTGCCTGTAACCAATATATACAGAGATGTAATTCTCTCTCTTGATGAACTGCCGGTAAAAGTAACGTCTTATACTCCGTGTTTCAGAAGGGAGGCCGGTTCTTACGGAAAGGATGTAAGGGGTCTTAACAGACTTCACCAGTTTGACAAGGTTGAGATAGTTCAGATCTCACATCCGGACAAATCTTATGATGCATTGGAGGAGATGGTTAAACACGTAGAGGGAATTGTTCAGTCTCTTGAACTCCCTTACAGAATTTTGAGATTATGTGGTGGGGATATGAGTTTTACATCTGCTCTTACATATGACTTTGAGGTTTACTCTGCAGCTCAGGAGAGATGGCTGGAGGTTAGCTCAGTATCCAACTTCGAGTCGTTCCAGTCAAACAGGTTAAAATTGAGATATAAAGATGAGAATGGCAAACCACAACTTGCTCACACTTTAAATGGCAGTTCTCTGGCTTTGCCAAGGGTTCTTGCGGCTCTTCTTGAAAATAATCAGGATGAAAGGGGTATTAAAGTTCCAAAGGTATTAAGAGAATATACAGGCTTTTCATATATCGACTAAGCATTGCTTTCTGAAATTATATAATGGAGTCTAAGCGGATTATTCTGGGAATCGATCCCGGTACACAAATACTGGGCTACGGAGCGATTGAGATTACTGGCAAAAATGCCAGATATATCTGTATGGGTGTTCTGGATCTTAGAAAACTGCCCGATCACTTTGTGAAGCTGAGAAAGATCTTTGATGAGGTATCCAAGCTTATTGAAATTTACAAACCAGATGATCTTGCTGTTGAAGCGCCATTCTACGGAAAGAATATTCAATCTATGCTAAAACTTGGCAGGGCTCAGGGCTCGGCCATTGCTGCCGCTCTTAACAAAGACATTCCCATATTTGAATACGCTCCCAGAAAAGTCAAGCTTGCAATTACAGGGAAAGGGGCAGCATCAAAGGAGCAAGTTGCCTCTTTACTTACAAATATTCTAAAAATTGAGGTGTGCTCAAATTTTCTGGATGCAACTGATGGACTGGCAGTTGCCTATTGTCATTATCTTCAATTATCAAACCCCCAGACAGATAAAGTTGGTTCTTCAAACTGGGAATCCTATATTAAATCAAATCCAGACAGGGTAAAGTAATTTTTTTAGCTTATCAAATGTAACTTTTGACGCTTTTTGTAGTCAAAGCTAAGAATTTGAAAAAAATATTTTATGAGATATATAAAAATTACACTTCTTACGCTTGTTTCTATCCTTTTTACTTCTGTCTTTGTATCTGGTCAGGCTTCTTCCAATCAGGCTGCCAGAGATTTTAAAATAAAGTTAACCCTGTTGGATAGTCTGAGGCAGATACCTATTGAGTTTGCAACTGTTTCAATCAGATTTGCAAATGCTTCAGAAGCAATAAAATATGCACTTTCAGATGCTGCCGGTAAAGTGGAGTTAAGCGGAATACCTGAAGGAACCTATATTCTTAAGATTGAGTATATGGGTTACAAAACTTATGTAAAGAGTGTTGTTTTTACTGGTGAAAAACTGGTGGATCTCGGTAAAATTCAGATGCAGGAACAGGTTAATTCACTTGATGCAGTAATAGTATCGGCAGTTGGTAACCCGATAATTGTAAAAAAGGATACTGTCGAATATAACGCCTCTTCTTTTAAAACAACCGATGGCGATATGCTGGAGACATTGCTCAAAAAATTACCCGGAATAGATATTGACAGCGATGGCAAAATCACAGCTAATGGTAAAGAGATAACAAAAATCATGATAGATGGTAAAGCCTTCTTCTTAAATGACCCGACTCTGGCTACTAAAAATTTGCCGGCTAAGATCATTGATAAGGTTAAAGTTGTAGAGAAAAAGTCTGAACAGGCACTTTTTACCGGTATTGACGATGGTAATCAGGAGACAGTGATCGACTTAAGTATAAGACCAGGTATGATGAATGGATGGTTCGGAAACCTCTCAGCAGGATATGGAACAAATGACAGATATCAGGGTGCCGGTATGGCCGGTAACTTTACATCAAAAAGTCAGATAACTTTTGTAGGTAATGGAAACAATACCAACAACAGAGGATTTATGGATGTTGCAGGGAGTATGATGAGGGGGATGAGAAATTCTATGGGTGGTGGCGGTAACTCTGGCGGAGTAAGGGTAGGTGGTGCTGTAATGAATTTTGGAGGCAGTGGTATCACAACTTCATGGATGGGGGGCTTAAATGCGAATACAGAATCTAAAGATAAAAAACTGAAAATCGGCGGCAGCTACCTCTATAGCGGAAGTGATAACCTTACAGAGAGCAAAAATTTTAAACAAAACTTTCTTCAGGACAGCACTTTTAATTATGCGCAACAGACCCGTTCCAACAGCGTTACAGAGGGACACAGTGCATCGTTGAATCTTGAATATCAGTTAACTGATAAAGCATCGATACTCTTTAGACCAAATGTTAATATAGGTTATGGGACTTTTAATGACACCAAAACATTTAGCACAGACGGAGCATCCGGAACAAAAATAAACGATGGTAACAGTAGTTCCGTAGGAGATAATCAGTCTCAAAGCCTTAGTGGTGATCTTCTTTTCAGGCAGAAACTGAACAAAGATGGGAGGACATTCTCTGTGAACGTAAATTATGGTTATTCCAACAGTGATATGGATTCAAAAAACAATTCTGAGACAAATATTTTTGGTACTCATCCCCAAACTAGTCTTGTAGACCAGGATTATTCCCTGAACAACAATTCTTATTCATTGGGAGCAAGAGCCTCTTATACAGAGCCATTAGGAAACCAATTTTTTATGGAACTTGCATACAGTTACAACTTTAAACAAAGCAACTCAGATAAAAAGGCATATAATCTAAACTCGGCCACAAACCATTATGATCTTCTCGACAGTACTTATTCCAACTCATTCAAGAATAAATTCATTACCCAGCGTGGAGAGATAAACATCAGAAAAATTGGTGAAAAATATAATTTAGTTGTTGGTTTTAATGTTCAGCCTTCTTACACAAAAAGTATAGATGATTTAGCTGATACTACATACTACACAAGAAGTGTAATAAATTTTGCACCATCCGGTATGTTCGAGTACAACTTCAGCGATACCAAATTTCTTAGGGCAAGATATAGGGGTAATACAAATCAACCGTCAATCAGTCAGTTGCAGCCGGTAAAGGACAACTCCAACCCTTTGTATGTTCCGATAGGTAATCCTGACCTTCTTCCTGAATTTTCACATAGTCTGTCTATAGATTACAGGAAGACAAAAAGAGAGACATTCAGTACCATGGAGGTAGAATTTGACGGTGACTTCACACAGAACAAAATAATCAACAAGACTTGGTATGATAATGGTGGTATTCAGTATAATATGCCGGTAAATGAAAATGGTATATATTCGTTAAGTGGCAATTTTTCATACAGTACACCTATTGCAAAATCAAAATATTATATTGCAACAAACACAAGGTTAAGATTTAATAATGGTGTGAACTATTCCAACGGTATCAAGAACATTACAAAAAATTTATCCACAACTGAAAACCTCAGATTCTCCTACAGAGGAGAGAAAATTGAAGGGGGTTTTGGCGGCAGAGCTACATATTCACGTGCATGGTACAGCATTGATCAACTGACAAAAAAATCTACCTGGACAAACTCAGTGAACATATATGCAAACTGGTCACTGCCTGCAGGAATTAACCTCACCAGCGATTTTAATTACTTGTTCTATATCGGATTCGGTACAGGATATAACGAACCATCTGCGGTATGGAATGCTGAGGCATCAAAATTAATGTTCAAAAAAATGGGTACTTTAAGATTAAAGGTATTTGATATTTTAAACCAGGCAAAGAGTGTCCGCAGGACAACAACCGATAACTACATTGAGGACAGTGAAACCAATATCCTCAAACAGTACGTTATGCTAAGCTTTACGTGGAGATTCGGAACCTTTGGCGGTCAGAAAGGAGGCGACAGGAGAATGAGGCCTGGTGAAGGATTCAGACCTGGCAGTGGTATGCGTTTCCATTAACAGATGATTTGAAAAACTACTTAGAATTTTTCGAGTAGTTTCTCCATTTTTCAATTACAGTAGCTAAATCGAGAGGAATCTCATTTTCAAAATAGAGATTCTTCTTTGTTGTTGGATGGACAAAACCGAGTGTTCTGGCATGAAGAGCATGTCTTGGCATAATTTCAAAGCAGTTTTCTACAAATTGCTTGAACTTTGCGAATATCGTACCTTTTAAAATTTTATCTCCGCCATATCTGTCGTCATTGAAAAGAGGATGGCCAATATAGTCCATATGTACCCTGATCTGATGAGTCCTGCCTGTCTCCAGTTCACACTCGACCAATGTTGTGTATCCGAACCTCTCCAATACTCTGTAATGGGTAACAGCATGCTTGCCTGCGCTGCCATCGGGGAAGACTTTGAACCGCATTCTTTCGTTAGGATCCCTTGCAATATTTCCGACGATGGTTCCTTTATCATCTTTCACGTTTCCCCAGACCAGAGCAATATACTTACGTTGTATTGAATGGTCAAAAAATTGTTTTGCAAGATAAAGCTGAGCTTCGTCATTTTTGGCAACCAGCAGCAGCCCGGAGGTGTTCTTGTCAATTCGGTGAACCAGTATGCCCATTCTCTCATCCGGAGCATCAGCGTCCTGGCTTTTTCCCAGATGAAAGGCGAGTGCGTTTATAAGTGTTCCGGAAAAGTGTCCGTGCCCGGGGTGCACAACAAGTCCGGCAGGTTTGTTTACCAGAAGCAGATCATCATCTTCGTAAAGGATGTCAAGAGGAATATTTTCTGGTTTTACTTCAAAACCTCTTCTCTCGTAAGGAAGAACAATAGTTATTACATCCAGTGGTTTGACTATATAGCTTGCCTTTACAACCTTTCCGTTGGCAAGAACATACCCGGCATTGATCGCAAGCTGTATGCGGTGTCTGGAAGTTTTCTCCATCCGCATGGTTATAAATTTGTCTACCCTTAGAAGGCTCTGCCCTTTATCGGAAACAAATCGGTAGTGTTCAAAGGAACCTTCCTCTTCATCGTCAATTTCATCTTCCTCCGGTATAACGATGTCTTCCTCAACCATTTTCTATTTTGTTTTTATCACTTCAATTTTGTCTCTGTCTATACTTAAAAAGAGATCAACACTGGCTCCCAGAGCATAAGAGTTGTAATTAGTAGGAGCAGGTGTTTGTCTGACAACAAAACTGGAGATGGTGTCGGCATAGGATTTTACCGATTGATCATAATATAAATTACCTATATTCAGAGAGTTATCTATAAGAATATCCTTTGCAGTAATGAAAGAGAGTCCCAGAACATTTGGAATAAAGGTGCTTTCCTCGCCGCTGTTGCCCACTTCCAGGTCAATTTCACTCCCTGACTCAATTATTGTTCCGGAAGGGATATAACGGCCCTTATACATTTGAGAGAGTACGTTGTTGGTTGCCATGTCCGAAACATATAGCAGTCTTCCCACACTCAGTTGCCTTGCAACCAATTCTGCTTTTGCCTGGCGAAGAGAGTATCCGATTACAGAGGGCATACTGACCTGTTTTGGTTGAAAAGAATTGATAGTAAGTAATATTCGGCGGTTTTTCTTTACCATGCTGCCTGTATGAGGGTTCTGACGGAAAACAATCCCTCTCCCCATTTTTGGGAGGAAAACAGAATCGGTAACATCTAATCTCAAATTTGATTTATTTGCTACCTCTTGTGCCTCCTGCAGAGACAACCCGGAAAAATCAGGAACTTCCATCTCGCTGTTGTGACGAGTGACAACCTTTAGCAAGATTGCTGCAGCAATCAAAAGGCCAAAAACAACTACTGCTGCCTTATATAACTCAATCATGAACCAATGTCTCCACCAGACATTTTTTCTGTTCGATCCGGATTTTGTATTTTTATTTGACATATTGCAAAAATACTATTTTTTTGATAATTCGTTGTAAAAGCTATCTCTCTCAACAGCTCTGTAACCACAAGTAGTGGCAATTTTCTCAAGGTCATCTGCGCTCATACCGGGATTTGCCATCTTTGAGCCGGCCAGACTGTATATTTTTGTGCTGTCGTTTATTGTTCCGTCTATGTCGTCCGCTCCGTAGAGCAGTGAAAGCTGACACAGTTCTTTACCCAGCATTGGCCAGTAGGATTTTATATGCTTAATATTGTCCAGAACAATTCTGGAAACAGCAAAAGTTTTTAGTATCTCAATAATATTCAGTTCTCCAAGATGAGAAAGCGAGTTGTTTGAAGATTTGAAAAGAAGTGGAATGAAAGCATCAAAGCCATTTGTCTCATCCTGAAGTTCCCTCAGTGCAAGCATATGGTTAATCCTATCTTTTCTGCTCTCTATATGTCCGAAAAGCATGGTACAGTTAGTTCTGATTCCCATGTTATGTGCAATTTTGTGTATCTCTATCCAGGTTTTTGCATCTGTTTTATCCGGACATATCTGCTTCCTGATTTTTGGTTCAAATATCTCTGCTCCACCTCCGGGAAGCGCCTCCAATCCTGCTGATTTCAGAATTGTAAGTACACTTTTCCAGGTTTTGCCGGAATATTTTGCCATATCATCTATTTCAACAGCGGAGTATGCTTTTATTGTTACACCGGGAGGGAGTTCTTTTCTTATAATTTCAATCACAGAGACATAATAATCGAGCCCTTTTTCGGGATGAACGCTCCCCACCACATGAACCTCTGTCATCCCTTTCTGGTATTTCTTCCTGCAATAGTCTCTGATCTCTTCCAGACTCATTGACCAGGCATCAGGTTGAAGAGGATTGTCTCTGCGGTAGGAACAGAATTTGCATCTGTGCCTGCAAATATTACTTGGCTCTATATGAAAATTTTTGTTGTAGTAGACTTTGTTCCCATTATGGCGTTGTCTGATTTCTGAGGAGAGTTCAGAAAGAGTGTTCATGTCAAAACTTTCATAGAGCTTTAATGCTCTATACAAATCTACTCGACTGTTCATGGAGTTGTTTTGGGTTATTCGCAGTTCAAATATAACAAAAAAGACGCTCAGGGCGCCTTTGGAAGTTAAAAATATATCTCTGTCTAGAAAAGATCTTCAGATGATACAGTAAGTTTCTTGCGTCCACGACGACGGCGAGCTGCTAATACACGACGTCCGTTTGGACTTGACATGCGCTCACGGAAGCCATGTTTATTGCGACGCTTGCGTTGTGATGGTTGAAAAGTGCGTTTCATGATATCTTTTTCTTATTTTATTTATTCTGCAAAAGGGAGTGCAAAGATATATAAAATGTTTTTAATCGCAAATATTTATACTAACGTTTGATATATAATATGCTTTTTCCATCGAAAAACGGCTCTTTGAACCATCTTTTAATAGCAATTTTAGAAATTTTGTCTGCAGAAATTTTTAATGTCTTCTGAACTTCAGAAATTTCCTCAATCAAATCGCCTCCTTTAAGGTATATCACCCCTCTGTCAACTCCCATGTATTGTCCTTTTTCCAGAACATTCCATATCCATGGCAGAAATGTTTTAAGATCTGTTACTGCTCTTGATACTACAAAATCAAAGTTCTCTTCTGTCTCTTCTGCTCTGACTTGTTCTGCGCGCACATTTGTCAGGTTTAATGATGCAGAGATCTCTCTTACAACCTTTATTTTTTTCAGAATTGAATCACACAGAAAAAATGAGACTTCCGGAAATAAAATGGCTAATGGAATTCCCGGAAATCCTCCACCAGTACCAACATCAAACACTTTTGCCCCGTCCGGAATCTTAATAAATTTGGCAATCGCCAGAGAGTGAAGCACATGATGCAGATAAAGGTTTTCAATGTCTTTTCTTGAGATCACATTAATTTTTGAGTTCCAGTCCAGATAGAGAGGATAGAGCTTTGCAATCTGACCTTTCTGATTTACCGTTAGTTCGGGAAAGTATGTATAGATTAGCTCTTCCATATGTTTAATAATTTTTTTGCTCTGTTAATGCGTGTTTTTACGGTATTGACAGGAAGAGAAAGCTCCTTTGCAATCTCTTCATAGGCAAATTCGTGTATAAATCTAAGCTCTGCAACTTTCCTGTATTTAATGTTCAAAGCCCGGATTGCTTTAATCATTTCATCAAATTTCTGATGTGTAATAAGACTCTCTTCAGGACTCTGAGCCAGATCTACTGCGCCAATGTTGCCCTCGAGAGATTCGGGATTATTAAGAGGGGAGAGGTTGTTTTTTTTTTTACGGTAATAGTCCAAAGAGGTATTCTGGGCAATTGTAAACAACCAGGTTGAGAAGGCCCATCTTGGGTTGTAGAAAGCTAAATTCCTGAAGGCTTTGTCAAATGTTTCCTGACATATATCCTCTGCATCCTGTGTCTGGGATATTATTCCCAGAATGTAGGCATAAACTGAGTCGTGATGCTTTTCAACAAGCCTGGAATATGCAGATTGGTTGTTTTTCAGAGCCTCTTTGATGAGTTCTGCATCCTCTTTATATATTATTTTTTTCTGTTTTGACATTAAATTCAATGTGCTTCCAGCCAGTTTGATCCATATTCACACTCAACAGTTAAGGGAACGGATAGTTTAATCACAGATTCCATCTCCTCTTTTACAACTTTGGCTAATATCTCTATCTCTCCAGGAACGACATCAAAAACAAGCTCATCGTGTACCTGAAGCACCATCTTGCTCTTTAGCCCCTCGCTGGTTATTCTCCCTGCTACCTTAAGCATGGCCACTTTAATTATATCAGCAGCACTACCCTGGATGGGAGCATTAACTGCATTTCTCTCTGCCAGTCCTCTTACAACAGGATTCTTTGAGGAGATGTCCGGAAGATATCTTTTTCTGCCATAAAGGGTTTTTACATATCCCAGCTTTTTTGCATACTCTATCATTCTGGAGATATACTCTTTTACTTGCGGATAGCTGTTAAAGTAATCCTCTATGAGCTTTTTGGATTCCGCCCTTGATATCTGCAACCTCTGAGACAACCCGAAAGCTGAGATTCCGTATATGATGCCAAAGTTTGCAATTTTTGCCCGGTTTCTCTGCTCTTTTGTGAGTAGCTCCTCAGGGATATTAAATATTTTTGAAGCAGTGGCTGAGTGGATGTCTTTGCCTGCCCGGAATGCCTCAATAAAGTCTTTGTCTTCGCTCATATGGGCCATAAGCCTAAGTTCAATCTGGGAGTAATCGGACGACATTATGTATCCCTCAGGATCTGATGGGATAAATGCTTTCCTTATCTCCCTCCCACGCTCTGTTCTTATTGGAATATTTTGCAGATTTGGCTTTACAGAACTTAACCTGCCGGTAGCCGTAAGGGCCTGGTTATATGTTGTGTGTATTTTTCCTGTGGATGACGCTATAAGTGAAGGCAGGGGGTCAATATAGGTTGAAAGTAATTTTTTTATGTTTCTGTATTCAAGTATTTTAGATATAATCGGGTGGCTATTTGTAAGTTCAGAAAGAGTCTCCTCATCTGTGGAATAGTTTTTTTTGGTCGTTGTTTTAGCTTTTGCAGCAAGGTTTAGCTTTTCATATAATATGACTCCAAGCTGTTTTGGAGAAGATACATTAAGTGTTGAATCTCCTGCCATTTCCCTTATTGAATCCTCTATTTCTGCAAGTTCTGCTGTAAGTGTGCGACTATATTCATTCAGTTTTCCTGTATCTATCTTTACGCCTTCATACTCCATCTCTGCCAGAGTATAGATTAGTGGCATCTCTATCGAATTGTACAAATCTGACAGAGAAGACTTCTCCAGTTCTGCCAGAAGTTTGTGATAAAGAGGCAAAAGAACAAGTAACTCCTTAATAACGATGTCTTTGTTCACTTCTTTTTTGCTTTCAAATGCCTGAAAAAGATCTGCCTGTATCATCGGTTCGCTGGAACTGAGATCAATATTAAGGTAGGAAGAGGCTAATATTTCAATCTTGTGTGCCCTTTCCGGCATCAGCAGATAGTGCATAAGCTCAATATCGGCAAGGTATCCTTTAACCTCTATCTGAGAATCTTTAAGGTAGTTTATAAGTGCCTTAAGATCGTACCCGCATTTTACAACTCTTTCGTCTGAGAGTAACTCTTTATAACTCTCAATGCGTGAGCAAACTGATACCAGGTTGCCGGCAGAAAAGAGGATAGATTTTCCGTCCATTCTTATGGCTACTGCTCCAATCTCTATACTCTTCTTTATAAGCTCTTCATCTGGGACCAGAGTATAGTCAAGAACAGAGGTGCTCTCCATAACGATTTTCAACTCTCCCTCCTTTTGCTCTTCGGGTGCCTTATTAGTAGTTACAAAGATCTCTTCCAACCTTGGAATTGATCTTGATAAGGAACCAAATTCGTAATGAGTGAATAGTCTTTTCAACTCGTTAAAATGAGGAGTTTCCAGCTTGAGGGACTCTTCATTCCATGGAATATCCACATTAGTATCTATTGTTATAAGTTTTTTGCTTAAATCAATATAACTGCCTGCTTCTTTAAATGCTACCTGTTGTTTTTCGGGCAGTTCATCAAGTGAACTTATAATTTTTTCAAGGCTTTTGTACTTTTGAATCAACTTTTTGGAGCCGACTTCACCAACTCCCCGGACACCTGGAACATTGTCAGAAGCATCGCCCCATATTGTGAGGATATCAATTATCTGTACAGGATCTTCAATTCCATATATATTGCAAATTTCTTCCTTGCCCAGAACCTCCATTTCATTGCCATTCTTAGCTGGCTTACACTGATAGATATTCTCAGAAACCAGTTGCCCGTAATCTTTGTCAGGAGTAACCATGAAAACTTTAAAACCCTCCTTTTCTGCTTTTTTCGCCATAGTTCCAATTACGTCGTCAGCCTCAAAACCAATTTTCATTACAACAGGTATTGAGATAGCATCCATTAGCTCTATAAGAGGATTCAGGGCATTTTTGATAAGTTCCGGGGTTTCACTTCTGTTTGCTTTGTATTCCTGATACATCTCGTGCCGGAATGTCTTAGCCGGCGGATCAAATGCTACTGCCAGGTGGGTTGGACGTTCCTTTATTATAAGGTCTATCAGTGTTTTTGTAAACCCGAACAAAACAGATGTATCTGCTCCTTTGGAATTTACCATTGGTCTTCTAAGAAATGCGTAATATGAACGGAAGATGAGAGCGTGCCCATCTATCAAAAAAAGTTTTTTCATTCTTACGGGCGAAATTATTTATTATCCTCTGCAATCCACTCTACAAAAGAGTTAGGGGTTTCAAATAATTTAATACTTTGTAATTCAAGTTCTTCTGGAAGGCTATCTTTAAGCAGTCCGGCAAAATAGATGGCCAGATTTTCACAGGTAGGCTGGAAATCTACAATTATGACATTCTGATATGCTTCCATTATCTCATTGACGAGTTTCGCATCCTTTCTGAGGATGAGAGCATGGTCAAATGTATCTGTAATTAATTGATTGACAATTTTTTTTAATTCGCTAAAATCCAAAACCATACCTGATTTTGGATGATTAGTTTCGTGACATGGTCTCCCCTTTAGAGTTACAAACAATCTGTATGAATGTCCGTGAATATGCCTGCACTTTCCATCATAATCTGTAAGGGCATGAGCCCCTTCGAAACGAAACTCCTTTGTAATACGTATTATTGACATTCTTTTTTTACAAAAATAAGAAAATTTTTTAGGAATCTCCTTTGAAAATAGTTACTAATCTTAATATAAACAGGGTTGATAATATTATAGTGATAAGAAATAGTAATAGATAGATATATAATTAGAATATTTATTTGATTTTATGTTACAATTCAGTATTTTTGTGAAAAATAAATTTGGACATGGCAGTAAACATACAAAACATTTTATCTTCAAACGCAAAAAATATGAGAAGATCTGCAATCAGAGATCTTTTAAGCGTTGCAAACAGACCAGAGGTAATCTCATTTGCAGGCGGATTCCCGAATCCGGCGACTTTCCCGATAGAGGATCTTAAATCTATAATGCAAGAGGTTCTTGAAACCGAGGGAACATCTGCACTTCAATACGGAGCAACAGAGGGTAATGATAAGCTAAGAGCACTGATAGCCAAAAGGTATATAGCACAGGGTTTGAAAATAACAAAGGCTAATGTTATAATTACAACATCGTCTCAACAGGCTATTGACCTCACCACAAAAATCTTTATTGATCCGGGGGACACTATTGTTTGTGGATTGCCGTCTTACCTTGGTGCGCTTCAGTCATTCTGGTCATATCAGGCTCAGCCAATCGGAATTAAAAAAGACGAAGAGCTGGAAGAGGTAGTCAAATCACTTATTGGTAAGGGGAAAAAACCTAAGTTTGTCTATACAATTCCGGATTTTCAAAACCCTTCCGGAGTTACAATGAATCTGGAACAGAGAAAATATGTACTTGCTGTTGCAAAAAAGTATGACCTTATTGTAATTGAAGATAGCCCCTACAGAGAACTCAGGTTCGAAGGTGAAGAGCAGCCACTTTTATACTCTATGGATAATGAGAGAGTTATGTTATTCGGTACATTCTCCAAAACATTTCTGCCCGGTTTCCGAATAGGCTGGATCATTGCTCCTGTTCATATCATTGACAAACTTGTAGTTGCAAAACAATCTACAGACCTTTGCACTCCTGTATTTGATCAGGCAGTTGCAGCAAAATATCTGGAGAAGGGTCTTTTTGAAAAAAATCTCAACAAAACGATAGAACTATACAGAGGAAAGAGAGATCATATTCTGGCCTGTTTTGAAAAATACATGCCCCAAGGTGTTCATTGGACAAAACCGGAAGGCGGGCTGTTCCTGTTTGTTTCTCTGCCGGAAGGATATGACACAACAGAACTCTTTAATGTAGCCATTAAAGAGAATGTCGCATTTGTTATTGGAGAGGCATTCCATTGTGACGGTTCCGGCAGGAACACAATGAGAATCAACTTCTCATATATGAATGAAGAGAGAACAGAGGAGGGAGTAAAGAGATTGGCAAAAGCTATCGAAAAGATGCTAAATGTAGGTAAATAACTTTGCATCAAACTTTAGAGAGGAGTCTTTGAACATCTGTTCGAAGGCTCCTTTTTCTATCAGAGCTTGCGGGTCTCCGCAAAAAAAACGGTTATGCCCCATAATCCAGATTTTATCACAAATTTTTAATGCGTGCTGGAGGTCGTGAGTAGAGAAGATTATTGTCTTATTCTCGTGTTCGGTAATCTCTTTGAGAAGGCGGGTAATAGTTATCTTATTTGCAATATCAAGAAAAGCAGTAGGTTCGTCGAGCAGTATAATCTGACTGTCCTGTACAAGGCTCCTCGCAATTGCTGCTCTCTGGAATTCACCATCGCTCAGTTGACTTGAATCTCTCTCTGCAAAACCATCGAGACCCACTTTTTTTAATGTAGAGTATATAAATTCATAATCTCTTCCGGAAATTTTTCCAAGCCAGTTAGTTCTGTTGTAGCAGCTGGTGGAGACCATGTCAAAAAGTGAGAAATTTTTGGCTCTCGGACTCTGTGAGGGCACAAAGGATAGTTGCTCAGCCAGTCTGTTGGGAGAGTAACTGCGAAGATCTCTGTTCAATATTTTTATAGACCCGCTGTGATATTTAAGGATTCCTGCGATACTTTTAAGCAAAGTGCTCTTACCCACACCGTTGGGACCCACAAGAGCAATAATCTCATTTTTATTTGCCGCAGCATTAATTTCACTATATATTATCTTGTTGTACCCTAAACAGAGCCTCTCTAATGTAAGTACACTTTCCATCTTAAACAAACCTGTTTTTTAAAATTATTACAAGAATGATGGGAACACCAATTAGTGCACTAACAGTATTTATTGGAATAATACCGGACTGACCGGGCAATTGTGCGATTGTATCTGCAAATACCATTATTACGGCACCCAAAAGTGCAGTTGCAGGAATAAGCACTTTATGGTCTGCATTCCTGAAAAAGAGTCTTGCAATATGAGGTACTGCAATACCGATAAAGCCTATCGGGCCACAAAACGCAGTAACGCTTCCGGCAAGAAGAGTTGTTGCAACTAAAATTCTTCTCCTCGTATTCTCAAGATTTACACCAAGGCTTTTTGCATAGGCCTCACCCATAAGAAGCGTATTCAGATCTTTTATGTTGTATACAGATATTGCAAAACCAACGAGGATCAAAACAAACATGATCCATATCTGTCCAGTATTTAAGCCGGCAAAGCTGCCCATGGTCCATAAAACATATACCTTTAGAGCAGCAGAAGAAGAAAAATATTGAAAAAGAGAGATTAAGGCACTTACTGCACTCCCGAGCATAATTCCGAAAATGAGAAGCGAGATGTTATCTTTCAGGCGATAGGAGACAAGCATTATCAGAAGAGTTATGGCAAATGCACCAATCCATGCAGAAGTTGCAATTCCAAGATTAAAAAACAGTGAAGAAGGAAAAGATATCCCAAATGCAGAGAACCCCATTACAAAAAATGCCACGCCAAGCCCGGCTCCTGAACTTATACCCAGTATATATGGGTCTGCCAAAGGATTTTTAAACAAAGTCTGCATCTGCAGGCCGCAAATAGAGAGAGCTACTCCTGCAAGAATCGCTGTTATCAGTTTTGGAATTCTGAAAGAGAAGAGAATATCAGAGACATAATCCGGGGCACTGGAACCGAAAAGTGCAGAAACAATATCTTTTACTGGAATAATGACGGAACCAAGTATCAGATTGAGCACAATAAGGGCCAGCAATAATACTGCGATTATTGCATACTCACGGTAGTACGATTTTTTAAACTTCACAATATTATCAGATATAAAAATCCAACCCCTAAGATAGTGCAAAAAAGATAAAGCATTTTATTTTATTTTCGTAATTTTGTTGCATTGTTCAAATCATTAAAAAGTTACAGAAATGAGAAAGAAAATCGTCGCAGGAAACTGGAAAATGAATACACTACTTCCGGAGGGGGAATTTCTGGTTAAGCAGTTAGAGTTCCTTATAAAAGAGATGGAAACAGATGTAGAGATTGTTGTATGTCCTCCGTTTACGCATTTGGCCGCAATTGGAAAATTAATAAAAGGGAATGCCATTAATATTTCGCTTGGAGCGCAAAACTGTGCAGATCACGAATCTGGAGCATATACAGGGGAGGTATCTGTAAAAATGTTGAGCAATATCTCCTGCAAATATGTTATTCTGGGTCACTCGGAGAGAAGAGAGTACTATGGTGAGGATAGCGAAAAACTCTCTAAAAAAATTAATCTGGTAATCAACGAAGGTATGATTCCTATATTCTGTGTAGGAGAAAGATTGGAGGAGAGAGAATCGGGCAGACATTTTGAAGTCGTTTCTGAACAGATTAAAGATGTTCTTTACAAACTCAGAGGAGTTGAGCTCGACAAAGTTATTGTTGCATATGAGCCTGTATGGGCCATTGGAACCGGAAGGACAGCCTCTTCTGATCAGGCCGAGGAGATGCACGCGTACATCAGAAGAGTAATAGCCAGTAAATTTGGCGAACACGCAGACAACATTCCTATTTTATATGGTGGCAGTTGCAAACCTTCAAACGCAGCAGAAATTTTTTCAAAAGAGAATGTTGACGGAGGTCTTATTGGCGGCGCATCGCTTGTGGCCCATGATTTTATTGAAATCGTTAAGTCGTTTTAATGAATTACATAGAAGTTTGTATTGAGATTAAACCTTTCTCCGAAGACTATGCAGAACAGGTTATTGCTCAAATTGAGGAGCTCCCTTTTGAGAGCTTCACAATTGAGGAGCCATATCTGAAAGCTTACGTACCTGAAGAAAGTTTCTCTTCTCATAATATGAAAACCCTTCTCTCAGCGTTTAAATACAATACGGAATTTTCAGTAACCACTCAAAGTCATTTTATTAAGGAGGAGAACTGGAATGTTGTCTGGGAGTCAAACTTCTCACCGATTGTTGTTGAGAAACTTTGTACTGTTAAGGCTAGTTTTCATAAAAATCTGCCTTGTACAAAATACAACATCACTATTAACCCAAAAATGGCTTTTGGAACAGGCCATCACCAGACAACATACCTGATGATGGATGCCATTCTTAAAGAGAATATCAAGGGATTAAGAGTGCTCGACGTGGGTTGCGGGACAGGAATATTGTCCATTCTTTCTGCTAAGATGGGTGCAGAGCCACAGGTACATGCCATTGATATTGACCATTTGGCAGTGGATTCAACAAACGAGAACATCTATAAAAACAAAGTTTTCAAGAGGATCACCTGTTTGCTGGGAGATGCCTCTGTAATTCAAGCAGCAAGGTATGACTTAGTATTAGCCAATATCAACAAAAATATTATTATTGCAGACATAGAAACCTACAGCAGGGCACTTTCATCTGCAGGGCGTCTGTTTTTAAGTGGTTTCTATACAGAGGATGTTCCAGCTATACTGGAAGAGGGAAGAAGAGTCGGGCTAGAGTTTATCTCTACAAGAAGCCGGGATAACTGGGCTATTTTAAAGTTGAAAAAATGTGTTTAAAGGGGTTAAGAGGTTATTGCATTTTTAAATATTTGTTTTACCTTTGCACTCCTCAAAGCGGGCATGGCGTAATTGGTAGCCGCGCCAGACTTAGGATCTGGTGCCGAGAGGCGTGGGGGTTCGAGTCCCTTTGCCCGCACTGATAAGAGCAGATAACCTTTGGGATATCTGCTCTTTGGTTATAAATTGCATTATTCAAAAAATAAATATTTATGAAAGTTACACGAAAGAACATCGACGATTTAACACTCAATATCACTTTAAACATTGAGCAATCTGATTATGCCGACAAACAGAAAAAAGTTCTGAATGACCACCGCCGCAAGGCCGAGATCAAAGGCTTCCGCAAAGGTATGGCTCCAATGAGTCTGATTGAAAAAATGCACGGCAGATCAGCATTACTGGATGCAGTAAATGGTCTTATCTCGAATGGTCTTAATAATTACATAACAGATAATAAGCTGAACATTATCGGCGAACCGTTACCTAACGAAACAGAACAAAAACCTATAGACTGGGATAATGACACAGAATTTGAATTTGTTTTTGATCTTGCACTTGCACCGAAAGTGGACATCAAACTCAGCTCCGACGATAAAATCCCATACTACGAAGTCGCAATTTCTGAAGAGGAAAAGAACAAATACAGAAGTAATCTGTTAAAGCAATACGGCCAACTCGGAGCTGCAGATTCAGTTGAAGAGGAGGATTTCATAATTGCAGATCTTGTTCAGGGAGAAAAAAAGGTAGAGGGAACATATATTTCTCTCAGGTCAATAGCAAATGAGGAGATCAAAAAGAAATTTATCGGTAAAGAGGCCGGTGACGAATTTGCAATTGATGTAAATGCTGCATTTGAAAATGAGTCAGACAGGACTGCGCTGCTTAAGGTTAAAAAAGAAGATCTTGTATCTTTGGACCCGAATTACACTGTTGTGATAAAAGAGGTTAAAAGATTTGTGGACGCTGAGCCTACACAGGAGCTGTTCGATAAGATGTATGGTGTTGGTGTTGTTAATTCTGTTGAGGAGTTTGATACCAGAATCATTGACAGGATGGAGAAGGAGTTTGCACAAGAGAGTGATTACCGCTTTTCTCTGGACGCAAGAACAGCTCTCATTGAGAAAGCTGCAATTGCAGTTCCTGAACAATTTTTAAAGAGATGGTTGTTTACTGCAAATGAAGGCAAATTCACAATGGAAGAAATTGAGAAAGATTTTGCGCTTTTCCTGCAGGACTTCCGCTGGCAAATGATTCGTCAGTTTATTACAAAAGAGCAGAATATTCAGGTTACCAGAGAGAATCTGATTGATCATGCAAAAAAAATAGCAAGTTACCAGTTTGCAATGTACGGACTGCAAAATGTTTCTGAGGAGCAAATACAAAAATATGCTGAATCGCTTGTCGCAAATGAAAAAGAGAGTCGCCGTCTATATGAAAAAGTTGAGGACGATCTTGTAACTGAGTATGTAAAGAGCGTTGTAAGCCTCGACAAGAGAGAGATTTCTATAGATGAATTACATAAAATAACAAACTAATTAATATTATTATATTATGGCTACTGAATTCGAAAAATTTGCAAGATCGTACAAAGGCATCAGCAGCCTTTCACTCCACAGGTTTGAGTCTGTCTCAAGTGCATATATAAACCCTACTATTATAGAGGAGAGACAGTTAAACGTGGCCGCAATGGATGTGTTCTCACGTTTGATGATGGACAGGATTATATTCCTTGGAGTTCCAATCAACGATGATGTCGCAAACATTATTCAGGCTCAATTGCTTTACCTCGATTCAGTTGAATCTAAAGCTGATATTCAGCTCTATATCAACTCTCCTGGAGGTTCAGTATATGCCGGCTTGGGCATTTACGATACTATGCAACTGTTATCTTCTGATGTGGCTACAATCTGTACAGGAGTGGCAGCATCTATGTCTGCAATTCTTCTGACAGCCGGCGCTGCTGGAAAGAGATCTGCTTTACCTCACTCACGCGTGATGATTCACCAGCCAATGGGAGGGGCAGAAGGACAGGCAACGGACATTGAGATAACAGCAAGAGAGATAGTGAAACTTAAAAAGGAGCTTTATGAAATTATTGCGCTCCATTCCCGGAAACCTCTTGAGCAAATTGAAAAAGATGCTGACAGGGATTACTGGATGACTTCAATTGAGGCCAAAGAGTATGGAATGATTGATGAGATTCTTACAAAGGTCAACAAAAATAAAGATAAAAATGGTGAATAATGGCTTCTAAATATAACGACTACTGCTCTTTTTGCGGAAGAAGAAAGGATGAAGTAAATGTTTTGATTGCCGGCGATATTGCCTCTATATGTGATGAATGTGCTCAGCAGGCACTGGATTACACCAGGGAGGCTATGGCAACTAAGCGAAAAGGCAAAAATACAGATGCCAAAGAAAAACCGGCAAACTCTTTGATGAAACCTAAGGAGATTACCGCATTTCTGGACCAGTATGTAATTGGTCAGGATGAGGCAAAAAAGTACCTTGCAGTTGCTGTGTACAACCATTACAAAAGGATAAACCATCCTGTAGGAGATGACCTTGAACTGGAAAAATCAAATATTCTGCTTGTTGGTCAGACCGGAACAGGAAAAACACTTCTTGCCAGAACAATTGCCAAAATGCTCGATGTGCCTTTTACAATTGTAGATGCTACAGTTCTGACTGAGGCTGGATATGTAGGTGAAGATGTCGAGACAATAATCACAAGATTATTGCAGGAGGCTGATTATGACGTTGAAAGGGCTCAGAAGGGAATAGTTTTCATTGATGAGATAGACAAAATTGCAAGAAAAAGCGATAATCCCTCCATTACAAGAGATGTCTCTGGTGAGGGAGTCCAACAGGCAATGCTTAAACTTCTTGAGGGAAGCGTTGTAAATGCTCCGCCTCAGGGAGGACGTAAGCATCCTGAACAAAGGCTGATTGCTGTCAATACCAAAAACATACTCTTTATTTGCGGAGGTGCCTTCGAAGGAATCGACAGAAAAATTTCGCAACGCCTCAATACACAGATTGTCGGTTACGGTACATCAAAGAAGACAGAGCACATAGACAGGGACAATCTTTTGAAGTATGTTGCCCCACAAGACCTGAGGGCATACGGACTTATACCGGAGATCATCGGTCGTCTGCCGGTGCTGACCTATCTGAAACCATTGGACAGACAGGCTCTTCGCAGTATTCTCACTCAACCAAAGAATGCTCTTATCAAGCAATATACAAAACTGTTTGAGCTGGATGGCGTGAAGTTGAAAATTGACGACGATGTACTTGATTATATTGTTGATACTGCTATTGAGTTCAAACTTGGAGCCAGAGGATTGCGGTCAATTTGCGAGGCGATTATGCTCGATGCGATGTTCACAGCACCGTCTGAGAGCCGGAAATCGCTTACGATTAAGTTAGAGTTTGCGAAGAAGAAGATCGAGAAATTCACCGGGTCGGTTGAGATGTTAAAAGAAGCTTAGACCTCTTTTTTTAGGGTCAAATTCTTAATGGCCCACATACTCCGCTCCGGATTCCGTTTACAGTTCTGTGAACCTCCTATGTAAGTTTAAGCCCAACACGTTGAGTTTCGCTATAAAGGCTTCTGGTTTGGGAAACTACTCCGTATAGTATTTGTAAAACAGACCTATAGATTCGATCCCCCTGTAAAACTGACTCAGCAGATAGCTTTCGTTAGGAGAATGAATCACGTCACGTTCAAGTCCGAAACCCATAAGAAGCGGGTTAGCTCCGAGCAGCTGCTGCAGGTCTGCTAGAACAGGAATACTTCCACCACCTCTGTTTGGTACTGGTTCAATACCATATACCTCTCTCACAGCGCGGGCAGCAGCTTTGTAAACATTTGAAGACATCGGGCACAGGAAGCCCTGACCGCCGTGGTGAGGTGTCACCTTTACCTTTACGCCCTTAGGAGCAAGGCTTAAAAAATGCTTTTTGAACAACTCGGCAATTTTTTTGCAGTCCTGGTTTGGAACTAGTCTCATAGAGATTTTTGCTGAAGCCTTTGAAGGAAGAACTGTCTTTGCACCCTCTCCTGTGTAACCTCCCCATATACCGTTGACATCCAGACACGGTCTTATTCCCGTACGCTCCATGGTTGTATAGCCCTCTTCACCTTTAACATCGTCAATATCAAGAAAGTGCTTGTATTCATCAATGTCAAAAGGTGCACGACCAAGCATCTCTCGCTCCTCTTTGCTCAGCTCTACGACATCGTCATAGAATCCTTTAATCGTAACCCTGCCCTTATCATCTATCAGCTTGTCTATCATACTGCAAAGTGTGTTAATTGGATTTGCCACTGCACCACCATAGTGACCGGAGTGCAAGTCTTTGTTTGGACCGGTAACCTCTACCTCTACATATGCAAGACCTCTCATTCCAACATTCAGAGATGGGATCTTCTCATCTATCATAGTGGTGTCTGATACCAGAATATCGTCGCACGTAAGGATATCTTTGTGTGCAACAGCCCATTCCGGAAGACTTGGAGAGCCAATCTCTTCTTCGCCGTCAATTATGAACTTGACATTGCATTTGAGCTGATTAGTCTTTAATAAGTACTCAAATGCTTTAACGTGCATAAAACCCTGGCCTTTATCGTCATTGGCTCCTCTTGCATAGATTGCCTCATCTCTGATTTCCGGTTCAAAAGGAGGAGATGTCCATAAGTTAATCGGGTCTGCAGGCTGAACATCATAGTGGGCGTACACAAGTATTGTTGGCTTTTTCTTGTCAATAATTTTTTCTGCAAATACAACAGGGTGACCTTTTGTGGAGTAAACTTCTGCTTTATCTACACCTGCTGCCAACAGCAGCTCTGCATATTTCTCCGCTGCCTTCTGCATATCAGGAGCATGTTGTACCATAGAACTTATGGATGGAATCCTTAAAAGTTCGAAAAGTTCAGACAGAAAACGATCTCGGTTATCCTGAATATATTGTTTCATAAATAAGTGGGTATTTGTTAGAATGTGAACCTTACGGTCAGACCAAAATTGCCGGATTTTATTCCAGCGTTGGTTATAAACTGAAATTTTGGAGTCCAGTCGCAAGCCAGAACAATAGGTGTGTTATTAAACTTATACTCAATCCCACCCATGCCATCAAAAGACATTACAAAATTGTTCTTATAGTCTCCGTCTACAAACACTCCTGCAGAGGCACCAGGCCCTGCATACAGAGAGAGACCGTCAACATTTACATCAAAATGATACAGATAATACCCGGAACCTTTTATTTTTTCATGATTTCTTCCGATGATATCCATATCCAATATTGTCTCAAATGCTGTTTTTGTGGTTAAAAACTTCTTGTAACTGGCTCCAATGCTGGAACCCATCCTAAGTCCGATTGACTTGCTGTAATTTTGTGAAAAAGCGCTTAGGCTAATGAACAAAGCAACAAAAATTAATAGTGATTTTTTCATATTCTTATTATTAAAAATAGTTTACTGTTTTACCTTCCAATTTTGTTAATAAATTATTTGCCAATCTGCTGGTTCCCAATCTGAATAACTCCGGATTCAGCCACTCATCTCCCAGGATAGTATCAACTATTGCATAGTAGAAAATGGCATCCTCTGGAGTCACAATTCCGCCGGCAGCTTTAAAACCGACTTTATTTCCACTCTTCTTATAGTAACTCTTTATACTTTCGCAGATAACATATGCAGCTTCCGGTGTAGCTGCCGGCTCCATTTTTCCTGTGGAGGTTTTTATGAAATTTGCTCCGGCCCCAATTGCAAGGTCAGAAGCTTTGGCAATCTGAGCAGGTGTTTTAAGAGCCCCTGTCTCTAAGATTACTTTTAGATGAGCCTTTCCGATTGCTTTCTTAATCTGACGGATCTCTTCTGACGCAGCCTCGTAATCGGCTTCAAGAAAGTGATTGAGAGCCAAAACTATATCAACCTCATTAGCACCTTTCTCCACAGCCATTTTGCACTCTGCAATCTTTATCTCAAGAAAACTCTGAGAAGATGGAAAAACGCCTGCAACAACCGCAATGTTTACACTGGCATCGTTCAATTTGTTTTTTACAATTCCTGCAAAATTTGGATATACACAGACAGCTGCCACTGAAGGATATTTTGGGTAATATGCAGTAAACTGATTTACCTTATCTATCATAGAGCCCACTTTTGACGGAGTATCTGTTGTGTTAAGTGTTGTAAGGTCTATCAGACCCAGGCAGGCAGAATAAATCTCCGGCTTGTCCCACTGAGAGAGGTTATCAGTAATTTTCTGAAGCTCTTTTTTTATTATTTCCATATTACTTGTCTTCTTTAGTATCTATCCATATTGTAACAGGACCGTCATTTACAAGAGATACCTTCATGTCTGCCCCAAATTTGCCGGTTTGAATCTGCCTGTTCATGGCAGAGTTCAATGAGGTAATAAATTTGTTGTAAAGAGGAATTGCAATATCTGGTTTTGCTGCCTTAATGTACGAAGGCCTGTTTCCTCTCCTCGTCCGGGCATGCAATGTAAACTGGCTGATGAGAAGTATCTCTCCTCCTTTTTCCAGAACCGAGCAATTCATAACCCCATCCGTATCGTCAAATATACGAAGATTTACAATTTTCTTTGTTATATACCCGATCTCTTTTTCATCATCTCCATCTTCGAACCCCACAAAAATCAACAACCCTTTTAAAATGGCACCAATCACCATTCCCTCAACCTTTACAGATGCTTCAGACACACGTTGAATAAGAACTCTCATATTGTTGTTATCCGCTAATTGTTACTTTAAAACCTTTCTCTATGAGTGGGGCTGCAATTTTCTGCATCTGAACAACCGAAACTTTTCTGAGATTTTTTGCAGGGGTGTCCCTGTCAATTGTATAGATCATTATCTCTCTTGGCTGCATAACTTCTGTCAGTTTTCTCCAGGCGACCACCTCTTTTTCTGTAGTATTATCTATGATTCTTCCTTCAAATTCCCCTCTCAGGAACATTGTCTGTAAAACAAACCGCCCTTTAAATGGTTTGAGGTTTTCAATGAGTTTGTCCAGAGAATAATCATATTGAGGCCTGTCAATCAGCATCGTAGTCTCTTCAAAGGCAGAGTCGATTTTTAGGATTGCATTGTCAACTTTTAAAAGGGCATTTGCAATTTTTGGTTTGCCTGTCTGGCTGCCATTGGAAAGTACGGAAACCTTGGCTTCAGGCGTATATTTTGCCCTCAGTGCCAGGGTGAGATCGATGATTTCCGCAAATTGAGGATGCATAGTAGGTTCGCCGTTTCCGGAAAAGGTTATTGTGTCAATCTTGCCAACATTTTGGGTGTACTCTTTCAGCTTTGCCTCAAGATTCTCTTTTACCTCTTCAATACGGGGGAGCTTGCTGTCTTTCCTGCCATCTTTATTAAACCCGCATTCGCAATAAAGACAGTCAAAACTGCACCATTTTCCAAATTGAGGAGAGAGGTTTACACCCAAAGATGTACCCAGCCTTCTGCTTTTAACCGGTCCGAAAATAATTTGATTGAATAGTATTGTTGACATATATCGGATCTTTAATTATTAAATCAATCTCAAGGAATTACTTTGGGCCGTTAACTTCATATTCTGCCAGTCTATATTGTCCACCAAAACTATGCCAGGCCTTTTTCCAACCTCAAAAGAACCGAGTTCATCCTCTCTCTTCAAAAACTTTGCTCCATTCAGTGATGACCATTTAAGGACCTCTTCAAGCGTAATATAGGGAAAATATTGATGAATAACTTTGATCTCCTCCACCATTGATAAAATTGTATTGCTGGAGAGACTATCGGTGCCAAGAGTAATATTTGCACCTTTGTTTCTTAGTAGGTTAATGTCAGGTAATGCTCTGTGAATAAAAATGTTTGAAAGAGGACATATTGCCCAGTAAAGATTTTCGATTGATTCAATAGCCGCATCTACACTCTCTTCATTTGTAAATGTGTTATGCACCAAAAGTATCTGTTCCTTAATTTTTTTATTCTCAACACCCTCTATTGATTTAAGTATCTGAAGAAAATAGAGCAGGGGGGAAATTCCAAGAACCGGAGGAGTGCTCAACCCTCTTCTTCTGTACTCTTCTGCAAGCGGCCCTGTTCCGTTCATTATCAGTTCCTCTTCTTCCATACTCTCCTGACTGTGAAATGAGAGAAATCCCTCTTTAAGCGCATCGACGCTCGATTCTTTGAGAAGTTCAGGGCTCATTGTGTAACAAGAGTGAGGGGTAGGTGAGGCATCTATTCCATGTTCTTTAGCTTTGTGGGCAAGCTCTCTTACTCTTTGCATCAGAAAAGTGCTGTTCTCAGACTCTGTTCCAAAAATCTCAAGAAAGGTGCGGGTGTAAATTTTTGATGTGGATTTGATTTCGAAACTTTCTGAACCATTGCTGATATCTGCTATTGCAGAGACACCACTGTTATATAGCTGTTCCATCTCCTTCTGCATAGCGGCTTTTCTTCCATCCAGACCGACGCTGTTTCTCATCTGATTTATCTGACGGATAAAGCCGGCCATTCCTGTATCCTGATCAAAACTCCCTTTAAGGTGAGAGAGCTCAATGTGACAATGTGAATTTACAAATCCCGGGCAGAGTATGCCATTGTAAAACTCGGTGCTCTCAACTTCATCTTCCAGTTTGCCTATTTCAAGTATTGTTCCATCAGTGTTCAGGCAGAGATAACCTCTCAGGATCGGTGAACCGGTCAGAGGGAAGAGATATTGGGCTGCGATTTTTCTCATATTGCATGAATGATTTTTGTTTGATTGTCAGATTATTGATCCACCATTGCTCAAGCACTGGAAGTTCATATCTGGTCTTTAAGCTGTCCGGCATATAAAGGTGCCAGTTTGGATATTTATCAGGTACAAGAATCCATCGGAGAGATCTTTCGTAAGTGTCTAAATCCCTTAGTGAATCGCGATCTTCAATAATTTTTCTTATAGGCGCCAACAATGAATCCCGTTGATATATGGCAGAGAGTTTGCTGCTGACTGCCATTTCTCTGACTTCAAGAATTTTTTTTGCCTCATAAAAGTAACTTTTCAACTTTAATGGCCTTGACAGATAGTAGTCAAAGGTGTAAACCAAATCTTCAGTAGTATAGCCGTATTTTTTAAGAACAGGCTCATATATGAGGGAGCTGTCGGCTTTATGAATGTCTAAGGGACTGTTCAATATTGCCCTGTCAGTCATATATATATCGGCCAATATTTTTGGCAGATCATCACCATCTATTACGTCTCTGGAGCAAGAGGTGACCACTAAAGCAGCTATTGTGATTATTCTGAAAAATCGATTCATTGCTATATATTACAATCCACAAAGTTAATTTTTTATTGTTATTTTTGCGGAAAAAATGAGAGTCTTAATAATTGGTTCTGGTGGAAGAGAGAGCGCTTTTGCATGGAAATTAAGTAAAAGTCCGGCGTCAGTGGCGTTGTATTGTGCTCCGGGCAATCCGGGAACAGCAAGAGTAGCTGACAATATTGAGATTAATATAAAAGACTTTAATTCAATCAAATCTGCTGTTATACAGCATTCTATACAAATGGTCGTGGTAGGACCGGAGGACCCCCTTGTAAATGGACTAAGAGATTTTTTTGAAAGCGATCCACAGTTGAATGACGTGATATTTATCGGGCCAGGTAAACTGGGCGCCCAGCTTGAGGGGAGCAAGGATTTTGCAAAGAGCTTTATGAAAAGGTGGTCAATACCAACTGCAGGATACAAAAGTTTTGACTCTTTACACAAAGATGATGCCGACAACTATCTGGATTCACTGACTTCACCATATGTTCTTAAAGCAGATGGTCTGGCTGCAGGTAAGGGAGTTCTGATTTTGAATGACCTCACAGAGGCTAAGAGAGAACTGAGATCTATTCTGGATGGTAAATTCGGATCAGCAGGGGAGAGGGTTGTAATTGAGGAATATCTTAATGGAATAGAATTATCGGTTTTTGTGCTGACTGATGGCGACAGTTATATGATTCTTCCGGAAGCCAAGGATTATAAACGCATAGGAGAGGGTGATAAGGGCCTCAATACCGGAGGAATGGGGGCAGTTTCTCCTGTTCCGTTTGCTGGAGAGGAGTTTATGCGCAAGGTAGAGGACAGGGTTGTCAAACCGACTATAGCAGGACTTAAGGCCGATGGTATATCATACAAGGGGTTCATTTTTATAGGTTTAATGAATTGTAATGGAGACCCCTATGTTATCGAGTACAATGTGCGGATGGGTGATCCGGAGACTGAAGCTGTGCTTCCAAGAATAAATAGCGATTTACTTTCTCACTTTATTGCACTGGGTACCGGGAAACTATATAATGAAAAGATAGAGGTTAATCCTATGACAGCAATTACACTTGTTGCAGTTTCCGGAGGCTATCCTGAGGAGTACCAGAAAGGGTACGAGATTACCGGATTGGAACATCAGGATAAAGGAATGATTTTTCACTCAGGAACTAAAATGCTGGATGGAAAGATTGTGACAAATGGTGGAAGAGTGCTTGCAATTACTGTTTTGGAAAAGAGTATCGAAAAAGCCAGAGAATCTGTTTACACACAGGTAAAAATGATAAATTACAAAAATATCTATTACCGGGGAGATATTGGTTTGGACCTGTTGTCATACGAGGGATAAGTATTAATGAAGAGCAGAAGAAAATATCAATTCGTCACATCTCCTTTTTTTTTGGGGACATTTCTGGTGCTTTATTTCATTTCTGCTATATACATACCAGTTGAAAACAGTGAAAGATGGATTCCTGCTCTTATCGGATTTCTGGATTTTGAATCGCTCTCTTCTACGGCATCAATTATTCTTGCAACAATTTTTGTTGTTTTAACAGCTATATCGCTCTATCTCTTTAACGAGAGAAATCTTATGATTGGCCAGAGAGGAATATTATTACCTATAATATACCTGATTTTTGCCATGTCAACGCCTAAAACAATCTGTTTTTCAGGTGTATCTGTGGCGTCATTACTTATTGTATGGTCAATATATTACTCTATCTTTTCCAGAAAAGGAGATAGAGAATTGTTTTTTTCAGGTTTTTTAATCTCTTTGGCAGCACTTTTTGACCCCCATGTAACACTTCTTATCCCTTTGATTATTTTCTTTTCATTAAGATCTGCTGTTGTTACTTTGAGATCGGTTGCAATTATTTTGGGCTCTGTACTGATTCCCTTTGTCTTTATGTTTTCATTCAGGTATCTCTTTTTTGAAGATGCGCTTTTTTTTGGGGAAATATATCTGACAGACCTGACATCCATAGCTTATCCTGCCCTGAGTATGAAGAATGTCTCAGATATAATTCTTACCCTGTCACTCTTTCTCTATCTCTTCTTTGCTGTTGGCTACATCTTAAGTAATATGAACAGATACAAGATTCTTAAATCACTCTCTTTTTCCAGATTTATCTCATTATTATTGTTGTGTGTTTTGATCGCATTGTTCTATCCACAATCCGGTGAGGGTATTACTCAGATCATTGCTATTCCTGTTTCTGCTTTAGTATTGGAATATGTAAGTTCCTCAGAAAAACCGGCAAGAAAAAGGGTGGGTTTTCTCTTAGTACTTATATTTTTGTCCATCAGTAGAATAGCCAGATTTGTTTAAAAACACAAAAATAAATCTACTAATATTATTATATTGTACGTCCAGGATATTGCTTAAGTGCAACCTCAAGACATTTCATTGCAGCTTTAAGATCGTCAATTTTTAGCACATAAGCTATGCGGACTTCGTTGCGGCCTTTGCCGGGAGTTGCATAGAACCCTGCTGCCGGAGCAACCATAACAGTCTGATTTTCATATTGAAAATCTTCCAGAAGCCATTTTGCAAATTTGTCGCTGTCATCTATCGGAAGACGGGCAACTGTATAGAATGCACCCATAGGCATAGGAGAGAATACACCCTCCATCTTATTGAGAGCCGCTACCATCACATCTCTGCGTTGCATATACTCCTGACGGACAGCTGTAAAATACTCCTTTGGAGTTGAAAGAGCACCTTCTGCAGCTATTTGACCATATGCCGGGGAACACAGACGAGCCTGGGCATAACGGAGAACAGCCTTCATAACATCTTTGTTCTTGGAAACAATGGCTCCGATACGAACGCCACATAGACTATAACGTTTAGAAACAGAGTCAACCAGAATTACATTTTGTTCAATTCCCTTGATATGCATGCAGGAGAAATGAGGTTCTTCTGTATAGCAGAACTCTCTGTAAACCTCATCGGAATAGATGAACAGGCCATGTTTTTTGGCAATTTCACCCAATTTGATAAGAGACTTTTTTGAATAGAGACAACCAGTAGGGTTTCCCGGATTGCATATGATAATTCCTTTTGTTTTTGGAGTTATAAGTTTTTCAAATTCGCTTGCATCGGGAAGCGCAAATCCGTTTTCTATGTTAGTACCTATAGGTTTTAAGATAACATCATTCTGCAAAGCAAATGAATTGTAGTTGGTATAGAAAGGTTCCATTACTATTACCTCATCGGTTGGATTACAGGTAATTGCCAAAGCAATTTGCAACGCTTCGCTACCGCCTGTGGTAATATTGATTTCATCTGAGGTAACATCAATGTTAATACCTTGATAATACTTGGCCAGACCGATGCGGTAAGATTCATTACCTGCAGAATCCGGATAAGGAATAAGAGCAGGAGAGGCATTTTTTACAGCGTCAAGAGCCTCTTTTGGCGAAGCAATGTCCGGTTGTCCGATGTTTAAGTGGTAAACCTTAATTCCGCGTTTTTTTGCAGCGTTTGCAAATGGAACCAGTTTTCTGATGGGAGATGCAGGCATTTCATTTGCCTTTCTTGATAGTGTTAGCATTTTTATTTCCGTTTATATTAATTATTTTTCCAATTTAAAGTTTATATACCTATCTGACAAGTTCTCTCATAAACCCCTCAATACCAACCTGTATCTGAGTTGTGCGGACAGAGTAGTTGTTCGTTAGAATGGCAAAATGGTACAACTCTCCACCTCTTTTCTCAACGTAACCCGCGTAGCATTTTACATTAGCAAGAGAGCCGCTCTTTGCGTGAATTTTTGATTTCTCACGAATATCAACTTTACTAAGCACGCTTTTTAATGTTCCGGGACCTCCGGGTTGAGGAAGACTTTCAAAAAACTTCTCAAAGTTATCGCTTTCTTCCAGCTTTGAGAAATAATTGCAGAAAAATCTTGCAGATACATAATTTTGTCTTGAGAGTCCGCTTCCATCTACCTGAGTATAACCCCTTGAAGAGAGATCCATCTCTTTCATTGTTCTAAGCACTGCTACTCTGGCTGAATCATAGGAACCAACTCCGGTAAGCTTTTTTCCGATCATTTTGAAAATAGTCTCTGCATAGAAATTATTGCTGATTCTGTTGGTTACGTTCACTATTGAAGATAAAGCCGGTGATTGTGTCTCTCCTATTATTTTAAGTTCATATAATGATGGAGCGTTATAGGTTTTTGCGTCCTTTACTTCCGGATCGCTTATTATACCTCTAGATGAAAGAAATTTACGAAATTCCCATGCACAACTCAACGGAGCAAACTTATTGGATACTTCAACTATAACGGAATCTCTTCCGGAAGGGAGTGTGCCAGTAAATTTACCCACTTTAGCCAGATCTGTAACATAATATGAACTTCTGTCCCCGGTAGAAGATCCGGATGAAATAAGTCCATTCTGGTAAATCATTGCCGGAACCTCAGGATAAACACTCTCAAGGAACACTTTGTCTCCGATGTTCTGTCCGGGAATAAATTTGAAATATTGTGTGTTCTCGCAAAATGAGAGGCCGGAGGCCGAACTGCCATAAGATGGTCCAAGATTGCTCCATGACCAGCTCTCAGGAATAGTCTCATCTTCGAAAAATCTGTCATCTGCTACAATGTTTCCGTTGATTCTGACAATTCCGGCAGCGGATATTGCCTTTATCCACTCTTCAAAAACCTTATCGATAGGGATAGCCACGGTATCTTTTGATCCAAGAGTAGGATCTCCACCTCCGACAATAAAAAGATCACCATACAATACTCCATTTTCCACAAAACCGGTGTGACCAACTTTTGTGACGAACCTGAAGTCAGGTCCAAGAAGTTTAAGACCTAACCCTGTGGTAATTGTCTTCATGGTTGATGCTGTGAGCAATGGCATATCCGGGTTCCAGGATGCAACTGTTTTTCCCTTACTGTCCATAACCATAATTCCAACAACCGCATCACGGAAGAGGGTATCGGACTTCATCTGATCTATGTACTTTTGAATGTTATTGTTTTGTGCAGATAATTTAAAAGGAACAATTATTGTCAAAACAAGCAGCAGAATGGTAAAGCGTTTCATTTTACGTTTGATTTTGTAATTGTACAAAAGTACAAAATTTGATTAAAGTTTTTTTAAAAATATACCTACATTTGTCAAGTTAAAAAATAAATAAGATGAGTAGTTTCAGAAAAAGGGCTCTGGATGAGTTTGCAAGCCACAAAGCAGAAAGATTTTATGTAGAAGACCAACCTGTTTCTCAGTACTTTGGACAGAATGTATTTGATCTTGAAAAAATGCGCAGATATTTATCTGACGAAGCCTTTGACGCCGTTCAAATGGCTATTAATGACGGGGTTAAAATAGACAGAGGAATAGCGAACCAGATTGCTTCAGGAATGAAATCATGGGCAATAGAGAAGGGTGCAACACATTACACTCACTGGTTTCATCCTCTTACAGATGCTACCGCAGAAAAACATGAAGCATTTGTAGATCCTTCAAAAGGCGGAGGAGTATTTGAAAACTTTAAAGGAGAAGCTCTCGTCCAGCAGGAACCGGATGCATCAAGTTTTCCAAACGGAGGTTTAAGAAACACTTTTGAAGCAAGAGGATACACTGCATGGGACCCCTCCTCTCCGGCTTTCATTATGGAGCAGACACTCTGTATTCCAACTGTTTTTGTGGCTTACACAGGCGAATCACTCGACCAGAAGACGCCGCACCTGAAATCTTTGCAGGCACTGGATAAAGCAGCGGTTGATCTCTGTAAAATGTTCGATCATAAAATAAACAGAGTTAATGTAATGCTTGGCCTCGAGCAAGAGTATTTTGTTGTAGATGAAGCTCTTTACAGGGCAAGACCGGATCTGATGCTTTGCAACAGGACATTGGTGGGTCATATTGCTGCTAAGGACCAGCAGCTGGAAGATCATTACTTTGGGGCTATTCCTTCCAGGGTTATGGCGTTCATGAAAGATTTTGAAACAGAGGCTTATAAACTTGGTGTTGTGCTTAAAACCCGTCACAATGAGGTTGCTCCAAACCAGTTTGAATTCGCTCCTCACTATACAGAGGCTAATCTGGCCGTCGATCATAATCTTATGATAATGATCCTGATGAGAAAGATTGCCAAAAAACATAAACTTAAAGTGATTTTTCACGAAAAACCGTTTGCCGGTATAAATGGCTCGGGAAAACACTGCAACTGGTCTATGGTAACAAATACAGGAGTGAATCTTCTTTCGCCTGGCAAAACTCCCAGGACAAACCTCCAGTTTCTGAGTTTTTTTGTATCTGTAATCAGGGCTGTATATGAACACCATCACCTTCTGATGGCTAGCGTTGCCTCTTTAAATAATTCCAACAGACTGGGCGGAGGCGAAGCTCCTCCTGCAGTAATGTCTGTATTTATTGGAACAACACTCACATCTGTTTTCGATTCCATAGAGAAGATGTCAATTGCTGATGCTGCATCTTCAGAAATAAGCAGTCACAGACTTGACATAGTAAACAAAATACCAGAAATATTGCCAGACAATACCGACAGAAACAGAACATCTCCATTTGCCTTTACCGGTAACAGATTTGAATTCAGGGCTGTTGGTTCTTCTGTTAATGTAGCATCCACAATGTTTATTTTAAATTCTGCAGTTGCCCAGCAATTGACAAGATTCAAAAATCTTGTTGACTCTCTTGTCAAATCGGGTTCAACAAAAGAGGATGCTCTAATGCAGGTAATAAGGCAATACATTCAGGAGTCCAGTCTTATCAGGTTTGAGGGTAACGGATACAGTCACGAGTGGCAGGAAGAGGCAAAGAGAAGAGGTCTTAAAGCTGTCTCTGATGTGCCTGAGGCTTTCAAGGCATTTCTTGACGAAAAAAGCCTTAACCTGATGAAAGAAACTGAAGTGCTCACAGAGAGAGAGGTAGAAGCCAGATATGAGGTGATGAATGAAATATTCATTAAAAAGCTTCAGATAGAGGCGAGAGTTATAGGAGATTTGACAATTAACCATATAATTCCTACTGCGATTAAATTTCAGAATTCATTAATTGATAATGTTCTGGGCATAAAAGAACTTTTCGGGCAGGAAGAATATAAAGCAATGTCAGAAAGTCAGATAGTTACAATTAAAAAAATATCAGGATACATTCAAACACTAAGAGAAGACTTTCACTCGATTGTAGAGGCAAGAAAAGAGGCTAATAAAATTGCAGGCTATCCGGAAAGGGCAGCCGCATATTCGAACAATGTTCTGCCATATATTTCAAAAATCCGCACTATAGTGGATAAGCTGGAAATGGTGGTAGATGATGAGTTGTGGCCTTTGCCAAAATACAGAGAGTTGCTGTTCTGGAGATAAATTACGGAGTGTTAAACCAATAATGTTTTTATGTCACAAAATAGCACAGAGGCAGCCAGATATGCACAGAGGGGAGTTTCGTCTTCCAAAATGGATGTACTCAAAGCGATTGAGAACGTGGATAAAGGTCTGTTTCCAAAGGCTTTCTGCAAAATTATTCCTGATTACCTGAGTAACGATCCGGAGTATTGTCTGGTAATGCACGCAGATGGGGCTGGTACAAAATCCTCGCTTGCATATGCTTACTGGAAGGAGACCGGAGACATGAGCGTCTGGAATGGCATAGCTCAGGATGCAATTGTGATGAATACGGATGATCTTATTTGTGTGGGTGTATGTGAGAATATTATGCTTTCATCCACTATCGGACGTAACAAGCACAGAATACCCGGAGAGATAATTTCACAGATTATTGCAGGATCTCAGGAGTTTGCAGATAAAATGGCGAAGTATGGTATAAATATTTTCCTTACTGGAGGAGAGACTGCTGATGTGGGAGATCTCGTGCGGACTGTAATAGTGGACAGTACTGTGTGTGCAAGGTTAAAGAGATCTGAGGTTATTGACAATGCGAGAATTCAGGCGGGTGATGTCATTGTTGGCCTGAGTTCTTTTGGAAAAGCAACTTACGAAGCTGAGTACAATGGAGGTATCGGTAGCAATGGTTTAACATCTGCCCGGCACGATCTCTTCTCTTCTTATGTGGGTACAAAGTATCCGGAAACTTACAATAACCAGATTCCAAAAGATTTAGCTTATACTGGCAGTAGAAGGATGGATGAGATTGAGCCGGAAACAGGTATTACTTTCGGCAAACTTGCTCTCTCTCCAACCAGGACCTATTTGCCTGTAATGAAGGAGGTTCTAAAGAGTCACAGAAAAGAGATTCATGGCATGGTTCATTGTTCAGGGGGTGCACAAACAAAAGTTCTTCATTTTATTGACAAGCTTAAGGTAATCAAGGATAATTTTTTTCCGGTACCTCCGCTTTTCAGAGCCATACAGAAGGAGTCAATTACTCCATGGTATGAGATGTACAAGGTCTTTAACATGGGACATCGTATGGAGATTTATGTAGATGAGATTGTTGCAGAAAATATAATAAAAATATCGAAAAGGTTTGGTATAGAAGCTCAGATTGTCGGCAGGGTAGAGGGTGCAAAAAGCGCTTCTGTAGAACTTTTTACCGAGTATGGAGAATTTATATATGAAAAGTAGATCTTTGGTTTTCCTGCTTGCAGGATGCGTTTTAACCTCGTGTAATCCAAAGGGTACGCGAACAGAAAAATATGAGAGTATTCCTGTTGTTGAAAAGGCTATAACAGATACCTCATCTGTCTATTACGCAAATTATCAGGCATATCCTAAAAATCTTACGACATTGCCAATCGGGGTGTTTGACTCAGGAACAGGCGGATTGACTGTTTTGGAAGCATTTCTCGGATTGGATCTTTTCGACAACAAAACTGGTGAAGAGAGGGCAGATGGTATTCCTGACTTTAAGGGAGAAAATTTTACCTATCTCGCCGACCAGGCGAACATGCCCTATGGAAATTATTCTGCTGCGGGTAAACAGGACTATTTAAGGGAGTTGGTTGTAAAAGATGCACTTTTTCTGACAAAAGAGCCCAATAGATCAAAAATTGTGGTAATTGCCTGTAATACTGCTACAGCATATGGGTTGCATGACGTGGAGGACCTTCTTGAAAGAGGTAAGACGGGATTAACCGTGGTGGGTGTGATAAATGCAGGTGTGAATGCATCACTAGATATTATTGATAAGTCCGATAGTGGTGCAATAGGGGTAATGGCTACAGTTGGTACCATTGCTTCCGGCGGTTACGAAAAGACAATTCACAAAACAGTTCAGGAGAGGGGCTATAAAGGTAATTTCAGAGTGGTAAACCAGCCTGGTCTGGGATTTGCCGAGGCTGTGGATATGGAGCCTGATTATATTGACAAAAAGGCTGCAAAGGTAAGAGAAAATTACAGGGGACCGAAAATTGGTACTGACAGCCTTAGCATAAAGCTCGAGATGCTTGACAGATACAATTTTTACTTTGGCGGTGGCGCAATGCTGACAGAAAAAAAAGATGGACAATTTACTGAACTGCAGCTAAATTCACCTGGAAACTATGCTCGGTATCATTTGGTTTCACTTATAGAGAAACACAGAGTGCAAGACAATGGCGTTTTGCTTAAGAATATAATTCTGGGATGTACTCACTATCCATTTTTACTGGACACTCTCAAAAAAGTTGTTAAAGAGTTGAGAAACTACGAACAAAACGGAGAAAAAATTTATGACCGGATTCTCTCTAAAAATCTGCTTTTTATTGATCCTGCCGTTTATACAGCAAAAGAGGTCTATAAAATTCTGAGCAGAGAAAAGATACTTAACAATAGTGCTCAGTCAAATACTCTTGGGGCGTACATTTCTGTTCCTGCAGGCAGTCTCACTTCGGAGAACCTGGACGAAAACGGAAATCTATCTTACAAATTTAAGTATGGCAGGGATACCGGCTCTGATACATTGACTGTTGAGATAGTTCCTTTCTCCATCAAAAATATTAACCCTTATAATCTACAAAGGATTAAAGAGAGACTTCCGCTGTCATATCAGTTAATCAACAATATAATTGAATAGAATGGGGTATTTACCGACAATCTCTCACGAGGAGATCGAAGCGCTTCAACCGGCTTCTTTTAAGGGAGAGATTACAGTTGTTATTGAAGAGGAATCCAAAGAGTTTAAGGATGCTATAGAGTATTTGTCACAGCAGAAAATTATCGGATTCGATACTGAGACCAGACCAAATTTTCAGGCAAATGTGAAAAGGAATGGCGTTGCCCTTCTTCAGCTTTCGGGGTCAGAAAGGGCTTTTATTTTCAGACTTCACTCTCTCGGTATGCCCAATGAGTTGTGCAGGATACTCTCTGCCAAAAGCATTACTAAAGTTGGTGCTGCAGTTCATGATGATATCAAAGGACTTCAGTACTATACAAAGTTTACAGCCAAGGGATTTGTAGATTTGCAGTCAATCGGTGAAAACTGGGGGATTAAAGAGAAGAGTGTTAGGAAAATGGCAGCCATAATTCTTGGAGTAAAAATCTCCAAATCTCAGCAACTTTCTAACTGGGAAGCACAAGAGCTTACCCATGCACAGATCCAGTATGCAGCAATTGATGCCTGGGCTTGTCAGAGAATGTATTTGAAACTGTTGAGTACACCAGGGGTTATTGCTCAAAAGATTTAGATATGACAAAAATATTTTTAAAGCATGGCAGAGACGAATCTCTTAAAAGATTTCATCCGTGGGTATTTTCCGGTGCAATTCATCACATTCAGGGAGAGCCTTTAGAGGGTGATATTGTTGAGGTCTGCTCTGTCGATGGCTCTTTACTGGGTTGTGGCCACTATCAGGAAGGCTCGATTACTGTCAGAATGCTCAGTTTCGATTCACTTGCTCTCTCTCCTGATTTCTGGAAGAAAAGAATAGGAACTGCCTATGAGATGCGTTCTGCAATTGGCCTGACTGATTCTGAATCTACAAATGCTTACAGACTGGTTCACGGTGAGGGCGATTCACTTTCCGGACTGATAATTGATTTCTATAATGGCACTGCCGTTATTCAGGCTCACTCTGCCGGAATGTTCCTCTCAAGAGACAAAATTGCAGAGGCTCTTAAACATATTTATGGTTCTAAGCTACTGGCCGTTTATGACAAAAGTTCCGGAACAGCTCCATCTAAAACCGGGTCAGAACTTTCTGACGGATACATCTATGGAGTTTCTCAACTTCCTGTTAAGATAAAGGAGAATGGGCATACCTTTTTTATAGACTGGGAGAGTGGTCAGAAAACCGGTTTTTTTCTGGATCAGCGCGACAACCGTTCGCTTGTAAAACACTATTCATCTGGACGCAGAGTTTTAAACCTTTTCTGTTATACAGGAGGTTTCTCGATATATGCACTGGCTGGCGGTGCCATCTCTGTAGATTCCGTAGACAGTTCTCAAAAGGCTATGGATCTGCTGGATAAAAACTACGCTGCCAGCATTATTAACAAAGAACAGACTCACAGAAGCATATGTGATGATGCTATTGAATATGTAAAGAGATGTTCTGCAGATCTGTATGATCTTATTATAGTCGATCCACCTGCATTTGCCAAGCACAGAGGGGCAATTTCCAATGCATTGAGAGCGTATCAGCGGCTCAACGCTGCTGCAATCGAAAAGGTGAATCCCGGAGGGGTTATATTTACTTATAGTTGTTCCCAGGTGGTTGACAAGATTGCTTTTGCTCAAACAATTTTCTCAGCCGCTGCCCAGACAGGCAGAAATGTTAAAATATTGCACAGACTTTCGCAACCTGCAGACCACCCGGTAAACATATACCACCCTGAAGGGGAGTATCTGAAAGGACTTGTTTTGTATGTTGAATAGTTTTTTCGGAAAGTATTAAACGGTTAATAATATTTTTATAATGGAGAAATTAGAAGTAGCAGGTGGTGATAAGATCCAAATTTATGAGACTTTGATTCCTCAGATAAAATCCCTTACTGAGGGTGAAAGTGATCTGTGTGCAAATATGGCAAATATCGCAGCAGCACTAAAAGAGACGTTCGGTTTTTTCTGGGTTGGTTTCTATCTGGTAAAAGCTGACGATTCTCAATATGGTAAAACCTTGGTTTTAGGTCCGTTTCAAGGTCCCGTTGCCTGTACAAGAATCTCTTTTGGAAAAGGTGTTTGTGGAACTGCCTGGAAGGATGCAAGATCTCTGGTTGTTCCGGATGTTGATCTGTTTCCAGGTCATATTGCCTGTAGTTCACTCTCACGTTCGGAGATTGTCATTCCGGTTGTCAAAGACGGAGAGGTAGTGGCAGTCCTCGACATTGACAGCAAAGATCTGTCTGCCTTTGATAAAACAGATGATCTTTACTTGACTAAACTTATTAAATTCATCTACTAATTTTATTGTTATAAATATCGGAAAATCAGTAATATATTATAAATTGCTACTGTATGGCCTGTTGCTTTTTGCAGTTACTGGGTGCTCTTCTGTTCCGGTTGTGCTTATTGAATCTGGTGTGAGCAGAGAGCTTGCAGTAAGTAGAAAGGAGAATATATATCCGATTGAGTACACATTGTTTTTTTCCATTCCCAAAGAGAAGGATTCTGCTGTTATCGGGAGGTCTGCCATCAAATTTGTCAAGTCAGACAAAAGCGACATTATCCTCGATTTCAAAAATGACGAATCTGCAGTTAAAGCCTTGTTTATCAATGGAAATAAGACGAAGTTCAAATTTCAGAATGAGCATATAACAATACCGGGGAGAGCCTCAAATAAGGGTGAAAATATAGTTGAAATTGAATTTGTTGCCTCAGATCAATCACTTAACAGACAGGAAGAGTATCTATATACGTTGCTTGTTCCAGACAGGGCTCGCACGCTTTTTCCCTGCTTCGATCAACCGGACCTTAAAGCAAAATTCTCCCTCTCACTGGAAATTCCTTCTGGTTGGAAAGGTGTCGCAAATGCAAATATTATGGAGACAGATACCCTCAGTACAAATGGCAGAGTTTTACTTAATTTTTCTCAAACCGAACCGATTCCTACTTATCTCTTCTCCTTTGTGGCTGGAAAGCTCCAAAAAATATCGCAAGTACGTGATGGAAGGCAGATTTCTATTTACCACAGAGAGACGGACCAAAAGAAAATAGCCCAGTGCGACACAATATTCAGCCAGATTTTCAGATCTCTTCATTGGCTTGAGAACTACACTGCAATTGACTATCCTTTTTCAAAATATGACATTATTATTCTTCCTGGTTTCCAGTACGGAGGAATGGAGCATATGGGAGCAACCCTTTATGCAGACAAAACCATGTTCATAGATGAGAATGCCACAATTGGCGAACAATTGAACAGAGCAAAGTTGATTGCTCACGAGACTGCTCACATGTGGTTTGGAGACTATGTTACCATGGAATGGTTCAACGACGTCTGGATAAAGGAGGTCTTTGCCAACTGGTTTGCATCCAGAATGATTGCCCCGCTTTATCCTGGCATAAATCATAAACTCAACTTTATGAACACATACTATCCGGCATCTTATTCGGAAGACAGAACTCATGGCTCAAATCCGGTTCAGCAGGAGCTGGATAATATGAATAATGCCGGGCTGGTATATGGAAACATTATTTACAACAAAGCACCCATTGTTATGGATATGCTTGTGAAAAAAATAGGGGAGGAGAATTTTCAAAAAGGTATTCGTCAGTATCTCAAGAAATTTGCTTATTCAAATGCCAACTGGGATGATCTCATAGAGATTTTAGATCAACTTACAGGTGAAGATCTTATATCGTGGAGCAATATTTGGGTTAAAGAAAAGGGGATGCCTACTATTTCTTCAGAAGTTGCCGGAGATAGTATTATCGTGAATCAAAGAGATCCTTTTGGAAGAGGAATAAAGTGGGAACAACCACTCAAATTTGAACTTTTGGGCAAATTTGCCATTCCTAATACGGATGGTTGTGGATACGGATATTTTCAGTTAGACAGCATTACGTCAGATTTTATAATTAACTGCTTGTCTGCATATCGTGCAGGTGAAAACAGAGAGCTGCCTGTTCTGAATAATGATGTAACCAGAGGATCACTACTGATTACTCTTTACGAAAATCTGCTGAATGGTAAAATATCTCCTGAGAAGTTTGTCAGGTCACTATCCGGATATTTACCTAATGAGGAGAATATTTTATTGTACACCAGAGCATTAAACTATTTATCTGATACCTACGCCTCGTATCTTTATAAAGATGGGCCGGATCCTGAGTTGGAAAACATATTATGGAATCTGGCAGAAAACAATAAAAATATTCAGCATAGAACCTTGGCTTTAAGAATATTTACGGATATTGCAAACAGCGAATACGGTATAAACAAACTTTACTCAGTTTGGTTGAATCCGGATAGTTTTCATGCCGTAAAACTTGGTGAGAGGGACCTCATAAAAGCTTCTTACGAGCTGGCTTTACGATTCCCACAAAAATATACTCAGATAAAACAACGGCAACTTGCCCGGATCTCAAATCCAGACAGAGTAAAAGAGTATCTTTTCATATTTCCTTCTCTCTCTCCAAATAAAGAGACCCGCGATTCTGTTTTTAATTCTCTTCTTAAAGCAGAAAACAGAGAGATTGAACCATGGGCATCAACTTCTCTATCATACCTGAATCACTATCTGAGAGATATTGAGTCTGTAGGTTATATCAAGCCAGGATTGGATGTCTTGAAAGAGATACAGAGAACAGGAGACATTTTCTTTCCAAGGGACTGGTTAAGGGCACTTTTGAAAGGGCATAATTCTATTGAAGCTATGAGTTCAGTAAGTGATTTCCTTTCCAAAAACAAAGAATACCCACCTATGCTAATGGATAAAATCCTCCAGCAGGCAGATCATTTGTATAGATTGGAAAGCAAGACCAATTCAAATGAGTAACCAGTCTAAAGCATTAATAATGGGGAGCTTTGTGACTCTTTTTTGGGCTACAGTAGCAACCGCTTTCAAAATTGCACTTGGAGAGATTGGCTATATCGAACTTTTGTTGATTGCATCAATTACTGCTCTTTTTGTTTGCCTTATCGAGGTTCTCAGAACCGGAAAACTTCATTTGGCCAGATCGCTTTTCCAATCAAAAAAGGATCTGTTTAAAGGTGCATGGCAGGGTTTCCTCAATCCGTTTTTCTACTATCTGGTTCTTTTTAAAGCCTACTCGCTTCTGCCGGCACAGATTGCCCAACCTCTCAATTACTCCTGGCAGGTCGTACTTATATTAATGATGGCAATTTTCTTCAGACAAAAACTTCGATTAATACAGATTTTTGGAGTTTTAGTGAGCTTCAGCGGTATATTGCTATTGTCTGCAAACAGTTCTGCAGATTCCTCCGGTTCTCTCTCCATACCGGGTATCTTATTGGCATTGGGGAGTGCATTTATTTGGGCAACATATTGGATTTCAAAACTAAACAACAAAGCAGACTCTGTGGTAGAGCTCTTTTTAAATTTCTTTTTTGGCTCCATATATCTGATAATAATAAGCCTCTTTATACCGGTGGAATGGCCTTCTGCGAAAGCCCTTTTTGCCGGTATATATGTAGGATGCTTCGAAATGGGAATCACCTTTATCCTTTGGGCAAAGGCTCTTCAATTGGCCACAAACAGAGTCACCCTTGCACAGATTACTTATCTTTCTCCTCTTCTTTCGCTGATCCTTATTCACTTTGTACTGGGAGAGAAAATTGGGTATCTGACAATAACCGGGCTTCTTTTTGTTATCGGAGGAATTCTTATAAGTAATATGAAAATGGGGAAATTATCTAAAACTCAACCCTCGGATTTGGCTAACTGAAAATTTTTTATACCTTTGTCTTCCCAAAAATATGGTACCCTGGCCGAGTGGTTAGGCAGCGGTCTGCAAAACCGTGAACAGCAGTTCGAATCTGCTGGGTACCTCAAAAGATTGGGTACATGAGAACACAATTTATTTCCCCATGTCCCTTTTATTTATTGAAACATGCAACACCTTGTTCCAGAAATTGAACAAATGCATCCACATCTAAATTGTATCCTCTTGGGGGTGTCAGATATTGCTCGTTTTTGTCCAGCAAACAGTAGTATGGCTGAGCATTTACTCCAAATTTTTTCATTGCAAAATATGAGTTGATCTTTCCAATGCTTTTCAACGTTTTTCCTGTTTCTGTTACAACCCAATCACTTTCATCTGTATTTTTCTTATCGTCGGCATAAAGTGCCAAAACAACATATTCCTCTTTTAGAAGCTTTAAAACGCGGGGGTCTGACCATACTCTTGACTCCATCTCGCGACAGTTGACACATCCATGCCCGGTGAAATCTACGAACAGCGGCTTGTTTACTCTCTTTGCATACGCTATTGCTTCGTTATACTCGAAAAATCCATTCAACCCGTGAGGCAGGTGCAGAAAATCGCTGTATTTTGTCTTTCCGGGTCCATATTCCTCAGTACCGAAACCTGAGTTATTCCCCGATGTTCTGTCTGTCAGTGAAAAATCCTGGCTTGTAATAGGTGGCATATATCCGGAAAGAGCCTTAAGCGGTGCGCCCCACATGCCCGGAATCATATAAACCACAAAACTGAATGTTATTATAGTGAGAACAAGCCTCCCTACGCTCAGGTGTTCTACTTTTGAGTCGTGGGCAAAGCGGATCTTACCAAGAAGATAAAATCCAAGAAGAGTAAAGACAACAATCCAGATAGCAAGATAGACCTCTCTGTCGAGTATCCCCCAATGATAAGTCTGGTCGGCGACACTAAGGAACTTAAGACCCAGTGCTACCTCTATAAAGCCCAGTACAACCTTGACTGAGTTGAGCCAGCCTCCCGACTTAGGAAGATCCTTGAGCAAAGAGGGGGCAAACGCAAAAATTGTAAAAGGAAGGGCAAATGCAGTTGAAAAAGCAAACATCGTTATTATTGGTTCCCAAATCTCCCCTTGTGTGGATTTTATTAGGATTGTGCCTACAATCGGACCTGTACAGGAGAAAGAGACCAGCACAAGAGTAAGTGCCATAAAGAAGACCCCTAAGATTCCTCCTTTGTCAGATTTGGAATCTGTTTTGTTTACCATCCAACCTGGAAGGACAATTTCGAATGCTCCAAAGAACGATGCTGCAAATATCATGAATATCAGAAAAAACAGAACATTTGGAATCCAGTGAGTAGCAAGCCAGTTAAAGATATCCGCAGTAACTGCCTCTCCACCGGCAAAATATGTGATGAGAATTATGATTGCTATAGGAATAGTGTACAATGCAATTATAAAGAATCCGTACAATGATGCCATCAATTTACCCTTTGACCTGTTCCCGCTGCCCTTTAAAAAGAAAGAAACAGTCATTGGAACCATCGGAAATACACAAGGTGTAAGAAGGGCTACAAAACCCCAGATAATTGCCTCAATTATTACGGCCCAGATAGATTTGGATTTTAAAGCATTACCGGATGTGTCTGAAACGACCGGCGTATCTGTTACTGCTGGTACGTCGCCTGCAGTTTCACTTGCCTGTAAAATTATATTTTTTTTTTCCTGTTGTATATTTTTTTGAGAAACAGGTGCAGCCGGAGGAAGCTTAATCTTGAACTCCTTCTCTGTTGGAGGCAGACACGTACTGTTGTCGCAGGTCATCCACTCAACGATTGCATCTATTTCTACAGAATCCTTTGCCGTAACCTCTACTTTCTGAGCAACTATAATTTTGCCTTCACAGATACCTATTTCCATGCCGAACATCTCGTCAAAAACTTTTTTGACCTTTGTAAGCAAATAATTACTCCCTACTAATTTAACTCCAGAAGATAATTCTAAAGTAAGAGAGGTTGGGTTGGGTCCATCTGTATAAGGCCCCAAATCATATATATGCCACTCAGAACGACTTTCATCAATGACTCCGATTACAGCTATTTCGTATATATTAGCATTTACAGGATTTACTTGGATGCTCCAGCTTAATGGCTGAGTGATCATCTGGGCCATAAGAGCAGATCCTGTTGGAAAATAAATCAAAAAGACAAGTAAAAATAAAAATTGCTTCTTCATATTAAATGATTTTTAAATTATAGGATACTATATAAATAATACAATCAACTTATGTTTGCCCCTAAATATATTTTTTATTTGTAGTACACGCAATATGCGTATTCGCTCCTGTTTACCCCAGGTACTCAAAAAAAATCTGTCCGTTTAAGACAGATTTTAGTAAATATTTCTGGAATATTATAACTCTTCAAAATTAACATCGGAAAAGGTATTTGTCCCTGCCTCCTTTTGTTCTTTTTCAGTCATGACAGGAGCTTTTTCTCTGATGTACTGGATAATCTCATCCAAACCCTGGGAAAATTTGTCAAAATCTTCTTTGTAAAGGAAAATTTTGTGTTTGTCATAGACAAACCTGCCATCTCTGTCTAATCTTCTTTTGCTTTCAGTAATGGTAAGGTAATAATCATTATTTTTAGTTGCCTTAACATCAAAGAAATAGGTGCGTTTCCCCGCCCTAACCGGTTTTGAAAAAACATCATCCCCATTGCGCTCTTGCGCTTCTGCATTGTCAAAATCTTCAAAGTACATTTTTGTTGTATTTAAATTTCTCTTACAAAGATAAAATTATTTTTTGTGCACAAAAATCTATCTTTGTAAAATATTCACTAGTGTCCCATTAAAATTGGGACGTTATTAAAAATTAAACAAATTTGGCTCATTAAGCCTAAAACGTTCTTTGTCATTTTGAAATTTAGTTCTATCGAAGAGATCTCGAAGAGGAGTTTTAT
>JBDKRJ010000020.1:0-277486 GCA_039683455.1 Rikenellaceae bacterium | reverse complement strand
TTATAATAATCAACGAACTCATCAGAGTCTGGATAGAAAAACACCTTATGACTGGTATGAATATGCAGCATAGGATTTAAACATAAAAAACATCCCCAGTGGTTGAAATGTGGGGAGTATTATACTGGAGCGTATCCGCGGTGCGGCCAGGGTGGCAAATATAGCCGATTACATAGAAGCATTGCCGTTGGGGTATAACACGGTTATCGGACAGGATGGCCAGGGAGTGAGCCATGGACAAAGACAACGCATTCTCATAGCAAGAGTGGTGTATAAAAATCCTCGTGTTGTGTTCTTCGATGAAGCTACCAACTCCTTGGATGCCAATAATGAAAAAGCTATTGTTGAAAATCTTGTACAATTTTATGAAGGTAAAACAGTAGTTGTCGTGGCCCACCGTTTGAGTACCGTTCGCGATGCCGATCAAATAGTGGTAATAGATAACGGAGAGGTGGTTGAAACTGGAACACATGAGGAACTGACGGCTAAACGTGGTAAGTATTACACATTGGTAAAAAATCAGTTGGAATTAGGTAAATAGGAGGATTACGGATGGAAGATAATAACAAAAAATACATTGAACTAAGAAGCGAAAAAGTTCGTAATATCATCGGCCAGGTACCTCCGGTATTGCTACGATACGGTACGATAATTATAAGTGTTGTGTTACTCTTGCTTGTCATTATTGCTGCATTTGTACCTTATAGAAAAAGCATCTCTATCAATGTTACTATTCATAGCACACCGCAAAGCATACTAATAAAATCGGACAGAAACGGCATATTATTTCAAGATAGTATACCACAAAATGTCAACAAGGGGGATATAATAACATTTATAGCAACCGGAGATAGTTTAATTCCCATATATTCTCCTATATCTGGTAAAATAATCGTAAATGTTTGGAATAGAGATTCCGTGAGGAATGGCGATTTGCTTTTTGCCATTATACCGGACAATCTTATAAGATATTACGGAACCGTTGAAGTATCAAATGAGAACTTTTCTAAAATTACAGAGGGTAATAAGGTCATAATAAAAGATATGTCTGGAAACAATATCAATGGCCGTGTTGCAACAAAGCGTTTTCAAAAGTTGAGAATTGAATTTGACAAAGAGTCTTTGTCAGAAACTACAATACCCGAAACAGAGCTTTCTGGTATTGTCATACTATCCGATGTCCCATTTTTGAAGAGGATTTTGAAAAATCAAAATTTAGACGAACAGAATCAGTAACTGTGCTGTCAGTACTCTTAGAAACATAGTAAGAGGATATACTGTGGCATAACTTACGGCAGGCAGGTCGTTCGCCGATATTGAATTTGAATAGGCAAGTGCAGGGGGATCGGTTGTGCTGCCTGCCATCAATCCGATAAGGGTATAATAATCGAGTTTATAAAAGTACCGGCCAACAAATGCGACAATCAAAAGTGGCACTACAGTTATGATAGCTCCGTATAAAATCCACACTGCACCCCCGCCGTTTACAATGGTATCGACAAATCCACTCCCGGCATCGAGTCCGACACAAGCCAGAAAGAGGGATATTCCCATCTCCCTGAGCATAAGGTTGGCGCTCATGGTAGTATAGGTGACCAGTTTATATTTAGGGCCGAATTTGCTTATCAGGATTGCTACAATAAGCGGACCTCCAGCAAGGCCAAGTTTTATTGGTTGAGGTACACCCGGAATAAAAATTGGAATGCTTCCTAAAAAGATACCTAAGGCAATACCCAAAAAAATTGCAACAAGATTCGGTTCTCTGAGCCTTCGCATAGAATTCCCCAATAGTTTTGCGGCAGCATCGATGCTTGTCTGAGTTCCCACAATAGTAAGCCTGTCGCCTATCTGAAGCTTGAGATTTGAAGTGGCCAGAAGATCTACCCCTGCTCTGTTAACCCTTGTAACTGTAATACCGAATGCTTTTCCAAGTCTGAGGTCAGAGAGGCTTTTTCCATTGACGCTGTTTTGAGTAACCAGCACTCTCCTTGGGACAATATTAGCATCATTTAGACCCCACTTGTCTTCGCTCATCTCTACCTCTTCTCCAAAAAAGGTTACGATTAATCCCTTGTCTTTCTTCTGAGCAATCACCAACAGCTTGCACCCTTCATGAAGAATATAGTTGGCAGAGGCTATCTTTACAGGGTGATCAGTTGCAGATACCCTGGAGATAACAAAACTCTTGTTCAAAAGATGTTTTACATCCACAATCGTTTTTCCGAAAAGTGAGTTATTTGTTACATTAACAGATATTCTAATAGTTTCGTTTGGGTTTTCCTTTTCCAACTCGTTAATTTTATCGTTCTCCTTTTGCAGATTTATCCCAAAAACATTTTTTATAAAGATCATCGAAAAAATTATACCCACAACGCCCAGCGGGTAGGCTAATGCATATCCGGTTGCAATACTTGGATCGTTTACTCCGTTCATCTCCATATAGGTTTGTTGTGCGGCACCCAAACCAGGTGTATTTGTGATAGCTCCGGAAAGAATACCTACCATTGTCGAAATTGGAAGATCTGTTATGTAGTATATGATCAGTGTCACGACGACTCCCAGCAAAACTACGCTGGTTGCAAGCAAATTCAACTTCAACCCTCCTTTTTTCAAAGAGGAAAAGAAACCAGGGCCAACCTGAAGACCAACAGAGTAGACAAACAAAATAAGACCAAACTCCTTGACAAAGTGCAAAATATCCGGATTTATCGTTAATCCGAAGTGGCTGAATGCTATCCCAACAAAAAGAATCCAGGTTACACCAAATGAAACATTGGCAATTTTAATCTTTGCCAGAAGTATTCCCAAAGTGATTACCGAGGCTAAGATAATAATAGATTGTGCAATACTTTCACTAAAAAAAAGAGTTCTAATCCATTCCATCTTATTGCAAATTTGCTGCAAAATTAGACATTTATTCCTAAATTTGGGCTATTAACTTAACCCAATGAATAAAATGAAAATCGCGGAAGAATTCAAGCAATTTGCAATGCGCGGCAATGTTATTGACATGGCTGTGGGTATAATTATCGGCGGAGCTTTCGGAAAAATAGTCTCTTCATTTGTTTCCGACGTTATTATGCCACCGATAGGAAATAGCTTATTTAAATAATTTCACTGAAGAACTTTTTCAATATTCAAAAAAATGAAAAGACTTTATATAATTTTATTGGTAATAGGTCTATCACCTATTAATGGACAAACGCAAATAAGATCTATAAAACCAGAACAAACGGTTTTTGCCTTTGGAGGAGATATTAATCAAAAGTTTGTTCAATATGTAGTTGCTTTAACAAATAAACAGAACCCGAAAGTATGCTATATCCCGACAGCAAGTGCAGATAATGAAGAGAATATAAAGTATTGGAATTTTATCTGTAAAAAACTATCCATTGAACCTTATGTTCTAAAAGTTTGGGTTAGCTCTGGGTCAACATTCAAAACTTTTGAGGAAATTTTGCTTAGTATGGATGCTATTGTGGTTGGAGGCGGAAATACTTTAAATATGATGGGTATTTGGGAAGCTCAGGGTATTGATGATATCTTAAATAAAGCATTGAAGAAAGGCATTATCCTCGCTGGAGGTAGTGCCGGTTCAATTTGCTGGTTTCAAAACGGTATCAGTGATTCCCGCCCGGTTAATTTAAGTGTTGTTAATGGACTAGCTTATCTTCCTTACAGTAGTTGTCCTCATTATTCGGATAGTTTAAGAAAAGGAATATATCATAGGCAGATAAAGGGTAAAAAAATTAAATCGGGATATGCCTGTGATGATCTTTCTGGTGTCCTTTTCAAAAATGGCAAATTTGTAGAAGCTGTCAGTATAAACGACATCAACAATTCATATTTTGTTTCTTTGAAAAATGGGGCTATCCATTCCCAAAAATTAAAGTCTAAAATACTGATAAATAAAGATGCTTTACCTGTAACAGCTTATGCTGCAATAGATGTTAATAAAACAGTTAAGTATTTTTCTGAAATGTATGATCAAGATACACCTTTAAATGCATTTATTTCTCTTAAATACATATTTGCTAATGGGCAAGAGTCAAAACATAAACAGGTAGCTAGTTATTATCTTAAAGACCGTTTGAGCGATACGGCTTCCGATATTAAGGTAGATGAAAGCCGTAAAAATAAATTCTTGAATACTACCATAGATAAAGTATTGATTTATAAAGATTCAGTAGCAGGAGTAATTAATAAAATGAATAAAGATTTTTATGGGTTATGGTATTTCTATAATGAAAATGGTAAATGGATGAGTGCCGGTGAAGATATAGGAGGAGAGACAATATATGAAGCTGAAATAACTTTTCGTGAAAAAGCTAAAATGCATATTGAAAAAGTACAGAAATTATCCCCAGACCGTTAACGACGTGTAGCTTCAATTGTCTAATGCAATAAAGTACTTACTATTGGCGATACAAAAACTATCCCCCAAAAACCGCCACCATTAATTTGCTCCATTTATTCAAAATTCATTACGATATGAAAACCAGGGATTATTACTTAGAGCTCCTTATACAGAAAATTAAAAACCCAAAAATGATTGCCCACAGCCTGGCTTCGGAAGCCGTTCTAAGAACATTGGCCCGCCGGTTTGGTGAAGACGAAGAGATATGGGGAATTGCGGGATTGATGCACGATATTGATGTCGAGATAACAAATGGCGACCCAAAACGCCATGGGCCGGAAGGGGCAGAGATGCTAAAAGCAGAAGGGTTACCCCATGAAGCGACAGAAGCAATTCTTCTGCATAACGAAAAGGCTACAGGACAAAAACGCTCAACCATATTTCAGCACGCTCTTGCAGCCGGCGAAACAATAACCGGATTAATTTTTGCTGTTGCATTAGTTTACCCGGACAAAAAAATCTCCAGCGTTAAAACAAAATCAGTAGTAAAGCGGATGAAGGAAAAACTATTTGCTGCATCGGTTAACCGTGAAACAATTATGGAGTGTGAAGCGATTGGTATTTCAATTGACGAGTTTGCAGAACTATCGCTCGATGCGCTCAGACCAATTGAAGAGGAGCTGGGGTTTTAATTAGAGATAAAATTTCATTATTTCCCTGCCTGTTTAGCCATATTTGCAGTATAGCGCGGACCAATGTTCGGGAAGCGGACAAGCAAATCCTCTACTGCTTTAAGGTTTGATCCTGTAAGTTTTACATCTACAGCACCGGCATTATCTTCGAGGTATTTTCTTCGTTTAGTTCCTGGAATAGGAATAATGTGGCTTCCCTGAGCTAAAACCCAGGCAAGCGCCAGTTGAGAAGGAGTCAGTTTAATGTCAGCCGCCAATTCTGCAAAAGCGTGTGCCAGTTTTTGATTATTCTCCCAATAATCACCGCTGAATCGCGGAAGTTGATTACGCCAATCGGTTTCGCCCAGTTTATCTATTGTATTGGTCATCAATCCCCGTGCAAGCGGACTAAAGGGCACAAAAGTTATCCCAAGCTCTTTACAAAGAGGTAAGATTTCTTTTTCCACGTCGCGTGTAAGTAGCGAATACTCACTTTGCAATGCAGAAACGGGATGTACCGAATGCACTTTGCGGATGGATTCCACAGATGCTTCAGATAATCCGAGAAAGCGTATTTTTCCCTCTTTTACCAGATTGCTCATTGCACCCGCCATCTCTTCTACCGGCACTTTAGGATTGATCCGGTGAGCATAAAACAGGTCGATGGTTTCAATTTTCAACCTGCGCAAACTGGCTTCAACGGCAGTTTTCATGTAAGCTGGTGATGTATCGACATAAGTTTGAGAGGGATTTCGGGGATCAACTCTCATCCCAAATTTAGTTGCAATAAAAATTTTATCGCGGTTTGGTACCAATACCTTGGAGATTAACTCTTCGTTGTCTCCGTTACCATAAAAATCGGCAGTGTCCCAAAAGTTAATACCCAGTTCGATCGCCCTATTCAGTGTTGCCAAAGATTCCTCATCGTCTCTGACTCCATAAGCGTGACTCATAGACATACAGCCCAGTCCGACTGCTGATAATTGAATTTCTGTGTTGCCTAATTTTCTATACTTCATGATTTTTTAGTTATTTTATTAGCATACCTTTCTTCTATGTTCTCAAATTTACATAATTATCAAGAAAATTTTTCCAGATTCTCAATATCTCTTGTTCTGTTGAGGCCTTATTATAGATATATGTGAATAATGTAACTTATTTCAAGAAGTATGTAACGCTATCCGGAATTAATGTGACCACCTTTACAGCATGTTTGAAGAAGGCAAAAAAGCCGATATATATACATAACTTGGCTTTGCTGTTGCATCTCTTATTGGAGGACTCTTCCTGCTTAAAAACGACAGTAAAAAGTAATGGATTACAGGCATTTAGAGCCAAAAAATAAATTTAACTCCTGTCACCAGTCTTTCCGGCGAGTTTCTTTTCGTAATAAGCTTTAATATCTTTCCAATGATAATATGGAGCTATATCAGTTGCAACCGGAATTTTCACCTCTTTCTCACAATGAAGGAGTTTTACTATAATATCACCCGTTTTATCATTCCTATAAAAAATTAACTGCAAGTTTGCGCCCATTGGGCTCACCTTAAAATCACTCCATACCTGATAAACTTTTTCAGGATCAGACTCCTGAACATTCATCCCTTTAATATCCATCAGCGCCAGTAAAGGAATAATATAAGAGTCGTGTCCAAAGCGTAAATCGGCAGATATGTTTCTGTTTTTTATGGCATTGTCGGCACAATCCAAAATATCTCTCAATAAAATCTTTGAACTATCTATTGCAACTTTACCGTTAACGGGCGACGGACCACAGCTCAAATAGGTTCTGAGATTCACATATTGCCATATTGCGAAGAGGTCATCCTCGGAAAAAATATCGAACATTGAGATATTTAAATAATCTATATCGGGGAGATCGGCAGCAATCGAATAGATGTCATATACAAAAGTATTGGGATTATCTATAAGTTCTTTTGCATAAATAGTATCAGTAAAAAGCAAAGAGATGAAATGTCTGGTATTGAAATGACTTTTCAGGAAATTATTATAAATTGCAGATACGGAATCTTTATTTGCAACTCCATAACTATTATTGAGATACCTGTTTCTTGCGGTCGCCTCTCTTCTTATCTCTATCTCAGGATTCAGCTCTTTAAGCCGTTCATTATTGGCTGCCATGCTGACAATACATCGTGGAACCACGGTTGAGCGGCTATAAATGTAACATTTACGGCCACTCTTTGTGGAGAAGACTTCCGGGAACGAACGGAACATACGCTCAGCAATATCCCTATGCTCCCTAACGCCAAGGGGAGAAAGATCGCCATAGCGCCTTTCAGCATCCTCCGCCACTACTTTTACCCGTTCGTAAAGACTTTTACCCAAAGCGGTTAACTTATTTGCTTTATATGCATCACTAAGAATGTTTCTGGGGCCAATATAATTTTTGTCAGATAGTAACCATCTGGAACCATGACGTCCATAATGACTGATGTAAAAAGGTTTATAACCTTTGGGTGCCGGTGCGGCCGGAGTATTGACATAACTGTATGTCTGATAAATACCGCTTGCATGATTAATATTGCTGAAAAATTCTTCTTTAGTTGTCTGAGCCTGAATAAATGGGGACAACAGTAAAAAAAGAATGGAAATAAAGAAATATAATCTCTTCATAATGTATTATTGATTTTAATAGTAGTATAATGGGTAAAATTAAAGCAAAAAAATTAATCTTGACTATTTTTACAGAAAGAAAACAAAGGAAAGGTTTGTTGCGAAGAAATATTTACGAACCATTCGGTCATAACAACCAATAACCCGGAATACTTCATAATGCCCATGATACCTGCATAAAGCGGAAACTGGATAATGATGCTTGCCGTGCTCTGGAAAAACAATCATCACTAATGCAAAAAGAATCAGATTGATTTCGTTCAGCCCGATGCTGGTGTTTTTATTCACGAAGGTTTTGACTACAAAACCAGTCAGCAGCAATAATCCAAAAACGGAAATAATAGTTGGCCGCCATGCAGTTTTTTCAGGTCGATGGTCGTCCGGGTGGAACTGCATATTATCTGTTGGGATTTTCATTTCACCCTTTTTGGCAAACAGCCAGGTGAAAATTTGATTATAAATACACATAACCATTTATATAATAAGGCGGTATAAAGTTATGGAAATTAACGCTTTTACCAAAATAATTTTATACTGACTAATGAACTATTTCTGTGTAAAAACTGACCAATTTGGAGGTAATGTTTGCCTTTCTGATCAGATTATTGAAAAAAGTTATAACTTTCAGAACTAATTTAAACCGGAGGAAATATTATGTCTTTTAATAATCATGCACTTTGTTTATTGTCTGTTTTATTTATTGTTAGTTGTAATTCAGAACTCAAAAAACTTGAACCGGCGCTGCAAAGCATTACCGCCGAGGACATGAAAACCAGAATCGCTGTACTCGCTTCGGATGATTTCCTTGGCAGGGCGCCATCTACCGCAGGAGAGGAAAAAACAATCAATTACCTTGCAGAACAGTTTAAAAAAATTGGATTAAAACCTGGTAACGGGGAGAGTTATTTTCAGGAAGTATCATTGATAAAAATATCTGCCGATCAATCGATGAAGCTTAATATTTCCGGAGGGAAACGAAATTACAGTCTGGCATTCCCAGAAGATTTTGTCGGAGGAACTCCTCTGGTTAGTGATAATGTTCAGTTTGATAATTCCGAAATTATTTTTGTGGGATACGGGATTAATTCCCCCGAAAATAATTGGAATGATTATGACGGACTCGATGTAAAAGGGAAAACAGTATTGATGCTTATAAATGATCCTGGTTATGCAACATCAGACACTTCTCTTTTTGAAGGCAGATCTATGACAATGTATGGACGCTGGACATATAAGTTTGAAGAAGCTGCCCGTCAGGGAGCAAAAGCTGCAATAATAATTCATGAAACTGGAGCCGCTGCTTATCCTTGGGGTGTGGTTCAAAACAGCTGGTCAGGTCCTAAACTTTATCTTCTGGACAATATGCTTTCAAAATCGGATCTGCAGCTACAAAGCTGGATAACAACAGAAAGTGCAGAAAAATTATTTGAATCTGCCGGCTTGAATTACGATCAGATTACCTCTTCTGCGGCGGTACATGGTTTTAAGCCTGTTAAAATGAATTTGACAGCTTCAATAAAATTTAAAAACAAGGTTGAATATGCAAAATCAAACAATGTAGCGGCTGTTTGGCCGGGTAAGGGCAAAGCCGGCGAATATTTAATTTATACAGCCCATTGGGATCACTTCGGGGTAAATCCTGCATTTAAAGGAGATTCAATTTTAAACGGAGCTGTGGATAATGCTACAGGAACAGCTGCTCTGCTGGAAATTGCCGAAGCTTTTACAAAACTGGTAAAACAACAGGATCGTTCTGTACTTTTTCTTGCAGTTACATGCGAGGAACAAGGTTTGCTCGGGAGTGAGTTTTATACTGAGCATCCACTTTTTCCTATGGATAAAACTGTCGGGGTTATTAATATGGATGGTCTTAACATTTTAGGAAAGACGAAAGACATGACAATTATAGGACTTGGTAAGTCGAATCTCGATAAATTTGCCATTTCTGTATTGAAAAGGTACGGAAGATATGCATGCCCCGATCCTGAGCCGGAAAAAGGCGGATATTTCCGTTCCGATCATTTCAGCTTTATAAAGGCAGGTGTGCCGTCATTATACCTTTCAAAGGGTATTGACAATATTGAACATGGTAAAGAATGGGGTTTATCTCAATCGGAAAAGTGGATAATGGAAAATTATCATAAACCTACAGATAACTATGAACCGGATAAATGGAATTTTGACGGAATGGTTGAAGACATAAAAGTGTATTTTGAAGTCGGGTATAATATCGGTAAAATTTACCTTGACATCTAAACGGCATTAATTTGTCAATATCACCAATCTTTCCACTATCTTTGATATGATGTTTTTTAAAAGAAAATAGCATGATTATAGGGATAGACATTGGCAGTACCACTACAAAAGCAGTTGCCGTTCAATCTGGGGAAGTGATAAAAACCATAAAAACTAAGGCTTTTGATGCCGTTACTTCTGCAACGGGTGCTTTAGGTAAGATGATAATTGAAAGCAATCTCAAAATATCGAATGTAGAGAAGATTATTATCACCGGAGCAGGTGCCTTAAAGATAAATAACGATATTTTTGGAATCAGTACACATAAAATTGATGAGATAACTGCAATTGGTATCGGCGGCATGTTCCTCTCTAAAAAGGAGAATATTATTATCTCCAATATTGGAACAGGAACGTCAATCATCGAGGCAAATAAAGATAAAATTACACATATTGGAGGAACAGGTATAGGGGGTGGCACAATAACCGGATTGTCAAAGGAGATGATTAAAACTTCTACTTTTGAGAACATTTTGAATTTGGCAGATAAGGGAGATCTTCAGCAGGTGGATCTGCTTATAGAAGATATATCAGATGCCGATATCAGTTTTCTGAATAAAAAAGCGACAGCATCAAATTTCGGGAAGATGCTTGATACAGTAAAAAAAGAGGATTTAGCACTTGGAATAATTAACATGGTTTATCAGGTAATCGGGATGATTTCTGTATTTGCAGCCAAAAGCAGAAATATCGATACTGTGTTAATTACAGGGAACGGAAGTAACAATCGTATTGGAAAAAAGATTCTTGAAGATATCTCCGGTTTGTATAACATCAGCTTTGAATTTCCTGCTGATGCAGAATATACAACAGCAATAGGGGCAGCACTATCTGAATTTTAGTTTATTCATCGTAAAAATTAATTGGCACTATTATGAAGAAGCTCGTTTCTCTTTCTTTTATTTTGTTTCTTTCATTTTTTGTGTCTGCGCAGAATCAATTTAACAGGGGCGTAAATCTGACAAACTGGTTCCAGGCAGGAAGTGCACAACAGATACAATTTACAAAATATATCAAACAGGATTTAGTGAACATTAAAAGCCTGGGCTGCGATATTATTCGTTTACCCCTGAATCTAAATTTTATGACCGATGGTTTTCCGGATTATACCATTGATCCATTGTTTTTCGATTATCTCGACCAAGTAGTAAACTGGGCCGAAGAACTCAAAATTTATTTAATTTTAGATAACCATACATTCGACCCTAATATCAATACAAACCCAGATATTGGAATAGTCCTTAACAAAGTCTGGTACCAAATGGCACAACACTATACAGATCGCTCTACTTATATCCTTTACGAAGTTCTTAATGAACCACACGGCATTTCTGCACAAAGTTGGGGACAAATTCAACAGGATGTAATAAATTCAATTCGCTCCGTTGATAAGAAACATATAATTGTAGTAGGGGGTACTAATTATAACAGTTACAATGACTTATATACAATACCTCGATATACTGACAAAAACCTTATTTATACCTTCCATTTTTATGACCCATTTGTTTTTACGCATCAGGGAGCAACCTGGACATCACCATCAATGGAATCATTGGTTGGAGTTCCGTTTCCTTACAATGCAACCCGAATGCCAACTTGTCCTTCTTCATTAAAGAACTCCTGGATAGAGAACGGTTTAAATAACTATTCAGCAGATGGTACTGTAGCTAAAGTTAAATCATTAATAGATATTGCAGCAAACTTCAAAAATTCACGTGGCATAATGGTCTTTTGTGGCGAATTTGGGGTTTATAATGCAAACAGCAATAATACGGATCGTATTTACTGGTATGAAATCATTCGTAAACATTTAGAAGCAAAAGGTATACCATGGATAAGCTGGGACTACCAGGGTGGATTTGGTATATTTAAAAAGGGCACAAACGAACAATTCTATTACGATATTAATAAAGACCTTGTGCAAAAGCTTGGTTTAACTGTTCCTGTTAGAACAAAGTAATCCTGAAGTCACGTTACAACACTACAGTGTCTTTTGTATGCAGCCTCTCCTTGTGGATCTCTTACCCATGTTTTTGCAGATTAATGAATCGCTAAACCAATTGTTGATACGCCAGTGGAAAGGTCCAGAAAAACTCCAAGTTTTCTGGTTAAATGGTACTCTGCCCCTGCATGAAAATCAAGAAAAAGGGCTTCTCCCTTTTTATAATCATCCCTGTCACCAACATAACCGCTGTCCCATGATGTACTTCTTATGGCAAAACCTAATGAGCCGGCCAGATAAAAGTCCCATCTTGGATTGGCTTCAAGTAATTTGTCAAAGTAGTAAGTTCCCTTGGCACCCATTGGAATTACAGTTTCACGATAGTCATTTTTTTGGTATGTATAAAAAGTGATAAATGGAGCTAATGTAAAGCTACGAGCTACATCAAATTCATAGTTAGCGTGAAATACAGGCACTAATGTACTCACATATCCATAGTAACCGGCATAACCTCCAATACCCAGACCTAAATTTAAAGTCTTGCCATACCTTTCATTATCAAATTTTTCCTGGGCAAATACGCTTGTTGCAGATATTACCATAAGAAATAAAAAAGTAGTTGTTAATTTTTTCATTTTTTTAGTGAATTATAATATATGTCAAAGTTCATCAACTTCGATATAAAATTTGTTACATAACTAATTTTATAAGTTACATTATTCACACATATAGTAAATCTGCGAATTATATAAGATTATCCCATGAATGTGTAACATTTACAGGTTTAATCCAATTCCAATGAAACAAAAACCCATATAGTTATCAAAGATAATTGTAATACTATTATTACATTTGTCTGCTATGGATTTAGAGATGAAAATACTTATTGTTGAAGATGAACCTAAGGTAGCTTCATTTATTAAGAAAGGTCTTGACGAAAATCTTTATGAAGCTGATATAGCATATGATGGACAGTCTGCTGAAAAGCTTGTGCAGCAATATAAATACAACCTATATATTCTTGATATCATTATTCCCGGGATTAGTGGATTGGATTTGTGTAAAAAATTTAAAAAGCTTAATCCAAACGTGCCAGTTTTGATGCTGACTGCTCTTGGTACAACCGATGACAAACTTTCCGGATTTGATGCAGGTGCAGATGATTATCTTGTTAAGCCATTTGAATTCAGAGAATTACTTGCCAGAGTAAAAGTATTGCTAAAGAGAACGCATCTGCCGATTGACAGTGTAAACAAACTTATTGTTGACGACCTTGAACTTGATCTTGATAAGAAAATTGCTCGCCGTGGAGGCTCTGTTATTGAACTTACTGCCAAGGAACTTTCTTTGCTTGAATATTTCATGAGGAATAACGGGAGGGTACTCTCCAGAAACGACATTGCAGAAAAAGTATGGGATGTAAACTTCGATTTTAGTACAAACGTGGTTGATGTTTATGTAAATTTCCTCAGGAAGAAGATTGATAAAGGATTTGAAAAGAAGCTGATACATACAAGGATTGGCCTTGGATATATTTTTGGAGATATTTAAGATGCAGATCAGAACCAGATTAACCATACAATTTCTTCTTATTGGAGGAATGATTATGATTATTGCATCGTGTGCTATTTATTTCTCGTCTGCCAGTTATCGTAAGGAGAGCTTCTATAGCCGTCTTGAGAATAAGGCGATGAATACGGCAAAATTACTTATTGAGATAGAAGAAATTGATGCAAATCTGCTCCTGAAAATTGAGAAGAATAATCCTGTCAACTTACCTAACGAAAAAATAATTATTCTCAACTATAAGAATGACACATTATATAGTTCTGATGAGAAAGGGGAAATAAAGATCAAGAGAGAAATTATTGACCGTGTCAGACTTAATGAGAAAGTATCTTACAAACAGGATCAATTTGAAGTATTAGGATTGCTATACACAGAAAGATACGATCGGTTTGTCGTAATTGTTGCTGCAACCGATACCCTTGGATTTTTGGAACTTAAAAATTTAGGGATAATTCTGATAGTTGTTTGTTTGATTAGCTTTCTTTTGTTTTTTATTGCAGGATGGTTTTATTCCGGGAGGGCACTAAAGCCTATCTCAGATGTTGTAAGAAGGGTTGAAGAAATTTCTATCACCAGCTTAAATTTAAGAGTTTTCGAAGGCAATGGAACCGATGAGATTGCCAGTCTTGCCAAGACATTCAATAAAATGCTTGGCCGGCTTGAAACGTCATTTACTGTTCAGAAAGATTTTATTGCCAATGCATCACATGAGTTGAGGACACCTCTTACTTCTATAAATGGACAGTTGGATGTGCTGCTGATGAAAGATCGTTCACCTTCTGAATATAAAACAGTTCTGTCATCGGTGCTTGAAGATATAAAGTCACTGATTGATCTCTCAAACCGATTGCTTCTGATCGCCCGTACAAGCGCAGAGAGTTCAGAAAATTTAAACTGTAAAGTAAGAATTGATGAAATTATCTGGCAGTCGCAGGAAGAGATGCAAAAATTTAATAAGGAATTTCATGTTAACATTTATATAGATTCCTCTTTAACCGATTCTGACCAGATGATTGTTATTGGCGATGAGTATTTATTAAAAACTGCATTTACCAACATAATAGATAATGCATGCAAATACTCGTCTGACCATACTGTTAATATTATGCTTGAACACATAGAAAATTGGGTAAAAATATTGTTTGAAGACAAAGGAATCGGAATTCCAGAGAGGGAAATAGACAAAATTTTTGAACCGTTCTATAGAGGAAGTAATGCAAAATCAATTCCCGGAAGCGGTATTGGTCTTCAGCTTGTTAATCAGATTATTAAGAATCACCACGGAATAATTAAATTCTCGTCGGAACCTGGTGCCGGAACCAAGGTCAGCATATTGCTTCCGTCAACCTGCGGATAAATATTCAAACATTGCTGATAAATTAGCATTTTAATTCTCTTTTAATTCTCTTTTAATCTTAGTTTAAGAATGAAAGATTAATATTGTAGATGTAATAATTTTATTTTTTTAAATATGAAGTTTACAAGAGAAAGCAGAGTTCCTTTGATTCTTACAGTTTTAGTAATTATTCTTGCCATTTCGTCGCTATTGCTGTTGAGGGCTTATTCCACAAAGAAGGCAGACCTTAAGTCTGAGTTACTGAGGTCAGAAAATTTATTGTCGGAAAAACTGGCGACAGAAAAGGAGCTGGATAAAATCAAAACTGATTTTACAGAATTGCAAGGGAAAATAGCAACAACTGAAAAATTATTGACAGAAGTTGAGTTTAAGCTCAATGAGAAAGAAAAAAAGATCAATTCGTTAGCAGGGGCCAATAATTCTCTCTTAGAAAATAAAAAGGAATTAGAGGAGTTGCATATAATAAAAACTAACCTTGAAAAAGATTTGGCAGAACTAAAACGGAATTTTGAAAATATTTTAGTTCAGAACACAGAGCTTCAGTCTGATGTCTCTTCTCTGCAGGCCGAGAAACATAATCTTTCTGCAAGACTTGAGCAGGTTATCTCCTATAACACTGATAACTTCCTGATTAACGCATTAAAAAATCAAAAGAAAGAAAAGCTTACCATAAGAGCTGCCAGGACTAAAAGACTCAACCTCACTTTTGATGTGTCAAATAGTCTGACTGAAAAAATCAGTTTCAAATTAATTACTCCTTCTGGTGCTACCATAAATTCTGACGATAATGAGTTTTCATCGGTTTCCAGAGAATCGTCTGAGGAGGGATCACGAAAAGTAGATTTTACCTATTCTCCAAAAGAAAAGCTTGAAAAAGGCATTTACAAAGTTGAAATCCTTTATAAGGGGAACAATATTGGTAATAGCCGGATCAAATTAAAATGACTTTTATACCATATGTTTTTAGTTTGTTGTTTCTGCCCGCTGCAAAGCGGGTTTTTTTTGATTAATTCCATAGCAAATGATTCAATCAATTAAGTCTAAATAATGTCAGTATTATAAAAAAATGTATTTTTACTACATAAATACTTCAGCTATGAATGAACATATTCTTAATGAAATTCCTCCTCTGAGCGAGAAGGATTGCTTTCATGTAATTGAAAGATTCAAAACAGAGTTCACATTCCCGCTTCATCAGCATAAAGAATTTGAACTCAACTTTATAGAGCACGGAGCGGGATTAAGAAGAATCGTGGGAGATTCGATGGAATACACAGAAGATTATGAACTGATTTTAATTTGCGGCGAGAGTCTCGAGCACGTATGGGAACAGGGTAACTGTAATTCAAAAATGATGCGCGAGATAACAATTCAGTTTTCCTCGAGACTGTTTTCTGATAGTTTGTTGGAAAAAAATCAATTTTCATCAATCAGAAAAATGTTTAAACAGGCAGAACATGGAATATGCTTTCCGCTCTCTGCAATCATGAAGATTTATTCCCAGATTGATACAATTGCCTCAGAAAGGCAAGGATTTACACAGTTTTTGAAATTGCTTAATTTATTAAACGATCTTTCAAAATGCGAGGGTGCCAGAAGTCTGGCAAGCAGCTCATTTGCCTGCGCAGAGAGAAATCCTGAAAGCAGGAGAGTAAGAAAGGTAAAAGAGTATATAAATCAACATTTTAATCAAGATATCAGGCTTTCTCAACTGGCAGATATTGCGGGAATGACTCCTGTCTCGTTTAGCCGGTTCTTCAAGCTGAGGACAGGCAAAAATTTGTCCGACTATATAATAGACATAAGATTAGGGTTTGCATCCCGTATGTTGGTAGATTCAACAAAGTCCATTTCGGAGATTTGCTACGAATGTGGCTTCAATAACTTGTCTTATTATAATAGAATTTTTAAGAAGAAAAAAGGTATGACACCTAAAGTGTTTAGATCGTACTACAGGAAGAACAAGCTTACGATTTGATACATATTTAGTAAAACTAATACTATTTTAACCTAATCTTATCAAAAACATGAAAAAAATACTATTTATTGCTGTATTGCTCTTTGCGACTGTCACTATAGCTTACTCTAAAATAAAGTTGCCTGAAATAATTGGGAACAATATGGTGTTGCAACAAGAAACATCTGTGAGAGTTTGGGGATGGGGCGGAGCCAATTCTATAATTAAGGTATCAACATCCTGGAATACAGAAAAATACACTACTAAAACAAATGAAGATAACTCGTGGGAAGTATGGATAAAAACGCCCAAAGCAGGTTATACCAGACACTCTTTGATTATTGAAGAGCGAACAAGACAGACAGCAGAATTTGATACATTAAGTAACATACTTATTGGCGAAGTGTGGTTCTGCTCCGGCCAGTCCAATATGCAAATGCCGTTAAACGGATTTCAGAATCAACCGGTTACCGGGGCCAACAGATACATACTGGAGGCACAGGACTATCAGTACATCAGAATGGCTACAATCCCGAATACTAAAGCATTGGAGCCTCAGAAAGAGGTGAGAGGGCAATGGAAGGAGAGCACGAGCGAGAATGCCCAATGGTTTGGTGCCGTGGCATACCTTTATGCGCTTAATTTGCATAAGGCACTTAAAGTTCCAATCGGTATTATCAATTGTAGCTGGGGAGGTTCTCGTCTTGAAGGTTGGCTGCCAGAGTGGAAACTTAGGGATTATCCGGATATTGACATTAGGGAAGCATCGGATGAGAACTTTAAAGAATGGCTCAAGCCAATGATCATGTATAACGGAATGCTCAAACCTTTGCAAAAATACACGATTAAAGGTTTTTTGTGGTACCAGGGTGAATCAAATGTTGGCAAACATAAAACATATGCTGCACGTATGGCCGATATGGTTTCAATTTGGCGGCAGGAGTGGGGTTTAGGAGAACTTCCCTTCTATTTTGTTGAAATAGCGCCATATAACTATGGAAAGGGAGATCAGGCCGCATATTTGCGGGAAGCACAAGCACTGGCGCAAAACCAAATTCAGGGCAGCGTAATGGTATCAACAGGAGACTTACTTGAGGAGTACGAGAAGAATTGCATACATCCGTCCAATAAATCTTCTGTGGCAGAGAGACTTGCCATGGTGTCCCTATCCAATACCTATGGATTTAAAGGCATCAGATCAAGAAGTCCGGAGATTGATAAAATTGAGTTAAAAGAAAATAAAGCTATACTATTTTTTAAAAATGCAGAAGATGGTTTTACCCCTTTTGAAAATATCGAAGGGTTTGAAGTAGCAGGCAGCGACAAAATATTCTATCCTGCCCTGGCATATGCCGATATGCAAACAAAAAACATTTGTATTTCAAGTAGTAATGTAAAAATTATTGAGGCTGTCCGCTTCTGTTTCCATAACCTTAATGTGGTAAAACTTCACAATACAAGGGGTCTTCCGGTTCTTTCTTTCAGAAGTGATAACTGGTAGAAAACCATTTTTATTACCTGCAAAATAGTATTATTCTTTGATAAAATAATATTTGTTTACTGCTTTTAGTGGTATTATTTTTACACACCCATCAGATACCTTAAACTATGAAAAAAGCAGGATATCTTTTTTTACTTTTTATTGCATTAACTTCTTGCTCCCAAAGTGCGATAGACAATAACATTGTTCAGGTAAAAAACGGACAATTTATCAAAGATGGGAAACCATACTATTTTGTTGGTACCAACTTCTGGTATGGTGCTATATTAGCCTCCCAAGGTGAGGGTGGAAACAGAGATCGTTTGTACAAAGAGCTGGATGAACTCAAAAGCATCGGTATAGACAATCTCAGAATTCTCGTGGGCTCGGACGGAGAGCGTGGTGTCAACTCTAAGATTGAACCCACATTGCAAACTTCTCCGGGTGTCTATAATGATACCTTATTAACAGGGCTCGACTTTTTATTGGTTGAAATGGGAAAAAGAGATATGAAAGGAGTTTTATATCTCAATAATTCGTGGGAGTGGTCGGGTGGCTATTCACAGTACCTGGCCTGGGCAGGATATGGCAAAGCCCCTATCCCTAATGTGGATGGATGGGAGGCCTACATGACTTATGTGACACAGTTCCAGCAAAGCGACAGCAGTAAAACTCTTTTTGCAAATTATGTTCGTGACATAGTTTCCCGTACAAACAGCATTACAGGTATTCCTTATAAAGATGATCCCACAATTTTCTCCTGGCAAATCGCAAATGAACCCAGAGCTTTCTCAGATGGAAACAAGGAGTTTTTTGCACAATGGATTGGCGATGTAGCCCGTCTTATAAAGTCAATTGATTCAAACCATATGGTCTCAACAGGCAGCGAGGGCAAGCATGGCTGTGAGAAAGATATTGTCCTTTTTGAGAGGATACACTCCTATACTGCTATAGATTATCTGAATATCCATATCTGGCCATATAACTGGCAGTGGATTACTAAGGACAGCATATCTGAAAATCTGGAAACGGCCATAGTGAATACTGAAGAATACATTGATGAACACCTTGTTGTGGCGAAAAAACTAAATAAACCAGTTGTAATTGAGGAGTTCGGCTTTCCAAGGGATGAATTTAAATTTGCGATAGGCTCTTCTGTCAGTAGTAGAGATTCTTATTATGATTTTGTATTCGATATAGTATTAAACAATGCCAAAAATGAAGGACTGCTTGCCGGTTGCAATTTCTGGGGATGGGGTGGGTTTGCCCGGCCAAATTCAAATAACCCTTTCTGGAAAAAGGGTGACGACTATTGTGGAGATCCGGCTCAGGAACCACAGGGACAAAATTCGGTTTTTGCAAAGGACAGCTCAACAATAAACATTATAAAAGAGTATAATCAAAAAATTGGAGAGACAATCAAGAGATGAAAAAGACAAAAATTTATTTACTTCTGTTTGCAGCTTTTCTTATAACAATTAGTGCAAACGCCCAGAAATTTGAGGGTTTGGCCAGAACCCCGCAAATGGGGTGGAACTCCTGGAATAAGTTTGCCTGCAACATAAACGAACAACTAATTCGTGAAACTGCCGGCCTTATGGTAGAAAAAGGACTGTTAAAGGCCGGTTATGTATATCTTAATATTGACGATTGCTGGCATGGAGGGCGAGACTCTCTTGGGTTCATTACAGAAAACGAAGAGAAATTCCCTTCAGGGATGAAAGCTCTGGCCGGCTATATCCACGGCAAGGGGCTCAAGCTGGGCATTTACAGCGACGCAGGAACAAAAACCTGCGGAGGCTATCCGGGCAGCCTGGGACACGAATATCAGGATGCCATCACCTATGCCAAATGGGGTATAGACTACCTGAAATACGACTGGTGCAATACCGAGAATGTAAATCCACAGGGGGCCTATCGCCTGATGAGGGATGCCCTCTACAGCGCAGGACGCCCTGTTTTCTTCAGCATGTGCGAATGGGGAGACAATAAACCCTGGCTATGGGCAAAGGATATCGGTCACTCATGGAGAACCACGGGAGACATTTGGTGCTGCTTCGACTGCATAAAGGATCACGGAACCTGGAAATCGCTTGGAGTGCTTCAAATTCTGGATCTTCAGGAGGGGTTGCGCCAATATGCAGGGCCCGGCCACTGGAATGATCCGGATATGCTTCAGGTTGGCAACGGAATGTCTGTAAATGAAGACAGAGCCCACTTTACAATGTGGTGCATGCTTGCTGCTCCTCTGATTCTCGGTAATGATCTGACAGAGATGAAGCAGGAGACTCTCGAGATCATCACTAACAAAGATGTAATCGCAATCGACCAGGATACTCTGGGAATACAGGGATTTAAACACTCCGCAGATGTTGGTCTGGAGTTCTGGTTCAAGCCCCTTGCCGGAGAAGAGTGGGCCTTTTGCATCCTGAATCGAACGACAGCAGATATTGATTACACAATCGGATGGAACAGCTTCGTCCTTACCGACGATCTGTCCGGAAGGAGTACTGCTTTTGACACAACTCTCTACAAGATTAAAAATCTGTGGAGCGGTAAAGAGGATGGAGACACAAAGCACAGCATTACCGTAACCATACCAGCGCATGATGTTCTGCTCTATAAGTTGGCGCCATAAAGAGATTATCATTATGAAAAACCTCACTCTTATTATTGTTTCACTGTTTTTTTCCGGCTGTGCAGTTAATCTTGCAGCTCTTAAGGATGTAACATACAGCGTTCCTGAAACGGGCGGCTGGCTCTATATCTCTCCCCAAAAACCTGTAATTGATGTTGTCATTTATAACAAGGGAGTAGCGAAGGCTTCAGACAAAATAAAGCTGGTTCTCTTTACAGACAAAGGCAGCGAGCTTAAAAATTTCTCTAAAAAGATATCTGTTCCTGCAGGTGACAGCAGTATCGTCTCCTTCTCTTTTAATGCAGCTCCCGGTTTCTATCGGACAGAAATTTCTTCTGAATCTGGAGAAATAAAAAAATTCAATATAGGGTTAGACCCCGAAAAGATCATTTCGCCTCCAGATTCACAGCCCGATTTTAAAAATTTCTGGGACAGGGCCAGAGCTGAGCTTGCCACAGTTGCACCCGGATATGAACTCACATACCTGAAAGACTCTTCAAGCGATACACGAAGAGTATATCTTGTAAAGATGCGCTCTTTGGAAGATGCTGAAATATCCGGCTATTATGTTACCCCTGTAAAACCGGGCAAATATCCTGCGATAATAGGTTATATGGGTTATGGCTCCAAGCCGTGGTGTCCCAATCCAGACAACAATCCGGAATTCGTGGAATTTGTCCTCTCTGTACGTGGACAAGCGCTGCAGGAAGCAACTAACATATATGGAGACTGGATTACCTATAATTTGCAGGACAAGGAAAAATACTACTATCGTGGTGCTTTTATGGACCTGATTCGGGCTATTGACTTTGTTGCTTCACGCGAGGAGGTTGACACCAGCTACATATTTGCAGAAGGGGGAAGCCAGGGAGGAGCTTTTACTCTGGCCGCCTGCGCTCTCGATAACAGAATTTGTGCAGCAGCGCCATTCATCCCTTTCCTTTCGGACTATCCGGATTACTTTGGTATTGTACACTGGCCTGCAGAGCCCATACTTGCAAAGCAGAAAGAGCTTGGCATTCCGGACGCTGAACTTTATAAAACGCTCTCGTATTTTGATATTAAGAATCTTGCAGGTTGGATAAAAGCTCCCGTTATCATGGGCTTTGGGTTGCAGGATGAGGTTTGTCCTCCACACACGAATTTTGCCGGATACAACTTGGTTACCTCTAAGAAAAGCTATATATGTTTCCCGGACAAGGGACACGATGTGGGTGCCGGCTGGTGGCAAAAAAGAATGGACTTTTTTAGTCAATTTTTAAAAACTCAATATTAGTCATTCACAATTTAACCAAAATTAAAAAATATGAAACTTAAAAGGCTAATTATTATCATCTCCCTGCTCATTATGAGTATGCCGCTGGCAGCTCAGACCGGCAGTGTCAGTGGTACAGTAATATCGGCCTCCGACTCCAAACCTGTGTCTGGAGTAGTAGTCGCTATTAAGGGGAACACATCTGCCTGGACAACAACCGATTCAGACGGGAGATACACAATTAAAAATGTACCATCTGATGCGGTTCTCACTTTCAGTATTTTGGGCTATCATGAACTGTCTGTGCCGCTTGGTGGCAGAGCAGTTGTTGATGTAACCATTCAAGAGGCTGCAACTGAACTTGAGCAAGTTGTCGTTGTAGGCTATGGATCAATCAAAAAATCGGATCTGACTGGTTCAGTAGCTTCCATAAGGGGAGAAAAACTGAAAGAGGGTATTGTAACCAATGTAGACCAGATGCTTCAGGGCAAGCTTGCAGGGGTTCAGATAACTCAGAACTCCGGTGCTCCGGGCGCTGCATCATCTATCCGTATTCGAGGGGCCAGTTCAATCAACAATTCAAATGAGCCGTTATACATCATAGACGGTATCCCTTTTTCGGGGCAAGGCAATGAGATAGGAGGCTTTGACTGGGCAGGTGGTACAAACGGTCAGAAGTATGTAAATCCGCTCTCAACAATTTCTCCTTCCGACATCGTTGCCATTGATGTATTGAAAGATGCATCTGCAACTGCAATTTACGGAGCAAACGGCGCCAATGGTGTTATTCTCGTGACAACCAAAAGAGGTAAAGCGGGGACAACTACAATAAGCTACGATGGATATGTTACCGTTCAGCAGGTTGGCAAGCAACTCAACATGATGAACCTAAGGGAGTATGCCCAGTATCAGGTTGAACTTGGTGATTTTATTCAACAAGATGTGGACGAGGCTTACAAAGATCCATCAATCCTTGGATCGGGAACAAACTGGCAAAACGAAATTTTCCGTTCGGCCATCATGAACTCCCATCAAGTCTCTTTAAGCGGAGGCAGCGATAAAGTTCAATTCGCAGCTAGTGGTGGTTACATGAAACAGGAAGGCGTCGTTATCGGTTCGGAATTTGAACGATTCAACGCCCGTTTAAATGTAGACGGAAATGTATTCAAATGGTTAAAAGCCGGAGCTTCGCTTGCATTTACAAATACAAAAGAAACTATTACAAACAATGATGGCACCGATGGTGTAATCTTGCAGGCATTGACAATGCAGCCAAACATCCCTGTTTACAATTTCGACGGTACATGGGCAGGTCCGAATGATGTAAATGGAGCATCTCAGTACAATCCTGTATGGCTGGCCCTTATGAAAAACAACGAGTATGACAGAAATCGTGTTATGGGTAACTTTTACCTGAGTGCAGATATAATCAACGGGCTCAATATCCGTTCTGAATATGGTTATGACTTCTCAAATAACAATAACTACGCTTTTGTTCCAACATACTCGTTCGGAGTTATTGCTAACAACATCAATCAGTTGTTGCAGCGTAACGACCAGTCTTCATACTGGATCTGGAAAAACTACCTTACATATGACAGGTCGTTTGGAGGAAAACACCGGCTTGTATCTATGGCGGGGGTTGAGACCTCCTCTTCCGAATGGTCGGGACACCAGATAATAAAGCAGAACCTCTCAAGCAACGATGTTCACATAGCTACAACAGACGGCGATTTTGTTTCGAACAGAGGGTGGAAAGACAAGGTAACATCTGTCTCTCTCTTTGGCCGCGTAAATTACAATTACGATGAAAGATATCTGCTTACTGCCACCTTCCGTGCCGATGCATCATCTAAATTCGGTTCAAACAATAAATGGGGATACTTCCCGTCTGTGGCAGCTGCCTGGAGGATAAGTAATGAGCAGTTTATGAAGAATATGAATTTCATCTCCAATTTAAAGCTTCGTCTGGGTTATGGTCAGGTGGGAAGCTCGAATATTGGCACCTATCTTTACGGTTCTGGGATGTACACTATGACAACTCCTCTGGGAACTGCATACCGCATGAAGAATATTGCAAATCCCGATTTGAAGTGGGAGGCATCTGAACAGTATAACGCAGGTCTCGACCTCGGCCTGTTCAACGAAAAATTATCTTTTACACTGGACGTATATCAGAAAGACACAAAGGACTTATTATTGCAAGTATCTGTACCTTCGTATCTGGGGGGATCAACAGACTACAATGACATTGCAACGCCAATGGTAAATATTGGCAAAACCCGCAACCGTGGTATCGATATTTCAATCAATTCTGTAATTCTTGAAAAAGAGAACTTCAGCTGGAGTAGTAACCTTACGGTATCTGTAAACCGTAACAAAGTACTCTCCCTTAATGACGACGCTCAGGTACTTTATGGGAAAGTTGACTGGTGGTCTGAATTTCAGAATGCAACAATGATTAAAGTGGGACAGCCCATAGGAGTATTCTATGGTTATGTTGTGGACGGCATATTTGCATCTGAAGATGAGATTCTCAATAGTCCGGTACAGGTAGAGAATTCATTGGTGCCAGGTACAAACCTTATCAATAAAAATACCGGAGTATATGTGGGCGACATCAAATTTAAGGATGTTTATGAAGATGGTGTAATAGATGATAAGGACCAGACTGTTATTGGTAACCCTAATCCCGATTTCACTTTTGGCTTCACAAACACATTCACCTACAAAAACTGGAGTCTGGGTCTTGTTCTTACAGGTTCATACGGAGCGGACATTCTGAATTTTGCAAAATTTCGCACCGAGGGAATGACCTCAATATGGGATAACCAGAGCTCATCGGTGAGCAATAGGGCACAAGTGGGAATTGATGGAAGCGGAAAAGCATATCTGATAAATACCGATACAAAAATGCCAAGGCCTTCTACAAACGATTTTAACAGAAATAACCGTATGTCTACCCGCTTCATTGAGGATGGCTCATATCTGAGAATTCAAAACCTCTCTTTATCATATCAGGTCCCGGCAAGTATTGCTATGAAGGTGGGGATGAAAAATCTTAAGGTGTATGTCAACGGGCAAAACCTCTATACACTTACCGACTACTCAGGTTATGATCCCGAAATTGGTGCTTACAACCAAAGCTCGCTTCTGCAAAACATAGACAGAGGCCGCTATCCTACACCTCGTATGGTTACGATAGGTATTAATGTTGGTTTCTAATCAATTAAAAAGAAAAGAGATGAAAAAAATATTTTTAATGTTAATTATGTCTGTGGTCTTATTCTCATCTTGTGAAGACTTCCTGACTGTTACCCCGCAGGATTCGTTGGTTGCCGACAACTACTATACCAGTGAAACTGCATTGAGAGCTAACACAGCATCTCTCTATGGCAAAGTGTGGTGGGATTTCCATTGTCAGTTCATGTGGCTCGGAGGCGATGAATTGGCAGGAGACCTCTATTATACCTATGACCAGGAGGGTCATTACTACTACAACAAGGTTGGTGCCGGTAACAGTCATAGCAACACTGGCTGGACAGGCCTTTACAGAGTGGTATCCTTTGCCAACTCAATTATAAACGACATGCCGCTTCCTGCATCTAATAACGGTGTTTCCGAGGATGCAATAAACCGCGCAATTGCCGAGGCCCGTTTTATGAGAGCAACTGCATACCTTTTTCTCACCGAGTACTGGGGCGAAGTTCCAATTATCGAGAATTCGACAGAACTTATTACTTCCGGCGATCCGACAGCTATTTATGTAAACAAGAATCTTCAGTCCAATTTGTACCGCTTTATGTGTGAAGATCTGGAGTTTGCGGTGGAACATCTTCCGGAGACTTCCGAACAACCGGGTCGTGTTACAAAATGGAGTGCAAAGGGCATGCTGGCCAAAGTATATCTTACCCGTGCGGCATATGAGAAATCCGGAGAATATTATACAAATGCTAAAACTCTGGCTGCTGATGTAATTGAAAACAGCGGGCTGGCTCTATGGAGCGATTATAGCACCATGTTCGATGTTGGGGCGAATAACTCTTCTGAATCTTTGTTTGCCATTCAGTGCATGAAGGGTGAATATGGCGACGGAAGTTCAAGAAATGTTAACTTTTCTCGCGGAGCAAGAATTGCCGACCAGACCTGGGGTGCAGGCAAAGGACCTACTATTTCGCTTCAAAAACTTTACACGCAAGGAGATTCCCGTCGTAAATGGGTATATATGACTAACGGCGATTACTATCAGAATCTTGACAAACTAAATGGAGGCTACACTTATAAATACTCCTACCGTGATCCCGACAATATTGACACACAGGTAGAGTCTCCAAATGAAATGCTGTCCCATATTAAAAAATATGTAATTGGTAAAGCTACCGACTGCGACGGACAGGTTGGTCTCAACCAGGATGCTGGTAATAATATTTATGTTTTAAGACTTTCCGATGTCTATATGATATATGCAGAGGCCTGCATGGGTACTGGAAATTCTACTACGGATGCGAATGCTTTGCGTTATGTAAATATGATTCGTCATCGCGCAAATCTTGCTGACTTAGTGGGAACCCTCACTTTTGAAACTCTCATTCAGGAGCGTCGTAAAGAGTTTGCATTTGAAGGTATAAACTGGCTCGATGTTAAACGCTTCTTCTACAGAGATCCGGAGGGTGCCTACGCATATCTTAACGGTATGAAGAGAGATCAGATATATAAACTGAACTATGAAACCGGCTACAACAATATGACAACTGCCGAAAAGTATATTTTTGAAAATGACAAGAACAATTATGTACTCTCCTGGCAAACTCTCTCGAATGTGGATGATAATAATTCACGGGTAGATAACATCTTGTTTGACAGGGCATCTATGTATATTCCTATTCCGGCGGCTGTTACTACAAAAGCTCCGATTTTGAATGAACCTGCTGTAGATTATTACGCTAAATAATTAATCAGATAATGAATATGAGAACAAAATTTATATATATATTATTAGCCTTAGCCTCCACTTTACTCTTCGTTTCCTGTGAAAAAGAGGAAGGCTTGGAAAGCGAAGCTACACCTGTAGTAAAATATATTCGGCCTACAAATGCTGCAACTTCCGACTCCCTGTTGGTAAGCGCTTCCATGGGCAGCACAATAGCTATCATAGGAGAGGGATTTGCCGGGGTTTGCGAGATGTGGTTCAATGACCAGAAAGCAAGATTAAACCCGACCTATATTACCGACAATGCAATAATTGTGACAGTTCCGGGCTCAATGCCCGGTGAGATTACAAACACAATTAAACTCATAACAAAAAAAGGAAAGGAGGCAACTTATGATTTTGCAGTTATTATCCCTTCTCCACGAGTAAATTCTATCGACTGTGAATGGGCAAAAGATGGTTCAGATGTCACCATCCTTGGCGATTTCTTCTTTGCCGACGCAGATGGTAAAATTGAAGTCCTCTTCCCTGGCAACCTTCCTGGTGTTGTTAAAACTTTTAATAATCAAAGTATTACCTGCACCGTTCCTGCAGGAACTCTTCCCGGAACTATTACAGTTACCTCGTTGTATGGAAAGGGACGTTCACAATTTACTTTCCGCGATTCAGAGGGGCTGTTTGTTGACGGAGAAAATCCAAGCGCATGGAACAACTGGAATCTGGCTGATTTTGGAACAGAGGGAGGATTAAGTGGTCAATATGTTAAATTAGAGGGAACTACTGGTTCGTGGGCATGGCCTGCAAATGCCATTCAATTCTACTACAACAGACCTGGCCGCACTCCAATTGTAACAGAAGGAGAAGTAGAAGACTATGCACTTAAGTTTGAATACTACTGTCATGAATGGCACGATACTCCATTTCTGCTATGGTTTACAAGCGATGAGGGCTCTCATAATGTCGATGGAGCAGATGCCCAGTATCACTGGAAACCATACCTTAACAACGGAGTTAAAACAAACTTTACAACTCCGGGCTGGAAAACAGTAACTATACCTCTGAGCGAGTTTATTTACAGCAAAGACGAATCTGAAAACAGCAGGAAGATTTCAAGCCTTAACTCATTGGTTGACTTTCACGGAATGTTCTTTGGAGCGGCAGATGGTACATATCCAGTTAAGTTATGGATGGATAATTTACGAATCGTTAAAATCAAATAATGATAAGCATTATGAAGAGAATAATATTTAATAAACTGATTGTATTTACACTATGCTTCATAGGGGCTCTCTCCTTATTAACAAGCTGTAATAAGGACGATGATAACAAAACTGTTGTACTTGAGGCCTTTGGACCAAGTCCTATACTTCGTGGTACAAATATGTTCATCATAGGCAGCAACCTTGATAAAATTAAAAGCGTAGTGTTCCAGGTAGGTATTGAAGTTACAAACATAACAGTTGTAAACTCTTCCAAGATTGAAGTACCTGTACCACAAGAGGCGACAGAAGGCAAGATTACAATTAAATTCGATGGGGGTGTAATTGTATCTAAATCTTTGCTCACTTTCACAGAGCCATATTCCATTACGTCAATTTCTCCTGTCGGATCTGCAATAAGAGCAGGCGATCATGTAACTATCACGGGGGACTACCTTTATAATATTACTTCTGTGGTATTTATGAGTAATGCACCTGTAGAAGCTAAAGGAACAGGATTTGTTCTCCAATCCCGTAAAGAGATAGTTGTTGCTGTTCCTAATGAAGCAAAATCAGGGAAGATAAAAATTACTGATGCAGCCGGGAACGAGTTATACTCCGACCAGGAGCTGACTATATCTCAACAAACCATTACCAGTATCTCACCTCTCAATATCAAAGCGGGTACAGTTCTGACTATTAACGGGACCAATCTTGACCTGGTTAAGAGCATCTCATTTGCCGGAGGCTCCTCCGTTTCTGCCGAAGCATTTACTTTGGCAACTGCAACCAAAATACAGGTTACTGTTCCTTCAGATGCAAAAGATGGCACAATCAAAACTATAGCTTGGTCGGGGACAGAGGTTGTGAGCAATGCTTCCCTTGATATGGTAGTACCATCTGATCTCGCTTTTGCTGTAGGCTCAATTTTTAAAGCAGGCAACAGAATTTCCATTACCGGGAATAATCTTGATCTTGTTACGGCACTAAAATTCTCAGATAATGTTGCCAGCATCTTTACATATGCACCAGGGTCCGTTAGCGTAACTATACCAGAAACAGCAGTCGATGGGGTAATTACACTCACAACCGATGCTGGCAAAAGTGTAACGACTACTGAAATCACGCTTGCTAAACCGGCTATTACCTCTTTGGCTCCTATGGAATTTACTGCAGGGGAATCATTTACCGTTACAGGCACAAACCTCGATTTAGTAACCGGAGTAAAAGTAAACGGACTAAGTTGCACAATTACATCAGGCGGATCTACATCATTGACTGTTTCAACTCCTCTTACCACCACAAGTGGAAAAGTTACATTGACTCTTGCCAATGGCGTTTCTGTTGTTTCAGATGCCTCTTTAACCGTCAATGCTTCGACCAAGCCAACGGTAACAACAATGCCTGCCAAGGCAAGACCAGGCGAAGAGATATCTCTTCTGGGCACAAATCTTAACAATGTAGAGGCAGTATATTTTGGCACCACCAAGGTTATGAAATACAGTTTAAGATCTGAAGCGAGGCTGCAGTTTACAATACCTAAGGAGACACCTCTGGGATCATACAAAATAAAGCTTGTTCCGTATGAAGGAGAAGATGTAATGACAACTAATTCTATCACTCTAAGCGGACAAGAACCTATTGTTGATGCCTCCCTCGTATTTGCCGACTTTGAAGATGTAAGCTGGGAATGGGGTCTCTGGGGTGGCGTAGGACAAATTGCATCGGAAGATGGAAACAAGTTCTATAAAGGCACTACTACAGCTGCAATAAGCGGGTTCACATGGTTGTGGGCAAATAATAACATTGTCCTTCCGGGTTGTCCTAATATTACCGATTATGTTGTTAAATTTGATATGAAAATACTCAACGACTTTGTTGTTGGCGATTATGCAATTCAAATGCAACTTGGCAATGATCAATGGGGCTGGTGCACAAGCGGGTTCTTCCCTCTTGCAGCCGACGGAGTGACTGCAACAACCGGAGGCGGATGGATGACTGTTACCATCGATTTCGCTACGCTCGGAATCTCCGGTGCTCCGGCAACGGGTAAACTACAAACCGGTATGGCAGCGGCCTATTCGTCGTTTGACTGGGCAAATGTTTGCCTCGACAATTTCCGCTATCAGCTTAAATAGTATCCATTGTGGTTTGCGGAATTAAATCTCCGCAAACCACTTTTATCTTTTTTATGAAAAATATACTCATCTGTTGTATAATACCCTTATTTGCCGTTTTCACCGCTTGCAGTGTAAAACCCGAGCCTGATCCGCCGGCAGTAACTCCTGTTTTAGAGACAATATCTATAACTGCGGGGTTGGTTGTAGATGTAAACTTGGGAACCATAACAATTACCTACTCTGTTCCAGTGAAAATATCCACCTCGCCGGGTATCACACTTGGTAACTTAAGTGTTGCAGCCAATGCAACAAATAAGTCAGTTGTCCTCACATTCGGCAGGCTTGAGTATGCAACAAGCTACACTCTTACCATTCCAAAAGGGAGTATTCTGAATAAAACCGACAATGCAGCAGCAGAGTTTTTCAGCATATCATTCAGTACTGTAGAATACGTTGCGCCTAATCCGGATATTCCCTCCTCCATCATCTGGAATATTGATGCAAGCCCCGTAAATACAAACGTTTCTGCAGGGGCTAAAAAAGTTTATGACTACCTGAAGCAGAGTTTTGGCAACAAAATCATATCCTCTACAATGGCAGAGGTAAACTGGAATATTGACAATGCACAGTGGGTATATTCTCAAACAGGCAAGTGGCCGGCGATGGCCTGCTTTGACTTTATTCATTACACAAGAAAAGGTACAAATTACGATAGTTGGGTAGATTATAATGCTTTGACAAATAACGCAATAAAATACTGGCAAGATGGAGGCATAGTCGCACTTATGTGGCATTGGCTCGATCCGTCTCGTATAACAGACGAGTTCTACTCAGAGAAGACCTCATTTGACATTTCGAAAATTTTTGACCCCACATCTACACAGTATAAGGCAATGATTGCCGATATTGACGAGGTTGCAACTCATCTGAAAAAACTTAAAGATGCAGGTGTACCCCTAATATGGAGACCGCTTCACGAAGCCGAGGGCTCTTACCGGTACGGAGACTGGTTCTGGTGGGGGAGTAAAGGGGCAGAATCCTGCGTTCAGCTCTGGAAAGTGATGTACAACCGCCTTGTTAATTTTCATGGTTTGAATAACCTCATATGGGTATGGACAGTTTCTCTGGATAATTATGACTATCTGTGGTATGCCGACGGTTTAAAATGGTATCCGGGTAAAGATTATGTAGACATTATTGGAATTGACATCTATGACGACGCTGCGGCACACGGCTCTCATCTGGACTTCTTCAAGAAGACCGCCCTTATTGCAGGTAGCAGGAAAATCGTGGCACTAACCGAGTGTGGTTACATTCCTGACCCCGACCTTATGCTCGCCAATGGAGATAAATGGTCATACTTTATGCCATGGTACGGCGATTATACCAAAGCAGACAAATACAACGGAGCAGAGTACTGGAAAAAAATATTTTCAAACAGTTTTGTAGTAACCCGCTCAGATCTTCCAAGCTTTAAGTAGTTGAAAATTATTGTAAAAATGAAGTATATATTACTAACAATGGTACTTACCGCACTTTGTTCTTGGGACAATTCTTCTGCAGAAGTATATAAAGACTCTTCTGCTCCGATAAACAAGAGGGTTGAGGATCTGTTAAGCAGAATGACCCTCGAGGAGAAGGTTGGCCAGATGAACCAGTTTGTCGGCCTCGAGCATATCCGCTCAAATGAGAAAACCCTCACAGAGGAAGAGCTTCGAAATAATACAGCTAAAGCATTTTATCCGGGCTTTCCCGCTCCTGTAATTGAACAGTGGACAGCAGATGGCCTCATTGGTTCATTTCTGCATGTATTAACAATCGAAGAGGCAAATTATCTTCAGTCTCTTGCCATGAAAAGCCGCCTTCAAATTCCTCTCATTTTTGGAATTGATGCAATACACGGCAACGCAAATGCACCCGATAATACTGTCTATCCAACCAATATAGGGCTGGCATCTTCTTTTGATACATCCATGGCGTATAAAATTGCACGCCAGACAGCAAAAGAGATGAGGGCCATGAATATGCACTGGACATTCAATCCTAATGTAGAGGTGGCCCGTGATCCCCGCTGGGGAAGAGTGGGAGAGACTTTTGGCGAAGATCCATATCTTGTTTCGCTAATGGGGGCACAAACTGTAAAAGGTTATCAAGGACAGCTCAACAGCAAAGAAGATGTTTTGGCCTGTATAAAACACTTTGTGGCAGGTAGTCAGCCGATTAACGGTACAAACGGTTCCCCGACAGATATTTCCGAAAGGACACTCAGAGAGGTTTTCTTTCCTCCTTTCAAAAACGGAGTTGATGCCGGAGTGCTCTCTATTATGATGTCTCATAACGAACTAAACGGCATCCCTTGCCATTCAAATGAGTGGCTCGTGGAAGATGTACTTCGCAAAGAGTGGGGGTTCAAAGGCTTTGTGGTGAGCGATTGGATGGATATTGAACATATTTATGACCTCCACGCAACTGCCGGAAATCTTAAAGAGGCCTTTTTCCAGTCGATTATGGCTGGCATAGATATGCATATGCACGGAATTTACTGGAACGAGTATGTATGTGAACTTGTTCGCGAAGGACGCATTACAGAAAAAAGAATTGATGAATCTGTAAGGCGCATTCTTACAATGAAATTCCGCCTCGGACTCTTCGAAGAGCCTTTTGCAGATTCCGAAAAGACAATGAAAATTCGTCTCTGCGACGAGCACAGGGCAACAGCTCTTGAAGCAGCCCGCAATTCAGTTGTCCTCCTTAAAAATAACGGCACTCTGCCAATAGACGAAAGCAAATACAAAAGAGTGCTCGTAACCGGCATAAACGCCAATGACATGAATATCCTCGGCGACTGGTCGGCTCCTCAGAAAGAGGAGAACGTGACCACAATTCTCGAGGGAATCAGGGAGATTGCTAAAAACAGCAAAGTTGAATTTGTAGATCAGGGCTGGGATCCCCGCAATATGGACCCTGCAAAGGTTCGCGAAGCCGGACTTAAGGCACGGCAGAGTGATCTTAATATTGTTGTAGCGGGAGAATATATGAACAGAGCTAAATGGAATGATCGCACAGGAGGTGAAGATACAGACCGCTCAGACATAAACCTTGTAGGGCTTCAGGATGAGCTAATCAAAAGGGTGGCAGCTTCTGGCAAACCTACGATCCTTGTTCTTATTACAGGCAGACCACTGGCAACAGAATGGGCTGCCGAAAACCTTACGGCCATAATCAATGGCTGGGAGCCCGGTATGTACGGAGGAAGAGCAATTGCAGAAATAATTTATGGAAAGGTGAATCCGTCGGCAAAACTGGCAGTTACAATTCCACGCGGCACGGGGCAGATTCAAATGATTTATAATCATAAGCCATCGCAGTACTTCCACCCTTACGCCCTAACCCCGAGCACCCCGCTCTATCCATTTGGATATGGACTTTCCTATACAAAATATGAATATTCAAACCTCGTACTCTCTTCTGAAGAAATTGAGAGCGGGCAGACAGTTGGTGTGGCTGTTACTGTCAAAAATATTGGCGGGAAAGATGGTGTGGAGATAGTTCAGCTCTATATAAGAGACAGATTCAGCAGTGTAACCCGTCCTGTAAAAGAGCTTAAGGATTTTGCAAGAGTTGAGCTGAAAGCAGGAGAGAGTAAAGAGGTTAAATTCAAAATTACTCCCGATAAACTCATGTTCCTCGACAAAAACCTGAAGCCGGTTATTGAACCAGGAGAATTCATAGTAATGGCAGGTGCTTCCTCAATGGACAAAGACCTGCTTAAAAAAAGTTTTACTGTAAAATAGAGATATTATGAAGAAATTTTACAATTCACTTATATTTCTCCTCTCCCTATTGACAATGATAAGTATCACAGCAACATCCTGCAACAACTCTAAAGAGATTACCCCTAAAAAGGAAATATTGAATAGACTGAGTACTGTAGTGGCAGAGGGAAAATTCCTTTTTGGCCATCAGGACAGCTATTTCTATGGCCACCACTGGAAGAGGCCAAATAGGACACTCTACGCCGGAGCGGCAAAGTGGCGCAGCGATATAAAAGATGTGTGCGGAGATTATCCTGCAGTTCTGGGTTGCGATCTGGGAGGCATTGAAAGAGGGGACACCCATGATTTAGATAGTGTCCATTTTGAAACTATGCGGGAGGCTATAATTGCACAACACGAGATGGGTGGAGTAACAGCCATAAGCTGGCATTCGAGAAATCCGGTTACAGGAGGCGACTCCTGGGACTGCTCCCGTGATACGGTTATGAGGGCATTACTTCCTGGCCACAGCTATCACGAAACTTATATGCAGTGGCTGACAAGGGCAGCTACATTCCTAAAAACTCTGACTGACAAGGACGGAATGCAGATACCAGTAATATTCCGTCCATATCACGAACATACCGGCCATTGGTTCTGGTGGGGCAAGCCGGACTCGTCGCCCGAAGATTATATTCAGCTCTGGAGAATGACACACGACTATTTAACAAAGGAGGGGCTCTCAAATCTGATATGGGCTTATTCTCCAAATCTGGGAGTTGACTCCATAGGTTATATGGTAAACTATCCAGGAGATGAATATGTTGACCTTCTGGGCTATGATGCTTACCAGTTCGGAGGAAGTGAAGGTGGTGATCAATATGTGTCAGACCTCAAAAGGGATTTGAAGATGATAGCTCGCATTGGCGAAAAGCACAACAAATTGATTGCCCTCACCGAGACAGGATTGGAGACTCTTCCGGACCCCAGGTGGTGGACTAACAGACTACTCGAAGCGGTAAAAGAGCTAAATGTGTGTTATATTCTGGTATGGAGAAACGCACATGACAGGCCGGAGCATTACTATGCCCCTTTCCTGGGACAGCAATCGGCCCCGGATTTCATAGAGTTTTACAACTCCCCAAAAACAATATTTTTAAAAGACTTACAGAAAATTCATAACTAAAACATAAACCCATGTTATTTGCAGAAAGATTGAGACAGTTGAGTGATGGACACAAAGAGCTTATAACTCGAAAGAATACCCCAATAGAGAAAGATAATCAATTATTTACACGATACAAAAACCCTGTTCTAACAGCAGCTCACACCCCACTTTTTTGGAGATATGACTTTGATTCGAAAAGCAATCCATATCTTTTGGAACGATTTGGAATAAATGCTATCTTTAATGCGGGTGCCATTAAATGGAACGACAGATATATAATGATGGCGAGAGTAGAAGGCTACGACCGAAAATCTTTTTTTGCAGTAGCGGAAAGCCCAAACGGGATTGACAATTTTAAATTCTGGGATTATCCTGTTACTATGCCTGAATGGGGTGAGCCGGCTACAAATATATATGATATGAGGCTCACGGCTCACGAAGATGGCTGGATATACGGCGTTTTTTGTGTTGAACGCAAAGACCATTCTGCTCCTGCGGGCGACCTCTCATTGGCAATTGCATCGGCCGGCATAGCAAGAACCAGAGATCTCGTAAACTGGGAAAGACTTCCCGATCTTCAGTCAAGGAGCCAGCAAAGAAATGTTGTTTTGCATCCTGAATTTGTCAATGGCAAATACGCTATTTATACACGCCCCCAGGACGGATTTATTGCAGCAGGTAATGGTGGCGGCATAGGTTGGTCGCTTATAGACGACATCAAGAATGCCAGGGCGGAAAATGAGCAAATCATAAACAAGCGCTATTACCATACAATCAAAGAGACCAAAAACGGAGAAGGACCGCATCCTTTAAAAACTTCGCGTGGATGGCTACACCTTGCGCATGGAGTAAGGAGTTGCGCTGCCGGCCTAAGATATGTATTATTTCTTTACGTTACCGATCTCAAGGAGCCATGGAGACTTATTGCAGAGCCTGCCGGATATTTTATGGCGCCCGAAAATGAGGAGCGGATTGGGGATGTCTCAAATGTACTGTTTTCGAATGGATGGATTTGCGATGATGATGGGAAAGTATATATTTACTATGCATCAAGCGATACCCGTATGCATGTGGCAACCTCAACAGTGGATAAATTGCTGGATTACTGTTTCAATACCCCTGTGGACGGATTCACATCGGCAAGTTCAGTAAAAACGCTGAAATCTATAATTGATAAAAACTTAAAATATAGATCATAATTATGAACAACGATGCAACCGTTATTCGTTTCAGGGAGAAACTGGCATATGGCTTTGGGGATATGGCTTCGAGCATGTTCTGGAAAATATTTGGGATGTATCTGCTGTTTTTTTACACCAAGGTTTTTGGAATATCGCCTGCAGCAGCAGGTACAATGTTTCTTGTAACGAGAATATGGGATGCGGCCAATGATCCTATAATGGGTCTTATTGCAGACAGGACCCACACCCGCTGGGGCAAGTACCGCCCATACCTTCTCTGGGGCGGAATTCCATTTGCTTTGATAGGCATACTGACATTTTACACACCTGACTGGAGCCAGAGCGCCAAACTTATCTATGCCTATGCTACATATACTCTCATGATGATGATTTATACAGTTGTAAACGTACCTTACGCCTCTATGCTTGGTGTAATCTCTACAGAGATAAAGGACAGAAATATACTCTCTTCTTACAGAATGTTTTTTGCATATGCAGGAAGCTTCATCACATTTATGCTCATACAGCCACTAATCGATTTTTTTGCCAGAATGAGAGGAGATGTTACAGTATTGGAAGCAGAATCTGGCATATCTACAAATCCTGCAGCGTGGACTATGGCGGTTGCTGTCATAGGTGCAATATGTGCACTCCTCTTCTTTCTCTGTTTCAAATGGACAAAAGAGAGGGTAAAAGCTGCCGACGAATCGAAGAACAAAGCATCTGTCTGGCAAGATATCAGGCTGTTGTTTGCAAACAGACCGTGGTGGATACTTCTCGCTTCCGGCGTAGCTGCCCTTCTTTTCAACTCAATAAGAGACGGAGTGGCACTATTCTATTTTACAGATTTTATTACTGATACATACAGGAGTACAGCTTTTGGCTGGACACTTGGGACAATCTATCTACTTGTAGGTCAGGCCTCAAATATGATAGGAGTAGCCCTTGCCGCACCTGTGGCAAACAAAATAGGAAAAAAATCTACCTACATTGGAGCAATGTCCATTGCAGCATTACTTAGCGTAATTTTCTTTAAACTTGGCCCCGATCAGTTAGGGTTGATTCTTGTATTCCAGACTCTTATAAGCATTTGTGCAGGGATAATTTTTCCTCTTCTCTGGAGCATGTATGCCGATATTGTGGACTATCAGGAGTTGAAAACCGGTCGCCGTGCTACGGGCCTTATACTCTCGTCATCATCAATGTCGCAGAAATTTGGCTGGGCAATTGGTGGGGCGATAACAGGCTGGTTGCTTGCTGCATTCGGATATAGCCAGGATGTTGCCCAACAGAGCGAAAACGCTATTTACGGAGTGAGGCTGATGATGAGCTGGCTTCCGGCCATTGGCTGTATAATTGCAGTTGTTGCTGTATCTTTTTATCCGCTTGGAGAGAAGAAAATGAAGAATGTGACTTCAGAACTCAACAAACTTCGTTCACTACAATAGACTAATATGAAAGAAAAATTACTCGATATCCTGCTTACCAACACTCTTCCATTCTGGAGCAAAAAAATGTCAGATATGGAGAATGGAGGTTTTTATGGCCGGGTTACAGGCGATAATGAGGTCATACCTACAGCAGATAAGGGAGCAATACTCAATTCCAGAATCTTATGGACTTTTTCGGCTGTAAACAGGTTTCTCAATTACAGGGGGCTGGTTGATCCGGAGTTTTTAAACATTGCAACTATTTCTAAACGATACTTAATCGATCACTTCTATGATAAAACTTATGGAGGGGTTTATTGGTCGGTTAACTACAAAGGAGAGCCTGTAAATACAAAGAAACAGTTTTATGCTCTTGGTTTTGCAATTTACGGGCTTAGTGAATATTTCCGCGCTACAGACGACACCGAGGCGTTGAAATATGCGAAAAAACTCTTCTATACTATTGAGGAACACTCATTTGATTCTAAACACAACGGTTACATTGAGGCAACAACACGTGACTGGAAAGAGATTAAGGATATGCGCCTGAGCGATAAGGATGTAAATGAGAAGAAAACGATGAACACCCATCTTCACATCCTTGAGTCCTACACCAATCTTTACCGAATATGGCCGGATGAGAGACTTCGCCATCAGCTTATAAACCTTGTGAACCTCTTTCCGGACAAGATATTGGACAAGAAAACTAACCACCTGGGGCTGTTTTTTGACGAGAAGTGGCACAGGCATGGTAACGAAATCTCATTCGGCCATGACATTGAGGCCTCTTGGCTCATTCTTGAAGCGGCAAAGGTACTGGACGATAAAAATCTTACTTCAATGGCTCTTGACTGTACAAGGAAGATAGCATTTGCGGCACTGGAAGGTCTTCAGGAGGACGGAAGCATGATATATGAACTTCACAACGATGGAACAGCAGACATGGAGAGACACTGGTGGGTGCAGGCTGAGACACTTATAGGCCTCATATACCTTAACAAGTTTCACGACTATCCAATAGCAGGGAAACTTGCCGAAAAGTCACTCCAATATATTTCTGATAATCTTTTGGACTACAAAAACGGTGAGTGGTACTGGAGCATAAAAGCAGACGGATCTGTCAACACCGTTGACGACAAGGCAGGCTTCTGGAAATGTCCTTACCACAACAGCCGAATGTGCATAGAGGCGCTGGAGCAGCTAATCGAATCTGCACACTCTTAATATATATTTACGGGCTAAGGTCTAAGGTAAATAGTTTTGATGCAGTTTGGCTACAACTCCGCAATTCTTTCGTACATCTTTCTGAAGCAGTCCCACGGTGTATTTTCCCCTGTCTTTACATCTTCTGTTCTGCCGTAGAAGCCATCCAGAAAAGTTCCGGTGTTTGACCAGACTGTCTCCATAACTCCAAGAAAGCGTTCGCTCATCTGCTTAGTTGAATTTTGCCTGAACCGGACCATATCTTCGACCTGCATAACTGCGCTTCGAGGGTTTCTCCACGGACAAGTCATTACGCTTAATCCCTTAATTGCAAAATAGACAGAGGAGAGGTCGGGGCGTTCGTAGTGCCAGTCGCAAATCACAACATCCTTAGGAATCATGTCGATGGCTCTGTGTGTATTGTTATAACTCGCTTCCCATCTGCCCATCCCCGTTGTCGTACCATCGAGGAACCTATCTCCCCACATCCACATAGTCCTGTCTCTACCGGCCAAATGGTCGCGTATAACTCGCACCTCACCAGCAAACAGGTCGGCCTTGTCGCGTCCGGCGCATCGCGGACATTTGTCGTTTCCAATATCAAAAACCTCATCCATTCCGGCGTGAAATGCATCGCTCTCAAAGACATCGCAAATTTCATCTATTACGTCAAAAAGAACGGTGTGAACATCGGGGTGAAGCGGACAGTAACTTTTCATATTAAACCCGTTGAGAACCACCTTTGTAGTATCGGGAACCTTTGGCATTGGAGTTTCGTCAAACTGAGGGTAAACGCGCAAAAGTTGTCCCAAACCTTTTGCACCCGACTGATGGCCAAGCAAATCTATAAGGGGAATAATCCTTATATTGTTTTTCTTGCAGGCTTTCACAATTTTCCGAATCTCTCTTCTTGAGAGAGCCAGAGTATCAATAAGTTCGGGGTGACTTTTGAATTTGTATTTGTATTCGACTCTCAAAACCAGTGTGTTCACCTGCCTGGGAGCCAATTCTGTGTTAATAAAATTTACAAACTCATCAAGAACTTCCGGGGTTGGCAATGCAATGCAAAACCCCCTCACAGGTAATAAAGTATCCAGCCTGGACTGACTGTTTGCTCCGGAGCTGACTGCAGTCATCATCAGTAGTGACAACAGAGTCCCAACTATTAAGTTTTTCATGATATTGAAGTTTAGTGAGTACATTGGGATACAATCTGCGTCCCCAGGTACTCACCAAAATTAAGCTAAAATTTTCAATAATATTATGCCGGATCACTAAAAATTAAGCAACCTTTCAATTTTTGGCTTGAATTCAGTATTATCAAAATATCCTGTAAACTCTTCTGCTCCCGGGCCAAAGGCAAATACCGGAACAGGTATTCCTGTATGCCCCTTTGTTGCATAGTGAATTTCGACCTCTTTTTTTTGATAATTTCCATCTAAAAGAACCATTCCTCCCGTTTCGTGATCGGCAGTGACAATAACTAACGTATTGCCATCCCTCTTTGCATATTCAAGTGCAACTTTTACTGCGTTATCAAAATCAATAACCTCGTCTATAGTATATTGTTTGTCATTAGCATGACCTCCCCAGTCTATTTGGGAACCTTCGATCATTAAAAAGAAACCTAGCTCTGATTTTTTTTCCAGAAGGCTTATTGCCTTTTCTGTATTATTTGAAAGATATTCGCCCCTTCCTTCAGTAATTTTTGGAAGGGCATCATCTGCTAAAAGAGCAACAACTTTTCCAGAATCAATTGAGTCCAGGCTATATTGTTCATATACAATATTATACCCTTTTGTTTTTAGCTCCGTTGTTAAGTCTTTATTATCACTACGCCTGTTGAAATACTTAGAACCACCACCAATAAACAGATCAAATCCGGAATTAACCAGGTCATTGGCAATCTCTTCGCCCATTTCCCGATTTGGCTGATGTGCATAGAAAGCTGCCGGAGTGGCGTGAGTAATTGAACAGGTTACGACTATACCTGTAGCATATCCCATGATATGAGCATTTTCCATAATTGAAGCAAATGGAATTGTATCTGTACTCATTCCTAACATTCCGTTTTTCGTTTTTTCTCCTGTGCTTATTGCTGTTCCGGCTGCAGCGGAATCTGTATTATAGTCATTTGCAGAAAATGTGGAGACAAAGCCTGTGAATGGAAAAGTTAGTACATTAAGAGAGCCTTGTGTTGTAAGTGCTGCTTGAATTTGACTTAATCCCATGCCGTCTCCGATCATGAAAATAATATTTCTCACTCTTGTCTGAGCACTTAACGATGGTAATATTATTATAAATAGTAGTATGCTGATGATACCTTTTTTTGTTCTCATTTTGCCATGTTTTGGAAGACAAATATATCTCTCAAAGATTACGGGATTGTGTAGAAAAAATTATTATTTTGTTAACTGTGTAACTACAAAACCGGGGGAATTAATTCGTATATTTGATAAACATAAACACGGATGAAAAGCGGGATTAAGCTTGTATCTACACTAACAAATCTCGGGTACCCTTTTGAGAGGATAGAAGAATTTGCTGAGAACGGAGAATCTTTGGAAGTTCATATAGACGGGATAGATTATGCTAAAATCAAGACCGGAAAGTTTTTATGGGAGAGGTTTGCCGACTTTCTCCCTTTTTCAGTAATAGATGAATCTATTTCGCTGGGCGAGGGAAACACGGCACTCATCAGGGCCGACAAAAAGCTTCTTGAATTTGCAGGGCTGGACAATCTCTTTCTTAAAAACGAGACTCAGAACCCCACCTGGAGTTTTAAGGACAGAGGCTCGCTGGCTTGTGTAGCAATGGCAAAGGAGATGGGGGAGTCTGTCAGCGCGACAATTTCTACCGGTAACATGGGATGCTCTCTCTCTGCCTATGGGGCAAAAGCGGGTATAAACATAATAGTTTTTGTGCCTGAATTCACACCTAAAGAGAAGGTTATGGCGATGGGGATTCATGGAGCAACTGTAATGAAAATTATTGCTCCTGATTACTCGGAGATGAAGAAGCAGATACTGAGTCTGGCTAAAAAACTAAATCTGAGGATTGTGTCGGGGAATGGACCAATTCGTGTTGAGGGTTACAAAATGACCTCTTTTGAGATGTATGAACAGATGAACAAAGAGGTACCGGATTATATCGCAATTCCAACATCGGCATGCGGACATATCAGAGGAGTATTCAAGGGTTATAAAGAGCTGAAACAGGCAGGAATTATTAGTAAAATTCCCAAAATGATAGTAGTTCAGGCTCAGAATAACAGTCCCATTGTAAGTGCCATAAAGGGGGGAAAGAGAAAGATTATTCCTTTTTCGGATTTTCATACAGTTGCCGAAGCCATTACAACAGGGAATCCTCTGGGAGGTAATGAAATCATATATAAGACTTACAAATATGATTGGCTGGCAGAGAGTGTTACCGAGGATGAGATTATTGAATCTCAAAGACGTTTGGCGAAGTCGGGGTATTTTGTTGAACCGGCATCGGCAACCTCACTTTTTGCAATAAAAAAACTAAGGGAGCAAGGGAAAATTGCAAGAACCGCTTCAGTCGTGATGATTCTTACGGGCTCCGGATTAAAAGATTCCGAGGTTCTGCAATATCATAAGTTCAATGAGTCATTTGTAGAGTTGAAAGATGTAGAGGACTATCTGGCCGAGGGGAGTTAAGATTAAGACCATTGCAAGGAATTTGTCATTAAGTAAAAATACTGTAAAGAAGTATCTTCGAGAGATGGAGCTGATAAAATCTACTCAAGAAGAGGGAGATTCCAATACCAATGCACTGTCATGCTGGCCAGAAGCTTGAAACGTATTCGTTAGTAAACTCAACTGTGGATTGCATTGCGTGCCTTGGCATGAATGCAGTTTTATATCGTAAGTAGTTGTATTATAAAGATTTAATCAAGCAACGATATGCATCCGTAACCTTTTGTCCTTAACATTGCATTCACATTATCTTTATCAAAATGCTCAGGGTCAAAATCCTCTCCTAACCAATCATTATAGCTGTCATATTCTTCATGGTCAGGTTGTTTTAATATTTCCAACATATCTGAATAACCCCATACTCCACCACAATCTTCTGGAGGACAGTTCATCTTGCCAGCCAAACAAACTGGATAGTTCAATTTTTCATCAACAGGAAGAATTTTTTCTAATAATAAATCATGTTCCCAACCATCACCGAAGTCGTATTCGTAAACAATCTTTTCTTTTTCCTCTTTCAACAAATCGGATATTTTAATTTTTTTATAATCTACATTGTTCAACTCATCCCAAAAATCGTCACCTCGCATTTTTACAGTGTAGAACGTTCTGTCTTTAATAAATTGATGTAGATGGGAATTTGTCCATCCCATTGTAGTTTGAATGATCTTGTGTAGATCTGGCAATAACAAATCCGAAGGAACTAATATTCTCCTCCAGATCTTTGGTTTAGACCCTTTTAAAGCAATTTGAATCTGATAGATTGATTTTTTCATATTTTTTCGTTCAAGTATAGTTAAAATATTAACTCTGAATTTTCATGCAACTAGTAGTAAGAGAGAAAATTTAAAATCACATGTGATTCAAGAATATACCTAAAACAGCGGCGTACAAACTGTTGAAGAGCGTGCAGCGCAGTAACCGCTTTAGCGTTTCACCAGCTCCAGCAGAATTTCCGGCTCATTGGTGGTGATAACATCTACCCCAAGATCAAGCAGGGCTTTCATTTCCACAGGATCGTTTATGGTCCAGACATTCACAACCAGTCCGCGGTCGTGAGCTTGCTTAACGAGTGTTGGATCTGTCTTAAACATTTTGCCGTTGAAGTCTATACTCCACATTTTGGCATCTGCAATTTCCTTCACTGTTTTGTCGTCACTCACATAGGCTGTTTTTGCCGCAGGATCCAGTTCCATAACTCTGACGAGGCAACCAAAGTTGAAGCTGATATAATTGACCCAGCCTTGTGCTTTGAGTTCGTGCACCATATTGACTACCTTTTCAGTCAGCTCCAGAGTTCTCTCCTGGCTTAACAGAGAGGATTTTATCTCCAGAAACAGACGGGTTTTGTTCTGATCTTTTAGTGTGAGCAGGTATTCTTTTAGAGTAGGTACAAAGTCGTTGTTTTTAAGGGCAATTTTAGTCAATTCAGATGCACTCGTTTGTTCAATAACCTTACCGCCAATTTCAGGATCGTGACAAACAATAATTTCGCCGTCCTTCGACATCCACACATCACACTCAGAAGCATGACATCCCAAGGCAAAAGCATTTTTCAGTGAACTCAAAGAGTTCTGGCTATAATTATTTTTTTTCCATGCACCGCGATGGGCAACTACAGCATTCTTTATAAACTGATCTTTAACCAGTTCAAAATCTTTAGTCTGTTCATCTACCTTAATAGTGATGCCATAACGAAAAACAGGGGAAGTGGGTGAGAGTTGCACACTCTTTTTTAATGATAGCACCCCTTTTCCATTTAGGCTGAATATGTTTGAGGTGTCTTTAACGAGCGAAATCATGCTCTGTTTTTTGCCATTGGCGGATAATACTTTGCCTACCAATGCACCTTTCTGGTTTGTAGGTATAGTATAATTATCCAGTCCGATTAAAGGTGTTACCGGTTTTGCAGGTTGTGCGGCTACTGGCCTCCCAAGAAAAACACAACAAAGAGTCAACATAACTAATTTGTCTTTCATATCAAATAAATTTTTATCAAAGGTATAAATTTACAGGTACGGTTATAACCTGTATTAACTTTACTGGTAAAATATGTCTGGTTTGCATTGTGTAACTCCATAAGGGGACAAGAGACCTTCCCAAATATTTTCTGGCCTCTCATATGACTGTTTTACAGCCAATTACTGACGAATCCTTTAGAACCTTAATTATTTCTACAATTATAAAGATTTTTTCTCTTTCTTACCGATTGTACTTATACCAAACGGCGCATAAAGAGGGCAAAAACCGAAGAGACTTGTTAGCAAAAAAACTCCTGCAATAATAAGCAGTACAATTGCCAGTGTTCCGGAAATCACACTAGCTAAGTACAATACAAGAACGGCGACGGCAACCAGTATCCTGATCCACTTGTCAATAGTACCCATGTTCTTTTTCATAATTTTTTTTGATTATTATAATTAACAACGATTAGAAGAAATTGTTTCTTTTTTTAAAAAATGTGTTGATTTGTTATATTTTTTTTTACTTTTGCCCTGTCATAAACATAGAAACACTTTACAGTGATAGCAAAAAAGACGATAGACCAGCGTAACCTCTTGAAAATAAGGGGTAATCATTTTAATGGCTCGTCGGGTCTTTCTCTGTTTGATAGCTCAACAGAGGTTTCAATATGTAAGTTTGGTAATAATCACATGCTATTGTTCTGGGGATTTGTCTTAGTCATTAATTCAATTATAATTATTGTGCCCTTGATATAGGATCCCGTTTACAGCCAAAAAATATAAAATTATTGCCCGCTTAAACAGGATCCTGTAAAAGCGGGCAATTTTTTTTTTGTATATGTTTAAAAAATAAAATAAATATGAATCCACTTAGAAGCAATCAGACAACCACAGGAAGGAAAATGGCCGGGGCAAGAAGCCTTTGGAGAGCTAACGGAATGAAGGAGCAGCACTTTGGAAAACCGGTTATTGCTGTTGTCAATTCGTTTACACAATTTGTGCCCGGTCATATGCACCTGAAATCAATCGGCCAGGAAATCAAGAACTTTATTGAAAATGAGGGCTGCTTTGCTGCAGAATTCAATACCATCGCCATTGACGACGGTATAGCCATGGGGCATGACGGTATGCTATATTCGCTTCCCTCACGTGAACTTATTGCAGACAGTGTCGAATATATGTGTAATGCACACAAGGCAGACGCAATGATATGTGTTACAAATTGTGACAAAATTACTCCTGGAATGCTGATGGCTGCAATGAGGCTGAACATCCCTGCTGTTTTTGTGTCGGGCGGACCTATGGAGGCAGGTAATATTGACGGTAATGACTGCGATCTTATTGATGTGATGGTAAAGGGGGCAGACGAAAGAATCAGTGAGAAGGAAATTGAGCAATTTGAAATGAATGCATGCCCTACCTGCGGATGCTGTTCCGGAATGTTTACTGCAAATTCAATGAATTGTCTTACGGAAGCTCTGGGGCTGGCTCTTCCTGGAAACGGGACCCTCCTTGCAACGCACGCAAACAGAAAAAAAATGTTTCAGGAGGCTTCAAAGCTGATAGTCAATAATGCAAAGGCGTACTACTTTGAAGGAAATGACAAGGTTTTGCCAAGGTCTGTAGCAACAAAAGAGTCATTTGTCAACGCCATGTCCCTCGATATTGCCATGGGGGGATCTACCAATACCGTTCTTCATCTGCTGGCAATTGCGCATGAGGCAGAAGTTGACTTTACGTTAAATGATATTGATTTGCTCTCAAGAAAGATTCCCGTATTATGCAAGGTTTCACCCAACGGAAAATATCATATGCAGGATGTGAACAGAGCTGGAGGAGTGATGAGAATTCTGGGTGAATTGGACAGATCTGGTTTTATTAATCCGGATGTGCCAAGAGTAGATTATCAAACATTAGGTGATGCAATTATCCACAATGACATAATGAACAGTAGTGTATCCTGGGAGGCCATTCGCAGATATCTCTCAGCTCCAGGAAGAGTTAAAAATCTTGTACTCGGGTCTCAGGGGAGTTACTATCAGATTCTGGATAAAGATTATGAGACGGGTTGTGTGAGAGATTGTGAACATGCCTATTCAAAAGATGGAGGATTGGCTGTATTATTTGGGAATCTGGCTGTTGACGGCTGCATTGTAAAGACAGCAGGTGTTGACTCCTCCGTTCTTAAGTTTGAGGGAAAAGCAAGGGTTTATGAATCGCAGGAAGATGCTTCTGACGGAATTCTGAAAGGAGAAGTTATTGCTGGTGATGTTATTATTATCCGTTATGAGGGGCCGAAAGGGGGTCCGGGGATGCAGGAGATGCTTTATCCTACATCTTACCTTAAGTCTGTAAAACTGGACAAGGTTTGCGCACTTATAACCGATGGCAGATTTTCAGGAGGAACGTCTGGTTTGTCCATAGGTCATGTATCTCCTGAGGCTGCAGCAGGAGGAAACATTGCATTAATTGAAAATGGTGATAAGATACTAATAAATATTCCCGACAGAAAAATTTACATAGATGTGACCGAGGAAATTCTTGAATCTCGCAGGTGCAAAATGCTCCAAAAAGGAAACAAAGCATTCAGACCTCTGAAGAGAGAACGAATTATCAGTAATGCACTTAAAGCCTATGCTGCCATGGTATCATCTGCAGATAAAGGTGGTGTCAGAATCGTTGAATAGAGTCAATAGTTGAAATTAATTTATTTACGGATGAAAAATGTAAGAGGTACAGAGGCTTTATTATTATCCTTGCTGGAGGAGGGGGTTGATACCATATTCGGCTACCCGGGAGGTACAATAATACCCATTTATGATGAGCTTTATAACGATAACTACAAGAGCAAATTTAACCATATATTGGTAAGACATGAGCAGGGAGCTGTTCATGCTGCTGAGGGATATGCAAGGGCGACAGGAAAGGTGGGTGTCTGTTTTGCAACATCCGGGCCCGGAGCCACAAACATGGTTACAGGAATAGCAGATGCGATGCTCGATTCTACTCCTCTGGTCTGTATAACTGCCCAGGTTACTCTCGATAAACTGGGGACCGATTTCTTTCAGGAGGCAGATATGATAAGTATTACAATACCGGTTACAAAGTGGAGTTACCAGATAACAAAGTCAGGTGAAATTGCCAGTATCATTGCCAAAGCCTTTTATATTGCCAGAGCCGGAAGGCCGGGACCGGTACTTATAAGCTTTACAAAAAATGCTCAGGTAGAATTTGCAGATTTTGCATACTCTTTTCATAAGCCTGTCGAGTTATTAGAACGTAGTAAGAAGAATAATGTTAAAGATTCTCTTATTGATAAGGTAAAAGAGATGATTAATCTTTCGGAGAAACCGTTACTGATAGTCGGGCAGGGTGTAATTCTCTCGGGTGCAGAAAAGGAGGTTGTTGAGCTGGCCGTTAGAGGGAACATACCAATAGCATCTACCCTTATGGGCCTCTCCGCTGTTCCCAGTTTCCATCCGCTTTTTGCAGGGAATGTTGGTATGCACGGAAATCTGGCTCCTAATATGATGACTCAGTCCAGCGATCTTATAATTGCCGTTGGAATGCGATTCAGCGACAGGGTAACCGGAGATGTGTCAAAATATGCACCAAATGCTAAAATTATTCATATAGATATAGATAAGGCCGAGTTAAATAAGGTGGTTAAGGCAGATCTGCCTGTTTTGGGCGATGCACGTGTAATTCTGGAGCAATTGATTGGGGGGGTTGAGTATAAGGATCGCACAGAGTGGATGAATTTTGCCAAAGAAAAATGGGAGTTGGAGAATTCGTCTGTGATAAATAGATTATTGGAGGCAAGGGATGGTCCAATCAGCATGGCTCAGGTGGTTGATGAAATAGCCAAAGCAGGGGAAGGGGAGGCTGTCATTGTTACGGATGTTGGCCAGAACCAGATGTTCAGCGCCCGATATTCAAAATTTAAAAAAACGAGAAGCATGATAACTTCCGGGGGTCTCGGAACAATGGGATATGGGCTTCCTGCCGCGATGGGGGCAAAACTCGGAGTGCCGGAACGTCAGGTGGTAGCGATACTGGGTGATGGTGGTTTCCAGATGTCTGTACAGGAACTCGGAACAATAATGCAGTCGCAGATAGGGGTGAAGATAGTTGTCCTTAATAATTCCTTTTTAGGGATGGTTCGTCAATGGCAGGAGCTTTTTTTTGATCGTCGTTACTCTTTTACCAGCATGCTAAATCCAGATTTTTTAAAAATTGCAGAAGCGTATAAAATCCCTGCTAAAAGAGTGGTGAAACATGGTGAACTTAAGGAAGCAATAAAAGAGATGTATGCCTGTGACGGACCATATTTTCTGGAGGTGATTTCAGATAGCGAGGAGAATGTATTTCCTATGGTTCCGTCAGGAGCCTCTCTTGATGACATTATTTATTAACTTTTTAAATGAAAATAAACTATTATGAAACAAACGGAGTACATAGTGATAGCCTTTGTAAATAACCAGATATCTGTTCTAAACAGAATCACTTCTTCATATTTAAAGAGGCACATAAACATTGAGTCTCTGAACGTGTCGGAATCATTCATCAAAGGGATCAGTACAGTGGTAATTTCTGCAAATACTTCTGTTGATACTATTGATAAGATTGTTAACCAGTTGAGTAATAATATTGACATTATTTATGTTGATTATTACCTGCAAGATGATTTGATATACAAAGAACTGGGCCTGTATAAAATTGCAGCAGACATTTTGGACGAAAGGAGCTATTTTGAATATATTCTGAATCGTTCCAACGGACGAATAATTGAGATTAACAACGAGTATATTATCATGGAAAAATCGGGAACAAGGATGGAGCTTGAAAAGCTTAAGGAAGAGCTGGAGAAAAAAAATGTTCTTACATGTTATTCAAGATCAGGTATTGTTGTGTTACACAGAGAATCAATAGAAAACATATTTCAAAAAGTATCATAAATTATTAAACTTATAAACATCAAAATTATGGCAAAAATGAATTTCGGCGGAGTTGAAGAAAACGTAGTCACACGTGATGAATTTCCACTCGCTAAAGCAGTAAAAACCCTTAGAAATGAGACGATAGCAATAATCGGATACGGGGTGCAAGGTCCGGGGCAGGCGCTTAACCTGCATGATAATGGATTCAACGTAATTGTGGGACAGCGTAAAGATTCAAAAACATGGGATAAAGCAGTGGCCGACGGATGGGTTCCTGGGAAAACTCTTTTTGATATTGACGAGGCTTGCAAAAGAGGTACAATCATACAATATCTGCTTTCTGATGCAGGACAGATATTGCTTTGGCCTGAGGTGAAAAAACACCTGACTGCCGGTAAGGCACTGTATTTCTCTCATGGATTTGCCATCACTTACAGCGAAAGGACAGGTATAGTGCCGCCAAAAGATGTTGACGTAATACTTGTTGCACCCAAAGGTTCCGGTACTTCACTCAGAAGGTTGTTCCTTGAAGGACGTGGTTTAAATTCGAGCTATGCGGTATATCAGGATGCAACAGGAAAAGCGTTTGAAAGGGTAATAGCTCTTGGTGTGGGAATTGGTTCCGGATATCTGTTTGAAACCACATTCAAAAAAGAGGTCTATTCAGATTTAACAGGGGAGAGAGGAACACTTATGGGTGCAATTCAGGGAATTTTTGCAGCACAGTATGATACCTTGCGTGAAAACGGACATTCCCCATCAGAAGCATTTAACGAAACAGTAGAGGAACTCACTCAGAGTTTGATGCCGCTTGTGGCAGAGAATGGTATGGATTGGATGTATGCAAACTGCTCCACAACTGCACAACGAGGTGCACTGGACTGGTGGAAAAGATTCAGGGATGCTTCATTGCCTGTTTTCAGAAAGCTTTATTCAGAAGTAAAGGCAGGAAACGAAGCGCAACTATCAATCGATTCGAACAGTAAACCTGACTACAGAGAAAAGCTTGATCAGGAATTGAAGGAGATGCGTGAGAGCGAAATGTGGACAACCGGCGAAGCCGTAAGAAGTCTAAGACCGGAGAGAAAAAAATAAAATATAATATGTCATATTTTCCCGCATTAAAAGATATCTCCCTGGCGAGGCTCACACTTAATAGTGTAGTTGTTCAGACTCCTCTTATGTGTAATCCGAATCTATCGGAAAGATTCGGAGCAAATGTTTTATTGAAAAGAGAGGATCTTCAGACTGTCCGTTCTTACAAAATAAGAGGAGCATTCAATAAAATCAGGAGTCTGACAGAAGAGCAACTGAAAAACGGAATTGTTTGCGCAAGTGCCGGAAACCATGCCCAGGGAGTCGCTTTCTCATGTCAGAAACTAGGCATAAAGGGCACTGTTTATATGCCGACCACTACTCCAAAGCAAAAGATAGAGCAGGTAAAGATGTTCGGGAGAGAGTATATTGAAATTGTTCTTGTGGGCGACACTTTTGATTCTGCAAACAAGGAGGCGGAGAAGTTCTGTGAAAATTCCAATAAAACATTCATACACCCCTTTGACGACCCAAAAATTATTGAAGGACAGGCGACTATCGGCATAGAAATAATGCAGGACAGCCCCCAGAAAATTGATTACATATTTATACCGATTGGCGGTGGCGGATTGGCTGCCGGCTTGGGATCATACTTTAAACAGATTAGTCCCGAGACAAAAATAATTGGCGTTGAACCTTATGGGGCTCAGAGTATGAAAGCCTCATTTGAAAAAGGAGAGGTAACAGAACTGGTTCATGTAGATAAATTCATTGACGGAGCTGCTGTAAAAAAAGTAGGAAAATATACATTTGATATTTGCAGGAGAGTGCTTGACGACATTATTGCTGTTCCAGAAGGGGCAGTATGTACCACAATCCTCGAACTTTACAACCAAAATGCCATTGTAGTTGAACCTGCGGGAGCACTATCTATTTCTGCGCTCTCTTTTTATGCAGATAAAATAAAGGGGAAAACCGTGGTATGCATTGTAAGTGGCAGCAATAATGATATCACACGCACAGAAGAGATCAGAGAGCGGTCTCTTCTGTACGAAGGGTTCAAACATTATTTTGTTATCCGTTTTCCCCAGCGTTCAGGAGCGTTACTCTCTTTTGTACAGAATATCCTCGGACCTAACGATGATATTACTCACTTCTCTTATTCAAAGAAGACAAACAGAGATCAGGGACCTGCCGTGATAGGAATAGAACTTTCGGATTCCCACGATTTTGATGCCCTTATCCAAAGAATGGACAAAAACGAGATTGTTTATGAGTATATTAACGATAAACAGGATCTGTTCGGTTTTTTAATTTAGTTACAACTTAAATTGTTACAACTAGCCTTTTTTATTGTTATCTTTGGTATATATGATATGCCATGAAACGCCTCGACATATATTTAGCCACTATTACAATTATTATTTTGTAATGGTATCAAAATGCGTAATCAAAAATTAAGGGTAGAGTCTCATAATTTCCCATCCGTCGCTTTTGCCTGAGTACAGAAAACGATCATGAAAACGATTGGTGCCACCCTGCCAGAATTCAAACGAGCATGGCTCTACAATGTATCCACCCCAGTGCTGAGGTCTTATTATTTCATCAGCGGTCTCAATAAGTGTACGTAGATTATTTTCGAATGATTCCCGGTCTTCCATAATAGCACTTTGAATGGATAGTGCTGCAGTTGCCCTGCTCTCTAATGGACGTGAATAAAAATATTCATCAGACTCTTTTTCCGTTATCTTTTTTACATTACCCTCGATCCTTATCTGCCTAATTGAACCAGGCCAGAAAAAGAGAAGAGCTGCTTTGGGATTTTCCTCCAGTTGCTTCCCCTTTTTGCTAAGGTAGTTGGTAAAAAAGACAAACCCATCTTTGGAGAATTTTTTCAGAAGGACAACCCTTACAGATGGCATCAGATCACTACCCACAGTTGCCAATGTCATTGCATTTGGTTCTACGCTCTCCTTCTCGACAGCCTCTTTAAACCATTTTTCATACAGGATGAATGGATCTTGCGGCATCTCCCCGCGGGTGAGAGGCCGGCTGGCATAATCCTTTCGCATATTGAATAATTCGTTTTCTTGCATATTAAATTTACAACAAACAAATACCAACTTTGATGAAATCTCAACTTTTCATATTATTTTTATTACCTTTATTTAATGAATAGGAATGCAGTAAAATTGTCCATCCCCTCTTCTAACTTTTACCTGCTCTCAAATGATGAAATGGAAAAAAACGGAAGAGAAATCTATAACGGAAATCTCAAATTTGTATGTCTGGGAGAAAAAATTGTCGCTGGGTTGATGAAAATTTAAGGCAATGATACAATTTGCAACAGAACCCTCAAATATAATATCTTTTTTGCCCCAATTTGTAGAACCTGCGGCAGGAAATATTTCCGGTTACAGGCAATCATTATTTTTACAGTTGTCGCAACCTTTGCCGGAATTAAGGGTAGTGTTTTTATTTTGATTGGTATTAAATAATTATAAACAATCATTTCAGATGGATATAATATTACAAAATGATGAGAGCCATTACAGCGAAATGGCAGCAATAATGTGCAACACCGAACCTTGGATTACTCTTAAGAGAGGTCACCAGGCATGCCTTAATTCACTTAGGGGAGACGGGAAAGAGGTCTATACAATCAAAGAAAGAAAGAAGGTCGTAGGTGTAATTGTTTTACAGATGACAGGGACATTCTGTGGTTATCTGCAGTCAGTATGCATTGCTCCTGAAGCGAGGGGAAAAGGTTATGGACATAAAGCAATTGAATTCTGCGAAAAAAGGATTTTCTCCGTTTCTCCTAACTTTTTCTTATGCGTATCCTCTTTCAATAAAGGTGCTCAAAAATTATACTTTAGTCTTGGATTCGAACTTATTGGAGAGATCAAAGACTTTGTAATTGAGGGCTATTCAGAGCTATTGCTCAGAAAATCAATCGGTTCATTCACATCGTTCAAGCCTAAACAATAGAAAAGATGCATTCAACAGTACTGCTTATTTCATTAATTTCTTACTTGTTGCTGTTATTCGGAATATCATGGTTTAGTTCGCGAAAAGCTGATAATAAATCTTTTTTCCAAGGTAATAAAAAATCACCATGGCCAATTGTGGCATATGGAATGCTGGGGACATCCGTATCGGGAGTAACATTTGTGTCTGTTCCCGGAAATGTTCTGAACACAAATTTCTACTATATGCCTCTGGTCTTCGGCTTTCTTGCCGGTTATTTGGTTATTACTACAATATTGCTTCCTCTCTATTACAAAATGAATCTTGTCTCCATTTACGGTTATCTGGAAAATCGACTGGGGCATAGATCCTATAAAACAGGAACTGTGTTCTTTATGATCTCTAGAATTCTGGGAGCAACGGTTCGGGTATTTCTGGTTGTTTTGGTTTTGTATAATCTTATTCCAAAAAACGCTAACATTCCATTTGTAGTTGTAGCATCTGTCTTTATGCTGCTTATATTCCTTTACACATACAGAGGTGGAGTAAAGACAATTATATGGACAGATTGTCTTCAGACGACTTTCACATTACTTGCTGTAGTTCTTGCAGTAATAGCAATATGTAATCAGATGGGATGGTCTTTCTCAGACATGACGGTTGCTGTAACCAATAGTGACTACTCAAAATGGATAGATACAGACTGGAGTAAAGGAACCCACTTTTTTAAACAGTTTTTCAGCGGAATGTTTATAACGATTGCAGCTGTAGGTCTGGATCAAAGCATGATGCAAAAAAATATCAGTTGCAGCAATTTGAAAAAGGCTCAAAAAAACATGCTTACGACCAGTTTTATCCTGGTGGTTGCAAACTTCCTTTTTGTATGGTTGGGAGCAGTGCTTGTTATATACATGCAGGCTAAAGGTATAGTAATTCCAGACAGCGACAACATATTCGGAGTAATTGCAAATGAGTATCTTGGAACTGCAGTAGCACTATTTTTTGTAATTGGGCTGATATCCTCCTCTTTCCCGAGTGCAGCAGGTGCTTTGACTGCTTTGACAACTTCATTTTGTATAGATTTTCTGAATTTTAATAAAAGAACAGATCTTAACGATAACAAACAGACAAAAATTCGTCGTATCGTACACCTTTCGTATTCTGTGCTGTTTGTCTTTCTGATTTTGTTTTTCTTTTTCTCAAAGAGTGAGGCTGTCATAGATCTGGTATATAAAATGGTAGCTTATACATATGGGCCATTACTTGGGCTCTTCTTCTTTGGCATCTTAACCAAAAGAGTTGTTGTGGACAGAGTTATCCCTTATGTTGCTGCTATCTCTCCTGTGCTCTGTTGGATAATGAACACAATAACAACGACCTATTTTAACTTCGGATTTGGGTTCACATTATTGATATTCAATGGGTTGTTTACATTTATAGGAATGTATATTTTCAGCAGAAGACCTGTTGTCAATTTATAAATGAGGTAATAAGGAAGAGTATAATTCCCGGAGGAGTGCTTGCTATAGTATATAAAGGACAGCTTGTTTATATGAAGGCATGCATATGCGAACAGTGCCCAAAGGATTTGAAAAATTCGGAAGAGCCTTGGGGTAGGATAACTATTCGTCATATTCTTCTTCAACTCAGACAACAAATTACAGACAAAAAATATTAATATGGAAACTTTTCGCAGCGACTTTTCAAACAATGAATTCCCGATTACGGAAAAAGTTTTGGGAAAAACGATCAGATGGTCTATATTGAATTTAATTCAAAAAGACAATCCGGAGTTCTCTCCGGACAAATATCTGTCAATAAGCGAACTCAATATTTACAGAGAAAAGTATATCTCTGATTACATGATTAAAGAAGTTGGCGATTTAACAGAGTTGGAAAAAACAGTTTTAACCTCTCTTACAGGCAAAACTACACTTACAAATAAAATTAACGTTGAAGAAAAGCAAACTATAACTGTTGGGCAAAGAGTTGCAGACAAAGTTGCCTCATTTGGAGGGAGCTGGACTTTTATAATTTCTTTTGGAGTATTTCTTTTTGTGTGGATATCTCTAAATGTATTCTGGCTTGCAAACAAAGGATTTGACCCATATCCGTTCATTCTTCTGAATTTAATATTATCCAGCCTTGCAGCATTACAGGCACCTGTAATTATGATGAGCCAAAACCGGCAGGAAGAAAAAGACAGGGAAAGAGGGAAAATGGACTATATGCTAAATCTTAAATCTGAGTTAGAGATCAGAATTCTGCATGAAAAACTGGACCATTTAATCATTAACCAACAGCAGGAGCTTTATGAAACTCATAAAGAGCAGATTGACATGTTGAATGATATCCTTAAGAAGGTAGAAAACGAGGTTGAATAAAATCGAAAAATCCTGGCTACTAAACTGAGTTAGACGACTTCATCTCGGCCATTAAAGTTTTGATTGTCTCTTTTACACTAATAATTTTTTCTGCTTTGTAGGCATTGCTGCCGCAAAAAGCATAGCCCTTGTTGAAATTCCCCTTAAAGGCATTATACAGTGCTATAATTATACAATAAGGGCTTTTTGTGTAATCGCAAGTACGAATGCAGTGGAAAGGACATTTTTTTGGTCTTTCGGTTCCCTCTTTCACTCTCTCAATAAATTTACTTAAAATTGCTCTCCCAGGCATACCAACCGGACTTTTAATAATTTCAATATCAGATTCTTTGGCATTTATATAAGTCTCTTTAAAAGCCAGAGAGGCATCGCACTCCAAAGTTGTCACGAATTTTGTCCCAAGCTGAACAGCAGAAGCTCCCATGTCAAGAATTTTTTTCATCTCCTCTCCGTTGTAAATTCCACCGCCTGCAATTATTGGAATCTTACAGTTATTCTGTTCCTCAATAATTTTGATGTTTTTAACCAAATCCGGCAAAAGCTCCTCTAATGAATAGTTATTGTCAGATATCTGTGCTTCTTTGTAACCAAGATGCCCTCCGGCTTTAGGACCCTCCAGAACAATCGCATCTGGAACATAGTTGTAATTCTTGATCCATTTTTCGCAAATGATAAGAGCAGCCCTTGTAGATGAAATAATAGGTACCAGTTTTGTAATACTATCTTTTTGCAGGTAAGACGGTAAATCCAAAGGCAATCCTGCTCCGGCAAAAATGATATCGGCTTTGTTAGAAATTGATGTTCTAACCATGTCGGCAAAATTGCTGAGTGCAACCATAATATTTACTCCTATTACACCTTTTGCCAACTCTTTTGCTTTTCTTAACTCCTCCTTTAACCCTATTATTGACGCTTCATTATAATTTTTGGAAGATTGCTTATACAGCAGCCCTATTCCTGCACATGAAATTACACCTACACCGCCCTCATTTGCAACAGCTGATGCCAACCCGGACAAAGAGATCCCCACACCCATACCACCTTGAACAATTGGAACAGAAAGAACCAGGTTCCCAATAGAAAATTTTCTCATCAAATTTTTGTTTGCAATGTATGCATTTATTAGTTATAAAGGATCAAAATTAGTTGCATATAAATTCTGAATGCAGTAATGCTTTGACCAGGTGCCTTTTGCAAACGTAAAATAATTACACTTAAACAAAAACCATGTTAAAGAAATTATAGTTAGCTTTGAAAGTTCTGATTTTATTGTCAACATATTATCAAAAGAGCACTTTACAATATAGGCGAAATGTAGGAGCATGGCAAGATCAGTGTGGCAACAAAGCATCTGGCGTCTGCTATTGTAGAGTCAAGTTTTATAAACAAACCTATAATTTACTGGAAGACATTTTATTATGGCCAAAATCACAAAAAAAGAACATAACCATAGATTTTTCTGAATCCGGTAATTATATTTGCAGATTTACTATGCCTTTGAGCAAAACATAAGCAATATTATCAAAAAAGGTGATAACTCAAGAAGAAATCAATCTGGCAAAGGCTTTAAAAAGTGGAGATAAAGATGCTTTTTACGAATTGTACAATCAATTTGTAAGGCGGATATTTCATTTTGTCCACATATCGATAAAATCTTATGCAGATTGTGAAGAGCTGGTTCAAGTGATATTTGTCAAAATCTGGGAAAATCACTCAAATATAGACCCTGAAAAATCTATTAGCGGTTATCTATATACAGTGGCAAAGAATTGTATAATAAATTACTATAAAAAAAAATTATACATTCAGGCTTTTGAAGCAGATTCACAGTTTGCACTTACGGAAGGAGAGAATACGATTATTAAACAGATAATATCCAATGATCTTAGTGAACACCTCAACCAACTTATCAGGGAGCTTCCAAAAAAGAGAAAGGAAATTTTTCTCTTAAGCAGAGTTCACCATATGACTTATCATGAAATTGCCAGGAAAATGGGAATTTCTGAAAACACAGTAGATACGCAAATGCGTTTAGCTTTAAATTATCTAAGGTCTAAACTTAATTTTTTCGCTTTTTTCTTCTGACCATTCACGGAAGCCCCTCTTTCATTTGTATTATATTATATGTTTAAAGGATATAATACAAATGAAAGAAATTAACAATATTAAATTAGTTGAAAGGTGGCTTGATAACCCTGATGGCAATTTTACGTTGCTTGAGTTGTACACTCTGCTCTATTCTATTCAAAATCCGGATTTGAAAATATTTTTGGAGTCATACTTAAACTCAAAATGGAGAGAATCAGGATTAATGCACGAAGAGATAGGAGTTGACCTTGACCATCTTTATCTTAAGATTAGCAGGCAGATTGAGGAGTATAATATTGACAGACAATCCGCGAATAGGAATGTGTTAAACAGACCAATATTCAAAAAAACGATGGTTTGGCTCAGCAGGATCGCTGCTGTGCTATTTATTCCATTGTTGGTTTTGTTGCTGGTGGAATATAATCATGATAATAATAAAAAAGCAGAGCTAATATCCAGTATATTAAGTAACACTGAGTACTTTTCACCCCCGGGAACCAGAACTCGAATAATCCTTCCCGACAGTTCAGAGGTCTGGCTGAATGCTAATAGCAGATTAAAGCTCTATTCTGATTTTGGCAATGGTTCAAGAGATGTTGAATTAATTGGGGAGGCCTTTTTTTCCGTTAAAAAAAACAGAGAGAAACCATTTTCTGTAAGTTTGAATGACATGAAAATCAGAGTGACAGGTACAACATTCAATGTTTCTGCATATCCAGATCAGGAAAAAATCGAAACAGTCCTTCTTTCTGGAGAAATTTACCTTAAATATAAATCGGAGGATAAAGACAAGGAATTTGTAATGAAACCTTCCCAGAAGGTTCTTTACGATAAAAAAAGGGGAGAGATAGAGCAATCTGCAATAGAAACGACAGCATACGATTCATGGAAAGACGGAAAGCTTATCTTTAGAAACCATTCACTTAAGGATGTAATAACTATTCTGGAGAGATGGTTCAACGTAAAAATCAGTGTGGACGATCAGGAATTATATCAATACAATTTTACTGCAACACTGGATAACAGAAGCCTTGACCAGATTCTTATGTTTCTCTCTTTTTCTTCTCCTATAAATTACTCTTCTGAAAACAATGTAATACATCTTTCAAAACGTAATAAACTTATGTGGAAATAACTTACCAAACATAAACAACTATGAAACAAACTAAAGAACATTACTTGTGGCGAAACAAACTAACTGGTAACTTATCAGCGATTATTTTGCACGCATTTTTCCTAATGATCATAATTACAGGTTCAAGCTTTCCCTTGAAAGCTGTAAATGTGATGCAGAATGAGAAAAAACCCGGTATTTTAACAAAATCTGCAACTCTGAGGCAGGTGTTCGAGGAGATAGAGAAAGAGAAAGGATATAATTTTCTTTACAACAATAATCTGATTGATGATAAAATAATTGTCTCCTTCGAAAGGAAAGATCTGCCTTTAACATCAATATTAGATAAACTTTTCGAGGACAGGAATATATGCTATAAGATTATTGAAAATCAGGTAATTCTTTTTCCAAAAGGGATGGATAATGAACCAAGTACTATTGAGAATAAGCAGATAGCAGAAAAAATTGTTGCCGGTTCATCCAATGTAAAAAATCAAAAGAAGTTACGAACCATAACAGGAGTCGTTACCTCTTCAGATGATAAAATGCCTCTTGTTGGTGTTTCGGTAGTCCCAGATGACAATTTTTCAAAGGGGGTAAGTACAGATGTCGAAGGGAAGTATAGCATAAATGTAGATGAGGATAGTAAAATTCTTGTTTTTTCTTATATAAGCTATCAAATGACAAGGATCCCCATTGGAAACAGAGGTATAATAAACATAGAACTTACGCCCGAAACTATTGCACTTAATGAAATTGTGGTTTCAACCGGTTATATTACCGAGAAAAAAAAGAATCTTTCCGGATCGGTTGCTAATGTGTCGAGTAAAGAACTACATATGGCTAATGTGGACAATATACAAAGAGCCCTGGAGGGAAAGGCTGCCGGTGTTCAGATAGTATCTGCAAATGGTCTTCCGGGAGCATCAGTAAACATCAATATCAGAGGTAAAAGCTCAATCAATGGAGGTATTACCCCTCTGTACATTTTGGACGGAGTTCAGGTTACTACCGGAGATTTTTCTAAACTTGTTCAGACATCCAATGTGATGAGCGGTCTTAATCCCGAAGACATAGAGTCTATTGACATCCTAAAAGATGCTGCTACAGCTTCAATTTATGGCGCTCAGGCTGCCAATGGTGTAATAATTATTAAGACTAAAAGAGGAACACAGGGAGTCCCTAAAATTAATTTCTCTGTAAATTACGGGTTGGATATGGTGAGTGATAATATTAAGTTATGCAACAGTGAACAATATATAGATCTTGATCTAATGGGAATATATAACCGATATGGCAACAGTAGTTCCAATTTCACGACTCCTTTTAATACTTATAAAAGCAGAGGTTGGATATTAAGTGAAGCATCAGAATATCCAAATATTGTGTTTGATTCAAAAAAGATACCTCACGACAACTGGAAAAAGGCCATTTTCCGTAACGGGTTTACCAGGGAATACCAACTTGGGGTTTCAGCAGGAAATGAACATGTAAAATCGTACATAAGCGGCAGTTTCAATAACTCGGATGCCTCTACTATTTTCAACTATTTCAAAAGGGTTTCATTAAGATCGAACGTGGATATTAATGTTAATAAGTGGTTAGATATCAATAATTCGACTACATTCGGCACTACCCAGCAAAGACAACCGACAACCGGGGGACTAATTGCAACTCCGGCTCGTGGTGTATTGAATATGATTCCTTTCAACAGAGTTTACAATGAAGACGGATCATTAAATGTTAGCAATCTTGAGGGAGCCCAGACAACAAATCCGGTTCAGGCATCAGAGTTGAATATTTATAAACTCACAATCAACAAACTTACCCACTCTACTGATTTTGTTTTTCATATCCTTCCTGACCTTGAGTTTAAAGCAAGTGGAAAATTGGATTATAATACACTTTACGAGCATCAATATCTCGACCCATTAACACCTCAGGGAATGGCATATAATGGGTTTATAGCTACTGCCAATACACAGATATTAAGTTTGCAGACATCAGAAACTTTAAATTACAGAAAAGTCTCCGCAAATGGAAAGCATAGGATTAATGTTCTCGCTGGTTTTGAATACAAAGACTATGAAAACAGAAGTAATCAGACATCGGCAGTAGGTGTTCCATCATCAGATTTTAAACTTCTAAGTCAGGCAGGCGCGATTGACGGATATTCAGAAAGCTTTACCGGATATAAGCTTATCGGGCTTTTCGGAAGAGTCGGGTACACACTTAGCGATAAATATATTTTTAATTTTGTAGTGAGAAGAGATGGATCTTCGAGGTTTGGAGATAATAGAAAATGGGGAGTATTCCCATCTGCATCAACTGCATGGAGATTAAGTGAAGAGGCTTTCTTTAAAGAGAAGAAATGGATAAACGATCTAAAATTTAAACTAAGCTATGGATTGACAGGCAATTCGGATATTGGAAATTTTGTTGCCAACCCACAGTTTGCAGGAAGCGGAAGATATGACAATATCTCTGGTATTGCTCCTTCTATTCCTGGCAATAAGGATCTTACCTGGGAAACCAAATACTCTTTAAATCTCGGAGTTGATCTGGCAATATTTGATAACAGAATAACAGTTCAGGCAGATTATTTTAATGACATCACCAAAAATCTGTTGTTTGACCGGCCTGTTCCTATAAACTCCGGTTACACATCAATACCTCAGAATGTAGGTTCTGTTAGAAACAGGGGATTAGAATTATCTCTTAACTTAGTTCCGATAAAAAATAAAGATTTCTCCTGGAGCATCTCTCCAAATTTTACATGGTTAAAAAATGAGATTCTCTCTTTAATCGGTGGTGCCTCTCAAATTGGTACTGGTTTAGTTGTAGGAAAATCGATTGATGTTTTCTATACTTATAATTTTGCAGGTGTAAATCCTGCTGATGGCCGTCCTATGTGGTATGACAAAGACGGGTATATTGTTTACAAACAAAACTCAGTGGACAGAGTTTATCTTAATGGCATCTATCCCACATTTTATGGAGGGGTAATAAACTCGTTTTCATGGAAAAATTTTGACTTTTCCTTCTTATTTCAGTTCCAGTCAGGAGCAAGGAGATACAATGCAGATAAGATACAACTATCAAGAGTTGGAAATACAAACGACAGAAATCAGCTATTGAAGATGTACACAGATTTCTGGAGAGAGCCCGGACAAATAACCTCTGTAGCCCAACCAATGACCGGTAACACATATTTAGGGCCGGGAGGAAATACTACTTCTTACTCTGCTTCCTCTTCCTATCATTATGAGAAAACAGATTTTATAAAACTTAAAAACATCTCAATAAGTTATCTGTTTCCTAAGAAAATCACTTCAAAACTTGGCGTAAAAGGACTTACTATGGCTTTAAATGCATTTAATCTATGGACTACTACTCCATATACAGGATACGATCCGGAGTTTACAGGAAGTGATTCAGGAACCTATCCTCAGTCAAGAACTATAACTTATGTGATAAAATTGAATTTATAGAGATTAATATACAAAATCATGAAAAGATTATTAATAATAATTGTGTCACTTACGCCAATAATTTGTTCTTGTGAATCTTGGCTAGATGTAGAGCCGGAAAATTCCGTTAATGCAGAAAAGGCGCTGAGTACAATATCAGGAAATACATCTACATTGATGTCCGCATACTCTCAGCTTATTGGCTCTGATTCTTATGGCAGACAGATGATTGCAGGTGTTGAGGTTATGGCAGATAATGCCAAAATTGCCACTTCTCACGGAAATGTTATTACAAGTGAGGCGAGAAATACAATTGGGGCTCACGGCAATAACTGGACAATTAGCTATAGAGTAATAAGAAACGCAAACTTTGTAATTGACGCTATTGACAAAGTTGAGGATATTACAGCAGCAGATACTTATAATAAAAGATTAATAAAGGGTGAAGCCTACTTTTTAAGAGGCTGGCAGTTCTTCGATCTGGCGAGAGTGTACTCCAGAGAACCAAATTATCTTATTCCAAATTTTGATCTGGGTGTGATTATACAGACTAACCCATTTATTTTTGATGGCACAAATATCCCGGAAATTGAGAAGCCTCGATCTACAGTCAATGAAACATACGAGCAGATCATAAACGATCTTGAAGAGTCATTCAATCTTTTACAAGACAATGATAACGGCAATTTCCCAAACAGAGGCACTGCTCTTGCCGCAAAGGCTATGTTGGCAAGGGTTTATCTGTACAAAGAAGATTATTCCTCTGCAATTACAGCTGCCACCTGGGTTATTGACAATGCATCAAAATATGGGATATCAATAGTTACGGGAGATTATACTACTGTATTTTCTCAGTCAAAAGAGACAATCTTTCAGCTTGTATATAGAGAAACTGATAATCTTGGATCTTCTTCTATGCAATCAATATACACCAACACAGGATTACTTGAGCCCCTGGCGAATGATCCGGAATGGTATCGTGATGAAAAAAAAGGCAGTGGGTATGGAGATGTTCTATTTTCAATTGCATTATACAATACGTATGAATCAGGTGATTCCAGACTTGCCATTATGAAGAAAGTAATACGCGGTGCAAACCTGTCAACCCCTGAAAAGGGAATATGGTTATATAAATTTAACGGATACAATGGTGTATACGGGCTTGATAATATTCCCGTTATACGATTATCTGAAATGTATCATATCAGAGCCGAAGCATATCTTAAAAAATCCGTAAAGGAGGAGCTTAATGCTCTAAATGATATTAATTTTATGAGAGTAGCAAGAAAACTAGCACCAGTGAACAATGTATCAGGACAAGCATTGCTTACTCTTGCAGAGAACGAACGAAGAAAAGAGTTCATAGGAGAAGGTCAGAGATTTTTTGATCTGAAAAGATGGGGCAGAGACATTTCAAAATCACAGGAAGGTATTGCAGCCGGATATGTTGCTCTTTCATGGGACGACCCTAGGGTGGTTGCCAGAATTCCCCTAACAGATGCTCAGCCGAATGGCGCAAACCCAAATCTTGTACAAAACCCTGGATATTAAAAAAAAACTATATGAAACATATAAAAATATTTATATTCGTATGCCTGGCAGTAGTGATGTCAAGCTCATGTGAAAAAGAGGATTTTTCATACGAAGGTCCTGATTATGTTGAATTTGTACCTACAAAAGGTTCCGGAACCATGCAATATCTAAATGCGAGATACTATTTCCATAATTATAACATTGCGCCTGTTCTAGGGCTTAATAAATTTTATGTCCAACTTATAGGACCTCAAAGAGATGTTGATACTAAAGTAAATTATGTGATAAGGCAGTTTGTCTATTTTGATATAGCAAGAAATGTTATTACAGGCAAACAACCTGAAGGAGTAGAAAATACTGCATGGTACAAGATCTCTTCGACAGCTGTTGCCGGAATACAATATAATGCAGCAGAAACGGGCACTTTTATTATTCCTTCCGGGTCAAGCTTTGGTAGTTTTGAAATTGAAGTGCTCACAAACAGTGACAATACCAATACTAAAACAAGCAAAATGGTTTTTATTGAATTGATAGACAGTGAATCGATTAAAGCAAATGTCCCTACTAGTATTTTAATGTTGTGTTTTGGAAAAAGAAACACATCTAGCCCCACAATATTCTAAACCCATACTATTTTGAAAAAAATATTTTTATTAACAGCTCTTATGTTTAATTTAATTCCTGGGGAGGCACAGCCTTCCAAGGAATTAAATTTTTTTATCCCCGATAATATCAGGACTTTTAACCAGGACATACCAAAACCCAAAGATTACCTGGGTTTCGAAATTGGAGATATGCATGTAAATTATGATCAAACCATCTCTTACCTTAGAGAACTTTCAAAAAAGTCTACTAGGATTAAGCTTATTGAGAATGGTTTTACCTATGAAAAGAAACCTCTGGTTTTCTTGATTATTAGTTCAGAAAAAAATTTGGCTAACCTCGAAACAATTCGGCTTAATCATTTAAATCTTTGTAATCCGGATAAATCTGTAAAAATGGATGTTAAAGGAATGCCGGTGGTTACATGGCTGGGCTACAGTATTCATGGAAATGAAGCAAGCGGAGTTAATGCGTCCTTGGTTGTTTCATATATTCTGGCCTCTTCTCAAGATACTTTTATTGAGAATATACTCGAAAATAATGTAATAATATTACAACCCGCCCTTAACCCTGATGGAGTTCAGAGATATGCTACATGGGTAAATTCGAATTTATCCTACAGTCGTAACAATGATGAAAACGGGAGGGAGTTTAAGGAACCTTCGCCGACTAGCAGATCTAATCACTACTGGTTTGACTTGAACAGAGACTGGCTGTTTGTTCAACATCCGGAGAGTTTCTATAGAATGGAAATTTTTTACCAATGGATGCCTACTATGCTAAATGATTATCATGAACATGGAAATACATACGGCTCATTTTTTTCTCCTGGAATAAAAGCCAGTACCAACCCGCTCATTCCATTTGAAAACTGGGAACTAAGTAAAAAGATTTCTCTTTATCATGCTGATATATTGAATACAATAGGTACTGTCTATTTTTCAAAAGAGGGTTATGATGACTTTTATACAGGAAAGGGCGGAACTCTCCCGGATTTAACTGGCGGTATAGGATTGCTATATGAACAGCCAAATTCAAAAGGATTACAGAGAGAGCGAAACGGTGTTGAAATCCGTCTCACCGACATGATTCAAAATCAGGTTTACTGCTCGATTTCTGCATTAAAGGCTGCCTGTGAAATGAAAAATGAATTGCTTAATTATCAAAAAAACTTTTTTCTAAACAAAAAGATTGTGGCGAATAATGATCCTATAAAGGGTTATGTCTTTGGAAATGATTCGGATATTTCACTAAGTAGAGAATTTATGAGGATTTTAAAGGCGCATGATATTAAAGTTTACAGGCTAAATAAAAATCTATCGATAAATAACAAAACCTTTAATAAAGGATATTCATATATCATCCCTACAGACCAAATGAATTATACAATCATTAAAACCATTTTTGATAAAACTTTAAATTATAAGGATTCAATTTTCTATGACATCTCAACATGGACTGTACCTTTGGCTCTTAATATGTATTATTCAGAGGTAAAGGAACTCAGCGGACTGTTAGGAGAGGAAACAGATTTAGTAGCAGAAAAGAGTATAAGTAATGCAAAGCAGACCAACTACGCATATCTGTTTGAAATAAACGACTATTATTCATATAGTTTTATATACTATTTAATGAAAAATGGCATTAAATTAAAGGTTAGCGAAGCTCCTTTTTCATATACGATTGATAACGTCGAAAAGAGATTCAAATGCGGCACTTTTCTTATTACAGTCAAGGAGCAATCTCTTCCGGAAGGTGATGTGAACAAAATAATTAACAGTTATTCCGGAAAAGGAAAAATTCCTGTATATGCAGTAAACAGCGGCCTTGGAAATGATTTTGATCTTGGCAGCACCCACTTTAAACGAATTACAAAACCAATTATTGCCATACTGATTGGCAGAGGTGCAGCATACGGCAGCATAGGGGAGCTCTGGCATCTGCTGGACTGGAGGTTTGATATTCCTGTAAGTCTGATAGATGCAGACAATTTATCAGATTTAGATATAAACCGGTATAATATAATAGTTTTAAACAACGAATTTAAACTTAGCAAAACAGCTTCAGACAAATTATCCTCATGGGCAAAAAACAATACAATCATTGCTATTGGCCCGGCATATAAGACAACTAACGAACTCGGCATCTCAAATATCACGGGTACAAAAATGAAGGACGATAAGGATACTACTTCATATGCAAAATACTCGGAATATCTTCAGGAGAGAAGAGTGAGTCCGGTAAACGGAATAATCCTTAACTCAAAACTGGATACATCCCACCCGCTGGGATATGGAATTATCAGCCAGGAGATACCACTGTTTAAGGAGAGGGACATAATAATTAGTAAGCCCAAAAACCGCTTTGTAACTCCTCTCTACTACACAGGCTCTCCTCTTTTAAGCGGTTATTTGACGGACAAATACAAAAATCTGATCAAAAATACTCCGGCAGTAATGGCTGGCAGAAATCTGATTTACTTTGTGGACGATCCATACTTTAGAGCTTATTGGCTTGGCAGTTCCAGATTGTTTATGAATTCGCTTTTCTTTAGGGAATTACTTGCTAAAGAAAGGATTAACTAAAATTATTCTTGAATAAAAAATAAAAGAGAGAGATAGGTTCAAGCTTGTTGAAGGTAATGGATAAATAATAGTAAATGTTTGCTTAACTTTACGCCATTAGTTGTTAACACATTTTCAATGAGAAAACTTATTTTCGTTTTATCTGTTGCAGCATTGTTATTTTCTTGCACATCAGTTCACCATGAGCAGCAAAATATAAATGAAAAATTAGTAGCATGGGATAGAATCATATCGGAAAACCCAAAAGGTGTTATAGACAGTCTGAAGAGTATTCAGAAAGAGAAGCTTTCAACCAGCAATTTAGCTTATTATAGCCTGCTACGAACTATTGCGGGAGAAAATATTTATGAAACTTTTAAAAATGATTCAGCTATAACACTATCTGTAAACTGGTACCGAAGCAGCAAGAATTATTATAATTATTGCCGGTCTCTCCTTTACAAAGGGATTGTTATATACGGTATTAACCGGGCCGATTCTTCGGCTTATATGTTTATCAAGCAAGCTGAGGAGACTTATGTCTCAAAGAACATCAATGATATGGCCATGAAAGGCCAAATTTATATTTACCTTGGAAAAATAAGCAGTTTAAAAAGCAACTTCGAAGAGGCTGAATCCTATTTAAAAAAAAGTATTGAAATATACACCAGACTAAATGATGTTAGAAATGTCCAGATTGCCAGATTAGATCTTTTTTGGTCATATTTTTCACAAAAAAAATATTCAGAAGCTCTCTCTAACATTATCACCTTTGCAGACTCAGACACGCTATCTCCCCATATTCAATACGAATTTTATAATGCTCTTGCAGGTTATTATTCTGCAAAGAAAGATTATAAAATATCCACCGAATATATTAAAAAAATGCTTAAAATGAAGAGTGAAGATAATCTTGATATAAATTATCCAAAATTATATTATTCACTTGCTTCATATTACAAAAGAAGTAACAGACCAGATAGTTGTTTGTTTTACAGCAAACTTGCAGTGAAATCTATTACGGACTCATCCTCAAGGGAGAATCATTTCTATTACAGATATCTGGCGGATCTTTATTCTGCAAAAGGAGATTATAAACAAGCTAGTGAACATTACAGGAAAGCCTATTTTTTATACATTAAATCCTATAGCAAGCTTTCAAGAAGCAGATTTCTGGAAATTGAAAAGAGATACGATTTATCACGAAAAGAGGCTCAATTATCAAAATCAGAGGCGCATAATGCTTTTCTTTTTAATGTCTTATTTTCTTTATTGTTATTAATTGTATTGATCATTCTTTTTGTACGGTTGATGGTTAACGGATATAAGAAAAAGAGAGAGCATACAGATAAACAGATCTTTTCTGCAGAGACTGAATTAAAAGAGTCGTGGTTTATAAATGAAGTTCAGAAAGTATCTGCCGGATTATTGCCAAAATTTATTGAAGATGTAAATATACAAGCAAACCGGAGCAGAAAATTTTCAAAGGAGCTATCGGAAGATTTAAATAAATCCATCGACGAAATTAGAACGTTATCAAAAAACAAATTTGCAGCAATTGTCAGAAAAGAAGCTTTTCTATCACTTAATCCAAATCTAAAATACTTCCGGGATTTGTCGGATCTGGAAAAAATAACGCTTGCATTAGTCGAATATGATTACTCGACACAAGAGATAGCGGATATACTGTGTACCTCCACTTCAAGTATAAGAGCAACCAAAACAAAAATCAGAGATAAAATTACAGGTGTAGAAAACCTTCCTTTTGATCCTCGATCTGTGTTTAAAATCTTCGAAAAAGAATAAATTCAAAATTCTCAAGCGCAACTTTGCGCAGCAACTTTTTTCCACGTTGTTGATTGCAAGCGAAATACATGATCGTCTAGCGCAACTTTGCGCAGCAAGTATGTTTGCCGCTTGGATTATTAATATTAGAAAGTAAATTTGAGCAAGATATAGTTTTTAAACGGTACCCGTCGAGAATTGAATTTTGGGTTTGCTCGGCACTTTTGTCGAAATCCTTGCAACAGGATTTTAAGGGTAGTTATAATAAAGGGGGCACCGTCAATGGTCACATGAAATACCCACGAATATTCCATGTGACCATTATTATTTTACTTATGATCCCTTTTCCCTCATATTCTTGTAGTGCTACTTTGAGCTCTCTGTTTTGAAATAGTTTATTCCGTAAACATCGTAACGCTTTATCTGTTCTTTCATCCGATTCTTAAAGCTGACATAATCGCGTGACTCTTTGGGCGACCATACAACTTCTGCGAGAGCGGCGGCTCTTGGGTAAACCATGTATTCCACATGCTCGGGAGTAGCCATGTATTCTGTCCATACATTGCCCTGTTGTGCCCCCATTATATAAGCAACGGCTGAGTCCAAAGTCTCCTTGCGCACTGAGCCGATCTGTGTTAGAAGCGGGTACTTTTTAATTTCTATTCTCCAGCCCTGGTCCTCGGTAAGGTGAAAGTGGAATGTGTTGAACTTATGCATGGACATATAGTCGATGTACTTTAATACAAATTCCTTAGGCATAAAATGACGACATACACCCAAGTGAAGTTCCCTCCACTTGAACCGAGGATAATCCACTATCTCTGCCAGAGAAACCTTAACTTTAGCCAATTTCTCCTTGGAGTTGAGGCCTCCAGGGTAATCCCATTTTTTGTAACATCAAGCTTGTAGCCCTCCTTGTGCATAATTGATGCAGGATTCAGGTTAATAAAAATTGAGTGTTTTTCTGCTTTACCTGGGTAAGCAGGAGTGAACCCCTCCATACTGTAGAAGTTTTTGAGGTGACGGAGCAGGGGAGTAATAATATTTTCAACTGCTCTATCGTTAAAATTGTAAAGAATTCTGGTTTGAGCGCCAATAGTAAAGTTTCCTAATACAATTTAGAAAAATTTTCAATTCCAAAGAATTGTTTTATCTTTATAATGAAGTTAAGATCCAGAAAAATTTCATAATTTCATAAAGTTGAATATGATTGGTATCGTTTTGAAGCTCTATTAGGTTTAAATTCTAAAAACTTTGCTTTGATAATGACATTAACTATTATTATAATCTTTTGTGCCTTACTTCTTTTTGCATACCTTTTTGACATAACATCTTCAAAGACAAAAGTTCCATCAGTAATATTATTGTTGGTTCTGGGATGGATTGTCAGACAGTTGACCACTCTTTTTGAAATTCAGATACCTGACCTTAGCACGGTATTACCAATCCTTGGTACAATCGGACTGATTCTTATAGTACTGGAAGGCTCTCTGGAGCTTGAACTTAACAGATCCAAAATAGGGCTTATAAGAAAATCCTTTAATGGCGCATTATTTTCTATGCTTGCGCTATCGTTTATATTAGCTGGGTTGTTCCAGTATTTTGGGCATTGTTCCTTCAGGGAAAGTTTGATCAATGCTATTCCTTTTTGTGTTATCAGCAGTGCAGTTGCTATTCCAAGTGTCAGAAATATGTGGTCATCCCATAGAGAATTTGTGATTTACGAAAGCAGCTTGTCTGATATTGTAGGTGTTTTGTTTTTTAATTTTGTGACTCTCAATGCCACTATTAATATTCGTCTTCTGAAAGTTTTTAGTTTGCAAATCTTAGGTATTGCTTTAATATCAATCGTTGCCACTCTAGGGCTTTCATTTTTACTGCATAAGATTGAACACCATATAAAATACATTCCAATAATACTTCTTGTGATTTTAATTTATGCAATTTCTGAATTCTACCATCTCCCGGCATTGATTTTTATTTTATTATTTGGTCTTTTTCTCGGAAACCTCGACCAGCTAAAACGTTTCAAGTGGATAGAAAAATTCAGGCCTGACGAACTAAACAGAGAGGTGAGGAGATTCAAAGAACTTACGATAGAAACAGCTTTTTTGGTAAGAGCATTATTCTTTTTGCTGTTCGGTTACCTTATTAAAACAGACGAAATATTGAATACAGACACCTTAATATGGTCTTTGGGAATAGTGTTGATCATTTTTGCAGTAAGAGCAATTCAGTTAAAATTGTCCGGACTCCCGTTAAAACCCTTGCTTTTTGTTGCACCAAGAGGACTTATTACAATTGTATTGTTCCTATTGATTACGCCTGAACAAAATATATTGTTTGTAAATAAGTCACTCATTGTACAAGTAATTCTGCTAACTACAATCCTGATGATGTTTGGGCTCATGTCTGATACGAAAAAGCCCATTGATCAAAACGATTCATCATAATAATCAGATGTTTATGGCAAAAAAGTCATTTATGTTGTGAAGATTAAAACGACAGCAGGTGTTATTTCCGTTTAGTAATATTTGGTGCAGGGATTTTTAAAAACAATCGTTTGGCAGGCCTATCTTGTCTATATGTTGTCAAATATCTTATCTTTACATTCATAAATTTTTATAGGATGAAAAGAGTATTTTTAATTATTTCAATTTTTTTGTTTAATAGTCTCCAGGCTCAGGATACTGCCCAAACCAGCTCGTCGGCACAGAGGGAGATAGACCTTATAACTTATCCCGTATTATGGCATCAGACATCTGCAGAATACAGGGCTTTATGCTATCAGGCATTCAATACTGCACGTACTTATCTGGAAGCAATTCTACCTGTCAGGCAACCAAATGAAAAATATGCAATAATCACAGATCTGGATGAAACGATTATTGACAACAGTTACATGGAGGCCCGGGATATTAAGGAGGGAAAAGTGTACAACTCTGTCGGATGGAAAAAATGGGTCAGTATGTCTGCTGCAACAGGAATACCCGGTGCTGTGAATTTCCTTCAATGGGCAGCCAAACGAAATATTACAATATTCTACATAAGCAACAGAAATACATCCGATGTAAAAACGACGCTTCTCAATCTTAAAAAATTATGTTTACCTAACGCAGATGAAGAACATATGTTGTTTCAAACGGACACATCCACCAAAGAGCCCAGAAGACTGCAGGTGGCAGAAAATTTCAAAATTGTAATGTTAATGGGTGACAATCTGAATGATTTTTCTCACCTTTTTGAAAAGAGAACTATTGCCGACAGAAAAGCAGAGGTTGACAAAGTTCATGATTTATGGGGGAAAAAATTTATCGTTCTGCCGAATGCCATTTATGGAGAGTGGGAGAGTGCAATATATGATTATGACCGGAAACTGACTCCTCAGCAAAAAGATGCTAAAAGGAAAGAAAACCTAACAGGATATTAAATTTTTGACGACAATGACTATGAAAGGGAAAATTTTTAAAGAGTCCAGCAATATCTACCAGGACCAGGCGAAGATATTGCTTAATTACTATCAGCAGGCAGCAGAAAAAATAGTTCAGGAAGAGGAGAAGATAGAAAAGAACATTGCTGCTCTGGAGGAAGAGAAAAAAATCTTAGATGGGGAGATATCAAGAGCCGGCATCTGGAAATGGGTAACTGGCATTCTGATTATTCCTTTCATCTATTTTTTGTTGAAAGAGAAGGGACTGCTGAAGAAAATAGCAGGGATTGACCAGAAAATAGCAGAACTGCAGAAACAACACAAAGAAATTTTTCGTGATTACAAGGTGAGTAAATTAGGCGTTGCTTATGTTCCTGTTGCAACTCAGGTCAAGTATGATAACAGAAGTTTTATCGTTGACCATACTGGTGTAACAAAAGAGGCCGAATTCAAACTTCAGCTTTCAAGACAAAACGATTTGCTTGTTGAGAAAATTGATGAACTGGAAAAACTTTCTAAAGAGGCTCCTATCGTAGAAACCTCAAATGAGACTGAGAAAATTGACACAGAGCAGTACTCACAATCTATGCAACACCTCAGCCATCACGACTACTTCGGGTCCCTGGAGAGAGCTCTCCGCTCAATCTCTTTTTGCATGGATGATTTGGATATAACTTCAGTTTCGCTGCCATTGGTGGTGAATAATAGCACATATCACAACTTTATCCGCGAATTTTCTACTTCCGAAGTTCCGGAAGGCTACCCTGTTACTGAAGTCTTTGATACGGCAAAGTATGATAACCATATAGCCAAGTTCCAGGAGCTGAATAAGCTTAAAGACTCCCTCTCCAAGCATACAGCCCAGTTCGAAGATGTATTAAAAGGGCTCATGATTACTATGGCCAACTCTGTTCAGGCCATTTCTGCCCTTAAAGTTGCATCCACAGACAAAATGGTTTTCGAGTCTAACAAAGTGCTTTTCAAAATATTAAGATCGCCGTACAATCACTACTCTCCTGTCCTGGAAAGTGCAGAAATCGAGAGAATTCGTAACGAAAACTTCAGTTATGACGAATCGTTTCAGGAGTATGTCCCATTCCAGCTTAAAAGCAGTTCCCGTGTGAGATACGACCTGCTTTCAGACACCTGGGTGGCAGAGGACGGCAGTACAACAAACCTTCCTTTTGGAATACACCAGATTCACGAAGAGATAGTTGCCCCTATAGTTTTGAATCTTATGCGAGAGACGCGCATAGAGAGACTAAAAATTTACAATCATATAAAAGATCAGAAAATCAACTATCTGAACCAGTGGCATAAGGACACTGAGGATTTTTACGGCAGAAACAGAGCCGAGAGCGTAGATCTGGTAAATCTTATGCGTACAACTCTGGGCGATTACATTGCTGCCTACAATACTATGATCTCTCTTCAAAAGACAGAGGAGACAATGAAGCAATCTAACGGATCTCTCGATTCTACCATTGTTGAACTTAAAGGGAATTCAGTAGAAGTTCTGGCAGCATTCGAAATGCAGTCAAAGGAGTTCCAGAAGGTGCAGACGGAGTTCGAAAATTATATGGATCATTTAAAAGAGGACATAGACCTTAAGGCAGAGAAATTTGAGCACATAGATTACTATGATGCGATGCTCCGTGATGGAAATTCCAGGGACACTGCTGTTGCGGCCGGCGAAATGCATGAATTGGATGAACGCAGAAAACCGCTCATTGCAGTAAATCCTCTTTTTGCAAAGATTTCAGAAATTCCTCCAGCTCCAAGTGTAGAGGATATTACTTTTGATCATTTCTCTATTAATCTTCCGCAAATTGCAAAAAAAGCACTTGCAGAACTTGAAGAAACCCAGGAAGATTATGGCAACATTTAACTATCGCATAGATACGCAGCCGTTGGCAAATGAAATGGGGAATGTCTCCAATAACGTGAGCCTTACAACGGGAGCAATGGTCTCCATGCAGGAGGCTGTTATTGCAGCAGAAGAGAGAGCTTCCGATTATGTTTGCGACAATGTTAACAATGGCTTTTACTCCCTCATTCGCGCACAGATTTCACAGAAACTTGCAAAATACAAGAGCGATGTGGATTCACAGACTATGCAGCTTGCCCAGCAAAAGAGGGTACTGCTAAACATTAAAGGTAGAATGGAGCGGGACTACAATATGATTTCCAGAAGATACACAAAACTCTTTGATGGGCTTAATTCAAATTTGCGAACAAGAGTTTTTGAACTGGACAAACCATCAATCAACTTAGTACGTAGAGAGATAGGAAAAATTTCCAACAGAACGAAGTATCTGACAGCAACAATTCCAATTACACAACTGGAATCGATATCGGTGAGCCAGAAGATAATTGCCTCTAACTTAAAACAGCGTGGTCTCAAAGTAATCGACTCTATGGCCAATTTTATCCACGAGATTAATATTCAGAAAAAACTTACCGACAAAATTCTGGTGGACGATTACCCATTAAAGCTTGGCAAAGTCTATATCCCGGTGATAGTTTGTGAGCTCAACCGCGACAGAACGGGAAGGACGAACATAGAAATTGTTCTTACCGACACCGAACTAGACGATACTGCAAAGACAACCATCTCAGAAGACTTGTATTCTGAATTTTCAAACATGGAATGGAAAGCAGACGACCCTGCAGAAATGGAGATTTTGAGCGAATTCAGCAGACAACTGTCAGACTCTGGAAAGTCGGCGAGGGAAAAAGAGATGGCTATGAAGTTGTTTCAGTCTAATAAATATTTTACTGTTAAAGTATAGTATTATGAGTTACAAACAAAGCTATACAGAGACAGTGAGTAAAACGGTGGAAGTTTCGTATGGTTCTTCTAAAAAAGGAGGATCGAAATCAGTTACTGTTGACATTCCTGTCCAGATAAATATCGAGGTAGACACAGAACAGTTTGAATCGAGCGTAAGAGTCTGCGAAAGGAGCGTAGATTTGCTCACTGCCGCAGTTGTAGCTACGGAAACTGCGGAAATTGAATCAAAAGATCGGAACTCTATAAAGATTGCCAATTCTATAGTCAACGGTTTCTTCAGCTACATTCGTTCGGAAATAAGTCAGCAGGTAACGGAATTAGCACAAAAAGTTGAGTCTCAGTTGATGATGCTCAGAGAGTTTATGACAGCCGCATTGTCAAAGAAAGATCAGATGGAGCAGGACTATCTTAGAATTTCCGGCCGGTACCGCAAAATCTTTGACGACCTTGACCGGGAACTCTCCAACCGGATCTTCACAGTTGACAAACCCGCCTTTGAATTTAAAAATGATACCGATAATCATATTGTTCGTATCCTTAATAATAACCTGATAAACACAATATCTGTTTTTGGGGCTGAAAGCAATAATTTGCTTTCAAAAATAAGCACTTCGGCCACCAAGAAAAGGGCATTGGACACTATTGACAAGGCAAAGCTTTTCCTTATGCATCAGAAGCGATTAAACATTTCCATCCAGAATAGTATGTTAAACGAATACAAAAGCGGCATGTTATTCTCGCCGATTTGTTATGTTGAAACCTCAAACATTCGCCGGCAAACAGATAAAAATCTTTACGTATCGGACTTTCTGGATGGCCTTGAAGATAAACTTCCGGGCGACGACCTTTTTCAAAGGTTGTCCTCCAGTGTGTACAAATGGGAAAAGATGTCCAAGGAGTCAGAAAATTACCTTCGGCTCTATTTCAACTCCGAGCTCGACAAAAAATATTATTCAAACTATGAGCACTCTGTGAGGGTGCGGGAGACAATCCGGAAAATAGCCGATTTAAGTTCAATAAATGTTATCTGTGTTCAGTAAAGAAAAATATTCAACTATGAAAGAAATAAAGGAAATCCGATTTAACGAAACAAATATCCAACTTAAAGATAATTTAGTGAAAGGTTCCATTCTGCCGGAAAAGATTGCAGATTTGGACCGCAACATTATTGTTCAGGGAGATATTGTAATCGAGGGTGCAGTTTACTCCTACAAACTCGAAATACAACAGGGAAATGCAGAGTTTCAGGGAGCTGTTTTTACTCAACTTGAAATGTACATCAACACAGACGCAGAGGGAGATATCACGTTCAGAAAAAGTGTTGGAACAGCAAATTCCATTGTTTCAAGATCCACTAAATGCAACCTTACATTCTGCTCAGACATTAACGCCAAAAAGCTGACTCTGTTCAACGCATTTGTTGCCGGCAGCATTTATGCAGATGAAGTTATTCTGGTTAACTGTGTGGTAATTGGAGGGGTATTTGCAACACAGAGCATAGACTTCACCAACTCTCTGGTGGGAACATTCAACAGCCCCTCTGTAAAAGTTGCCGATCAGATAACAATTCTTCTGCCAAGTGCATTTTCAATAGAGAAGATTAATTCCGTACCCGGAACCAAATTTTACAACCTATGTCTTGCGGACCTGGGTTCACTCTACAAAGGCACTCCTCAGTCGCCAAACTCTGGACGTATAGAGATGAATCTCGATTCCGACGAGGTTAAAACAACCCTCACAGACGAAGACACACAGAAGACCCTGTGCAGCTACACCATTGTTGGCAAGGTGCTCGCTGCAGATCTGCTGGATGTGGAAAAATTCCAGAACCACTTCTTGCTGACTGCCGCAAGTCTGGGCTCACAACTGCTTAAAGAGTTCGATCTTGGTCTTGATGCAAAAGGAGAACCTGTTCCACTCTCATTTGAAAGGATACGCGAATTTTTCTTCAACATCCTCCACGGAAAGATTGAGATTAAGACTATTGGCGGGAAATTCAATATTTCGGAGATTACAGGGAAGTTTAGTTAAGTATTAATTATATAAAGACAAATTCTGCTTCCAAAATTGAAGAAGAAAATATCATGTTTAATGCCACATTTAACACCGGTATAAATAAAATGGCAGAGGAGGGTGGCAAACGTAGAGAAGATATAAAAAGCACAGAAATGGCTGTGAAAATGATAATGGGTTTTAAAACAATTATTTACAGATATTATGCGGGTTATATTTTAAATGGCTATCGGGATTATTTAGAATTCTACAATAACAAGGATCAAGCAGCAGGCAAAGTAATAGAGTGGATAAACTACTCATATTCAATATGTAAACAATATAATGTTGCCGAAACTGTTGCAAAAGATCTAATTGAGCTTAATTACCCATATAAAGCCAAGATGGTTATAGAGGATTTCATAAAAAGTAATGAAAACAACACATCTGTTACTCCCGAACAAATGGAAACGATGAAGAATTTGCTTCGTCAATGTTGATATAATATAATCATGAGAACAATAAATATTTTGGTCTTATTCTCCTGTACAGGTCCGATTGTAGGCACAATTGAAACTTGTATATTTTGATTGGACGATTAAACTAATTAGGATATGAGCAGTCAAATAAAAATTATATTATAAATTATAACTAACTACCCAATGAAAAAAATTATTTTATTTATCGCCGTTGCGTTATTCGCAGTAGGTGCTAATGCACAACAACACCAAATGGGTCCGAGAGAACCGGTTGCTTTTGCCAAAGAAAAAATTGCAAATATTGCTAAGTATGTAGAGGTGACTAAAGAAGACAGCACAAAACTGCAGACTCTGTTTGTAGATTATCAAAAAGAAGCAACATCTGCCGAAGGAGCTAAACGAATGGAAATCGTTAGAGGTCTGCAAGGTAAAATCGAAGTAATTCTTGGTGCAGAAAAATACAAGATTTACAGAGAAAAAGCAGCAGCTGATCCAGCTAACCAAAGACGCATGCACCGTTAAGAAACAGGAAATATCCAAAATAATCTTATTTAATGACCAAAAAAATATTTCTGCTTCTATTTATAGTGGCAGTATTAGTCCCTACTAAATCTATAGCGGACGAGGGTATGTGGCTGGTTAATCTTTTCGAGAATAGCATCTACCCACAAATGGTAAAGAAGGGACTCAAGTTAAAATCCAAGGAGATCTATAATGAGGCCGACAAAAATGTTCTCAGCAACGCAATTGTATCACTGGACTTTGGCTGTACAGGCAGCATGATTTCCAACAGTGGATTGCTGATAACTAATCACCACTGTGCATACGGAGATATTCACTCTTTGAGTACTCCGGAAAAAAACTATCTTGAAGATGGCTTCTGGGCACTTAAACAGACAGACGAAAAGCCTATCAAAGGTAAAAATGCTCTCTTTTTAAGAAAGGTTCTGGATGTTACCGACGAGGTTAAGGCAGAGGTGACAGCAATGCAGAAAGAGGGCTTTCAGGGGATGATGATGAGAAGAGTCTTCAAGAATGTAGAAAACAAGTATAAGAAAGGTACCGATAACGAGGTTATTTGTGCATCAATGTGGAACTCTACGAAGTTCTATATCTTTTTTTATGATGTATATACAGACATAAGACTTGTAGGCGCTCCCCCTGTTTCTATCGGCGCATTTGGCGCAGAGGCAGACAATTGGGGCTGGCCTCAGCATAAGGGTGACTTTGCTCTTTACAGAGTATATGGCGACAGAGATGGTCGCCCTGCTGCTTATTCAAGTGACAATCAACCGATTGTTCCGAAAAGAGTGTTAAATATTTCTGCAAAAGGTGTAAAAAATGGTGATTATGCAATGATCATGGGATACCCTGGTAAAACAAACAGATATGTCTCTTCATTTGAGGTTAAAGAGAAACAGGAAATAATCAACCCGATAGTTGTAGAGATCAGAAGAGCAAAACTTGATGTATGGAAAAAACATATGGATGCAGATCCTGCGGTCCGTCTTAAATACTCCGACAAATATTTTAGCATAAGCAACTATACCGACTATGCAAAATGGGAAAACAAATGTTTTATCCGATACGATGTTGTGGGAATAAGGGAGCAGGAGGAGGTAGAGCTGGCGAAATGGATCAATTCAGATGCAAAAACAGCTGAGAAGTACAGCAAACTTCTGGAAAATATGAAAAAAGGCTTTGATGCAAGGGCTCAGTTTATAAAAGACAGAGCTTATTTTAGGGAGTGCTGGACTTCAGTTTCTGAAGTTGTTCAACAGGCCAGGAGATTTTCACGAGTGACCAGGGAAATGGAAAAGGCTGGTATGGACAAATTATCTGTAAACGACACACTTTTCCAGACCGAGCTAAAAGCAGCTGATCACGATCTTTACAAAGTATATGATCTGGCAACCGACAGGGAACTGTTCCAACAACAACTGGCATTCTTTCTTAAAAATATATCTCCAAAACTCTATTCAGGTGCTCTTGCCCAATGGAAAGAGGAGTTCAACGGAGATGCAAAGAGGATAGCAGACTATATTTTCGACAACTCTGTCTATACAACCAGAGAGAAATTCGTCAAGTATTTTGAAACTCCCAGAACTAAGAAGGAGATCTTGTCCGATCCTGCAATTCTACTGGCAGCCTCCTCTTCAATTCAGATGATAATTGCAGAGAGTGAAAAAGTAAACGATACGCTGGGTTTTGACCCTGAATCACTTACTACACAATACGGCAGAGCTCTCTATCAGATGAAAGAGTCAAAAGGCATCTCTCAGTATCCCGATGCAAATTCGACAATGAGAATATCTTATGGTACAGTAGGAGGGCTGGTTCCCTCTGATGGCGTTACCTATTCTTACAGGACAACCATTAATGGTTACAGGGAGAAAAAGGATCAGTCCAATTATGAGTTTAAAGTAAACGACAGAATGGATTCTCTTATAAAGGCCAAAGATTGGGGCAGATGGGGAGAGAAGGGAGAGTTGTACACAGACTTTCTTACAAACACAGATATCACCGGGGGTAACTCGGGTAGTCCCGTTATAAACGCCAAGGGAGAACTGATCGGCCTTGCATTTGATGGAAACAGGGAGTCTATGAGCGGTGATGTATATTACCATCCATACTATTTTAAAACAGTCAATGTTGATATCCGCTTTGTATTGTGGGTTATAGACAAATATGCAGGTGCTGGCTCGTTAATTAACGAGATGAATATTGTGACAAAATAATACGACCATTTAAATATAAAAATTTTACGGATGAAATTTAAAATTTTATTAATATCGCTGCTGGCACTTGTTGCCTTGCAACTGCCGGCACAGGACAAAATGCTGGATCTTTTGAAAGGGGAGTTGAATAGCCAGATGGCAACTCTTCAGAAAGGGGAGTATCCTCCTTATTATATGAACTATAGGGTAATTGACAATTACTCGAGAGTAATCCGCTCTTCAATGGGTGCAACTAACACCATCGAAGAGGAAAAACAGGTGATTTTTGTTCCACAAATCAGAATTGGCACTCCTGAGTTTGATAATTTTCACGAATTGCAAAACGGGGTGTCTATTAACAGATTTATGGGACCTCCGACTGTTCTTCTGCCTAAGGATCTTCAAAATGGACTTGAGCCATTTAGAGAGATAATTAAAGAAGAGGTTAATAACCGTTACAAGTTTGCAAAAAACAGCCTTGAAAGAGCAAAGGCGAAAAAGGGTGTTCAGGTAGAAAATGCAGATAAATCACCGGACTTTACAAAAGTGAAAGCTGAAAAGTATTTTGAGCCGGCAATTAAAGAGGATAAAATTGCAATGGATATGGATCTGTGGCAAAAGAAGCTGAATAAGTACAGCGGCCTTTTTGCAGAAAACAAAGATGTAATTTCTTCCAATACAACTTTAAGTTATAAGATCTGGCGCAAATATTTCGTTTCTACAGAGGGTGCAGAAATTGCTGAGAACAGGGTTTATATCTCCATGAGTATAAGGGCTATAACAATGGCTGATGACGGAATGGAGCTTCCATTATACAAAAGTTACTTTGCTTTTTCGCTGGATGAGCTTCCGGCAGAAGCTGTGATAATTAAGGATATCAAAGAGATGTCTGCTAAACTGTCAAAATTGAAAGTTGCCCCTTTGGTTCAGCCTTACACAGGACCTGCTCTATTGTCGGGATCTGCTGCCGGCGTATTCTTCCATGAGATTTTCGGTCACAGGGTTGAGGGTCAGAAGATGAAGAGCGACACGGATGGTCAGACATTTAAAAACATGGTTGGTGAAAGTGTTTTGCCGAAAAGTCTGAGCGTTTATATGGATCCTACTCTTAAGAAGTATCATGGAAACCCTTTGAATGGCTATTATGTTTTTGATGATCAGGGAGTAAGAGGCGAAAGGGTTGAGGTTGTTAAGAACGGCATACTTGAAAATTTTCTTATGACCCGTACGGGACTAGATGGTTTTCCAAAATCAAATGGCCATGCAAGAGCAGAATTTGAATATGATCCAACATCGCGTCAGTCTAATCTTATCGTTGAGACAAACGAGTACAAAACAGATGCAGAGTTGAGGAAATTACTGATAGATGAGGCTAAGAAGCAGGGTAAGGAGTATGGTTACTTCTTTAAGGCTGTTACAGGTGGTTTTACCCAAACAGGGAGAACCGGAGCCAATTCATTTAATGTAACCCCTCTCGAAGTTTACAAAATATTTGTAGATGGCAAAGAGGATGAGTTAGTAAGAGGTGTTGACATGATTGGAACACCGCTCTCTATGTTCTCGAACATAGAGTTTGCAGGAGGTGATTTTGAAATCTTTACCGGGACTTGCGGAGCTTCTTCCGGAAATGTTCCTGTAACAGCTATTTCACCAACAATTCTGGTAAATAAGGTTGAGTTGCAGAAGAAGGCAAAACCGACAGTTACACCAGCACTTTTGCCTCGTCCGTAATACCTTAATAATCATAAATAAATTAGAGAAATGAGATACACATATACATTAATGAGATTCATTTATACATTAATACTCGCTCAACTCATATCTGCAGCATCTATGTATGGTCAGACAAACGAAAACGTTTTGTTCAAAGCCATGCAGGATGAGATGGATCGCAGTAAAAAAGAACTTATACTACCTGACTCTCCGGCTCCTTTCTTTGTAGCTTATACAGTTGGGGAGACCCAATACATCTCTGTCAGCAGTTCACTTGGCGCAATATTGTCTACAAAAGAGAGCCCTAAAGAGAGAATACATTCGGTTAATCTCTATGTTGGGGATAATAAATTTTCGAGTGACTATTCATATTCCGGCAACGGTGTAATGTCGCCTAACTTCACTGCGCGTGACAATAATTACGATCAGTTAAGGCGTAATTTCTGGCAGACCTCGGATGTGGCTTACAAACTGGCTGTTGAGGTTTACAACTCAAAGAAGAATGGTGTTAAGACAGCTACACTCACAGATGAAGAGAAATCTTTACCCGATATGCTTCCTCTGACCAAAGTTGAGGTTTATACACCGACTCTTCCCGCTTTCAATTTTGACAAGAAGTCTTATGAAGATCTTTCTAATACTCTGTCTAGGGAATTTGCAAAATATCCTGTAATTATTGATTCCCGTGTCGAAATTGACGGTATTGAGACAGTTTATTACTATCAATCTACAGAGGGAACTAAAATTAAAGAGCCTGTAAGTTATGTTTCCATTACACTAAAGGGTAAAGTGAGAAATACGAAAGGCCAGATTATCAAGGATCAGGAAACTATATTTGCAAAATCGTTTGACAAATTACCTTCTGCAGAAGTTTTGAAAGTCAGAGTCAATGAATTTTCAAACAAGCTGGTGGCATTGCAGGTAGCATCAACTATGGAGGAATACTATCAGGGTCCTGTTCTGTTCGAAGACGCAGCTGCTGCTTCGATTCTTTCGGAAAATCTGATCTCAGCATCCGGCATAATATCTTTCAGAAAACCTATTCAAGTTATGGCGACTGTGGCCAGAGTAGAAAACATCTCCTCTAAAAGAGACGTTAAACCTTTGGAAGAGAGAATAAACAAGAAAGTGATCGACAGCAGATTAAGTGTTTCGAATAAAACTGACATGACTGATTTTAACAACGTATCCCTTATTGGCAACTATAATCTGGATGCTCAGGGTGTTTCTCCGGTAAAAGAGGTAAAACTGATTGAAAACGGGATACTAAAGACACTTCTAAGCAGCCGCGTTCCTACCAAAAAGATCAAGGCATCCACAGGAAGCATGAGATTTGGTGTCAGACCAAGAGCAGTTGTTTTGAATGTTGCTCCCGGAACACTTGTAGTTAGCGCTCCAAACGGCAGCACTTCTGCGGAGCTTAAGGCAGATCTTATTAAAGCAGCTGTTGAAGAGGGCCTGGATTATGCCTATATAGTAAGAAAAATAGCAAATAACACCGATGATCAGTACATCTATAAGGTATCTGTAAAGGACGGCTCGGAAACACTGGTTACCGGTTCTGAAATTGCACCTGTACCTTTTACTAAACTCAAAAGAGTACTTGGTGTAAGCAAAGAACAGGCAGCCGTTAACTTTTTATATCAGGATGAGATTCCAACGTCAATAATATATCCTATATCAATTTTGGTAGAAGATGTAGAGATCAACAACAAACCTCTGAATGTACAAAAAGAATCGCCCCTTATTGTAAAATAGGCAGGCTGCAACGCACATAATGTAACACCCTTTCTATAATTACCGTGAGGCTGTCTCAGATTATTTTGAGGCAGCCTCTTTCTTTTTAAATGCTTATGAAACTCTCTTTGCCTGTCTGGCAGAATGCGCACTTATCGTCGATTGCTGCATTGTCATATGTATTGCCTATTGCCGCATATCGGGCAAACAACATATCCTGTTGGTAAAGGATTCTTATCATTTTCGGACTGTTCAATCTTTTCAAATATTGAGATAATTGTTTTTTCTACTTTTTCTGCAGCAGCATCGGCTAAAAACCGAGGATACATAGCCTCGATCTCGTATGTCTCTCCTTGAACAGTAGCCTGAAGATTCTCCAATGTAGTCTTTACTTCAAATTCCGGTGTAAATTCTTCCATTTTTTCGTCCAGACTTTCCAGTGCTTTTCGGTGATTAGAAGCATGAATACATTCTGCTTTTGAAGCTGCTTCAAAAAGTTTAGCAATAGCCGGGTGATTTTCTGTTGCTTTTATGGCAAAAGCAGAGTACTTGGCGCTGGCAGTTGTTTCGCCTTTAATTGCAGCCTTTAGGTTTTCAATGGTTTTTACCGGTTTTGGTTGTTGTTGACATCCTGTAAAGGCAAATAGACCTATTACAGCAAGTAATAACAAGTTCTTCATAAATTTTTGTTTTGCTACGTTGGTAAATTAAAGGGGTATCATATAGAAGCAAAAAGCTCATGTATGCTTTTAATGAATTAAAATTGTTCATTAATATTTAACAATTTTTGTTAAAGTCCCATGTTTATACTATTTTTATACAAATTATAAAACCCTTAAAAAAAGGAAATTGAAATGGAAAATAACTTTTTGTATTTATTAATTCTATTTGTAGTGATAGTTTTCGCTGCAGGAATAAAAATTGTACGTCCCACTCAACGAGGTTTGATAGAGAGGCTTGGAAAATACTCAAAATTTGCCAAGCCCGGATTTCACTGGATTATTCCGATTATCGATAAAATTTATGTGGTAAATGTTACCGAACAGATGGTAGACGCCGAGCCTCAGGAGATAATCACAAATGATAATCTGAACGCCAGTGTGGATGCCCAGGTCTATTTCCGGGTTAAATCAGATGAAGAGAGCGTTAAAGGATCTATTTATAATGTTAATAATTTCAGATGGCAGATTGTAAATCTTGCGCGCACAACATTACGTAATATTATAGGAACACTTACACTTAAATCTGCAAACAGCGAACGCGGAAAAATTAATGCCGAGCTTTATAAAACCCTGCATACAGAAACTCAGGACTGGGGTATAGAAATCGTTCGTACAGAGTTAAAACAGATCGACCCTCCAAAAGACGTTCAGGAGACAATGAACAAAGTTGTAAAGGCAGAGAATGAGAAAATTGCTGCTATAGATTCTGCTACAGCTGCTGAGACTGTTGCCGATGGTGTTAAACGCGCCAAGATCAAAGAGGCAGAAGGGTACAAGCAATCGCAAATATTGCATGCAGAGGGAGAGGCTGAGGCAATCAGACTTGTAAATGAAGCAGCCGACAAATATTTTATTGGTAATGCTCAGTTATTAAAGAAGTTGGATACTGTAACAGCATCGCTCGAGAAAAATTCAAAAATTGTTATCCCAACCGGAACCGACCTTGTAAATATAATAGGTGAGATGGCAGGAGTAGTTCCACTTGAAAGAAAAAAATAATTTTTTGTAAATAAATTCAATACGTCGAAAATTTATATTACATTGCGCACTCAAATTAATTTCATATCATGAACAACGGAACAGTAAAATTTTTTAATGAAACAAAAGGATTTGGTTTTATTAAGGACTCAGATTCACAGAAAGAGTATTTTGTACACTCAAATGGTTTAAAAGAAAGAATCAAAGAGAACGATGAAGTAACTTTCGACCTGGAAGAGGGGAAAAAAGGATTAAATGCAGTAAATGTAAAACGAGCATAGTTTATTTTATAATAAACATTTAAAATTTTGGGGGCTGTATCAAAAATAGATGATACAGCCTTTTTTTCTTTTTTCAGGTATGTGTCCAAGTCTTTCGTGGGAAAGTACTGATATATAAGACATTACGCAACTTGTGGGGGTTTGTGTAATTCGTAGATAGACAACACTTTCCCACGAAAGACTTGGACATTGAAAAAAATTGCATAAATTTGTTTCGTAATTTTACGAAATGAATTTATGGCAAAAAAATTAAAATATTACACAGAAAATCAGGAAAAAATTGCGCGATACGGAAAGGCCTTGTCGCATCCGGTAAGAATTTTTATTCTGGACTACCTTGCCAATAATCTTAATAAGTGTTGTTACAGCGGTGACATGGCCGAGATTCTCCCCATAGCCCGGTCAACTCTTTCTGAACATCTGAAAGAGCTGAAAAAAGCTGGTCTAATTCAAGGAGAAATCAATCCCCCATATATCAAGTATTGCATAAACAGAGAAAACTGGGAGGAGGCAAAAACTCTTCTTAGTCATTTCTTTCATAGATAATCAATACAATGGCCAAGGATAAAAAATCAATATTTAATAATAAATTCAAATGGAAATAAAAATTTTAGGAACAGGTTGTCCAAAGTGTAAAGCACTTGAAAAAATCGTACGAGAGGTGGTTGAACAAAACAACATCAACGCAAACATAACCAAGGTAGAAGATATCATGGACATCATGAAGTACAATATCATGACTACACCGGTACTGGTGGTTGACGAAAAGGTAGAGATCAAAGGGCGCATTCCTTCTGCAGAAGAGATAAAACAAATTTTAAGCAAATATTAATTAAATAAAGACTATTCAGATGAAACAGATTTTAACATTAGGATTGGCACTTATAATGATGTCGGGCAATTTAACGGTAAGTGCTCAGGATGCAAAAAAACAGACAGCTAAGCAGGAAGTTTCTCCTAAAGTAGAAGTTATCTATTTTCACTACACACGCAGATGCGAAACATGTAAGGCTGTAGAAGCTAATTCAAAGTTGGCTCTTGAAGAGCTGTATGTAAATGAAGTTAAAAAGGGTGAGTATACATTTCGGAGCATAAATCTTGATGATGAAAGCAGCAAAGTTTTGGCAAAAAAATATAAAATTGGAGGACAGTCTCTTGTCGTTATTTCAAATAATAATGTAATAGACATTACCGGCCAAGGTTTTACAAATGCTAAAAACCTACCGAAATTGAAAGAAGAGATCAAGAAAACAGTCGAAAAAGCAATAAAGGGTTAAAAAATGGACTTCTTGCAAGGTATTCTTGACAGCTATAGGTACTCTTTCATAACGGCAATTGTTTTAGGGCTGATGACAGCCATCAGTCCCTGTCCTTTGGCCACAAACATCTCTGCTATCGGGTTTATCAGCCGGGATATCGAAAATCGCAGAAGAGTTTTTATCAAGGGATTGGTCTATACTGCGGGTCGGGCTATAAGTTATGTAGGACTTGCTCTTCTCATTTATTTTGGTGCAGATAAGATGGATATTTCGTCTGTTTTTCAAGGTTGGGGAGAAAAAGTGCTGGGTCCGATACTTATTATTATCGGCCTTTTTATGCTCGATGTTATAAAATTCAACTCCCCTGTTTTTTCCGGGATTACTGACAAACTTGGCAAGAATAGCAAGAAAAGCTACTGGGGTACCCTTTTGCTGGGGATAATATTTGCTCTGGCCTTCTGCCCGTACAGCGGTGTAATTTTCTTTGCAATGCTGATCCCTATGACAATAACAAGTGCCAGCGGACTCTATTTGCCTTTGTTGTATGCCATTGCAACAGGAATTCCCGTGATTTTATTCGCCTGGTTGTTGGCCTATGCAGTTGGAAATGTTGGCACCATGTACAACCATATTAAAATTTTTGAACTTTGGTTCCGAAGGATTGTGGCTATTCTTTTTATTGTTGTGGGTATTTATTACATCATACAATTTTTAGGATAAAATTTTTTATAAATACATTTCGTTAATTTGCGAAATGCTAATAATATAAGTATAAATGGATACAAAAAAAGAGATAAAAACACTTGTCTGGATTGCAATAATTTTTGGAGCGGCTTTCTTTCTTCCAATAGAAAGTGCACGATTTAACACAGCCATAGCAGCGACAATGGATCTCGTAAAGTGGTATGCAAGGGAGCATGTTGTCTTATGCTTGCTTCCGGCATTTTTCATTGCAGGTGTAATATCTGTATTTGTGAGTCAGGGATCTGTATTACGATACTTCGGAACAAATGCAAAAAAATGGCTGGCATACACTGTTGCTGCTGTTTCCGGCACAGTACTCGCGGTTTGTAGTTGTACGATATTGCCGTTATTCTCAAGCATTCATAAACGGGGTGCAGGTTTAGGTCCGGCAATTGCCTTTTTGTACTCAGGGCCGGCAATCAACATTCTTGCAATTATACTTACAGCCAGAATATTAGGGTTTGAAATGGGAGTTGCCAGAACAGTGGGTGCAGTCTCCTTTAGCGTTATTATCGGTTTAACAATGGCGTTTATTTACCGTAAAGAGGAGAAGATAAAGAAAGAGGCACAGATGAATATTGAATTGCCACCTGAAAAGCGTCCTATGTGGCAAACATCTTTTCACTTTTTTACGTTGGTACTGATTCTTGTTTTTGCCAACTGGGGGAGTCCTTCCGGCGACGACACTTCCAGTGCCTGGTTCTATATATGGTCATACAAGTGGTATATAACAGGATTCTTTTCTCTTTTTCTGGGATATTCTTTAATCAAAATATTGAAGATTAAGTGGCAATGGGTTTTATATTCAGGTGCTGCAGTACTGATTTCTGCTGTTTTATCCAATAATTTGATAGAAAATTCTAAGTTGAGTGTACTTGTTCCTGTGATTGTCGGAATTGCTGCTTTGAGTATTATAACACTCCTTGACAAAGGAGACGAGGATAACAGAGAGTGGACAATCTCAACTTGGGGGTTTGCAAAACAGATTCTGCCATTACTTGCCATTGGAGTTGTTACTGCCGGGTTTCTGCTTGGATCTACTCACGACGGACAGACAATAGCCGGCGTTATTCCTAACGAATGGATTCAAATGCTGGTAGGAGGGAACTCGTTCTTTTCAAACCTTTTTGCATCTGTTGTTGGTGCATTTATGTATTTTGCAACACTTACAGAAGTCCCGATATTACAAGGTCTTATTGCTGCAGGTATGGGAAAAGGTCCTGCTTTGGCGCTTTTGCTGGCAGGCCCATCACTGTCTTTGCCTAATATGCTTGTCATAAGAGGCGTTATAGGGAATCAGAAAACCATAGTATATGTTTTACTGGTTATTGTTATGGCCACAATTTCCGGTTTGATATATGGATCAATTTTTTAACTTACTAAAGAGTTCCTGCCAGATTAGCAAAATATTGCAATATTTGTAAGAAACATTAAAAATTTTGGTTTAATTCATTGAAAAATTGATGGGTTAACAATAAAAAAGAGATATTATATGAAAATATTAATTCTTTGTACAGGGAACAGTTGCCGAAGCCAAATGGCTCATGGTTTCCTGCAATCATTCGATAAAAGCCTTAATGTCTGTAGCAGGTACTGAGGCTACAGGCAAACTAAATGCAAAGGCCGTAGAGGTAATGAAAGAGGCTGGCATTTACATAAGCCATCATACTTCAGATTCTGTTGATAAATATCTAGGCTAGGAGTGGGATTATGTGATTACCGTTTGTGGTGGAGCAAACAAATCCTGTCCTGCATTCATGGGAAAAGTTAAACATAGGATTCATATAGGATTGGATTTGATGATCCATCTCATGCAGTCGGTTCTCCGGAATTCATAGAAGGCGAGTACCGTAGAGTAAGAGATGAAATTAAGAAAAAATTCTTTTTTCTTCTTGCAATAGTTTTTCTTCAGTTTAATGTCAATTACATGTATGTATAGCCATGGTAATCGTATGGAACGATCTTGCAAAATGAGATACCCAATATGCTACCGGTCTTGTTGCGTTTAACTCACTGTTTCAAGTGCTGCTATTTTCTGTGTATGCATATGTGTTTTATTTATCTCGATCCTGCCAGGTTGGTGTGGTATGAAACTAAACAGAAATTATTATATAGAGGTTGCTTCTCCGGTGTTCTGTAAGAAGAAAATTCTATTACCCGGGGAAAATTGAATTTTCAGCATTCTGTAGCTTCTGATATTTTTTTGTATCTTTAAAAATTAATTGTAGTAATTTTCTAAAAATAATTAACCATGGATAGTTTTGACAAACTCCTTAGCTGGATAAAAACAACTTGGGATATTGTATTATTTCATTTGGGAGACAGTCCTTTCACACTTAAGACTCTTCTTTTACTGTTTCTTTCTTTTTCTCCTGTTCTATCTGTCGGGGTTAATCAGAAAGCTGTTGATTAAAAAGATTTTTCCACTCTGTTGCAACAATTGTGCGTTATACTCTTGTGATTAGCAGATTTAATTAACAAAAGAGTCATTAACTGGAGTCACAATAACAGAGAGGTGTAAGGTTAAATTTTTCGGTGACAAATAACATTTAATATATGGCTAAAGCAAAAAAATATAGTGCATTTGGTGGTGTTTTCACTCCTTCTATCCTCACCTTACTGGGTGTAATCATGTATCTCCGGTTGCCTTGGATTGTGGGACAAGCAGGACTTCTTGCTACATTGAGCATCATCCTGGTGGCACATATCATATCCGGCAGTACAGGGCTTAGCGTAGCATCTATCGCCACAGATAAAAAAGTTGAAACAGGAGGAACCTACTACATCATTTCACGCAGCCTCGGGCTGCCTATTGGAGGTACGCTTGGCTGGGCTCTTTTTGTAGGATTATCATTTAGCGTAAGCTTATACCTGATTGGTTTTGCCGAGGTTTTCCTCGGATATTTTGGATTTGAAGTCAGTTTAACTACCATACGGATAACTGGCTCTATCATACTTCTGCTTGTTACTATACTTACTTTTATCAGCACTTCCCTTGCCATTAAAACGCAGTACATTATCCTGACGATCATGGCACTTTCGCTTTTATCGGTGTTTTTTGGCAAGCACGGATATGCGCCTGTCGCTCCTCAGTTAAATGCGTTACCAGAATCCCTTTCATGGATTACCCTGTTTGCAATTTTTTTCCCGGCTGTCACCGGTTTTGAGGCAGGAGTGTCAATGTCCGGAGATTTGAAAGACCCTAGAAAAGCTATTCCTGTTGGGACTATTTCGGCAATTTTGGTTGGTTTAATTGTCTATGTAGGACTGGCTGTTTTTTTCTCATATACTGTCAATAATGATCTGTTGGTAAATGATCCCAATGTTCTGTTCAAAATTTCTCTGGTTCCACAACTGGTTATTGCAGGAATTCTTGGAGCTACACTTTCATCTGCACTCGGAAGCATAATGGGAGCACCACGGATCATGCAGGCAGTAGCCAAAGACCGCATAGCACCTTTCTTTTTCAGTAAAGGTTTTGGTGCCTCAAATGAACCCCGCAATGCACTTTTGCTCACTTTTATTATAGCTGAGACAGGCATTCTGATAGGAGAACTAAATGTTATTGCACGGATTGTCACCATCTTTTTCATCATCACTTATGGGTTTTTAAACATCACTTATGCAGTTGAAAGCTGGGCCAGCAGTGATTTCATGCCATCATTTAAAATACCGCGAATTGTAAGTATTATTGGAGCTGTTGCATGTATAATAGTAATGATACAATTGGATGTACTGGCATTGGCGGTTGCTTCTCTGGTGCTGATAGCACTCTTCTTTTACCTTAAAAATAAAGAACTTACACTAAATGCCGGCGATACAAGATCGAGCATATGGCTATCCCTGGTGAAAACGGGATTGTTTAAACTCGCCAAAAATAAGATAAATAGTCGTAATTGGAGGCCTAATATTATTCTTTTTAGTGGCGGGGTTAAAAACAGACCGCATCTTATTGAAATAGGTAACGCACTTGTAGGGAAACTGGGCATCTTTACTAATTTTGAACTTATTGAGAACCCGGAGGAGAACCAGTTATTCGATAATACAGCCAATGTTAGCGTTGAATCTTTTGGGGAGTACGGCAATATTATTACACGAAAGTATGCATGCAAGGATATTTATGATGGAATAGAAATGATCAGCAAGGTTTATGGTTTTTCAGGTTTTGAACCCAACACAATTCTTATGGGTTGGGGTAAAAATACCCGTGACCCCAAAAAATTGAAAGACCTGCTTATAACCCTGAATAAACTGGATTATAATCTCACACTATTGAGCTATGATAAAGAAAACGGTTTTGGAAAGTACAAAAAAATTGACTTTTGGTGGAGCGGCAAAGGTAGAAATCTTTCGCTCGCCCTGCATCTTATTCGTTTCATAACAGTTACCCCTAAGTGGAGAGATGCAGAGATAAGGATTCTGGCCATCAATTCCGACAGCAAAAATACTGACAGGTATTATGCCATTCTGGGGCAGATTATTGATAATTATCGAATCAGAGCCACTATAAAAGTCATACATAATTATGAGAAATTACCTAAAAAAGATATAATTCGGGTAGAGTCAAGAGACACGGATCTTACTATTGCGGAAATCCCGGAATTTGCCTACAATCAATCTGAGACAGTTGTAAGGTATGCCAATGAATTGACAGGGAGTCTTAAATCATCTCTTTTCATACATGCATCCTCAGGTTTTGAGGAGATAAATGTAATATCTGAATCACCAATTGATGGTAAAGAAAAAAAATCAGTTATACTTGGCCAGAAACCAGTTGCTGCCATATTGGATAATCTTGATCTTTCCAAAACCGATATTATTTATAATGAGGTTTATAATTTGGCACAAATTCTCGAGAAACAGGCTGGAAATCTTATTGAAAACACATTCTTTGTTGTTAAGGAAAGCCGGGATCATTTTCTGGATCAATTAGAAAATCTCACAATAAAAACGCTCAATGACTACTCTTATCAAGTTCAAAAACAGTTGATAAGCTTCAAGGAGAATTATCTGAATAATGAGCGGGAAATTCTTTTAATGGGCATTAACAGTTTCCTTACTGAAACAGATAATGCAATTAATACCCTTCCACAAAGTATAAGACTTAAGTTTAACAAAGAAGACTACAAGAATCTTAAGTCCGGCAATCCGATAAGATGGGTAAACAAAGCCGGAAAAATCCTTTGGATAAGTGTAACCGGCAAAAGGCTAAGCTATAAAATTGGGGTTCAACAGGCTGCAAGATATTATCTCTACACAAAAATACTCGAATATTTCAGACAGTTTTATGATAATTATACAGCCGACTGCTTAACCGCTTTTGGAGATATAAAAGAGATACTATCAAGCAATCGCGAACTAATTTTAAAAATGCAGTCAGGTAAATTTAGTCATGATGAAATACTTGTTAAGGGAGACGAAGTTGCTGCAATTATTAATAAACGGCGAATTGATAACCAGAATTTTGTTTACAATCAGGGGAATATATTGATAGATGAACTCACTGTTAACCTGAATGATTTCAGCAAAATTATTGAAAATCCGCAGGCAAATTTCTTAAGCCGGAAATTTAGATACTTTAATAAAAAAAGCGTTATACTGAAAAATTTTCTATCTGAATTTCCAGATTTATGGTTCCGTTTTATGGTCAACCATGTTAATAAAACTTATCTGGATTCCATTTATTTCGCCATTAAAACCCAGTTAGCATTAAAAATAGAAAAAGCAGATCGCGATTTCGAAGTTCTTATTCAGGAAAATATTTATAAAAAGCTTCAATCTTTTAAGAATCAGATTAATAATAGAGAAAATGGAATTGTCTTTAATCAGGAGCCGGTTCTATTACTTAAGCTGGAGGATATTTTTAACCCGTTGATTAAAGAAATTCAGGAAGCAGTTGATGCACTTCCGGAAAGCATAGAGATAACTGTGGATAATTTTACTGAATATGTTCCACTTGAAAAGCTTGAAAACATTAACGTATTTGTTGTCTCAATACGTAAAGTAGCTGATTTTTATATTAGTAATGAACTTATCGATCAGATTAAAAAGCAATCCTTAAACATCGGACAGAAATTATCGCTTTCAACCGCCGCTATCAATAATTTAATACGACTAGCAAAGTTTAATCTAGACGAGAATGAAAATACATCTACGGATGAAGCTGAAAACGAAAAAAGACAGGAATATCTGAAAATCTTTATTGAAGGATTATTAAGTAATATTTACAGTGAAAAAAATAAGCTGAAGGAACTTTCCGGCCAATTGAGGAGTAGTCTGGATATTGGACTGAACAATGCTTTTGAACCATTATCTTCTGCCATAATAATCAAAACGTCGACAGGCCTGACTAAGAAGATTTTAAATACAGACAAACGCATATTTTCCAAAAGTTTGCAAGAAATTCAAAAATCGGTAAGAAGTGTTATAATCAACCAACTTGTTAAGATGATTTATAGTGAAAGTGAAGGGTTGCTATGGGCTAACCGTATGGAGCAATCAAGGGAGAAACTGTTACTCTGTCCGGGAGAACCTGTTAAGCTGATGTTGGAAAAGATTTCACCAGATAAAACACTCATGCAGAATCTGCCTTTCTATTATTCCAATTTGTTTTCTGGTAGTTCCAGCATAGGAGAAGACTTTTGGGTTGGAATGGACGAGGAGATTGAAAAGGGCAGTAATGCCATTAAACGCTTTTTAAACGGCGCATCAGGTTTGCTTATTATCAGTGGCGAACGAAGTTCAGGTAAGTCAAGTCTTAGCAAGCATCTTGCTAACCTTCATTTTAAAAAACAAAACACATTCAATATCAGAGCACCCAGAGAAAGTACCGCCGATGTATCTCTTTTTGAACAAACCTTGCTGAAAAGCCTTGCCGGAAAGGATAATTTGCAGTACAGCATGGAAACGCTTCCACCTGAAAGTACAATCATTGTAAATGACTTGGAACTTTGGTGGGAAAGGAGACCTTCAGGCACACAAGTAATTGAAAAAATAATTTCATTGATGCGGCAATATGGGAACAAAGTATTGTTTATCGTTAATATAAACCAATATGCTCTTAAAATCATCAGTCAACTGAGCTCGATAAATACATGGGCACTCGATCTTGTGTTTTGTAAGCCTTTTGATGCCCGTGAGTTGAAAAGCCTCATTATGGTAAGGCACCAGGCAGGCGGTATGAAGTTCATCTTGAATAAAAAACATGAAGATGGAATGACGAACTGGGACTATGCCCGCCTGTTCAACCGATTCTTTAAGTTATCATCCGGAAATCCAGGGTATGCTATAAATCTTTGGCTTGCTGGTATTCGTAAAATATCAGACAAAACTCTTATTATGGAAAAACCTTTTAATAAGGAAATCACATTTTCCGAAGATCTTCCACAGAATGAAATGTACTATATCCTGCAATTTATTCTGCATCGGCGTTTCTCTGTAAAAAAAATTTCTGAGATACTTCAAAACGATTTTGAAGATACGGAAAAAACTATTCGTATCCTGTTCCAAAAAGGAATTCTCGTTGAGAAGTTTCCTGAAGTTTATTGTTTAAATCCTGCGTTGGAAATTCATCTGGTAAAAAAACTAAAAAACCTTGGGTTATTATGATATATATAGAGGTCGTCGCAATTGCAATTGCGCTTTTTATTATACTGCGATTTATTCCCTCCTTTTTTCCTGTTCTCATAAGCAAACGAAAAGGCAGGCGAGTATTTCAGCGTTTTTTCCCTTTTGTCGAGATAGTTTTATGGTTGGTTTATATTTTCTGGGCTGTCGATCAATTATTTAAAGGCATTGCTGCTTATCCGATGGTAACAGGAAGTTTGATTATTGTGATTGTCGCTATATTTGGATGGTACTTTCTGCGCGATCTAGTTTGTGGCATTATCCTTAAAGCAGAAAATTCCTTTGAGCAGGGACAAATTATCCATTCTTCTGCAGGTTCGGGTGTCATAAAGAAACTTAGCTACCGCTCTATGGAAATTGTAACCGAAAATGGTGAGAATGTTATAATCCCATATAGTTTGCTCAGTAGCCAGAATATTGTCAAACCCGCTGATACCGGCAATTGGGCGGAGCATATTATCAATCTTAGGATATTATCTTCAAGCTATCAGCCTGAAAAGATTCAAGCTTTGCTGAAACAACGGATACTCGAAATGCCATGGATTGTTTCGGACGACAATATCAATTTGGAAATAGCCAAAGAGGATTCAGGTATCTATGTGGCCGTGATACATTTCCACTCCCTGAATCCTGCAATAGCACTTAAAACAGAAGAGAATCTGAAAGTCTTTGTAAAAGAATTATGTGTTTCAGATTGATAAAAATATTATTCAAAAACTGATTCCAGTTTTTGGTATATTGTGTGTACATTTTCAACAGCGGCATCTTTCTTCTTTGAATCTTTTCCTTGAAGAACTTCCTTTAGAGAAACAGTTGCAGTGTAAAGATTTTTTGAGATAATGTAATATTTAGGAGTTTTATCTTTTAGACGCTTTGTCAGTTTATCCTCCGGATACTTTGTAATTGCATCTGCCTGTAAAATAAAGTTGTCCATTATTTTTGCAATTTCTTCATAATTTTTCTCTGGAAGTGATTTGTGATATATTACATAGAGTGTCTTATGATATTCATCCATCTCTTTAACAAAAGGTTTCACAACCCTGTTCATGGCTTCGTAAGCGGAGTGAAACTTTTCTGCAGCAAGAAGTATTGCCGCTTCATCATTTTCTTCACATGCCTTATAATAATTTTCTGCTACAAGATTGAATTTTACTAATTCACTCTTCCATGCAGCCTCTTTTTCTCGTAATATTCCAGGTAATTTAGCACTGTTCATTTTTTCCATATTTGCTTTGATTTGTGGGACAAAGCCTTTTAAAGTAGTCATATCTTTTGCCGGATATGCTTTATGCCACATAGGAAAAATGATTGAGTGAAAATTTGCCAGTTCTGGAACACTTGTAGAAACATCAGAAGATTCAATTTTTGTTTGAGAAAATGCAGTATTGGCACTTAGCATTAAAACAAACAGACAAGGAAGTAAAAGTAACTTTTTCATAAAAACAAATTATTAATTGGGGCGAAGTTATGCAATTTTATCATACCTTCGTTATACATACTCTCTATATCTATTATATAATGTATATAATGTAAAATAAGTCAACTCAGAAATGAAATCCAGATCGAAGTATTTATATGTGATTGCCAGTTTTGCAATTGGCTTCTTATTAGGTCTTTGTGGAATTATTCTTGAAGATTATCTATATTTTATCTCCCCCGTTCTGATAGGTGTTGCTGGAAGCATATTTGGTTTTTTTTACTGGAAAAGAAAAGACCAGCACGAGGCCACTTATAATGCATATTTAGAAAATGAATTAAAATACAAAACTGCCTTTATTACAAGCCCTGATGCAATAAACATTAACACCTTAGATGGAGTTTATGTAGACATAAACGAGGGGTTTACCGCTTTGACGGATTTTACTAAAGAAGATGTAATTGGAGTTAACTCGTCTGATATTCATATCTGGGCTATTCCTGCCGATCGTGAAAAATTAATTAAAGGACTGGCAGAGACCGGATGGGTAGAGAATCTTGAATCAGTTTTCAGATGCAAGGATGGCAATACAAAAACAGCTTTAATGTCTGCAAGGATAATCCAAATTAAGGGTAAACCTCATATTTTGTCTGTGACCAGAGATATTTCAGAAAGAAAAAAAATTGAAAAAGCTCTTGAAGAAACCAATAAATTAAAGACAGCTTTTTTAAACAACATTTCTCATGAAATACGGACACCCTTGAATGCTATTCTTGGTTTTTCGCAATTAGTCAGCAGTGAGAACTTAATTTCTGACGAAAGAAAGAACTTTTCGCAAATTATACAAAAGAGTTGTAATCAATTACTGGATATCCTTACTAACGTGATTGAAATATCTCAAATTCAGGGGAATCACATTCAGTTAACAAGAGAGGAAGTAAATATTGAAACAATTTTACACAAAACCGAAGATAATTTCACTCCTAAATGCATAGAAAAAAACATCAGATTATTTGTTTTACTGCAGTTGGATAATAGTTATTTTAGAACCATGTCAGACAGTTATAAATTAATTAAAATTTTGAGCCACCTGATTGATAATGCAATAAAATTCTCAAATTCTGGGGACATAATTGTAAAATGCAGACTTGACAAGACCAATTTTTATGAATTTTCTGTCTCCGATTCCGGAATAGGAATTTCAACAGAGATGCAGAAAAAGATATTTGAACCATTCAGACAGGTTGAGACAGGATTGTCACGAAACTTTGGCGGAAACGGGGTTGGATTGAGTATTGCAAAGGCATATGTTGAGCTTTTGGGAGGGCAAATCTGGCTGCAATCAGATGTACGTCTGGGCTCGACATTTTATTTTACAGTGCCTTATAAACCAATTGAAACAGAAATAAAGCCTGAGGAATTATCAGCATCAAAATTAAATTTGTCAAACAAAACCATATTAATTGCAGATGATGAGTTGGTCAACATTATCTTGTTTAAAAAGCTTTTAAGCGAAACGAATGCAAGTATTTTGTCAGCATCAAACGGTCTTGAAGCTATTGACCAGTGCAGGAACATTAATGAGATTGATTTAGTGTTGATGGATATTAAAATGCCCGAAATGGACGGGCAAACAGCAATGAAACAGATAAAAGATTTCAGACCGGGATTACCTGTAATTGCTCAAACTGCATATGCTTTACAAAACGAAAAAGAGATGTTTTTAAAAAGCGGTTTTGATGGTTACATTTCAAAGCCGATAAAGAAAGATATATTAATGGAAGTAATAAAAAACTACATAAATTAAATGTGACAGAATAATGCGGAATTTCTTTAAGAATTTTGATCGTAAAGATCACCACCCAGGATATGGAGGCTTGGATATACTTAAATATATTGGTCCTGGTTTATTGGTAACAGTTGGTTTCATAGACCCGGGTAACTGGGCTGCCAATCTGGCTGCAGGGTCAGATTTTGGGTATTCACTGTTGTGGGTAATTACACTTTCTACAATAATGCTGATATTATTACAGCACAATGTGGCACATTTAGGAATAGCAACCGGACTCTGTCTTTCTGAAGCTACAACTATTTACCTTAAACCCCGTTACTCAAAAATTCTTCTCTCTTCTGCCATGCTGGCATCAATTTCAACTTCTTTAGCCGAAATACTGGGAGGAGCTATTGCCCTCGAGATGTTGTTTAAGGTACCCATAAGAGCAGGAGCATTGCTGGTTACAATCTTTGTAATGATTATGCTCTATACTAACTCTTACAAAATGATAGAGAAGTGGATTATAGCATTTGTCTCTGTAATCGGGCTCTCATTTCTGTACGAACTCTCTCTGGTGAATATTGACTGGAATGAAGCAGTCACCTGTTGGGTTATGCCATCGTTTCCTAAAGGATCTATGATTATTATCATGAGCGTACTAGGTGCAGTAGTGATGCCACACAACCTGTTTTTGCATTCAGAAATTATACAGACCCGCCAGTGGAATCTGCAAGACGAGAAAGTAATCAAAAAACAGTTGAGATTTGAGTTTTTTGACACATTATTTTCTATGATTGTAGGTTGGGCAATAAATAGTGCAATAATACTTCTGGCTGCTTCTACATTTTTCAAAACACAAACTCCGGTTTCTGAACTTCAGCAAGCTAATCAATTGCTGACTCCACTGCTCGGTAATAATGCAGCAATAGTTTTTGCGGTTGCTCTTTTATTTTCCGGATTAGCTTCTACAATTACTTCAGGAATGGCAGCCGGGACAATTTTTGCCGGTATGTACAAAGAACCGTACGACATCAAGGATAATCACTCACGCCTGGGAGTTGCCATTTCACTTGTGGTGGCCTTGGGAATAATATTTCTGATATCGAATCCGTTTAAGGGACTGATTATATCACAAATGGCACTGGCGGTTCAATTGCCATTCACGATTTTTTTGCAGGTTTATCTGACCTCCTCTTCTAAAGTAATGGGGAAATACAAAAACTCCAATCTTTCTAAAATCACACTTTATTCTATGGGTGCAGTAGTAACTTTATTAAATATTGCGTTGCTTATTAGTATATTTCAATAAAATAAGCTAATTTGCCCAATTAATAATAAAGAGGAAAATTTATGGCAAGATCGCAAGAAACATTCAACAAAAAAGAGGTTAAAAACAAAAAAGCTAAGAAGAGAAAAGAAAAAGCTAAGAAGAGATTAGAGAGAAAAGACAACGAAAAAAAAGGTAGTCTGGAAGATATGATTGCTTATGTTGACGAAAATGGAGTTATAACTTCCACTCCTCCTGATCCGAATAAAAAGAGAAATATCAAATCGGAAAACATTGAAATCAGCACACCAAAACAGGATTCTACTCCGGTTGATCCTATCAGAAAGGGTATTGTTGCCTTTTTTAATGATTCAAAAGGTTTTGGGTTTATTAAGGATTCAGAAACACAGGAGAGTGTTTTTGTACATGCAAACAATCTGCTCGAAGAGATAAAAGAGGGCAATGTTGTAAGCTTTGAAGTAGAAATGGGCCAGAGAGGGCCAACAGCAGTAAATGTAAAAATTTACAAAAAACCTGCCGTTTCAGTGGCACCAGTCGCTCCGGTAGAACCTGCCGAAACAAAGCCTGTCGAGTAATCTAAATTTCAATTACATTGCCTGTATAGTTATAAAATACTTTAGTTTTGCATCTCTGTAAAAGATCGGAATATCTCTCTATACCGGTACAATGGCAAACTCCAATTGATTTTGGCAAATTATGGTTGAAATAATTTATTATTGTTTCAAACTGGCTTGTTTTACAGTCTTTTGTATGGAGACCCCCCAAAATCAAATTAACTGGCAAGTTAAAATGGATAGCAGCAGAGTTGACGATGTTCGTTATTCCTCTATGGGAGCAACCGGTAATAATTGAGAGTTCATCATTTTGATTAATAGCCAGATATAGTTCATCAGGAAATTTATCATTTAAAATACTCAAGCTGGTATCTGCCTTGTTGAAAATTGGAATCTCGGGCATAATGAATATGCCTCTGTCAATTTCGGTTATATCTGTAATGTATTCAACTCTGCCATCCAGCAACCCGGGGTCACATGTTATTCCCACAAATCTTTTGCTCACATCGAATTTTCTTGTAAACGCTTCCTTTTTGATATAAACTATGGCATTACGGTTAACTGTTAAAAATAACTCCAACCCTCCGGTATGGTCATAATGTCCATGGCTGATAATTACGGAGTCTATCTCCTCAATCTTTATTCCCAATTTTTTGGCGTTTTGTAAAAATGCCCCACTTTGCCCTGTATCGAAAAGAATTTTTCGCGAATCTGTTTCGAGATATAATGATAACCCGTGTTCGGCCAGTAAACCCTCTTTGTAAACCAGATTCTCTATGAGCGCAGTAATTTTCATTCTATCAGCATTTTAGAAAATCAGGTACCTCTGGCACTCCTAAATCTTTTCCAAAAAGTCCCTTATGTTTTTCGTCCGGGTTGTATTCAATTCCCAGTTTGTCCAAAAAAGGTTCAATGGTAACCTGATGTAATTGCAGACCTATATCCCATGGATTGTAACCTAGCAAAAGACCGGCGAGTTCTTCATATGTCAATGCAGGTATCCCGTAACCATTTTCTCCATATGTTTTGCCTTCCATTTCAGATATAACGTACTGCCAGCGGTCAAGAAAAAAAGTACAACCCGGGCAATTTGCAATTATCAAATCCGGATGATATGGCTGCATTGAATCAAACTTTAATTTGGAATTGCTTATAGAATAACTTCGGTTGGATTTCAGCAGGTACTGCCTGAAACCAAAACCACAACAGTGGCGACGTTCCGGATAGTCAACCTGAGCACCGCCCCAATCGTCGATTAATCCGGCTAAAACATAGGGAAATTCAGCTCCGCCTATCCCCTCTTTTGGAAAAATCTTGGCGTAGTGGCAGCCGATATGGTCAACCACATTCAATGGCTTACTTGTCTCTTTGTTCACTAACCGGTACTTTGCTTTTGAAGCAATCTCATGACGGAACTTGTAAATAAGATCGCTTGCATGAACGAGGTTCTTTGGTATTTTAAAAATTTTACCTGTCGCTCGTTTTAATGCTTCTCTTGTCTCTCTCTCCTTTTCCGGAAAGTGCTTCCATGTTTCGAGTATTTCTGTATAAATGCCAAAGGATGTAACACAAGAGACAACAAAATTCTCATAACCTGCATCGTTCATTAAGGAAAACTGACGGGCAACAACAGTCATGATTGTTTCAAACGGAATAATTCCGGAATGGTATGCAATACCAGTACAGGTAGTCTGGCGGGCATCATCGAATATATCTTTGCCAAGGTCGTCGCGAAGGATTTTCAGGTATAGATCTTCTGCGGCAGGGAAAAAGTTCTGCCGGATACAACTGCGGGCAAAATAATAGTGGTCATCTGCTATCTCTTTCTGGTAGGATTCCCAGAGGCTGTTTTTTATAATTGGTTCCATTGTACTTTTTCTTTATTTTTCGTAAACTTCCATAAAATAGTCGTCTTTTTCTTCACTAAAGGCTATTCCTTTTTCAAGGGCTTTCATCCGGCTGTATTTTTCAATTGTTTCAAACCGTTTTGTTGCCCCCGTTTCGTCGAAAATCTTCCTTAGGTCTCTGAGAGACTCTGCTGAGATCTGCCGTAAAGTGCCGCTCTCATCTTTTTTATATTTGGTCCCCAGCCTTTCCAATAAATCAATCCGGTTTTTCTTTAACCAGTCCCATACAGGGCCTTGCTCCGGGTACATATCGGTATCTACCTCGTCGATATAAACACAATACCCATATTTTAAAATATGGTCGCCAACGGTGCGTTTTATTGCCAGTTGTTTTTGACCTTGTTTGCTTTCGATAAACATTCCGGTATCTATGGAGAGTGCGCGAAGGGCTTGAATGATGTATCCTGGAGTATTACCTCTCGGGCATCTTGTTTTGCAAGAAAGACACTCTCCACAATACCAAATGGTATCGCTTTTCAAAAGTTTTTCAATCTCGGCTTCATCCCCATGTTGTACGGTATTTACAATTAAACGGGGGTCATAATCGCGGAATTGAGCAGCCGGACAAATTGCAGTACAAACCCCGCAATTGATACAGGCATTTAGTCCCTCATTAAAGCGAATATCTTTCTGTAACTCTTTTAGCAGTTTCATGGCTTATTTCTCCTTTTCATAAGGCCAGGCCATTATGCCTCCCTCAAGAACGTAAACATTTTTGTATCCGTTTGCCTTAAGTATAAGTGATGCTTCATATCCGCGTAGTGATATTTTACACCAGGTAATAATCTCTGCATTCTTATCCTCGGGCAGTTCTTCCATTCTTTTACGAAGTTGTCCGAGCGGAATAAGTTTCTCGCCCACTCCTAAACGCGTTTGTTCAAACTCGTCCGGATTACGGACATCCAGTAAAACAAGAGATTTCTTGTTATTTAGTCTCTCCTTAAGTTGTTCTGCAGATATTCCCTTAAAGTGTCCATTGAGTTTGTTTTGCATGATGTGTGCTGTTGCAATGCTATGGTCAATTGCAAGTGAATAGGGTGGAGCATAAGGCAAATCTGCATTTACCATATCATTTACCGTAAGATTTCCTTTTATGGCCATTGCCCAGATTGCAACCTGTTTACTAACATCTCCCGGGCCTATAACCTGAACACCCAATATTGCTCCATTGGTTTTGCTTACAATTAATTTTGTTATCAGTAATTTGCCCTGCATAAAACCAGGTTTATCCAAACTGACGTTAATAACAGTTTCTATGTTGGTAAAGCCGGCTTTAATTGCATTTTGTTCCGACAGTCCGGTTGCTCCGACCCCATAATCAAAAACTTTGCAAATTCCTGTCTGTATAGTTCCAGGGAATTTTGCCACATTCCCGGAAATAACATTCTCTCCGGCAACACGTCCCTCCAAGTTTGCAAGGTCGCCGTATGGAGCGTGGACATTACTGTGTGTAATAAGGTTAGGTATCTCTATGCAGTCTCCTACAGCATAAATATCCGAGTCGGCAGTTTGCATATATTCGTTTACAATTATGCCTCCAGATCGGCTGGTGGGTAATCCTGCCTCTTTTGCCAGTCTTGTATTTGGAACAACGCCTATTGCCACAACAGCAAGTTCACATGGAATTTCTGTGCCGTTTTGAAGCTTAACAGCGGTCAGTTTTCCATTTTCTCCGAGAAACGAAGTTACTCCGTTTTCTAAGATTACATTGGCTTTACTTTGTACATATTTCTGGACAAGACTGGCCATTTGCCTGTCCAGAAAAGTAAGCAACTGGGGCAATAATTCTATAAGGGTAATCTCCATACCTGCAAGATGCAGAGCTTCGCAGGTCTCTATACCAATTAACCCGCCACCAATAACAACAGCTTTTTTAATTTCGCCATCATCGCTAACTTTACGCAGGTAATCTGCGTCAGGTAAAGATTGCAGAGTTGTAATCCCTTCGAGATCAATGCCAGGAACCGGAGGTTTACGTGGTATTGCCCCGGTGGCAATAATCAGTTTATCATATTCCGCCGTTCCTTTTTGACCGTTGACCATGTCGGTAAATTCAATACATTTTTTTTGTCTATCAATCGCTGTTATTTCTGTATTTACCCTTGTCGTAATTTTTTTTGCATTCCAGAAGAATTTTGAATCGCGTATAACTCCTGCTGGAGAGCACAATAATTGATTGCGGTCATCAAAGAAGCCTCCTATGTAATAAGGGTAGCCACATGAAGCCATTGAAAGATCGGATGTTTTTTGGTAGATGGTGATTTCTGCGTTTTCGTCCATACGGCGTGCTTTTGAAGCTGCTTTTGGTCCGGCTGCCGAACCACCGATTACGATGATACGTTTATTTTCTGTCATAGCATTAATTTTTTGTAGAGAATAATTCTTCTGTGTTTTGCTCAATGTCTTTAAGGTTTAGGTTACTATTTTATTAAACTGTTTATCAACTGTTCAAATGCTGATTTAATGGCCGGGTCTGCAAAAAGTTCGTTCATTTTACCGGTATCACAATTTTTACACATATTTTCATTCATTGGAATCCGGGCAAGGAGTGGAACTTTAAACTCATTTGCAAGCCTCTCTCCTCCGCCATTTCCGAATATATAATATTTTTCTTCGGGGTGGTTGACAGGGGTAAACCATGACATATTTTCAACAACCCCTAAAAGTGGTATTCCTATCTGTTTATCGCTGTACATATCTATAGCCTTCTTAACATCAGAAATGGCTATCTGCTGAGGTGTAGTTACAACAATAACACCAGTAGCCATAAAGTTTTGCAGCAGGGTAATATGAATATCACCTGTTCCCGGAGGGGTGTCAATAATCAGGTAATCGAGCTCTCCCCAACTGGTCTCTTTAAGTAGTTGTAAAAGACCGCTGGAAGCACGAGGGCCTCTCCATATTACAGCCTGATCCGGGTCAATAAAAAAACCGATAGACATCACTTTAACTCCAAAACTTTCAAAAGGGACAACATAGTTTTTTCCATCCTTTATCTCTACGTCCGGCATTTCACTCATCAAACCGAATAATGCAGGAGCGGATGGTCCGTAAATATCTGCATCAAGCAGACCTGTGGAATATCCCTCCATAGCAAGAGATACCGCCAATCCTGCAGCAACCGTGGATTTGCCAACTCCCCCCTTTCCGGAGGCTATTATAATTATATTTTTAATGTTAGGAAGGATTGTTTTTTGAATTGTATTGTTTTCCATTTTATATTATTTTGAATTAATTGAATTCCATATTTTTGTAATTTCCTTACTGACTTGAGAACCAGGAAAGTACTCAATTATACTTTTACATTTTACCATTGCTTCAACCACTTGTGGGTCAAATTTCAACTTCCCTGCAAATCTGATATTAGATTGATCGCAGTAATTCTCAATCTTATCAGACAAATCCTGGTTTAGATCATATTTGTTTATGACTACCCATGTTTTAAGATTAAATTTTGATGTTATTTCTATTGTCCTTTTTAGATCAAGCAATCCGGAGATTGTCGGTTCTGTTACAACTAAGACATTGTCTGTGCCTGTGATGGAGGAGATTACCGCACACCCTATACCTGGAGGACCATCTATAATAATATTCTCTAAGTTATGTTCTACGGAAATCTTTCTTGCTTTCTCCCTGACAATGTTTACCAGTTTTCCTGAATTTTCCTCTCCCGGAGCTAAACGCCCATATACCATTTTCCCATTTCGAAATGTTCCGGAGTACATTCTGCTTTTATTGTTTTCTATCATACTGATAGCTTTTTCGGGGCAGATCCTGTAACAGAGCTTGCAGCCGTCGCATGAAATTTCATTAATTGTAGTCTTTCCTTTGTTGAGGGAAATGGCATCGAAACGGCAATACTCTATACATAACCTACAGTTGATGCATAGCGAATAGTCTATAACAGCTTTTTGTCCTGTAATGTAAACCTCTTCTTCCTCATGAGAAGGGTCAAAAAGTATATAGAGATTTGCGGCATCTACATCACAATCTGCAAGCACAACTCTACCGTCAAGAGTGGCAAAAGCCGCGCTTATACTACTCTTTCCTGTCCCCCCTTTACCGCTGATTATTGCTGTTTCCATACTTATCATAAATTGTATTGAACATGGTTTCAAAAAGAGTCTTCCATTCTGGTCTATATTTGGCCACAATTTCTCCTTTTGAGTATAGAGAAGCAACTTCCTTGTCGAAAGGGATCTCTGTCAATAGCGGAATATTTTCGCCCAGAAGATATTCATACACTGCTTTGTCTCCAAGACCGGCACGATTAATAATAACCCCGTATGACTTATTCATAGTTTTAAGAGTCTCTACAGATTGTCTGAGATCACTAAGACCAAATGGGGTAGGTTCTGTAACAAGAATTACAAAATCGGCCACAGCTACAGTCTGGATAAAGGGGCAGGAAGTGCCAGGAGGAGAGTCCATCAATATTATCTCATTATTCCCCGCCTCCTTAATTGCTGCTTTTATGACAGAAACAGGAGAGAAGACACCTACTCTTACCTTTGCTTCAATTATTGATGACTGTAAATCTGAATGATATCGGGTTATCTTTCCCAAAGAGATATCTTTCTCGCTAATAGAATCATATTTGCATGCTACAGAGCAAGCACCACAACCGTGACAAAGCTCTTCAAGAATACGGATAATTTTCATGTCGCGTAAAAGGAAAATAGCATTATAACTACAGTATTCCTGACATTTGCCACAAAATGTACATTTGGTGGTATCTATAACAGGAACCTTTTGGGGTACATCTAAATTACCTACGGGTTCTCCTTCAAAAAAGACCATAACATTTGGCTCTTCAGCATCGCAATCAATCAGAGTAACTTTATAATTAAGCTGCTGAAGAACATAAAATAAATTTGTAGATATCAGAGTCTTTCCTGTTCCTCCTTTTCCGCTTGCAATGGCAATTCTGATCTTCTTAGGCTCAATCATAGGACAAGCGAATTTGCTCATCGGTAAGTGTTGGTTGAATAGCCTTTTTTAAAAAAGCACTATTCCATGTTTTAAGGTTGCTGTGGGTAATAAAGTATTTTTGAGGAATCGGATGAGTCCCAAACACTACTTCAATACCATATTTCTCATGGATAAACTCTTTAAAATGTTCCATATATGGACAAGGAGGATATCCAACAAGAAAACAGGTGGCAAAGTGAATTTTCTGAACTCCGTTCTTTATCATCTCTTCCGGAGTGTACTCAATATTCCCTCCAGGGCAGCCTCCACATGTTGTAAAGGCCGCTACCTCCAGATCCATGTTTTTGTATGCAGAAAATGCTCCTTCACGTTTTTGAACTGAGCGGAAGCACTTACCACCTGCACAAGTATTGTACCTGTCGCAGATAATGATGCCGATTTTGATTTTTTCCATGAAACAGATATTTAGTGGTCACAAGCATTGCTCCCTGTTTCAAGCGAATTTTTAAGCCAGTCAGAGACCAGTTCAGCAGGGCTTTTAGGTTGTGCTCCAACATTTACTTTTATATTTTGAGCAGAAAACAGGTCCAGAGCTCTTTGTCCCATACCACCTGCAATTACATCGGTAACACCGCGTTCAGCCAACCATCCCGGAAGCAAGCCAGGTTCATGAGGAGGTGGCGTAACAAACTTTTCTCCAATAATGGCGTTATTTTCGACATCTATTATGGCAAATTGCTGACAATGGCCAAAGTGAGAACATAAAACTCCGTTTTCCAACGGAATGGCAAGAGTACATTTCATGGTATTAATTATTATAATTTATTGATATAAGTTGTTTTATTTATAAAATGCCATGCGGTCATTGGCATGGCTTTAGCAGGTATCTACCCGTTTCCTCTGAAACGTCCGGCATTTCCCCGTCCTTGGCCCAAGCCTTTGCCTGGACCCCTTTCTGCTCCAGCACCTCTTCTCAATCCCATACCTTTTTGTGATGATGAAGTGCTGTTCTTTAAGATTTCTTCTTCGCTCAATCCTTTGTTATCTGGATTGCACCGGCCCATGTTTCTGCCGGTCATCGGGCCTTCTCCATTTGGCCCTCTTCCGTTTAATCTTGGCATAATTACCTCCTTTATTATTGGTTGTTTTCGTGGCTTAATAGCACAATTATTTCATTTATAGTTTTTTCCTGGCCGTTAATTACAATTAATTGTATCTGCAGACTGTCAAAAAGGGATTTTACTTTGGCGCCAAACTCGCCGGATACTACTTTTTTAACTCCTCTGGATGCTACCAGTTGAACAGATGCCGGGCCGGCTCCTTCTATGTTCTCTTTGTTTGGATTGGGGATAAATTCTGTGGCTTTTGTCTCTGTGTCGTAAACCACAAAATAGGAGCAGCGGCCAAAGCGGCTGTCTAATTTTGCTGCAAGGCTGTTGCCTGTTGATGTAATTGCTACTTTCATATTCTTTTTATTATTTATTTCTCATTCTGTGCTGGTGTGGTACACCCTTTCTAATCATCGGGCAATTACAATCAGGACAAATTTCCTTTCTGCATGGTATGCCGGAAGCATGGGTTTTTTCTTTGCCACATTGAGGGCAAATGCAAATATCTTCGACAATATTTTGCTCAGAGGGCTCCTTGTATTCTTCAATATTAGTGGAACCACAAAGAGAACAATTCTTAATCTCCTCCTCTTTTGCAGGGTGATTGAACAAACAGCCGCAGCTGTTGCACGAGAACCATTCACTGTCGAAATAGACTTTACCCCCTTCGAATACAATCGCTTTTCCAAGCACAAACGCCTGAGCAATTTTCCGTCGCGCACTTTCATATACACGGGTATAAGTAGGCCTGGATACACCCATTATTACAGAGGCCTCAAACTGACCGTATAATTCAAAGTCACTCAGCCGGATGGTCTCATACTCGTCAAAATTCATTACAATAGGACTGTTCTCTTCAGGCAGACCTATAGGTCTGTACCCCTTGAAATGAGGGGGGTTATTCATTCTTCGTCTTAGTTTCGGTCTTGGCATAATAAAGAGCATTTGTTCGATACAAATATAATAAACATTTGTTCTAATACAAATATTATTTAATTTTGTCTTATTAAAATTTATTTAGAGACTTATGCTTGAGATTAAAAAATGTTTATTTAAGGCAGGACTACTTTTTCTTTTATTTACACCAGTAATCCATGTAAACGGGCAATCACAGGAACTTACATTGAACAAGGCAATTGATGTGGCATTGCAAAACAACCTTGAATACAAAGCTTATAAACTTAAAGTAGAGTACAACAAAGTTCTGAAGCCATCCGCTTTCACTATTGATCATATGCAGATATTTTATGGTCATGATCAAAACAATATTGCTGAAAATGGGTTTCCTCTCAATATCTTCGGGATTGAACAAAGTTTTAACTTTCCGACTGTTTATACCTCCCAATATGAAGTTAATAAAACTGCGGTCTCTCTATCTGAAAAGGAATTGGAGAACCATAGGTTATTGCTTATAAAAGATGTTTCACAAGAATATTATGAGATTGGTTACCTGGTGAATAAAGAGTATTACTACAAATATCTGGATACCCTTTATCAATGTCTTACTAATGAAGTTGATAAAAAGCATAAAAGAGGAAGTGCTACAAATCTGGAGCTACTTAACGTCATGGCCAAACATCAGCAAATACTCCTTTCAATTGACCATATAGGGCATGACCTTTCAATGGCTTATAAAAAACTAATGGTACTTATGAATGATAATTCTCCAATTATTATACCCCGAATCGAGCCAGCGCAGCTAATAGTTTCAAATCAGCCACTAAAAAGGAATCCCGGAGTTCAGTATAAAAAACTGGAGACTCAAATGAAGGAAGATATGCTTAAAGTGGAGAAAAACCGGCTATTACCAGATATTACACTATCATATTATAATGGAACTAACAGATTTTTCGGATCAAAAAACTATCCGGGATATCAAATTGGCCTTTCTATTCCTTTGTTTTTTTGGGGACAGAAGTCAAAGATAGAGGCAGGTAAAATTGCCATATCAGTCTCAAAAAATGAAGAAGAAAATTATTTATTGTACTTAAAAATGAGGAGAGAGGAGCTGATGAGCGAAATAAGAAAGCTAAGAGAGTCTCTCAATTATTTTGCTACAACCGGAAAAAAATTAAGTGAAGAAATTGTTCAGAGTGCAAAAAAAGGTTATGAATCACAGGAGATTGACCTTTTTCAATATGTTCAAAGTATAGAGAATGCAATAACTATAGAGATAGAGCACCTTGACTGGCTTGCGAAATACAATAATGTTGTTCTCGAGTTAAATTATTTAGAAATGTAAGAAAAAACGGTGTTTGTATTATCTCAACTAACCAGACATGGTTATTCTTCTAATTATTGTAATATTTCTGGCTGCAATCTGAGCAATAACCACAGAATTCCCGCGGAAAATTTTGCAGATCAAAAAATAATTCTTAATTTTGAATTATTCCTAAATAGGAATTAATACAATTAAAATGAATAATAGAAGTAACAGAGATATTTTATCACAAGCTGGACTTAAAGTAACTCCGCAAAGACTTGCTGTGCTGGAATCCTTTGATCTGGCACAGAAGCACCCTACAGCCGAGCAGATAATTGCCCAGGTACGTTCAAAGAATCCGGATATTGCTATTGGAACTATCTATAATATACTTGATACTCTCGTCGGGGGGAAAATAATATGCAGAGTAAAAACTGACCGAGGTATTATGCGATACGACTCAGTTGCAGAGCAACATCATCATCTTTACTGTTCGGAAACAGAAACTATAGCGGATTATTATGATGAGGAGTTGAATTCTATTCTGGAGAATTATTTCAGAAATAAAATGATTGACAACTTTTCTGTTGAGGATGTGAAACTTCAGATAGTAGGAAAATTCACCAACTTAAATAAATAAAATTATTATGGGAAGACAAGCAGTAAACATCTTATCAATAGATGTGAAAAAATTAACCGAAATGCTAAATGCGGCACTTGCAGAGGAGTGGCTCGCATATTATCAGTACTGGATTGGGGCAAGACTAATGGAGGGCCCAATGCGCAGTGAAATTGAACCTGAACTGTTGCTGCATGCAACCCAAGAGTTAAACCATGCAGTTTTGGTAGTTGACAGGATTATTCAATTGGGTGGAACACCTGTACTTAGCCCTATAGAGTGGCCAAAACTAAGCCGTTGCGAATATGATGCTCCTATTGATCCTTATATAGAGGTAATACTTGAGCAAAACCTTAAGGGAGAGAGATGTGCTATTCAACGTTACAAAGAGATAGCAGACTTTACTAACGGGAAAGACCATACTACTCATGCCCTGGCTACAACTATTCTCAACGAAGAACTTGAACATGAGAATGATATCGAAGACTGGATTACTGATATTGTTAGAATGAAAGAGGAGTTCAGGAAAATCAGGATATGAGTTAGTTAACAAATTACAAATTAAAATTGGTTATTATGGAAACAAATCAAAATGTATTTTCAATGCCTCGTATAGGCGATGCTGCCCCGGAATTTAAGGCAGTTACAACACAGGGGAACATTAATTTCCCAAGTGATTATAAGGGAAGCTGGGTAATCCTTTTTAGTCATCCTGCAGATTTTACCCCGGTTTGCACATCGGAGTTTATGACTTTTGCAAGCATGGAATCTCAATTTGCTGAGGTAAACTGTAAGCTGGTTGGTCTTTCTGTAGATGGTCTCTATAGTCATATTGCATGGTTGCGTACAATTAAGGAGAAGATAGAGTATAAGGGGATGAAAGATGTTGAGGTAAAATTTCCTCTTATCGAGGATATTACAATGGAGGTTGCAAATAAATACGGAATGATGCAACCAGGCGAAAGCAACACAAAAGCAGTACGTGCTGTATTCGTAATTGATCCTAAGGGCATTATCCGTACCATAATCTATTACCCGTTGAGTCTGGGACGTAATTTTGATGAGCTCTACAGAGTTGTTGTCGCTTTGCAGACTGCAGATAAATTCTCGGTAGCAACACCTGCAGACTGGCGTCCGGGTGACGATGTAATTGTTCCTACAGCTGGTTCCTGCGGAGTAGCAAAAGAGCGGATGGAGAGCAAAGACGAGATGAAATGCTATGACTGGTTCTTCTGCACCAAAAAGCTTTCTGCAGAAAAGGTGATGTCAGAAATTAAAAAGTAGTTTTAGCGGAAAGAGGCACTCCACTTACAAATAGCCTCTTTCTGCTGTTCTGTAAGAATAGTTTCTGGGTGTGATTTTCTGAAAGATTTCGGAGGCATTGTCCCTTTTGAAACTACATTGCAAATAACAGCTGCTTTTTTGTCTTGTTTGCCCGGAGAATAACTATCCCAATTTGAAAAATTGAGCTTCGCTTTAGCTATTCCGCTGCCATCAATTGAATGGCAAGCCATGCAGGAGTTTTTAAAAATTACTTTCAAATCATCAGGAATAGAGTTGGTTACTGAGGTTTGAGAACTTTTTTTGTTTACCGGTTTAGCAGTTGACAGAACTAAAGATGAGGTAGTTATTAGCATAACTGTCACTGATAAAAGAAGATACGACTTTCTCGTGGTTTTATTCAATTTTATTGGAAAATATAGTTTAAATGTACAAAAAAAATGTGAACCAGCGAGAGCAGCCACTCACACACATCAGTGATTTGGTGTATGTGTCTATTTATGATACTGTTATATTTAAGAATGGTTGAAAAAATTAAAGCATGTTTTGAAAAGAAAACTTTACCGTTTGTTATTGAGAATTCAATAGGATACCCGGTGTAGTAGCAATCAGGAAGTCTGTAATAATCGGCTTCAATAGCTTTTTGTACCACCTGTGGTCACACGTCTTCAAAAAATTAAAAAATTTTGGTGCCCGGAACAGGACTCGAACCTGCACAACCTTGCGATCACTGGTCCCTGAAACCAGCGCGTCTACCAATTTCGCCATCCGGGCTAAATTCCAATCAAATAATGCTCGTTTGATTGGAGTGCAAAAGTAAATAAAATTCTTAAATTTGTTTGAATTTCAAAATAAATATTATGCAAAAAATACTTTCAATTCTTGCAACAGCTCTATTTCTCATCTTTTTTAGCAGTGCTAACGCAGAAGAGGCGAGATTGCTAAGATTTCCGGATATCCATGGAGAAAAGGTTGTATTCTCCTACGCCGGAGATATCTATATAGTAAATTCTACAGGAGGCATTGCCCGCAAACTTACCTCAAACATAGGTTACGAAATGTTTCCCAAGTTCTCACCAGATGGAAAAATGATTGCCTTTTCTGGCCAGTATGACGGAAATACCGAGGTCTATGTAATTCCCGCAGAGGGAGGAGAACCAAGGAGGCTTACCTATACAGCAACCTTGGGCAGAGACGATATTGGTGACAGAATGGGTCCAAATAATATAGTAATGGACTGGACACCAGATAGCAAGAGCATTCTATACCGTACCCGCGCCTACTCCTTTAACGACTTTACCGGTCAGCTTATGATTGTTCCCCTTGCCGGAGGACTTTCTCAAGCTGTTCCTTTGAAAAATGGAGGTTTTGCCTCCTTTTCACCAGACGGGAAAAGACTGGCGTATAATTACGTATTTAGGGAGTTCAGAACTTGGAAACGCTATACCGGAGGCATGGCAGATGATATTCGAATTTTTGATTTCGATACAAAAAAATCTGAAAAGATAACAGACAATATTAATCAGGATATAGTTCCCATGTGGTCTAAAGACGGAAAAACCATATATTACATATCGGACAGGGACAGCTATATGAATCTCTATGCATACGATGTTAATTCTAAAAAGACAGAGCAACTCACAAAAAACAGGGATTATGATATAAAATTCCCGTCAATTGGCGACAATTCAATTGTATATGAATGTGGCGGGTATATTTACAAATATGACACTAAAACCTCAGCGAATGAAAAACTCACAATAGATATAAACAACGACTATACTTACTCACGACCTGAGTGGAAGGATCTCTCAAAAAGCATTCGCTCATACTCCGTCTCTCCAAACGGAGAGAGACTGCTTGCAACAGCAAGGGGAGATATCTTCTCTCTCCCTGCAAAAAGCGGTATAACCTATAATCTAACAAATTCTTCAGGTGCAAATGACAGGGGTGCAGATTGGGCTCCGGATGGGAGCGGATTTGCATATATTTCTGACAAGGATGGAGAATTCAATATCTACTTTAGAGAGAACGCTACTGGGAAAGAGAAAAAGCTGACAAATATTAAGGGGTACATATTTGGTTTTGAGTGGTCTCCCGATTCGAAAAAAATTATTTGGAGCGAAAAGAAAAACACTTTAAACCTTCTTGATATTGCTTCTGGCGAGAACCAGATAATCGAAGAGTCATCCATTGGCCCGATCAATGATTATAACTGGTCGCCGGACAGCAAATATATTACCTTTACACGTCCAGGCAAAGAGATGAACATTGTTGTTGTGTACGATGTGAAAGAAAAAAAGAAACTCCAGATTACAGATGAGTGGTATAATTCTGGTTCTCCCAATTTCAGCAAAGATGGCAAGTACCTTCTCTTTGTTTCTGCCAGAACATTCAATCCTACATATGGTTCTACCGAGTGGAATCATGTTTACAACAATATGAACAAGGTGTACATCCTGCCTATTGTTAAAGATGCAGATGTGCCTTTTGCTCCCAAAAACGATACTGTTGCATTGGTGAAGAGCTTGCCGGAAAACGGCGAGAAGAGCGATAAGGCTGCAAGTGCAGACAAGTCTGGTGCAGAAAAATCCGGTACAGAAAAACCAGCTACTCCGGAGAAGTCTAAAGAGGTTCAGTACAACTTTAAAAATGTTGTATCAAGAATCATAGAGCTGCCTGTTGAGCCGGGGAACTATGGCAATCTCCATATGATAGGGAACAATATTTATTACAACTCCAGAAAAGGTTCCTATATGTATGACCTCGAAAGCAAAAAGGAGACAGACCTGCAGGTGAATCTTATTTTTAATCCGGGATACAGAAAGGCTCTGGCAATTTCAGGGAGCTCAGTTCAGATTGTGGATATCCCAAAGGGGCCGGTTACTATAACCAAGGCAATTTCTCTTTCCGGAGTAAAGAAACTTGTAAATTACAGGGAGGAGTGGATGCAGATCTACAATGAGAGCTGGAGACAAATGAGGGATTTCTTTTATGCCAGAAATATGCACGGGATAGACTGGGACATGGTTCACAAGCATTACGAGGTGCTGATTCCTTATGTTAACCACCGTTCTGACCTCACTTACATTATTGGAGAGATGATAGGTGAGTTGAATATAGGTCATGCTTATTCGCAAAATGGAGAACATCCTGAAGCGGTTAAAATACCTATGGGACTGCTTGGTGCGCGCTTTGTAAAAGACAAGTCGGGATATTTCCAGGTAGAGAAAATTATTGAAGGGGCAAATTGGAGCAAGGAGACCAGATCGCCATTAACAATGCCGGGGGTCGATGTAAAAGAGGGCGATTATATTCTCTCAATAAACGGAAAATCCCTTAAGGAGACAGAAGATATTTTTGAATATTTGATTGGAACTGCGGGTAGCATTATTGAGATGGAGGTAAATACAAAAGCTGATTTTGCTGGAAGCAAAAAAGTTCTGGCTGAACCTTTGGCAGATGAGTCTAAACTCTACTACTACAACTGGGTCGAGAATAATATCCGCAAAGTGAGCGAGGCAACTAACGGTGAGGTAGGTTATATTCATATACCTGACATGGGCGTTTTGGGCCTCAACGAGTTTGTAAAGCACTATTATCCTCAATTGGGGAAAAAGGCACTGATAATAGATGACAGATGTAACGGAGGAGGAAATGTCTCTCCTATGATTATCGAAAGATTACAAAGAACAATCACTTACTTTACAATGCATGCAAACCAGAAGGAGGGAGCGGTAAATCCTGTCGGTACTTTCCAGGGACCTAAGGTTCTGCTGGTAAACGAGTACTCTGCTTCTGACGGAGATATTTTTCCCTACAGGTTCAAATATAACAAACTGGGAACAGTAATAGGAAGAAGAACCTGGGGAGGTGTTGTGGGCTATAGCGGAACTGTTCCGGTTGTGGATGGGGGTTCAATAGTTACACCGTCATATGCTCCTTTCGCGGCGGATGGCAGCGGATGGATTATAGAGGGCAAAGGTGTGAGTCCTGATATAGACCTGGCGAACGACCCTTACAAGGAGTTTATAGGTGAGGATGAGCAGCTGAATAAGGCAATTGAGGTTATAAAGCAACAGATGAAAGAGTATAAATACAAATCAAATTCAATTCCTCCGTTTCCCGACAAGGACAACAGATAGCTGGATAAAAAAATATTAACTTTAGAGATAAATTCTTATTGCGATGTTTAATTTTCTTGACCAATACCCGTATTTACTGCCATTCATAATTTTTTTCGGACGAATTGTTGATGTATCTTTAGGAACACTCAGAATCATCTTTGTTTCAAAAGGAGAAAAGTACAAAGCACCAATAATTGGTTTTTTTGAAGTACTTATCTGGATAGTCGTTATTTCGGAAATTTTTTCAAGAGCAAATAGCATGCTGGCCTACGTATCTTATGCTGCAGGTTATGCAACCGGGAATTTTGTTGGTATAATGATTGAGCAGCATATAGCTTTTGGGATATTGCTCTTCAGAGTTTATACCAGAAAGAACGGTAAAGAATTGGTTGCCCTGCTTAGCAAAGAGGGGTATGGTGCAACAACATTGCAGGGAATGGGTTCTCAGGACAGGGTTGATATTGTCGAGACTGTTGTTGACAGGAAGGCGATGAAAAAGATAGAGCGGATTATTACAAACTACGATCCGGATGTTTTTTATGTGGCTGAAGATATAAGGACAAGACAGCATGGAATTTTTCCTAAAACAGAATCGATTTTCTCTCGATGGAGACAAGGTAAATAATAACATAAAATTGCGGAGCTATGAAAAACGCTAGTATGGGATTAAGATCATTGATACTTGTATTTCTATTACTGATCTCAGTAATCTCCTGCAAACACCAAAAAGACAATTCATATTTGGAGGAGATTACTATAGCTAATCTTCAAAAGGGCTACAGAGAGGGTAAATTTACCATTAAAGAGGTTGTGGAGGATTATCTCAAACGAATTGAAACCATTGACAAAAACGGAACGAAGCTCAACTCGGTAATCACAATTAACCCTGATGCAATAAAGATTGCAAAAGAGCTGGACAAAGAGATGGCTGAGGGTAAAATCAGAGGTCCTCTGCATGGAATTCCTGTGATACTCAAAGATAATATTAATACCCGTGACTCAATGCCTACAACAGCCGGAGCAATAGTACTCAGGAACTCCTATGTGGAAAAAGATAGCTGGGTGGCCAAAAAACTTAGGGAAGCAGGAGCGGTTATTATTGCAAAGTCCAACCTGAGCGAATGGGCAAACTTCAGGGCAAACCTCTCTTCAAGCGGATGGAGTGGAGTTGGGGGACAGACCAAAAATCCATATGTGATTGACAGAAACCCTTGCGGTTCAAGTTCGGGTTCCGGAGTTGCGGTATCTGCAAACCTTTGTGCGATTGCAATTGGAACCGAGACAAACGGATCAATTATTTGCCCGTCCAACAATAATGGAATAGTAGGTCTTAAACCCACTGTTGGCCTTATCAGCAGAACCGGCATTATTCCAATCTCCTTTACCCAGGACACACCCGGCCCTATGGGAAGGTGTGTAGAGGATGTCGCAATAACATTGGGCCTGCTCACAGGCATAGACTCTTCGGATTCAAAAACGCTGGCCTCTGCGGGCATGTTTAATACTGACTATACCAAATATTTGAAAAAGGATGGTTTAAAAGGAAAACGTATAGGTTTAATAACAACTGTTTCCGGATTTCATTTTAAAGTTGACAGCCTGATGAAATCCACCGTTGATTATTTAAGAAGTGCAGGAGCCGAGATTGTGGAGGTATCATACCCAATTCCTGGGGAAATAAGTGCTGCATCTTTCCAGATAATGCTCTATGAATTTAAGGATGGGCTAAACAATTACTTTGCAACATTGGACAGCACAGTTCCTGTGAAAAGTCTTGAAGAGCTCATTGAATTTAACAAAAAGGATTCTGTTGAGCTTCGTTACTTTGACCAGCAACTGCTCGTTATGGCTCAGGGCAAAGGAGATATCAACTCTCCGGAGTATAAGCATATGCTTGAAAAAATGTTGAAGGGGATGAGAGAAGATGGTATGGACAAGGTGATGGATCAATACAAGCTTAATGCAATGATAGCACCAACAGGTGCACCGGCATGGAAAACAGATTTGATTAACGGAGATAATTTTCTGGGGAGCAGTTCGTCATATGCTGCTGTTTCCGGGTATCCGAGCATAACGGTTCCTATGGGATTTATAGACGAATTACCTGTGGGAATCTCGTTTTTCGGCAGGGCCTGGAGCGAACCTCTGCTGCTTGAGATAGCCTACTCATATGAACAGGGCACTAAACACAGGAGACCTCCAAAATTTCTTAAATAGTGGAAAAAGTTTGCAATTCAGAGATATGGAGTATTTAAAATATGGCGAAAAAGAGCTTAGTTATCTGAGAGATAAGGATAGACAATTAGGAGAGGTTATTGACAGGATAGGGTTTCTGGAGAGGCCGGTTACTTCTGATTTGTTTGTTGCCTTGGTTGAGAGCATTATCTCGCAGCAAATTTCCAACAAAGCAGCGGCAACAGTGAGTAGAAGATTCTATGAGCTTCTTGGTGAGATCACTCCGGAGAATATTGCAAAGACAAACCATTTTTATATTCAGAAGTGCGGGATGTCCCTCAAAAAGGCGAGTTACATAAAAATTGCAGCAGATGCAGTATTGAGCGGAGCTGTCAATTTTAATGAATTTGCAAATATGAGCGATCAACAAGTTATTGAGAAGTTGATAATTCTTCCGGGCGTTGGAGTATGGACAGCAGAAATGTTGATGATTTTTTCGTTAAAACGCCCGGATGTGCTGAGTTTTGATGATTTGGTAATCCGCAGAGCCATGATGAAACTATATGGTTTAAAAGAGATTACCAGGGAAATATTTGATGTGTACAGAAAGCGTTACTCTCCTTACTGTTCGGTGGCATCTCTCTATTTATGGGAGGTTGCCGAAAATTAAACCCGCAAATTGCTCTGCGGGTCTAACATCGAAACCAAACCTAAATATCTATAATCTGAAACTGTGTGTTTTTTGTAAGGATTTTCAAGACTCTTTTCACTACAAATATTTTGCCACAAATAGGTGTGTAAAGGGTGTACATGGGAACGTAGCATGTGTACCCATCTTCCCTATTTTGGTTCAAACACAAAAGTCATTCTGTTTTTGCCGCTATATATTTTATTGGCAAAAGATTTTAGACTTTTCGCATCGACATTTTTCAGAATTTTTGGTTCATCATCCTTGAAAGTAATAATGTCCTGAATTGAATTGGATATTTCTGATGTCCAGGAGACATCCTCTTTTTGACGGTCCTGATAGGTCTTTTCCAAGTAAAGTTTAACCTCTGTTATCTCTTTCTCTGTAGGGCCATTCTTTACAAATGTCTCAAATTCTTGCTGTACTACACCAAGAAGTTCATCAACAAGTTTTGGATCTGTGTCAAACTCAATAAGAATTTGTGCTATGTTCTCCGGATATCTCAACAAATCAAATGAAACTCCAACATGATATGTGCCGCCTCTCTCTTCACGGATAGACTTCATATATCTCTCACTTATGATGTATGTAAATACCTTGGCATTTATATAATTGCTTGAAGTGTAATCCATTTTATTATGGTAATACCTTGTTACAGTTGCCTTGGAACTCAACATGTTCTCTCCTTTATATCGCAGAAGAATTTCGCCGGAATTAATTTTTGGCTCCCTGTAGTTTATCTTTTGATTGACATCAGCAGAATTTGTATTGACCTGCACAGGTATTGTGGCAATATATTTTTCGATTAGCGGTCTTGCCTCCTTTGCAGAAAGCGGTCCTGAAAAGACAAATGTATAGCCTTGAGGGTTGGTGTAGATCTTCTTATATGTATCCAGAAGTTTTTTGCCTGTAATACTTTCAATATCATTGGCTGTAAAATGCTCGTCAAGCGGGTTGAAAGAATAGCGAAGTCTCTTTATTGAGTCGGTGTAAATGTTACGAGCCCCTTTTGGATCGGTCAGGTTCTTTAACATTTGAGTTTTCAAGTTCTTTACATCTTTGTCATCTACATTTATATCAGTAAAGTAAATGTTTAGTAATTTGAAGAAATCAAGCGAGTCCTTAATCGCAAAAGAGCCGGTTATTTCACTGTATCTGTAAGAAAGAGATGGTCTCAGGCTGACTGTTCTGCCCTTCATCCATTTTGCCAACTCCTGTCTGTTCAGTCCGTTTACCAGATAGGACAGAGTAAATTTCTCCATCAGCTTTAAGTCTTTAACATCCATATCCAGCGAATACCCGCCTGTCTTAAAAGCTCTCAAATTAACATTCTTACCACCTTTATGGTCCTCTTTCCAGATTACTTTTGTTCCATTAGCCAAGGTAACCTCAACAGTAGAATCAAGTTGCTTGCCGCTGTTAAGTTTAATCTCCTTGTTTGAAACGGGTCTCATGCTTATAATTGAAACAGGTTCAAGTTTCTGATTGAACTCAATTCCCTTTTTTCTTACAGGAATAAATCTTTCCGCTTCACTGTTGGAAATTTCTTCAATGGCTTTTATTACCTCGTCTTCTGTAGGTAAAAGATTTTTTTTGCTTTGTGGTATAACAAAAATCACAACACGATTCTCTTTTGTCAGCATTTTTTTGACAGAGCTGTTTAAGCTTTCAAGAGTAATGCGTTTTAAACACTCTTTTGATACATTGTAATAATCCGAAGATGTTATTAGTGGATTTGATCTTGTAAAGTTTTCTACTGCAGCAGAAACATAATCCTGACTCTTCGGAGATTTAGTTCTGGTATAGTTCGTCTCAACCTGACGCTTAACCCTCTCTATAGCACTGTCAAACTCATCCTTATCCACACCATACTGCTTTATTTTTTCTATCTCTGTGAGTATGCCCTTTACAGCCTTCAACATTTCGCTGTCTTTATTCGGAATGGCTGTAATAGTAAAGGTTTTCATTGCATAACTTATTGCCCCGAAAACAGGAATTGCAACTTTAAAAGATGAGTCTGCACTCTCTGCAGCAACAGCAACCCTGTCTTTGAATATCTCTAAAAAAAGATTTTGAGTTAATTCATCATAAATAAGCTGGTTGGTCTGTTTGGCCGATGGACTGAGGTTAGGAATTTTGGTTGTTACCCTTACTGAGACTACCTTACTCTCCGGATCGGTTATAAATCCAACAATTGGTTTTGTATTGACAGGTACTGTGTAAAACTCCTTTGCTGCAGGATTCTTAGCCTTAGGAATTGCGGAGAACTGCTTTATAATTTTCTTTTCCATATCAGCTACATCTATATCGCCAACAATCACTATTGCCTGCAAATCTGGTCTGTACCATTTATGGTAATATGAGATAAGAGTCTCTGGAGAGGCGTTATTTATTATCTCTGGTAATCCTATAACATCTCTTTGGGCAAAGCGTGAACCGGTTTGCTCAAATTTCATTATACTCTTCATCATTCTGGTGCGAGCATCGTCTCCCCTGCGCCACTCTTCACGAATGACCCCTCTTTCTGCCTCAATTTCTGTCGGCTCGCAAGAGATATAGTAGGACCAGTCATGCAGTACCAAAAGGGCAGAATCAATAATTGACGGCCTGATCATCGGTACTGATGAAAGGTTGTATACAGTTCTGTCCATAGAAGTATAGGCATTTATGTTTGCCCCGAACTTCACTCCGATGCTGCCAAAGTATTCGAGCAGTTTTTTCTTGGGGAAATTTTTGGTTCCATTAAAAGCCATATGCTCGAGAAAGTGAGCAAGTCCACGCTGATTATTTTCTTCCTGTAGTGAACCAACGTTGTGGATGATAAAAAATTCGGCTCTTTTTGCCGGGTTTACGCTTTTACGGATATAGTAAGTCAGGCCGTTTTCCAGTTTTCCAATCTTGAACTCTGTGTCAGTTGGCAGAGGATCGCTTACTCTGTATTCTTGAGAGTAAGCAAAATGTACACCCATAACGAGCATGAGTGTGTATAATGTTTTATTTAACAGGGTCATTTTTACTTTTATATGTTAATTTATAACTATTTGGTCAGGTTCATCTCCTGTATGAGATAGTTTGCTTCTGCATACTTCTCAATTATCCAGAGAACATACCTTATATCTACATTTACTGTTTTGTTCATCTCAGGGTGAAAATAGGCATCGGAAGCCAGCGACTCTTTATTTCCATCAAATGCCAAACCAATGAGCTCTCCTTTTGCATTCAGGACAGGGCTTCCGGAGTTTCCTCCTGTGATATCGTTATTTGAAAGGAAATTTACATACATCTTGCCTTTCTCTCCATAGTTGCCCCACTCTTTGGATTTCAACAGCTTCAGCATCTTTGGCTTTGCGTTAAAATCGTATTCGTCCGGATTGTATTTATCCCAGATACCCTGAGTGGTGCTTTGTGAACTGTAGTAGATTCCGTCAGAAGGGTTAATCGGGCCAACCGTACCGTAAGTCAATCTCATTGTTGAGTTGGCATCTGGATACTGAACGGTGTTGTTAGCTAACCTCATTTGATAAAACGCCCTTACATATTGAGTTTCAAGCGAGAAGATATCTTCTTTTCCTACAACTTTGCCCTCTGCTTCGTTAAAAGGATTCATATTTGCAGACTTGGTCAGAAGGGTAATCGGATCGTCTGTGAACAGAGAAATTGGCTGATCTCTCTTTATTGCCTCTCTGAATTTGTCCGGATGCATCAGGATTGAGTTATTGAATGAATATTCGGCAATAGCTTTAGAGTCGCCATTGAATTTTTTATACATCCCGTTCAGGTAATCTCCCCGGAACTGACTGGGCACATTTTCCAGAAACTCTTTTATCTGGTACTGCAAAAGATCTTTTTCAACTCTCATGTCGCTTTGTCCATAACCAACTTCCATTGAGCGTACGAAGGATTTATAAAGAGGAGTTCCAACTTTTAATGTATCCACCTTGTCTCTGGTTTGTGCTGCTTTGAGTGATGCGCAACGATTACCAAGATAGATAAATCCGTTACCAGATACCAGAGTCTCTCTGAAATACTGCAACGCTTTGGCAACATCCTCTGTTCCTTTGTATCTTACAGAAAGTTTCTCCAGCAAATTACCCCATTTTTTTGTTCTCTCAGGATCTTGATTGATCCAGTCCTGCAGCTCTCTCTCCTTCTCTTGTTTTATGTTTACAACGCCATAGCGACGGAAGTTGTAAACCTCTCCCTGCCATAGCTCCCAAACATTGCTGATTCCGAAATACTGGTCTGCGTATATAAGGCGGATCTTTGGATCTGCATCCATCCACCTCTTCATTATGTTCAGTTTCTCTCTTCTGAGTTTTACAGATATAGGATTGGTAATTTTCTCTTTCTGATAAATAGCGAATGAGTTGTTGTACCTGTTTGTTCTGCCCGGGTAGCCCAGAATCATTGTAAAGTCACCCTCTTTTACACCTTTGGTAGAAATGGAAAGTACTTTTTTTGGTGCAATCGGAACATTCTCTTTTGAATATTGAGCAGGCTTGCCATCTTTTCCTCCATATACTCTGTAAAGGGCAAAATCTCCCTTATGCTGAGGCCACTCCCAGTTGTCGGTCTCGCCGCCATAGGCTGCGACTGAAACAGGAGGTGCACCTACAAGACGGATATCTGTATATACGTCATAGTAATAAAGGTAATATTTCGACCCTCTCCACATTGAAACCAGCATAGTTTCCATTCCGGAGATCTCGTTATGTCTGGTCTCAATTAATGAAGTGATCTTTCTCATTCCTGAAGGCAGTTTTCTATCTCTTAATGAGTCGATAGTAGCTTTAACCTCATCTGTGGCATCAACCACTTTTCTTAGAAAATAGACAGATTTTTCTGCTATTGGAATCTCTTCCGATCTTTTCATTGCCCAGAATCCATCTTCAAGATAATTTTTTTCAGGTGTGCTGAGTGCATGGATATCTCCATAGGCACAGTGATGATTGGTAATCAGAAGGCCTTCATTTGAAATTATGCTTCCTGTACAGCCAAAATCCAGCGCTACAACGGCATTGCTGATAGACGGACTGTTCTCGTCATAAATTAATTTTGGATCTACTTTAAGACCCTCTTTCTGCATCTTTTTGGTAAGATTTTTATCAAGAAGATTTACGAGCCACATCCCTTCATCTGCTCTCGATACCTGAAATACCGAAAGTAGAATGAAAAGTGCAACGATTTTGTTAATATGTCTCATTGGTTCTATTTTGTTTTTTCAGGGTTTATGGTTGCACCCTTTTCTGTAAAGGAAAATTTAGGATCAACTTCACTTATTGCGCCCTCTTTGTCTTTAATTGTCCATTTGGCCCTGTTCAGCACCTCCCAGATTTTGTCATCATTAAGAGCATCTTTAGAGTATGTAAATCTGAAGGCGTACTCCTCTTTGTCATTTATGACAGTCTCAAATGACAGTATTCCATCAATCTGTGAGAGGTGGTTGGAAAGATAAGGGATATTTCTTGTAATCAGCGGTTTGTCAAGATCTGGATAGACTAGTTCATAAACTGCTTCATTTTTCCCGCCCCATTTTTCAATATTCTTTTTGTATGGTATGGAGAATTTGGTGAGTTGTCTCTCCAGAAATTCTCTCCTGGTTATTGTATCAATCTGCTCTTCCAGTCCGACATATTCGAAGTCAACCTTTATCACATTTACGCCGCCACCATGAACAGGCATCTTAAGCTCTTTTAGTTCAACTATAGATTTCATGAACTCTTCGTCAACGGGCTCATTGATATCCATGTAAATTCTTACAATCAGCGGGCAGGCATATTCGGTTTCAAGTCCGTAATATCCTTTTTTTGCGAAACGGAACTGCATACCAAGATAGTTAGGATCCATCTTGTCGTACATTTTTTCTGTACGGATAGTAATTACCTTAATCTGCTGAGCCTCTAACGGAGGTGTCGCAATTTTGAATTTGGCAGGAGTGTAGATTCTTTCCTGAATCTTTTCTGGAGTTGTTTCGGTTGGGATGTAATAAATGTCAACTTTGCTGTGTTTCACAAAAGTTGCTACACCATATACACCTGGAATTTTTTGCAGTTGAGCGGAAAATGCCTTAGAACTTCCGTAACATTTAACTGAACGGAGCCCTTCAACTGTTATTTTTTGAAGTTGTTCATATTTTGTCTCATCGCCCCATTTTTCATCAATTGTTGGTAGTTCCCAGACAGATCCGAGTAAAAGAGCAGCAGCAAAAAGAACGATTGTAAGAATAGCAGGTAACCATCTGAAACTTTTTTTTCTGTTAAAGGTAAGAGCACCTTTGTTGCAAGATGAGATACACTCCCCACAAAGAGTACAGTCCACATGTTTTACAGTCTCTACCTTATCTACATTAATCCCGTAAGGGCATTTTTTTGCACAAAGGCCGCAATCATTACAAGCCTCTTTAGACCTGGTAACTTTTAGAAGAGGGAATACTTTTGGCTCCAGATAGATAATTTCGCTGAGATAACCTATCAATGAGGCAGCAGCAAGCAGGTAAATCCACGAAACAGACAGTCCGCTTAAGTTAAGGGCTGCAAAAACACCTACAAGAACGGCAAAAGTGATAGCATATTTAAAAATGTTGCTTAAACCGCCAAGTGGACAAATGTATTTACACCAGAACATCTTAACGAAAAAATTACCTAAAATAAAAACTGCAATTGAAATAATCGCCATCCACATTGTAAGTTCACCCTGGAACCCTGTCGCAGCAGCGTAGTATGGATCAAAATTTTTACAGAACAACTCAGAGTTTGTAATTGTGTAATAGAAAATTATAAAGAGAAGGATATACTTAAAGCTCCTGAGTGCTTTATCCATTATGGATCCGCTCTTTATTACAATCTCTTTGACTCTGATTTTTACGCGAAGTTTTGCAAGATATTCACTTCCCCATCCCAAAGGACAAAGATAGCCGCAAAAAATTTTGCTGAATAGGATAACGGCTATTGCAAGTACCATACCCATCATAATCTGAGTCATTGTCATGCTGCAGGCCATTGAGCCGGCTACTAAATAAGTACCTAAGGTTTCAAGTCCTCCAAGCGGACAATAAGCTTCGGGATCTGCTGTTTGATTACCGAACATTTTCGTGAGGAAGATGATAATTGTGATAAGAGTTCCCCACTGCAACAGGTGTCGGAACCAGTTCTTTTGAAATTTTTTCATTTGATAAAAAGGGTTTGTTATAATTATGAAGTAAATAAATTTCTTGCAAACGACCTTAGTTTGACTATTTGAATAGTAATAAGTTTAAAGTATAAACAATCAATTTTAAATATATTTTAACGATTTCGTACATATTTTAACAAATAGGTACAAAAATAATTAATTTTGCAAAATATAAGCCTGTCTTAGGTTTTCGTAACTACCCATATCATGAAAAAAATAATTTTAGCATTTTTTATCTCGATTTTACCGGTAATCTGCGTTGCACAGGTTACAGATTTCAATCAAAAACTTCCAATAGATAAGTCTATTAGAGTTGGAAAGCTCGGCAATGGCATGAGCTATTTTATAAAGCATTATTCGAATCCAAAGGAACGCGGAGAGTTCTACATTGTACATAATGTAGGAGCGATGCAGGAGGAGGATGATCAAAACGGACTGGCTCACTTTCTGGAGCATATGGCTTTTAACGGGACAAAAAATTTCCCCGGGAAAAGTATGCTGAATTATCTCGGAAGCATTGGAGTCAGGTTTGGATACAATGTGAATGCCTACACCTCAAAAGAGAGGACGGTGTATAATATCTCCAATGTTCCGTTGATAAGAAGCACCATAATAGATTCAGTTTTACTTGCCCTGCACGACTGGTCTTACTATATCTCCTGCGAACCTCAGGAGATTGACAAGGAGAGGGGTGTGATAAGAGAGGAGTGGAGACTTGGGGATAATCCTCGCAACAATATGCTAAGAAAAGCAGGCGAGTTTCAGTACAAGGGTTCAAAATACCCGGAAAGAACCGTAATCGGAGATACTGCTGTTATCAACAACTTCGTGCCGGCAACTCTTGTAAGTTTCTATCATAAGTGGTACAGACCGGATATGCAGGCAATTGTGCTAGTCGGAGATTTTGATGTCAATGATATGGAGAGTCGGGTTAAAAAAGTGTTCTCATCTATACCTAAAGCTGTAAATCCTGAGCCAAAAGGCGTTTACACCGTTCCTGACAACAAGGAGCCTATAATTGGTGTTGTCACCGACCCGGAAACCAAGGTGTCATCGTTAAAATTGTTTTTCAAAATCAATGGCCCTACGCCGGAGCAGAAACTGACTGAAGAGCCGATTTTCAATTCTATCCTCTCAGATTTGATAATAAATATTTTCAAAACAAAATTAGATGCAGCAAGAGATGGCGAAAATCCACCATTCAAAACCGCAGTAGCAGTATTTCTACCCGGAAATGCAAACCTTGGTTTTGTTCAGTTTACAGTAAGCACTGTGGAGGATGATTACCTGAAAGCATTAAAAGGACTCTTGATCGAAACAGAAAGGGCAAAAAAATTCGGTTTCTCACAACAGGAACTTGATTTGGCTAAAAAAGTACTGGCTAAAAAGATAGATTCAGATTTAAGTAATCTTGACAAGAGAAAAAACGCTGATTTTGTCTCTCCGATAATTGAGCACTTTACAAACGGAGATGCGTTGACTCCATACAATTATAAAAAAGAGAAGGAGAAAGAAATACTGGAGTCGATTACAATTGACGACATAAATAATTATTTAGTCACACTATTTCCGGACCATAATAGAATAGTTTTGGTTTCAGCACCTGAAAGTGACAAGGATAAGTTACCAGGTGAACAGGCATTGTCCGAAGTAATGGCAAATATTGGCCAGTATGAGGTACAACCCTATGATAACGCCACACCGGACAAGGAACTTGCACCAGATCTTAAATTAGCAGGATCTCCGGTTGTTAAACAAAAAGAGTGGGGAAAATATGGGTTCAAGGAGTGGACGCTAAAGAATGGTATAAAGGTCTATTGGTATCAAAGAAGCGAGCCAAATTCCAAAATGTCGCTAAGTGCATTCAGCAAAGGGGGTGTCTGCTATGTAGATGAGAAAGACCTCGCTTCTGCAAGGCTCCTTGATGCTGCAATGAGAGGCAAGGGACTTGCTAACCTGAATGATAAGGAGCTCAAAACCTATCTTGCCGGAAAAGATGCAAATGTATTAATGGATATAGGTCTCAATTCAGAAACTGTTATTGGAACCTCTTCAAAGATAGATGCAGAAACATTGCTGAAATTGCTTTATCTCAATTTTACCTCGGTAACGCTTAATGAAGACACCTATAAGAAGACTTTGGATCGTCAGAGAGAGTCTTTGGAAAAGACGAAAGGTTCTAAGGAGACGATTTACAGAGATAGCGTTATAACTTTTGAGTACCAAAACAATCCCTATAAAAGGAGTTTGCTAAGAATATCAGATTTAGATAAGGCAAACCTGGAAACGATCCAAAAAATCTACAATGAGAGATTTGCCAATGGTAATGATTTCGTATTTTTCCTAATGGGTCCTCAGTCTGAGAGCGAGATAAAGCCACTTGTAGAAAAATATATCGGTTCTCTGCCAACAGCCAAAGGTAAGGAGACATATAAAGACAGGGGAATCTCTATTCGGAAAGGGGTTAAGGAGTTCAGTTATTACAATGACTCCATGTCCACTCCAAGATCTAAGATATCAATACTATACAGTGGCGATATGGACTATAATCTTAAGAACCGTCAAACCCTTATGCTTCTGGAGTATCTTCTCTCGGACAGATATCTCAATTCAATCAGAGAGGAGAAAGGCGGTGCCTATAATGTGGGAGTTTATGCCGATCTTATTTCAACACCTAAAAACAGAGTAGAACTTTTGGTTGATTTTGAGACAGATCCTAAACTGAGAGATGAACTCTTGGAAATTGTGCAAAAGGAGATAGACGATGTGGTTACAAACGGGCCAAAGGAATCAGAGATAAAAGATGCTGTCTTATACATCAAAAAGAACTTTAAGGACAAGGAAAAGGATGGCGATTATTGGTTTAACAGATTCCGGAATTTTATTCTGGAGGGGGTAGATATTCAGGATGGAGAGGAACAATCTATCGATAAAATCAGCACAAAGGATATCCAGAAGCTTGCATCGGATCTTTTCGGACAGGGGAATAAGTTGACATTCATCTATGGAACTAAATAATTATAACCAAAAAATATGAAGAAAACATTTTTAACACTAATTGTTTCGTTTTTCATCTTCATTCCTTTTGCAAATGCAGACGAAGGAATGTGGCTGGTTAACCTGCTTGACAAGCAGTTATATGGTCAGATGAAAAGCAAGGGACTCAAACTTAAGGCAAACGAGATTTATAACGAAGAGGGTAGCGCAATCAGCGATGCAATAATTGCCATTGATGGCGGAAGTTGCAGCGGTAGCATAATCTCTCCCGAGGGGTTGATGATAACCAATCACCACTGTGCCTATGGAGATGTACACTCTCTGAGCACATCTTCAAAGAATTATCTCGAAGATGGATTCTGGGCCATGAACAGAGATCAGGAGATAAATATCAAAGGGAAGACAGTAACTTTTTTGAGAAAGGTTATTGATGTAACCGATGAGGTTGTTTCAATAATTGATTCGTTGGACAAGACTGGACCGAGAGGGATCTTCTTTATGAACAAGGTTTCCGGAATTGTTGAAAAACGTTACGAATCAATGCCATATGAAAAATCGCTTGAATCTATGTGGAGAGGAAGCAAATATTACCTCTATTTTTACGAAATCTACAAAGATATCAGACTGGTAGGAGCGCCACCTGTATCAATAGGTGCCTTTGGCGGAGAAACCGACAACTGGGGATGGCCTCAGCATAAAGGTGATTTTGCTATGTACAGAGTATATGCATCCAAAGATGGAAAACCTGCAGAATATTCGAAAGACAATGTGCCTCTGGCAGCTAAAAAATATTTAAGTGTTTCTGCAAAAGGTGTTAAAAGAGACGATTTTACAATGGTTCTCGGTTACCCCGGCAGGACAAGCAGATATATGTCATCATTCGAACTTAAGGAGAAGTATGAAATCCTTAATCCTATTGTATCCGGAGTGAGAAGAGCCAAATTGGATGTTTGGAAGAAATATATGGACGCATCACCTGAAACCCGTCTTAAATATTCCGAGAAATATTTTGGAGTAGAAAATTATACAGATTACGCCAAATGGGAGAACATATGTCTGGAGCGCTATAAAGTTAAAGACGAGCTTGTCTCTTTAGAAAAGCAATTGGATGAGTGGATTAAGGCAGACAAGTCCAGAAGTGAAAAATATGGCAATGTTCTTGGAAACTTAAAAAAGGGATACGAACTGAAAGCAGAGATTACCAAGATCAGGGAATATTTCCGGGAGTCTATGGTAAGAGGCGCAGAATTGCTTGGTCTTGGACAAAAATTCAATGCTCTTGTGAACACTATGAAAAGGGCGGAGAAAGACAGCATGAGCATCTCTGACAAGGATGTGGAAATTTTTGTCAGCCAGAATGCAATACCTTTATTCAAAAGTATTGATGTTTCAGCAGACAGGGAGCTGTTCAAGGTGATGCTTAAATATTTTTCTACAGAGGTTCCTGAGAAATTCTATGATAAAGGATTTGCAGATCTACTTGCTTCATTCAACGGAGATGTGAATAAACTTGCAGATTTTGTATATGACAACAGTGTACTAACAGATTCAGTCAGAATGATGAACTTCTTTAACAAAAAAAGGCCGGTAAGTGAAATTTTGGCCGACCCTATAGTGACAATTGTCAAGACTACAGGAATAAGGGAGTACAACAAAGTTGAGAATAACATTCTTGACGGGGCTAAAATTGATCTGGCCAAAGAACGCAGCAATTATGTAAAAGCTCTCTATGAAATGGAAAAGAGCATGGGAAAGGTAATCTATCCTGATGCAAACTCAACGATGCGCCTTACATTTGGAGAGATTGGTTCAATAGAACCTGCCGATGGCATTTACTACCATTATCAAACTACCACAAAAGGTATTGAAGAAAAATATAATCCTAAAAATTACGAGTTCAACCTTACACCAAAAATGCAATCATTGTTAAAGAGTGCAGACTGGGGAAGATGGGGGGAAAATGGGAAACTATATGTTGATTTTTTGTCTGACAATGATATTACAGGGGGAAACTCAGGCAGTGCAGTTATGAATGCAAAAGGAGAGCTTATTGGACTGGCTTTTGACGGTAACAGAGAATCAATGTCCGGCGATGTCTATTATAAAGAAGGATATTGCAAATCTGTTTGTGTAGATATTCGTTATGTGCTTTGGGTTATTGACAAGTATGCAAATGCCCAACATCTTCTCAATGAGATGAACATCGTTAAGTAGAGTAATAATTAATCTCTAAGGGTTAAATTCCCCGCTGCTTGCGGCGGGGAGTTTCATTAAATCAAACCCATGTAAAATATTTAGTATGTTATGAGAAATTAATATTCAAAAAATTATTTATATCAAAAAGAAGTAGTATTTTTGCAAAGTTGTTTATGCAACTATAAACCATGCAACTGATATGAGTAAAATTAATGAAGAAGAAGTTTTCAATATTTTAACTGGGAAGATCTCTTCTGCAATTAATCGTGCGTTGTTACGCGCTTTTGCTTTGGAAAATATTGATATAACCACTGAACAATGGTCTGTTTTATCCTGTTTGTGGAACAAAGACAAAGTGACGCAGCAATACCTTTGCGATTTAACAAACAAAGATAAGCCCAGCATAACACGACTAATCGATAATCTGGAAAAAAGGCATTTAGTGGTACGTGTTTCAGATATTTCCGATAGAAGAATTAATCTGATACATCTTACCGAAGCGGGAATGACGCTCAAACAAAAGACATCAGAAATAGTTCAACATATTGTTGATAAGTCGCTTAATGATATTTCGGACGATGATTTAAACACAAGCAAAAAAGTCTTGAATAAAATCATGAAAAATTTACAATAAGTTATTAATAAGTTGTATAAACAATTATTATTTGAGTAATTATTTATAAATGAAAAATAAGATATTAGTATTATTAATTCTGAGCGTGTCACTGACATTAAATGCTCAAAAGAAACTGCAGTTGGAAGATTGCAGACAAATGGCTCTGACGCACAACAAAAGCTTGGAAATAGAGCAGGAGACTGTACGGGCGGCAAATCAATTAAAGCAGGCTGCATTTACACAGTTTTTACCTAATATTTCGGCTGTCGGTAGCTATACGTGGAATGAAAAAAGTATATCCTTACTTTCGGAAGATGCATTATTGCCTGTTGGCACTAAAATGTCGGATGGATCTTTTGGCTTTACAGCTGATCAGGTATCAAATCAATGGACTGTGGTAAATGAAAGCCCTGTACCGTTGGATGCGAATGGTGCACCGTTTAATCCAAAAACAAACCCTGAAAAAATATTGTGGAAAAACTATGCATTATTGCCAAAAGAAGCCATGGAGTTTGATATTCACAATGTATTTGTTGGCGGAATTAATTTTGTTCAACCAATTTTTATGGGTGGCAAAATTGCTGAAATGTACAAAATATCGAAATACAACGAACAATTAGCGAAAGCTAAAATGGATGATAAAACTTCTGAAATACTGGTTGAAGTGGACGAAGCTTACTGGCGGGTAGTTTCATTAGAAAACAAAGTGGCTTTAGCAACTCAATATCGCGGTCTGATTCAAAAATTAGACAGCAATATGACAGCAATGGTAGATGAAGGAGTGGCAACAAAAGCTGATGCGTTGAAAATAAAAGTAAAATTGAACGAAGCGGAAACCTCACTCTTTAAAGCTGAAAACGGCCTTGACTTGTCGCGAATGGCTTTAAACCAAATCTGCGGAATACCATTGGATGACCGTACAGAATTAGCCGATCAGGAATTGAACAGTGAACCCGAAATGACTAAACTTATTCCCGTGGAAGAAGCTCTGACACTTCGTCCGGAAATCAAGGAGCTGACTCAGGCTGAGAACATTGCTAAATCATCAGAGAAGATCACCTTATCACGCTTTTTGCCCAATATTGTATTGACTGGAAATTATCTGGTCAGCAATCCGAACTCATACAATGGTTATGAAAATAAATTCGGAGGTATGTTTTCTTTTGGAGTTGTAGCTCAGGTTCCGATTACACATTTTGGAGAAAGAATTCATACGTTGAATGCTGCAAAATCTGCTCAGAAAATTGCCAACCTGAAGCTGGAAGAAGCAAAGGAAAAAATGGAATTACAAATCAATCAAAATACACATCGAGTTGCTGAAAGCTATAAAAAGCAAATTTCGGCTAATAGAAACATAGAACAGGCCGAGGAAAATATGTATTATGCCACAGAGGGTTTTAAGTCGGGGGTAATCACTTCGTCTGACCTACTGGCGGCTCAAACTGCTTGGCTTTCAGCAAAATCTGAATATATCGATGCAACTATTGATGTAAAACTCTGCAACCTGTATTTACAAAAAGCATTGGGAACACTCGTGGAGCCTGCCAACGGTCATTAAAATTTTAACAGACAACATATTTCTAAATATATTTATAAAAAGAACGATGAAAAATAGCAATAAAGATTTAAGAACCGGATTGATTGCCTTAGTAATAGTCGCCGTTTTAATATTCATTATCGGCTTATATGTAAATAGGCCAGAACCATTAATTATTCAGGGTGAAGCAGTAGCTACCGAAGTGCGGGTTTCGGGAAAAATTCCGGGCAGAATTAATAAATTTTTGGTTGAAGAAGGCCAGCAAGTTAAGTCAGGAGACACACTTGTAGTCATCGATAGCCCTGAATTGGATGCAAAGTTGGAACAAGCCACAGCAGCTAAAAATGCAGCGATGGCTCAGGACAGAAAAGCGAATAAGGGAGCAAGAAAAGAACTAATCACCGGAGCCTATGATATGTGGCAAAAAGCTGAAGTTGGAGTAGATCTCGCCAAGAAATCTTATAACAGGGTACAACATTTATTTGACAAAGGTGTAGTAACTGCTCAAAAAAGAGATGAAGCCGAAGCACAATATAAAGCAGCCATTTCAACTTCAAATGCTGCAAAATCGCAATACGATATGGCAAAAAATGGCGCAGAGATAGAAGATAAGGATGCGGCTCTGGCAATGGTTGATCGTGCTGAAGGCGCAGTAAAAGAAGTGGAATCGTATTTACAGGAAACAACTTTAACTTCGCCGATTGATGGGGAAGTAAGTGAAATTTTTCCACAACGTGGAGAATTGGTAGGAACAGGTGCCCCAATTATGAGTATCGTTGATTTGAATGATATCTGGTTTACTTTCAATGTGCGTGAAGATTTGCTGGGGAATTTGAAAATGGGTAAAACGTTCAATGTAAGCATTCCGGCACTGGATAATAAAATTGTGGAAGTGAAAATTGAATATATCAAAGCTTTGGCTTCGTATGCTACCTGGAAAGCAACAAAAACTTCAGGCCAGTTTGATGTAAAAACATTTGAAGTCCGTGCAGGCCCGACCAAAAGTGTAGCCGATCTTCGTCCTGGGATGTCAGCAATATTTACGGAAGTTTTAAAATAGAAAATCTTTTGCCACATTTCCCTTGTTTCTTGCTAAATAGTTCTTTATTAAATATTTATTGATATAAATTATGTCCAATAACAACCTGCTGACAACATTTTGCAACACAATGAAAAGAGAATTGAAAAGGATGATAAGTCGTCCTATGTACTTCTTATTGACTGTTGGAATAATGACTTTTTGTTATGTTTTTTTTCTTTCATTTTTTTATGAAGGACAATTGACAAAGATGCCTGTAGGTGTTGTTGATTTAGATAATTCCAGTATTTCGAGGCAATTTGTGCAAAATTTGAATACAACTCAGCAGGTAGAAGTTGTCATGAAATTAAATAGTTACAGAGAAGCCCGGATAGAAATGCAAAAAGGAAATATCTATGCTTTTGTGGAAATTAAACATGGTTTTGCCAAAGAAGTGCAATCCAACCGAAGACCGACATTAACTTTTTACATTAATGATGCTTATCTGACTGCCGGATCATTGTTACTTAAAGATATTTCCACCATGAGTGCACTCACTTCGGGTTCCATTCAACGGCAGGTTTTAAGAGCTAAAGGACTGGATGAAAGCAAGATTATGGGGATCATTCAACCTATTTCGTTAGACACCCATTTGATTGGAAATCCCTGGGCAAATTACGGAAGTTATTTCCTTAATGTTTTTTTCCCGGGTATTTTAGAATTAATGGTATTGATGACTACGGTTTTTGTTATTGGTGTTGAGTTAAAAGAACGAACTTCGCGTGAATGGCTCCATGCAGCAGACAACAGATTTTCAATAGCCTTAATAGGAAAATTACTTCCATACACGATTATTTTTACCATTTTAGGCTTTATTTCCAATTTTATTCTATATTACTGTATGCATTATCCTTTGAATTCAAGTATAGGATGGATGCTTTTAGCAACTGTTTTTTATGTAATTGCTTGTCAATCAATAGGAATTTTAATAATAGGATTAATGCCTGTGTTACGCGATTCGGTTTCATTGGTTACTTTTTACGGAATGTTTGGCTTTACATTCACAGGGTTTACATTTCCAATAGAACAAATGCCTTATCCGGTGCAGATTTTCAGTGAACTTTACCCAATACGCCATTATTTCAATATATATATCAATCAGGCACTTCATGGAGTAGATATCAAATATTCCATCCTTTCGTTTTTTGTATTGTTATCATTCAATATTCTGCCGTTTTTTGTTTTTTACAGATTGAAGAAAGCTGCTATCTATCAAAATTTTCCAATAAAATAAATTCAGGATGAAAGGGTCGCAACACGATAAGTTATTTTTGTTCAATCGGTTAATTCCGAACATTAAAGACACCCTAAAAATCTTTGTAAATGAATTAAAAATCATTTCCAACGATAGAGGTGTTGTCATTATTTTTATACTGGCAACTTTGGCTTATCCTTTGCTATACAGTACGATATACAAAAATGAAGTATTGATAAACATGCCGATTGCTGCTGTGGACAATGCACGGAGCAAAGAATCTACCGAACTGCTTAGGCACTTAAATGCGACACAAGATGTAGAAATTGTCAGCACTTATTCAACCTTGGAAGAGGCAAAGCAAGCGTATGACCAGAGAGTTGTACACGGCGTGATTTATATTCCAAAGGAATTTAGTCAAAAAATAAACTCGGGCGAACAGACGACCGTTTCCATTTACTGCGACATGAGCAGCTTTTTATATTACCGGACCCTGATGCAATCTTCTAATCGCGTAATTCTTGACATTGGCAAGCAAATACAACTGAAAAGACTCAATGCTCAGGGTATTACTGGGGAATCTGCAACGATTATTGCCGAACCTGTGCCATATCAAGATGTTATCTTATTTAACGAAGGAGGTGGATATGCCAGTTTCCTGCTACCAGCTATTCTTATATTAATTTTGCAGCAGACGCTTTTTTTTGGTATCAGCATACTGGCAGGAACTTCTCGCGAAGAAAATCGTTTTCATGTTTTTGTAAGTTCATCTGTTCATAAAGGTGGAACATTTCGGGTGGTCTTAGGGAAAAGTGCTGCTTATTTTCTTATTTATCTGGTATGGAGTTTCTATGCGTTAAGAGTAATTCCTAATTTGTTTGATTTACCTCATATTGGCAATCCGATTGATTTACTGTATTTTGTTGTACCATTTTTGCTGGCTTCCATATTTTTTTCTATGACGGTTTCGGTGTTTCTACCTAACAGAGAAACCGGAATGCTTCTTTTTTCCGTTTTTTCACTTATTCTTCTGTTTCTGGGCGGTGTATCGTGGCCTATGTCCAATATGAACGGGTTTTGGAAGGTTTTCAGCTGGATTTTTCCTTCTACGCACGGAATACAGGGTTACATCAAAATAAATTCATTAGGCACCGATTTGCAAACTATTTCGAGGGAATACATCAGCCTGTGGGTACAAACAATCGTTTATTTCCTAACTACTACCTGGGTATATCATTGGCAAATTAAAAAGAGTTCACGGAGATACCAAAAATCTCTGTCCAAGCAGGCTCGAATTGCACGGTAACGTGTTTTACATTCTGTTAAAAGTGTTTGTTTCCAGTTGGAAATTGTATCTTTGCATGTCGTTAAATTCACCCCGGCATTCGGTTTGAACTGCTGCAAAACATGAAAATCAAATACATTCTTCTCGTTGCTCTGTTTATCCTGTTTCAGGCATGTTCGTTTGTATTTGCTGCTGATTGTTTATTCCGGCAATGCTTATTTACCGCTCATACCTAACTTTTCGAGCAGGGCTTCTGGTTTTGGATCTCTTCCCCTGAAGTTGCGATAGAGAATATCTGGATCCATTAGATTTCCTTTGGTCAGGATATTGTCTTTGAACGCATCGGCGGCTTCACGGCTGAATATGCCTTTCTCTTTGAAAAGAGAGAATGCATCGGCCTCAAGAACTTCTGCCCATTTATAGCTGTAGTATCCTGCAGAATAACCGCCGGAAAAGATGTGTCCGAAAGATGTTGAGAAGCAGGTTGAATCGACAAGGGGTAATAGTTGTGTTGACTTAATTGCTTCGCGTTCAAAATCGATAACACTTTTATTTGTCATACTGCTCAAAGAGTGCCAAGCCATGTCATTTATGCCAAATGAGAGCTGTCTAACACAGGTGTAGCCACTCATGTAGTTTTTAGCCTTGATTATCTTTTGGATAAGCTCTTGCGGAATTGCTTCACCGGTTTTGTAATGTTTCGCAAATGAAGAAAGAAACTCACTTTCAGTTGCCCAGTTTTCCATAATCTGGGAAGGAAGTTCCACAAAATCACGTGCGACATTTGTCCCTGTAAGAGATGGATATTTACCTTGAGCCATTATACCGTGAAGCGCGTGGCCGAATTCGTGCAGGAATGTAGTTACTTCATAAAAAGTAAGTAAGGATGGAGTAGTTTCGGTTGGCTTTGTAAAGTTGAGAGTCAAAGTTACAAACGGTCTCATCTCCTCACCTTTGTAAACATACTCATCCCTGAAGGTAGTCATCCAGGCACCACCTCTCTTGCTGGCACGAGGAAAATAGTCTACATAAATCAATGACAGGAACTTACCGTTCTCATCATATACCTCAAATGCTTTAACATCCGGATGGTAAACAGGGATGGAAGTGTTCTCCTTGAATTTGAGTCCATAAAGGGTATCTGCAAGATGAAAGATAGCTTTTTCCACATTTTCCAGTTTGAAGTAAGGCTTAAGAAGTTCATCATTCAGATCAAACTTTTCATTTTTATATTTTTCTGAATAATAACTGAAATCCCAAGGCATCAGTTTGCCGGTAAAACCGTTTGAATTAGCATACTTTTGAACATCTGCGAGATCTTTCTTAGCGTAAGGCAACGATTTTGTAAGCAGATCCTGGAGAAAATTATTAACGGTTGCAGGATTCTTGGCCATATTGTTGGAAAGAACATAATCTGCGTGAGTGGCATATCCTAAAAGTTTAGCTCTTTTAAGTCTAAGATCCACTATCTTTTTTATATTCTCCTGATTGTCGAACTCATCATTGAAAGATTTGCTGTTATACGCCTTCCACATCTTCTCTTTAAGATTGCGGTTTTCGCTATACTGCATAAAAGGTCCAAAGCTTGGAGTCTGAAGTGTGTACACCCACCCCTCCATAGATCTCTCTTTTGCTTCAACTGCACCTGCTTCAACAACAAATTGCGGAAGACCTTTCAGTTGAGAACTGTCGGTAATATGCAAAACGAATTTGTTGGTTGCAGCCAGTACATTCTGACTAAACTTAAGACCTAACCTGGAAAGTTCAGTATTAATCTCCCGGAATTTAGCCTTGTCTTTAGCAGAGAGATTTGCTCCATTTCTTGTAAAGCCCTTGTAGGTTTCTTCCAAAAGTCTCATCTGTTCAGCATCCAGTTTTAATGAATCCTTGGCATCATATACTGCCTTAATTTTTCCGAATAACTTCTCATTGAGCATTATATCATTTGAATACTCAGTAAGGACAGGAGAGACCTCAAGAGCAATTCTCTGCATTACAGAGTCAGTGTTTGACTCGTTTAAAGCGAAGAAAATCGAACCTATGTTCGCCAGTTTTCTACCGGAAAATTCAAGAGCTTCCACGCTGTTTTCAAAAGTAGGAGGCTCAGGATTATTTACAATCGAGTCCACCTGCGCTCTCGCTTCTGCAATTGCAGTCTCGAATGCAGGTTTGAAATGTTCGTTTTTAATTTTATCAAAAGCCGGCGCTCCGTATGGATTTTGTGATGGAGTCAAAAGTGGATTATCCGCCATTTTAGTTTTACAAGATTGAAAAATTATTAGAGATAACCCAACAATTATTATTCCAAATTTATTCATACAACAGATACTATAGAGTTTGAACTACTAAATATTTTGTTTGTTCCCAGAATGCCTTAGGATCTGAAATTTTGAGAACCTGCATTCCATTTTGGTCTGCTTCAAGAGTATATGTTCCTGTAGGGTGTACGGACAATACTTTAGCTTTTTTGGCATTCAGGGTAATTTCCTTAACCTCTCTGATGTCTATCTTTATGAATGCAGATTGTTCTGCCTGATAAGATATTTTTGCAGATCTGAAAAGACCTCCTTTTGACATGACATTTGCAGCAATAAGTTCTGCTTTTGTTCCAAGTATATAATAAGCAGTGTTGATCTGAGTGTCCAGATTAGCGATCGTTTCCTTTTGAGCAGAAGATTCCTGGCCTAAACTGGAAACATCATGTCTAAGTGTGGATACAGTTTCATCAAGACTGGCAATTTGTTGGCTCTTAACTTTTAATTGAGTATCTTTTTCTGAAAGTTGTCTGCTCAGGTCATCTATTAGCTGAGATTTAGCTTCCAGCTCCTGTGTTAAAGCCGCCAGACGTATTTTGAATTGAGAAGACTGGATTCTGTTGTCATTCTTTAGTTTGTCAATTTGTTTTTTGTAATTTGTGATTGCTTCACCAATGGCAGCGACATCAGACTTTAGTTGCTCTCTTGAATTTGCCTGTACTTCGGCACCACCTTTCTGTGATTGCAGAACAAGGATATTTTCTGCCTCACGAATAGATCTCAAGCCATTTTCAACCTCGTTTAGTGTCGCAAAAACTTCTTCAAACTCTGCACTTTTTGCAGTCGAGCTTACAGATAAAGAGTCCAGTTGCGCCTGGAGAGCTTTGTATTTATTTGAGCTTTCAACACAAGACGTTAGTGAAAAGGCAAAAACTGCCAGAACGGAAAAAATTAAAATATTTTTCATCATATTAATTATTAGTTATATAGCTATAAAATCAGCAATAAAATTTGATCTAAATGTAGATATAAATTTACTTTTTTTACAATATTTTTTTAAGTTATGTAAATGCATAACCAACTCTTACCGCAGATAGTTTCTCAAAATATCTTTTATGAAAAAATATTTATCCAAAGCCAGAGATATTTAAAAATCTCACATTGTTATTTTGTGGTGTATTAATCAAAAAGCACTTTATCAGTTATGGAAAAATCTTTAAATCATGTGGAGTTGAGAGGTAATGTAGGTTTTGACCCAAAAATCACCTCTCTGGAAGATGGCGGGTTTGTAATGAGACTATCGCTTGCAACAAATGAGTCGTTTAAAAACAGAAAGGGTGAGTGGCAGGAGGAGACAATCTGGCACAGCATCGTTGCTTGGAATACTAAAGGAATGCCGGATTTTACTCAAATTAAGAAAGGCAGTTTTCTCTCTGTCCTCGGAAAAATCAAACCTGTGCAATATCAGACAAAAGCAGGCGTAGAAAGGCAAACCTACGAGATAGTTGCCTATAATATCAAGCAAGTGCAACCAGATAAGGCGAAATAAAAATAATATTGTATTTTTACGCACAAATAGCGTAAAAATGCGAGAATTTATTTTATACAACACTTTATCAAGAAAAAAGGAGGTTTTTGTACCTCTTACCCCCGGCGTTGTTGGTTTGTATGTCTGTGGACCTACTGTTTATGGTGATGCTCATCTTGGTCATGCAAGACCGGGAATTACATATGATGTTCTGGTAAGGCTTTTCAGGCACCTGGGCTACAAAGTAAGATATGTAAGAAATATTACTGATGTAGGACATCTGGAAAACGATTCAGATACCGGAGAGGATAAAATCGCCAGAAAGGCCAGACTGGAACAGCTGGAGCCTATGGAAATTGTCCAGCACTATACTATCAGATATCATGAGGCAATGAAGCTTTTGAATACGTTGCCCCCAAGCATAGAGCCAAGAGCATCCGGACATATAATCGAGCAGATTTCCCTGATTGGAGAGATATTGAATAAAGGATTTGCTTACGAAAACAACGGATCTGTCTATTTTGATGTTGAGGCTTACAACAATATCTATCCTTATGGTATTTTATCGGGCAGGTTGCTTGAGGATATGCAATCGAATTCGAGGACACTGGAGGGTCAGGAAGACAAAAAATCTTCATTTGACTTTGCTTTGTGGAAAAAAGCTGCTCCTGAGCACATTATGAAATGGCCATCACCTTGGAGTGAGGGTTTCCCAGGATGGCACCTTGAGTGTTCAGCCATGAGCGCAAAATATCTGGGAGATAATTTTGATATTCACGGAGGTGGAATTGATTTACTGTTTCCTCACCATGAGTGCGAACTTGCCCAGAATACCGCAGCAAGGGGTAAGGGAGGAGTAAAATATTGGATGCACAATAATATGATCACTATCAATGGTCAGAAAATGGGCAAATCGCTGAGCAATTTTATTACCCTGGAAGAACTCTTTACCGGTTCACACAAGATTCTGGACCAGTCATATTCACCAATGACTATAAGATTTTTTATTCTTCAGGCTCACTACAGAAGTACCCTTGACTTCAGCAACGAAGCGCTTCAGGCTGCCGAAAAGGGACTCAAAAGAATGATGCAGGCATCAAGGGATGTATGCAACCTTGCACATTCATATGGTGCAGAATCTTTGACGGAGATAAAAGAGATAAAAGAGGGTATTTATTCTGCCCTTTGTGACGACATGAACACTCCAATAGCATTGGCCCATCTGTTTGAGGCAGTGAGAATAGTGAATCAGGTAAAGGAGAAACAATCAAAAATAAATTCAGAAGACAAAGAGACTCTTGTAAAACTTTTTGAAGAGATTGTCGGGGGAGTACTTGGTCTTGCAGACGAACAGTCACAGTCAAATACCGGCGATGTGTTGAATGGTGTAATTAATATTATCCTGGATATTAGAAAACAGGCTAAGGCAAATAAAAACTTTGCAGCCAGCGATCATATCAGAGATCAATTGAACTCTCTGGGCATTCAGATAAAGGATACAAAGGAAGGAACCGACTGGAGTTTATAGTATATTATATTCAGATCATAAAAATTCTGAACTGATCAATTTTGTCAAAAGCATTGCGAATTATAAGATATGGCACCTGAAATCAAAAAAATATAGGAGAGAATAGCGTTTTATTATTTCTTGTGAAGGCGAAATTGCCACACTATACACAATACTGTTAGAAGGGAAAGGTTATTTTTTATTCTTTGGATTCTAATCATTTTTTTATAATTTTGCGTCTGTCCAAAATTATGTTATCGTGGGAACTAAAAACGGGCTGTTTTTTCCATTGATTGTTCTATCAATATACCTCATTTCTATTATAGGCATTGGGAGGTATTCCTGTCATTGTGACCATGCATCAAAAATTTCAGTTTTGGGGATTAAATCAAAGTGCTCGTGTGTAGAAGAAGTACACAAGGATGATCCCGGCCATCACTGTGTATGCGGGGCGCATCTTGAGACAAAGGAGCCACGGAGAGATGATTGTTGTTCTCTTAAATACTTCCTTCTGAGTACAGATCAGGAGTCTCACAATGGCAGTTACACAATTTTAATAAATGATTCTCCGGTCATTCAACCATTGGAGATGCAAAAAGGCTGTTTGCTATCTGTCATTCCTCCAAAAATCAAAACATTTCAAGCACTGTTCCATCGGGTCACAGACTCGTTATTTGAAAAGAACGTACAACTTATTTTATGATATTACAGGTGAGATGATATACTCATCCCTCTGCATTTTTAAATTTCGGGATCAGCAGATTTGCGGAATCTGAAATATTATATACGTACCTTAAAACAATTTATTTTTTTGATGAAAGCATTTAAAATTTTCTTAATAATAGTAGTATCGCTCTCTTTACAGGTGACATTTATCACCGCTGGTCCTGTAAAAAGAGGTGTTGCAATTGTGGTCGATAAAGAGACCTACAGCAATTGCCGCCAATCAATTGATTCCTATTCTAATTCCATATCACTTGAAGGTCTTAACCCCATAGTGCTAATTGACAAATGGGGAGTTCCCGATTCAATTAAGGCAGCTCTTTTTAATCTATATAAGAACCAGAATCTTGAGGGAGCAGTTCTTGTAGGCGATATACCGGTTCCAATGATAAGAGATGCACACCATCTCGCTACTGCATTTAAAATGGATCCCAAAAGAGCATGGACAGATTCTTCTATTCCTTCTGACAGATATTATGACGATTTTGACCTGAAGTTCAATTATATTAAAAGGGACTCACTTGTTCCACTTTATCACTACTACTCTCTGGCTTATGACGGACCACAGGCAATTAGCTGTGATATTTACAGCGCAAGAATAAAAGCACCGGCAACTCCCGGCAAAACCAAGTACCAGCTTATTTCTGAGTATTTGACTAAAGTTGCAAAGGAGAAGGAGAACAGACATAAAATGAGTCAAATAAGCTATTATGCAGGACATGGATATAACTCAGACTGCATGGTTGCAAGAATTGATGAGAAATATGCTTTGATGGAGCAGTTTACTTTTCTCAAGGATCCTCAGAGATCAATCAACTATATTGATTATACTTATGACGACAACGTAAAGTACAGGTTGCTGGCCGAACTGGCAAGGAAAGATCTTGACCTTGCAATACTGCATCATCATGGCTCGGAGGACGGACAGATGATGAACGGTTCACCTATCTCCTCCAATACACAAGTCTGGCTGGATCAGTCGAAAAAGTTTTTCAGAGGAAAGATCAGAGGAGCAAAGGATTCGACAGCTTCCAAACAGTACTATATAGACAACTACAATGTTCCTGCTTCTTGGGTTAGTGATGCGTTCAAACCTGAGGTAATGATAAAGGACAGTCTGGAAGATGCTGCACTTGATATCAATATTCCAGATCTCTACGGATATGAATCAGGAGCGAAGGTTATCCTCTTTGATGCATGTTTTAACGGATCTTTCCATCTTGATGACTATATAAGCGGTCACTATATATTTAACCCGGGTTCAACAGTTGTGGTTAAAGCCAACTCTGTAAATACACTTCAGGACACATGGACAAATCAGCTTTTAGGTCTTCTGAATTTGGGTGTATCTGTCGGAAACTGGGCAAAAGGTCAACAAACACTTGAATCCCATCTGATTGGTGACCCGACATATGTGTTTGTAAGCAGCTCAGATGATAAATTGGATCTGAATGAAGCTCTGACCCTTAAAAAGGGGGATGTCAAGTTCTGGAGAAAGCAGATCAAAAATCCAAATTCTGAGATTAAGTCCCTGGCAATGAAAATGCTTTACCAAAACAAAGCCATTACAACAGATGAACTTCTAACCATCCAAAAAGAGGAGAAGAGGGCAACAGTAAGGCTGCAGGCCTTTAATCTTATTAAAAATGCTGCCGACAATAATTTAATAAGCTCAATAAAACTGGGATTATATGATAACTATGAATTGCTTAGAAGGTTAAGCTCAATGTACGCCAGTTTGAACGGCTCCCCTCTTTTGATTGACGACATATTTACATTGAGATTTCAGCCTGGCATAACCAAACGGGTTGAATTTCAGCTAAAGGGAGCAACCGAAATCTATGGTAAAGAAGAGGCATATGCAGCATTTGAAAGAGCATTTAAAGACAAGGAGGGCAGATGGTATCAGGAGGAGGCTAAAGAGTTGGAGAGATTGAAATATACGCTTGAAGCTGGTGACAAGGAGTTTACTGATCTGCTTGACCCGAATGTGACTGCAAAAGCAAAAAAATTTACAATTTCCGCATTAAGGAACAGTTGCGAGGCTTCTCATCTGGACACTCTCTTCAAGTATTACAATGGATTGGATAACCAGGAACAAAAATGGGCTCTGATTGAGGCATTCGGATGGTACAAATACTCATACAAAAAGAATGAAATTATTCAGTTTTGTGAGGAACAGCTAAAAACGGAGAAAGATGATCTCGTTAAAAATGAGCTAATAAAAACTATAAACAGACTTAAATAAATAACCCAAATTAATTTTACAACTATGAAGAAACCCAAAATTCGAATTATTTTTGCGTTGTTTCTCCTGATTTGCCTGAATGTGCAGTTAAATGCACAGTCTGCAGCGAACAACAACTTCGCATCCTTAAAAGGTGTGGTGACTGAGAAAGGATCTCAGTCCACACCGGTAGAATTTGCTACAGTACAGGTATTGCCACAAGGTGCGGTGACAACAACAAGTTCAAAAGGGGAGTTCTCCTTCCCAAGACTGGCTCCCGGAAAAATAAGTATAAGAATTCAATTTCTCGGAATGGAGAATCTGGATACTACTCTTGTACTGGTTGCAGGAAAAGAAACGGAGGTAAAATTTCAGATGAATTACAGCTCATTCAGACTAAATGAAGTATCTGTAGTGGCAAAAGAGAGCAAAGCCGGACAAGCTACAGCATCAAACATCTCAAGACAGGCTATGGACCATCTTCAGGCAACCTCTGTTGCCGATCTGATGCAGCTGTTGCCTGGCGGACAGATTGTCAATCCAAGTTTTGAAAATGCAACATCTTTCAGCATTAGAAATATCTCAGGTTCTGTTGGTAAAAAAGGTTCGGCTGGTACAGAGATGAACTCATTAGGTACTGCTATATATGTAGATGGTTCCCCACTATCCAATAATGCAAATCTCCAGACATTAAGCCCGGCAATCTCTGGTTCTGGCTTTGACTTTAGCGAGTATAACGGAGGAACGGCACCCAACTTTGGTGTCGACCTTAGAATGTTATCTACAGATAACATTGAATCGGTAGAGGTAATCCGAGGTATTCCTTCTGTTGAGTATGGCGACCTCACATCCGGAGCTGTAATTATCAGATCTAAAGCTGGTAAAGAGCCACTGAATATCCGTTTCAAAACAGACCCGAGTATATATCAGGTATCTGTTGGTAAGGGCTTTAACCTTGGAGGAAAAAAGGGGAATCTGAATATAAGCGGCGATTATGCATACAGCGTAAAAGAACCAACCGAATCATACGCATATTATCAGAGAGCAACAGCAAAGTTACTATACTCAAATTTGTTTAAAAACCTGTCTTCAACCACTTCGTTTGATTTCGCTCTTGGAAAGGACACACGTGAACTTAATCCGGATGACCAGAGGAATCAGACTGCTTCCGGAGCTAAAGATATAGAATTGAGGCTTAACACAACAGGAACCTGGAACATAAACAAGGGGTGGCTCAATAATATCAAATACTCCCTTTCCGGTACTTACAAAGACAAACACTCGTATAAAGAGGAACTCTTGGGGAATGCCTTCGCAGCATACTCAATGGCTACTACAGACGGTGCAATTTTAAGCAACAAGACAGGACAAAAAGTCTATGATGCGACCGGTAAAGAAATTACCAACATACCTTCAAGCGAAAGCAGCCACTATGCTACATATCTTCCTAACGAATATTTTAGCAGATACGACATTTATGGTAAGGAGGTGAATGTTTTTGCAAAAGTAAATGCAACCTTCTCCAAGAGGTCGGGCAACATAAACAACAGAATTATTGTGGGTGCGGATTTCAAGACAGATGGCAACCTTGGTGACGGCAAGAAATACGATCTTGCTAACCCACCAATGCGGTCAAGCTATAATGCATCTTCAAGGCCAAGAGAATATTCTGATATTCCATTTATAACACAATTTGGTCTGTATGCAGAGGAGAACTTAAACTGGCAGATAGAGGAGAGGGAACTCAACCTGCAGGCAGGTGCCAGATATGATATCGTGTCGGATAAAAGTATTGTAACTCCACGTATAAATGCCTCGTTTGACATTCTTCCTAAAAAGTTGACATTAAGAGGTGGATATGGCGTTACAGCCAAGGCTCCTACAACCCTGTATCTTCATCCGGAGAATGCATACTTCGATTTTGTAAACTACAACACTCTTAACAGTTCAACCGTTCCGGCTACTGAGCAACTTCTGGTGGCTACTACAAAGGTTTTCAATACTGAGAACAGCGACCTTAAGATCGCTTCGAATGAGAAAAAGGAAATAGGTTTGGACTTAAAATGGAAAAAGATGCGTTTTTCCGTTACAGCTTATGACGAAAATCTAAAGAACGGCTATGGTATGGGAAGTGTTTTCAAACTATTGGATTATGTTCAGTATGAGAAAGATCCGCAGTCTGTTGCTGGTAGTATTCCTCTCTTGAAGGTGAAGAGCACAGACAAAGTGTTTGTTAGGTACTCCACACCAAAGAACGACATGAGATCTCATAACAGAGGTATCGAATTTGACTTCGACCTGGGGAGGATAGATGCAATACGCACTTCGTTTGTACTGAACGGTGCCTATATCAGATCTACAAACTGGAGTGAATCTAACACATACAGCACTTCAACGAATTTGAACAATCTCGAACGCAACATTGGCGTTTATGCTGCAGGACAGACAAAAGAGGAGAGAGAAAGGTTTAACACCACTCTTCGTGTAACACACAATATCCCGTCATTAGGTTTTGTGGTTACCCTTACAACTCAGGTTAACTGGAGATACAAAGAATGGTATAACATAGGAAATGACTCCACATTTGTATCCTACATTTCAAGAGTAGATGGAAAGACTTATGCCTTTGACCAATCTTTGGCAGACGATCCTGAGTTCTCATATCTTAAAGAGGGTCAAAGCGCTACCAGATTCATCGGTGAATCGTGGTTCCCTACAGTTTTGTTCAATCTTAACCTGACCAAAGAGATCGGCAACATGCTAAGGGCATCTTTCTATGCAAACAACATGTTCCAAAGCAAGCCTCGTTACGAAAGTAAAAGGACCCCCGGATCTTATACAGTAATCAATGATAAAACCCCACTCTACTTTGGGTTTGAACTGGCAGTAACAATTAAGTAAAAAAGGAGATGATTACAATGAAAAATATAGCTAACATATTTATAGTAATGCCTTTATCCATCTTTCTACTCGGCTCATGCGGGCAGTTTGAAGATGCAAGCAATACAAAAGAGGTGCAACCACTCAATGCAGTGATCAAATTGAACCTTAACTTAGGCAATGCACCAACCCCAACTACTTTCAATGTTAAACTCATCAACTATGAAGAGAGCTACGAGGTAACAGCGACCGTAGGTGCAACAGGCAGTGTAGAAGTTGGGAATATTATCCCCGGCATCTACACAATAACTGCATCTTCGGAGTTGAATGCAAACGGGTTTACATACAACTATAGTGGAAACCTTGTAAATACAGATATAGTTGTGAACAACAAGCAACTTACAATTGAAGTTGGAGCCTCTAAATCAGGTGCGTTGATTATGAAGGAGCTATACTATTGCGGTTCAAAGACCCCTACAGGAGGTTCATATTTCAGAGACCAGTTCTATGAAATATACAATAACAGTGAAGTGGTTCAAAATGTAAAAGGTCTTGCTATTGGACAGCTTAACCCATTGACAGCTACTGCTAACCTCCCTGTATGGCCTGGCGCAGATGCTGCAAACTATGTGTATGCATCTACTATATGGCAAGTCCCTACAGATAAGGATTACCTGCTTAACCCGGGAGAGTCGATAATTATTGCACAAATGGCAGACGATCACAAAAAGAGCAATCTTAATCCAAGTTCACCGGTAAATCTTTTAAGTGCAGAGTTCGAAACTTTGGTAAAGACAACATCTCTCATTAGTGATAACCCAGCTATTAATATGACTATGGCATTTTGGCCGTCGCCTACTCCTCAGTGGCTTACTACTGTATTCGGAAGTGCATTTGTTATTTATAAACCTTCACAACCTATCGATCCTAATGTTTATGTCAGCCCGGTAGGTTCTACAAGCAAAAATTTCAGGATAAGCATAGAAGAGGTGATTGATGCTGTTGAACTTGTTGGTAATGCCAATCAGGTACAATTGAAGAGGGTTCCGGCAGTGCTTGATGCAGGTGCTACAACCGTTGGAGGTACATATCTTTCCAAGAGTGTTGCCAGAAAAATCAAGACCACTCTTACAGATGGAAGGATTATTTACTATGACACAAACAACAGTTCAACCGACTTTGAGGTCATGGATACACCTGAAATCAGAAGAAACGGCGCGAAAGCTCCTTCTTGGAATACTTGGAAATAATGGTTAATAACTACAATATTAAAGCAATGAGAAAATTAAAAAATATTTATTGGGCTGGAATGGTAGTGTTAACTCTACTACTTTCGCAAAACTCAGTTGCCCAAAATACTAAGGAATGTCAGACCAATCCGGCCTCTATTGAGTTGCTGAAGGCTAATTCTTTATGGTTCAACACAAACAATAGTGCCGGACTTGTTCTGGACAAGATGTATAACTATAATGACCTGAATTTTAACTATAGTTTTAAAAACGGCGATTTCAAAAGGATGTCCGATGGCGATAATGAAAGGTTAATCGGGGTATCTACAGAGGGCGGACTGAATCTCGACGGTGGCTATGTATGGGGCCAATTCTCCTATAACAACGAAAAACAGGAGGGTACTCTCTACAACACAACCATGCTCGACCCTACGAGAGGAATGCCTTATTATGTTATTGACAAGAATCTGAGCGACTGGGATAAGCAGGACTACAACCTCAAGATGAAGGTTTCAAGCAAACCTATCTTCGGCAGGTTCCTTATTGGTCTGGAAGCAAGCTACAATACAAAGACAGGAGCCAAACAAGTTGACCCACGTTCGGAGACAAACTTCTATACAATCAATGCCAAACCTGGTATTGTGGCAAATTTCGATAAACATGTGGTTGGTCTGAATTTCGAGTATGAAAGACTTAGCCAGGAGTCTTTAACCAGAAACAGCAACGGTCAACTGAGTCAGAATGTATGGGTTATGAAGGGGCTGGGTAACGCATATTCATCTGTTGTTGGTGGACAGCAGTCCCTGGGTAAATTCGTCTATGACGGGAACGAAGTTGGAGGAGCAATCCAATACTCTTTTGTGGGAGAATCTGTCAGACTGCTATTCGATGGCAAATACTCGTTCATGGTTGAAGATGTAATAAGCGAGCCTACCAAACCTAAAAAAGAGGGTACTGTAAAGGAGAACAATTACCAAGCCAACCTACAGGTTGTTGCTTCAGGAGAAAACCTTCACAGAGCTGAACTGTCGTATTCAGATAACAAAATAAGCGGTATAGAATATGTTCAGTTTCTTGACAATTCTTATGAAGTTCATAGCTGGATTGTTACTTATCAAAGTGTAAGATCTACATTCTCTGTTAAGAATGCCTTGTTAAAATACGATTTCTTCAAAGGTAATGACTTTGAGTACCACTGGAGAGCAGGTCTGTCGGTAAACTACAAAAATTCTGACGACCTATATATTATGCCTGAATCTTCAATGAAAATTGAAGACCTCATTTTTGGAGTTAACGGAAAAGCTAACCTGAATTTAGGTAAGAAGGGCAAATTACTTGCAGGCCTTTCATTTAATTATAAGAGTAATCTTAACGGTGAATATGTATATGGCGGAGCAAATCCGGAATCCGATATTATTACCAAGTTTATGACTCCCGATTTCCAGTATCTCAAAAGAGATTACTATAAAATAGGAGGCGAGGTCTCGTATTTTACCAACATAAGTAAAAGCAAAAAAGTAGGTATTTATGTAAAGGCTGCGCTAGACTACTACAAGCCATCAGAAGGTAATGATCACAGAATGCTGACTAATTTAGGCGTCGGTTTTACTTTCTAAAACTGATACATAAAGATGATTAGAAAGATTTTATTATTTCTAATGGCATCGACTCTCTCTCTGCTTGCCTCTGCTGAGGCTGCAGAGGGGAGTTTTGTCATTATAGTGGACAGTGATACCTACACAGCCTGCAAAGGCGAGATCGATTCCTATAAATCGTTGCTTGACAAAGAGGGTTTGAGGACATTTATTCTGGACAGGCAGTGGGACAACCCTCAGCAGGTAAAGAATGAGCTGATCTCTCTTTATAAAGGAGAGGGACTTGAGGGAGCCATTTTTATCGGTCAGATTCCAATTCCAATGGTAAGAGATGCACAGCATCTTACATCAGCATTCAAGATGGACCAGGAGAGATTTCCGATGAGTCAGTCATCTGTTCCATCGGACAGATTCTATGATGATTTTGACCTTAAGTTCGACTACCTGTCACAAGATACGGTAAACAGACTATTCCATTACTACTCACTCAGGTGGGATTCTCCCCAGAAAATTGTGTGCGATATCTATACGGGCAGACTCAAACCCACCAAAAAAGGGGAAGAGGGATATGCTCAGATTCGTGATTATTTTAAGAAGTTATTTGCAGAGAGGGCATCCGGTAACAAGATGGATGTTCTTGTCTCCTATACAGGAGAGGGTTCATTTTCAAATAGTCTGACAGCATGGAAAGAGGAGGGTATTACCCTAAGGGAGCAGTTTCCACAGGCATTCAAGAGCAGAAATTCCGCAAAATTCCTTATGTTCCATATGTATCCCTATATGAAACAAACCCTTACAGAGGAGCTCAAAAGAGATGATGTGGATCTGATGTTGTTTCACGAACACGGAACCCCGGACAGACAGTACATAACCGGAATCCCTTTAAGCAAAGGAACTGATAAGAATATGGAAGCGGCAAAAAGACTCTTCAGAAATCGTTTGAGAAAAGAGCTTCAGAACGACGGTAATACTGAGATGTTAAAGCAGGTATGGATGGATTATTATAAAATTGATTCAACATGGTTTGCAGGAGTCTCAGATCCGGACCAACTGAAAAAAGACTCTCTGGACGATGTCAGAACCGGTATCGTATTGCAAGATGTTCCGGAAATTAACCCTAACCCCAGAATCGTAATTTTTGACGCTTGCTATAACGGAGACTTCCGTGAAGATAGTTTCATCGGCGGCGAGTACATCTTTGCAAAAGGCAAGACTCTCGTAGCAATAGGGAACAGCGTAAATGTACTGCAGGACAAATCTTCAAGTGACCTTCTTGGTCTTTTGGGATTGGGGTACAGGGTTGGTGAATGGGCTCAGCTCACAAACATTCTCGAATCGCATATTATCGGAGACCCTACATTTCTGTTCAAAAATTCAGAAGGAAGCAGAAAAGTTGATCTTAAATCTAAAGATAGAGCATACTGGCTAAAGGTACTTAAAGAGGAGAAGCACCCGGACATTAAAGGTGTTGCTCTGCATAAGTTATTTGATCTGGAGTATCCTGGTCTTTCGCAGTTGCTTGTGGACATATACAACTCTTCTCCTTATTACATGTTAAGGTTGCAGGTATATCATCTTCTTCAATTCTACAATGACGGAAGATTTGAAGAGCTGCTGAAAACATCAGTTTTTGACCCTTATGAGTTTATCAGAAGAAAATCTACATACTCCATGGGAAGGATAGGCAAGGACGAATTCATTCCCTACATTGCTTCTGTCTATATTAACGACTATCTTGACGAGAGGGTGAGATTCAATGCTGGGTTCTGTTTTGATCTTATGGATCTGGATAAGCTTGAAAAGGAGGGTATGACTCAAATTGAAGGCAATGCCTCATTATTCGACAAAGAGAAGAGTCTGGCCGATTTCAAATTTAAAATGGACTCCGGAAGGAGACTCTCAAAATCCAGCCTTGATCTGGCAGATCAAAATAAAAAGATGAGTTCAAGGTTAATGAGTGTAAGCATTTTGAGAAATAATAGTTACCATACTAAGGTAGATAGTTATTTAAAGGTTTTGGGAGATTCAGGTCAGGATCTTAATCTCAGAATAAAACTTGCCGAGGCTTTGGGATGGTTCACCCTGTCATATCGAAAAGGGGATATAATCTCTGCCTGTAAAAGCCTTTCAGACGAACAGGGACTTGATCAAAGGCTTAAAAACGAGTTGTTAAAGACAGCAAACAGATTAGAAATATATATGCGTTAAAATTTGAGAAGAGATGAAAAGAAAATTTTTAAAAACCGCATTGCTTCTGATTACGATTGTTTTAGGAACAACTGTATTTGCGCAGAGTGAGATTATCGCATCCAAAGGTAAATTTTATTCAAGGTTTTTGATTGTTGTTGACAGAGGGAATTTTACCGCTGCCAAAGATGAGATTCTTGAATATAAATCTACTCTGGAAAATGAGGGACTAGGAGCCATTATCCTTGTAGGTGAATGGAATAATCCGGAGACTCTAAGAGCAGAGATAAAGAATCTCTATAACATGAAGCCTATATTGGAGGGGGTTGTATTTGTCGGAAATATACCTGTTGTGCGGGTTCAGAATTTTCAACACGCTACCACCGCTTTTAAAATGGATGAGACTGCTTTTCCGGTTTTTGACGCCTCTGTTACTTCCGACAGATACTACGATGACCTTGATCTGGAATTTGAGCTCATCAAAGAGGATGAAAAGAATCCCGGTCAGTTTTACTATCGCCTTAAAGAGAGTTCTCCACAAGTGATAAGGAGCGATTTCTACTCGGCAAGGATGATGCCTCCATCAGATATGGGCACAGACCCGGTTGTGTTACTTAAGAGATATCTGAAGAAAGTGATCGCTGCTCACAAAGAGAGCAATCCTCTGGATCAGTTTGTAATATTCAACGGACACGGATACAATTCTGACTGTCTTACCGCATGGCAAAATGAGCAGTTTGCAATTAAGGAGCAGATTCCACTCGCTTTTAAAAGTTCAAAGGGAAACGGCTTCTATAACTTCAGACAGGATCCTTTCATGAAGTATAAGCTCTATGATAAGATGCAGCAGAAGGGAACAGACCTCTTTATATTTCATGAACATGGAGATTATGACACTCAGTATATAAACGGAGATTATCCTGCTCCCAACATGTTGGAAATTTCCGGGGTGAATGATGTTGTTTTCTCTACGCCGGGAGCAAAAAATGACAAGATAGGCCCCATGAGTGTAATGGCAACATCTCTGAGAAACACTTATAGAAAATACAAAGGAGAGAGGGCTGAGTCTTTTAAAAAGAGTCTGATAACCGATTATGGATTTACAGAAGCTTTTTTTGACAAACGGAGGCTGGATTCTCTGAGGGTAAATGACTCAATCTTTGCGGCAGACATAAACATTGTATTGAAAGATCTTACTAAAGTTAAGATGCAACCAAGATTCTCAATTTTTGATGCCTGTTATAACGGTTCATTTCATAGGCCCGGCTATATTGCAGGTTATCATGTTTTTGGCGACGGGAACACTATCGTTGCCCAAGGTAATACTGTAAATGTACTTCAGGACAAATGGTCGTTTGAACTGTTGGGTATGCTGGAAGAGGGGGCAAGAGTGGGTTTCTGGCAAAAGGAATTCCAGTATCTGGAGTCACACCTGATAGGGGATCCTACCTATCGTTTTTACTCAGAAGGGTCAAGAACTCTTAACATCAATCTTGCAACCAGGGCTGGAGAGATAAAATTATGGGAAAATTATCTGGAAACCAGCAATCCAAACTTGCAGGCACTTGCACTCAAGCAACTTTCCAAAAATCCATCACCAGACTTTTCGGATAAATTATTTAAGATATTTAAGGAGAGTAAATACTACAGTGTGCGCCTCGAGGCGCTTAAAAGGCTGCTCGATATTGGCGGCGAAAACATGGTTGAGGCAATCCGCCTTGGTCTGGATGACCCATATGAGTTTATCAGAAGGATTTCTTCACGGTATGCCGGTTACTCCGGAGATCCAAGGTTGATTTCGCCATTGGTAAACATTGTTCTTTTCTCAAACGAAAGCCAACGTGTTCAGTATGCAGCTCAAGGATCACTTGAGATGTTTGATATTGATGCAGTAGTAAAAGAGATTGAGAAGCAGTCACTTGGTTCAAAAGATCTTTCGGACTATTACAAGGGCAGACAGAAAACACAGGATAAATCGCTAAACGCCATTATGGACAAAGCAGCAAAACCAGAGGAGAGAATCTATGCAGTAAGAGGTCTTAGAAACTACAATAACCACAAACAGGTGGCGAACCTTCTGGTAGTACTTAAAGATCCTGGCGAAGAGCTGAATTTACGGGTAACCCTTGCAGAAGCTTTGGGCTGGTTTAACTGGAGCACTCGAAAAGCAGATATAGTTGAGACACTCAATCAAGTATATTCCAATCCAGAAACTCCACCCGAGCTTAAGAGCGAGGCATTTCAAAGTCTCAACCGGTTAACCGTCTGCCAGAACAATTAATAAATTGTTAATAGTTCTGGCAGATATGCAACGCAAATATTTAGAATATAAATTTTATTCATTGGATAATGGTGCTAACTTTGTTTGAAAGTTAGCGCTATAGATGTATAAAATCATATCTTTTATAATAATTGTGCCTCTCTATCTTTTCTCTCTTTTACCTATTAGAGTGCACTATTTTTTATCCAGGTTTTTATTCTTTATTATAGGTAGGGTTTTTGGATATAGAAGATCTACCGTTATAATTAATATTTCAAGGGCTTTTCCAAATTATAAGTATAACAAGGTAGAGGAGACTATGAAAAAGTTTTATGAAAATTTATCTCAGATAATAGCAGAGGATATACGCGCAATATCTTATTCAAAAAGGAAAATCTCTCAAATGGCTCAAATTGAGAATCCTGATATTATTAAAAATTTTCATGATAAAGGTATAGCTCTTATCATTGTATGCGGGCATATCTGCAATTGGGAGTTATGTACCAAAATTGATCTTTTTACTAATGCTGAAGCCATTGGATATGCCGGAAATGAATTGAAGTTTATTTATAAAAGACAACGCTTCCGTTTATCAGATACTATTATCAGATGGATAAGAAGCATGAATACCGGCTCAAATATTGAGTTAATTGACTCTAAAGGCGCTGCGCGGGCGATTTTAAAAAACGGAGAGAAACCTGGATGTTATTTTATGGTTGCAGATCAAGCTCCTTCGTCTAAATCAAAATTTGCTGTCAAATTCCTTAATCAGGATACTCTTATGATTAACGGTCCTGAGTTCCTTTCAAGATCGGCGGGATGTCCGGTGGTTTATGCCGAGATGTTGAGAAAATGCAGAGGCCAGTATATTATAAGATTCCACGAAATAACATCCGATCCTGCTTCTTGTGATCCTGGTTATATAACTTCCAAATACGCCTCTCTGCTGGAGAGTTCCATAAGGGCAAATCCAGACACCTGGTTATGGTCTCATAGGAGATGGAAGAAGGGTGTAAATGGTTTAGTATAGTTGAATTTTGAAAACAAACTGGCATGAAGAGAATAAACAATTTCCGTCGGCACCATTATCTCTGATGGTGGATCAACTGTAACCGTCCGTTGTCTCAGGAATAATTGATTTATTTGCATTGAAAGCGTCACCCCAATGTTGTAAATTTGTTCTTTAGTGCATGAAAAAAAAGAGATCATTAACATTCCGAATTTGTTGACTTTTTACAGGCTATTGGTATTTCCATTAATCCTTTATTTTGTCATAGCAAGAAAAGAGGCTTTGTTTGCCATTTTTCTAGTGATTAATCTGCTGACCGATGTAGCCGATGGTTATATTGCCCGCAGATTCAAAATGGAGACCGAGTTTGGGGCCAGACTCGACTCCATGGCTGACAATTTAACCTACATGCTGGCATTTATCGGTATTTATGTTTTTAAACTGGAAGACTTCCTGCCATACAAGTAAGCTTCCTTACGTATATTGGATTTTTGCTGTTCACAATTATCCTTTCGCTTATCAAATTTGGAAGATTACCTAGCTTTCACCTGTATATGACCAAGATTGGCGGGTATATTCAGGGTGCTTTTTTTATTTGCCTTTTCACGGTGGGCTTTATTACTCCATTCTATTATTTTATGATAGGCTGGGGAATTGTGGGTGCTATTGAGCACGTTGCCATTCAACTGGTAATTCCAGAAATGCGATCGAATGTAAAAGGGCTCTATTGGGTGCTTAAAAATCGAGGACATAATCCTAACTTTACATCGAAAATCTGAATCCCGAAGAAACTACCATTGGGATTTTTCACTACTCCGCAATTTCCAAGCCCCAGTCAATACCCTTTAATGTTGCCGGAACGCCTGTTTTCATCCATACAGGCATTGGAGCACCTTTAAGGAAGTGGTCAAAGAACTGAGAGAGTCTTACACTCAGGTCCTTTGCGTTCACTCTTTCGCTCAGGTTATGTGATTCTTTATTGTACTGAAGCAACCATGCAGGTTTTCCAAGTCTCTTGAGAGCTGTGAAGTATTCAATACCCTGGTACCATGGAACGGCTTCATCAGCATCGTTTGCCATTATCAAAACAGGAGTTTCAATCTTGTCTGCGTGGAACAGTGGAGAGTTCTCTATGTAGAGATCCAAACCTTCCCACAGGGTTTTGCCGATTCTGCTTTGAGTCTGTTCATACTGGAACTGACGAACCACACCGGCTCCCCATCTGATTCCGCCATATGCACTTGTCATGTTTGCAACAGGAGCTCCTGCGCCAGCAGCCTTCCATTTGAAAACCTGCGGTTGAGTTATCATATAGGCAACCTCATAACCACCCCAGCTCTGACCTTGAATTGCAATATTGTCTCTGTTTACCCATGAATTTTTACAAAGCATCTCAACGCCGGGAACAATACAGTCCAGTGCACTCTTACCGGGATGGCCAATCTGGTAGTAAATATCAGGCATAAACACCAGATACCCGTTACTGGTAAAGAATGTAACGTTAATTGTAGAACGGCTTGGAGCTGGTGCCCTGTAGTAGTTTAACATATCGGATACCCTTTCGTAGAAGTAAACGATCATCGGATACTTTTTAGTAGAATCAAAATTCTCGGGTTTATGGAGAATTCCTTCTAAATTCAGACCGGTCGTAGATTTCCATTTTACCAACTCGTTTGTGCCCCAGTTGTAATCTCTTTGCTGAGGGTTGATATCGGTAATTTTTTTCTGGGTTTTGAAGTTGTCCTTTGTGATCCAAACGTCCGGAGACGTTGTGAAATTGTGTTTTACATAGGTTATTACAGTACCGGTTTTTGCCTTGTTCAGATATCTAAAGGTATATGGCTCCAGTATCCATTTTTTCATTTCTGGTTTCTTTTTTTTCATCTCTTTCAAATAATAACCAGTGCTCTTTGTTACATTATCAAAGACAGAAAAATAAATGGTCTCTTTTGGCTTGATAGGAGTAAGTTTTACACCAGGAGTTCCTGGAGGAAGCAAAACGTCGTCCAACCTTACTATTCTGAATGTCTTATTCTCTTTTCTTCCAAGTTCGTCTGTAAGGTTAACAGCAGGGACCTCTCCTTTAGGATCAATCTGCCAGATATCATATCTGTCATAAAGATAGAATGCCTTGTCACCTTCTGACCACCCGCCATGTCCGTATGATGGAGCCATCTCTGGAGTGTCGTGAAGTTCGTTTGCAAAAGAGACCTTAATCTCTTTAGTCAGATTTCTTATTTGTTCAGTTGCTGCCTCATATGAGTACCACTGATGATCTACATTGTTAAACCATACCAGAAATTTTGCTTCAGGAGAAGCACTTACATTGCTTATGTAGATATCTTTAAGTAAAAGTTTACTGCTTCCGTCCTTTACCGATACCAGATACAAATCTGTGTGCGGATTTGCCGACCATTGAGATTCCAGTTCATAATTTTTGTCAGATGCGCTATATGCCCAATTGCCCGACCATTCGTCCGGTACCTGTACCAGCTCATACTTCTCAGTTGCGAGTTGAACAATAGATGGTTCACCATCAAGTTCAATTTTGCTGAGATAGGATTTTTTCAACTCTCTTTGAACGTTTAAAAGCTGATAAGGTTGAACATATGGTTCTGCATAGTGCCATATATCGAGCTTTGCAACTTCAGACTCAACAATTGTAGTGTCTTTCTCCGGAAAAATCTTAGATATTCCAAAAAACAGTCTGCTTCCCTCTTTATTGAACTGGAGGGATCTGTTTTCACTGATTTTCCAATGCTCAGGAAGTCCTTTTGTTTTGTTGTCGATAACTACTTTTGCTGTTCCAAAGCCATCCCTGTAGTGAAGTATAGACACATTCTTGCTCTGGGCTTTTGCTGTATCAAGCTTTGCATAAAAAGCAAGATTGCTGTTGTCTTTGCTTACAACCGGCAACTTTACACTCTGCTTCGAATTTATATTGAATATGCTCGTAAGCGACTTAGTTTTTGGGATATATAGGTAAAGACCTGCACTGAATAGTGAATCTTTCAAATTGGGCTTTCTGACAAAAAAAAGTGAATCTCCACCCTTGCTAAAGTCGTAATCCGACACATATTTGAGTGTATCAATTAATCCTGTGGAAAACTGATAGACCATAAGATCTGATCCCTCATCTTTATCTTTCTTTGGAGCTTTTTTGGTTTTTGAAGTATCAACAGGAGGAGTGGTCTGAAATGCCAGAAAATCTTTTCCCTCTTTACCCATTTTGAATGCTTTAAGGTATGGATATTTCTTAAGTTCCTTTGTGTAGAGATTATAGATACCCAACGTATCCTTTGGCATCTTGTCCGGTTTTACTTTTTTTAAACGCGCAGTTTTGCTCTCTTCGAATTTGGGTTTAATTGTAAAGGCAGAAAATTTTCCGTCGTAGGATAATTTTAGCGAGGTGCCTCTTGGTATGGTATTCTGTTCTCCTGTCAAAAGATTTAAAGCAACTATATAGTTATCACCCTCCTCGGCATTAACATAAAACATTGTGAATTTGGCGTCTTCAGTCATATTGAATCCGCCAACATTTTTCCAGTTGTCGTAAACACTATGATCAAGAGGTTTTTTCTGACCAAAGGCGCAAATTGAGAAGCCCAGGAGAATAATTGTAAAAAAATTTTGTTTCATTATAGGTTTATTTTAGCCATTTGTCAAGCCAGGCATAGAAGATCCTGTTCCAGAGAATACTGTTCTGAGGTTTTAATATCCAGTGATTTTCATCTGGGAACAGCACCATTTTAGAAGGAACACCCAGCATCTGAGCTGCATTAAATGCCGCCATGCCTTGTTCCACAGGAACACGGTAATCAAGCTCACCATGAGTGATTAATATTGGGGTATTCCAGTTTTTCACAAGCTTGTGAGGCGAGTTTGCATAGTGTCTTTTTGCAACAGGATTATCATCCCAGGGCGCTCCGCCGTTGTCCCATTTAGGGAACCATAGCTCCTCTGTCATCAGATACATCTGCTCCTGGTTAAAGATACCTGCATGAGCTACAAAAGCGGAGAAAAGTCCTTTATGAATGCCGGCAAGGTAATAAACAGAGTATCCGCCATAACTGGCACCAACAGCACCAACCTTACCAACGTATTTTTCTTTTTTCATCTCCTTTACAGAAGAGAGATAATCCTGCATGTTCAGGCCAATATAGTCACCCGAAATCTGTTCACACCATTCCTGTCCAAAGGCTGTTGAACCTCTTCTGTTCGGAAGTATTACTATATAGCCATTTGCTGCCATCAGTTGGAAGTTCCAGCGGTAGGACCAGCTTTGGCTCAATGTTCCCTGAGGTCCGCCATTACAGAACAGGATTGCAGGGTAAACTTTTGTGGAGTCAAAGTTTGGCGGATAAACAACCCACATCTGCATATCTTTATTATCCACTGTCTTAATCCACCTCTCCTGAATTCTTCCCAATGTAATCTGGTCAAGAATGTATTTGTTCTCATTTGAGATTTGTGTATAAGCACCATCTGAACTGTTTATCGAGACAATTTCATTTGGCATTGACATACTTTTGTATGTTGCAATTAGTTTATCTCCTGCAAGCTGAACGCCGTCAAAATCGTACTCCCCTTTTGTCATCTGACGGATTGAGTTATCTGCAAGTGACACCTGATATACTCCTGTCAGAGCTTTTACGCAGGAGGTAAAATAAAGGCCGGAACCATCTGCAAGCCAAGTGATAGTCTCTACATTGTATCCATAATCGGGGGTGAGCTCTCTCTTTTCCCTACTTTCGAGGTTCATCACGAACAACCTTTTTTTGTCTGCCTCATATCCGTCTCTCGCCATGCTGACCCATGCAAACGATTTTCCATCCGGAGAGAACAGAGGATCTGTATCATAACCCATCATTCCCTCTGTAAGGTTTTCTGATTTTTTGAACGTGATATTGTACAGATAGATATCGGTATTTGTAGAGAAGGTATATTTCACGCCGGTGAGTTTACGGCAGGCATAAAGGATGCTCTCTCCGTCGGGGCTCCAGCTCAACTGATCAATGGCGCCAAATGGCAGGGTAGGGCACTCATATGGTTCTCCTTCCAGCATGTCAACTATGTTAGATATTGAATTACCGTCAAAATCTGCAATAAAAGGGTGGGGTATCTCCTCGACGAATGTGTCCCAGTGACGGTACATCAGATCGTTAATTACTCTTCCTGTAGCCTTGCCGAGATCTATATAGAGGTCGCTCGGTTTTTTTATCGACTTAACAGTGCTTATAAACAGAATCCGGTCCCCTTTGGGAGACAATGTGAATTCTGCAATATCCTTTTCGTAATCACTTATCTTCTTAGGATCGGAACCATCTTTTTCCATTGTCCAGATCTGCCCATCAAGAAGATACGCAATCTCTTCACCTCCGTTTATCCACCTTGCATTATTTTCGCTTTTTTGAGTAGCTGTAAGCTGACGGTTGGTTGAACCATCAATATCCATTACAAAAAGCTCACGGTTATTTTTGTTCTCCTCTATGCTTGTATAAGCGACACCATAAAGAATCTGTTTTCCGTCTGGTGAGACCTGCGGGTCGCTTAACTTACCCATACTATGCATGACTTCAGGAGTAAGACGACCGTCAGTTACAGTTATTATACTCTTTGTAATAAGTTTTTCTGTTTGCTTATCCTGAGAACACCCGTTCAATGAGGCGGAAATAATTGCTGTTGAGATTAACATAACAAATAATTTACTCTTCATATATTTTGGCATTAAAATTTTCTGTATTTACAAATGTAGCATGTAAAATTTGAGTAGCCAAATAACATGACAGCGTCCTAAACTAAATTGTTCCACCTATATCCCAATAAAAGGCTCGTAACCCTTGTGCTTCAAACTCTTTATCCAATTTGTGAAGATGCTCAAGAAATTTTTCTGCAGCAGAATCTTCGACAAAGGTGAGTATCGAGGAGTTGATCATAGACCACGTGTGATTACCATAATGGGGCTCTCCAGTATTGCTGCCTCTCCCGATAACATTTTCCCAACAAGTGAAACCCGATATATGGTTATGTTCCATAATTCTGAGAATATCTTCGTAATGTGCCTGATTAAATGAAATGAATATTGCTTTCATATTATTATCCGATTTTTTAGTTGTTTTCTTTAATCTGTTTGCGGTTACGTTTTACGCCTGTACCTGCGAACACACAATAGACAACAGGCACAAGAACCAATGTAATCAGAGTGGAAAATGAAAGGCCCCACACCATAGTCGTACCCAGCGAACGCCACATTTCTGAACCCTCGCCCGTTCCCATTGCCAAAGGCAGCATACCGAACACTGTAGTAAGAGTGGTCATAAGCACAGGACGTAAACGAGATTTACCTGCAGTAACCACAGCGAGAATGATTCCCATACCACGTTCCCGGCAGAGAATAGTGTAATCTATCAGCACGATACCGTTCTTCACCACAATACCCATCAACATAAGGACACCGATAAGAGCCATAACGCCAAGAGGTATTCCATTAATCACCAAACCCAATATAACTCCGGTAAAGGCAAATGGGATGGAAAACATAATCACAAACGGATAGGTCAACGACTCGAACTGTGCCGCCATAACGATAAACACAAGCATTATGATCAGAGCCATCAGCGTAAAAAGGTCTTTGAAAGTATCTTGCTGATCTTCAAAAGACCCTCCGATAGCACATCTTACCCCGTCTGCCATATCCATTTTTTTCAACTCTGCTTTGGCTGCCGTCACAATATCACTCATAGCCGCATCGTGTCCAACGACACAGGAGACGGTGATAATCCGTTCACGGTCTTTACGCTCTATTGTAGGCGGAGTGAGAGTTTCAACAACGCTACCCAAATCACGGACTTTGACGCCATCACCGGCATCATTATAAATAGTTATATTTTCAATATCCTCGACAGACTTGCGGAAATCGGGAGCATAGCGTACTCTGATGTCATATTCATCGCCATCTTCCCTATAATATGATGTAACAGATCCATTGATCCGATTTCGCAAATAACCCGATGCCGTGCTTACATTAAGTCCGTTTAGTGCCAATTTCTCTCTGTCGAAATCAACCTGATACTCTGGAGTGTATTCATCACGACTGATAGTAACCTGTGTGCATCCTTCAACACCTCGCATTCTTCCGGCTATCTCGGCAGCTACCTTATCGGTTACCGCAAAATCGTAACCATAGACCTCTATATCGACGGCAGTTTGTCCTCCGACACCTCCTTGACTACCTCCCTCAATCACTTCGAATGTTTTTATCTCCGGGTATTTTGACAGGTCTTCACGCATCAGATCACAAATTTCGGTCAGTCCGCGTTTACGCTTCTCCATACTGACAAGACTAATATTGAACGATATGATATTCGACCCGTTGTTTTGCATCGAGGCAAATACATTATCGCTATTTGCCTGACCTTCGGAGAAGTTACAAACTTTGATTTCGGGATATTTTTCCGAAAATTCGCTGTTAACCCGCATTGCCAAATCACGAGTAATCTCTTGTCTGGTTCCAATCGGCAGGTCTATACTTATGCCCACACGGGCATTATCCTGTGTCGGGAAAAATTCAGTTTTGAGTAAAGGTAAAAGGAAGACAATACAGCCTATAAAGAGAGCAGAAGCCAATGTTATCACGACAGTACGATGATGCACTGCCCAGTCGAGAATTTTTGCATAAGCGTTATTCAATGCGCCGAGACCCTTTTCGACAGGGGTAAAGATAAATGTCTGGAACTTGCTCTTTTTATTGTCAGGACGCAACATTCTTGAACACAACATTGGGGTGAGAGAAAGTGCTCCTACGGTGGAAACAATCATGATGATGCTGACAATCCATCCCAATTGCCGGAACAGAACGCCCGACATGCCCGAAATCATGGTAAGCGGAATGAACACCGCCAGCATCGTAAGTGTAGAGGCAATAACCGAAATAGAGACCTCTTCTGTGGCGTGTACCGCTGCCTGCATCGGCTTAACCCCGCGTTCAATATGGGAGGTAACATTTTCAAGCACCACAATGGCATCGTCTACAACCATGCCGATAGCAATCGAAAGAGATGTCAGAGAAATTATATTCAGCGTATTCCCGGTTGCAAACAGATAGATAAGTGCCGCAAGCAATGAAATCGGAATAGTCAGCATAATGATAAACGTAGCTCGCCATCTGCCAAGGAACGCCAGTACAATAAACATCACGATAAGAAAAGTGAAAATTATGGTCTCCTTCAAACTGCTGATTGTATTTAGAATATTCTCCGATGTATCGACAATTACACCCAACTTTACATCCGAAGGGAGTGAGGCTTGTATTTCGGGTAGCTTGTCCTGGATACTTTGAGCTATATCGACGGAGTTCGCACCCGATTGTTTTTGAATAACAACCATCCCACCCTTTTTCCCGTTAATGTATGCTTCCTGTGCACGCTCTTCAGGTGCATCGGTAATATGGGCGACATCCCTCAGATAGACGGTTACTCCGCCGTGTTTGCCTACAACCAGATTAAGCATCTCGTTGGCATCTTTGAACTCTTTCTGTACGCGGAGTGAATAGGTGTTTGAACCTATGTCAATATTTCCGGCAGGGGTGTTTTTGTTCTCCTGTGCAATGACCGATGCTATCGTTTCAATGGTGAGTCCGTAAGCCTCCAACTTATAAGGGTCGCAATAAATTTGAATTTCACGTTCGGGAACACCCGAAATCGTTACGGCACCAACACCGTTAACTCGTTCCAGCGGAGTTGCAACATTGTCGTCCAATATTTTATAAAGCCTGTTAAAGCTCTCTTTTGCAGTAACTGATAGAATGATAATAGGAATATCATCGGCTCCGAATTTGAAGATAATGGGATTTCCGGCATCATCCGGCAGGGATGATTTTACCATATCGAGTTTATCCCGCACATTATTCGTTGCAATATCTATATCAATACCATAGTCAAACTCCAGTGTGATGACAGAAGCATTCTCCCTCGAGTTGGATGTTATATGTTTCAAGTTACTGACACTATTGAGGGTGTTTTCCAGGGGACGGGTTATGTTAGTCTCAATATCGGCAGCACTTGCTCCGCTATATGTGGTCATAACCATAATAGCGTTGGTTTCAATATTAGGTAAAAGATTTATGGACAGTTTATTCAGGGAGAATACCCCAAGAATTGCAATTGCCAGGAATATCAGTGCAGTGGTAACAGGTTTACGCACTGCTGTTTTATATATATTCATCGTTTTACTGCTTTTCGTTTAAAATTTCCACTTCCATACCATTGTTAAGACGGCTCTGACCTGTCGTAATTACCAAATCTCCGTCTTCGATTCCCGAAATTATCTCGTATTCAGTATCCATTCTTCGACCAAGCTTGATCTTCTGATAGGATACTTTACCGTCTTTGAATACATAGATATATCTGTCGCCCGAACCTGTTTGTTTAACCACAGCACGGTCAGGGACAACAACATATTCTTCTGTGCCATAACTTAACATAACACGGGCGAACATTCCCGGACGAATACGCTCGTCCCTATTTGCCACACTCACCTCAACAGGAAATGTACGTGTATTGGGGTTAATGCTTGGATATATCAAACTAACCCTTCCTTTGAAAATTTCATCGCCGTAAACATCGGCCGTAATATCCACCTCCATGCCCTTCTTGACTTTTGTAAACAGACTTTCGGATACATTTATTTTCAGTTTGACAGGTCTTATCTGTTCAACGACCAATATAGGTTGTCCCATGGAGTACATATCGCCGCTGTCGTAATTACGAGCGGTTACAATACCCGAAATGGGGCTTGCAAGCACGGTATTCTCATTGATGTTATTGTAGTTGGTTTTCGAGATGTCATAAGCTAATTTACGGGAGTCCCATTCCGATTTTGACACGCCGCCAAACTTATACAGCTCATCGACACGTTCAAACTCAATGGCATCATTTTCCATTTGAATCTTTGCCTGAGTGAGATTGGTAGCATCAAGCTCTACCAATTTCTGGTCTTTCAATACTTTGTCCCCAATCTCAACATATATTTTGCCGATACGTACCGACATCTGTGGGGCTATATTATTGACCGTTTGGGCCTCTACACTGCCCGTAAATGTACTTATCTGTTCAACAGCTCGTCTCGATACTTTCTCTACCGTTACTTTGACCTTTTCTACCTCGTCTGTTTTAGTTGTTTTGTTCGCATTCGAACAAGATGCAAGCAAACAAATTGCTACCATGGGCAGAATTTTAATTATTTCCGTCATTTTCATATAATCCGTTTTTATTTTGTTATTTCTGATTTTCATATTTTCCGAGTACTTTTTCAAGTGATAATTTTGCCGTCATATAATCGTATATCGATTGATTGAGGTTCAGTCTAGCTTGTGTCAGGGCAAGTTGCGAATCGTTGATTTCGAGCAGAGTCCCTTTGCCCGTTTCATAGCGTTTAACGGCTATACTGTAACCACGCTCCGCCTCATCAATACTCGATTGAGCAGCGGCATATTGTTTAGTACAGGTCTGCATACTACTGATATACTGCATTGTCGAAACTCGCAAACCACGTTCGGCATCCTCGCGTTGGAGTTTGAGTTGGCTAAGATTAACTTTTGCCTGATTGATATCACTTTGCCTCTTGCCCCCTGCGAAAATCGGAACCGATAAACTAAATCCTGCAATCGAATAGGGATTCCATTTGTAATTACTGAATTTAAAATTATCGTTCATCGAATTCCACATATAGGAAAATGACAGATCGAGCGAAGGAAGATTTGCCGCCTTTTTCATTTCAAGTGTTTTGGATAGCAATCGCTCCTGAATATATAGTTGCTTCAAATCGCTGTTTTCGTCTATTGAAAGGTCGTTTGGCCGGTAAGTCCTCTGCAAATCTGATTCATAATCGGTCAGAGTCCCTTGGCAACTGATATTCATTTCGAGGTCAACACCCAACAGTGCCTTGAGTTGCCAATGTGCAAGTACTAAAGAATTTTCTGCATTGTACATATTGGGCTCTGCATTTTTTACCGATACATTTGCACGAATCATATCATACTCAGAGGTGAGACCCAGATCGAATTTCTTTTTCACTGTCTTATAATTTTCCACTGCGTTATCATAGGTTTCTTTGAAAACCGTATAAGAATCGGCAGCCAGGAGTACTCCGTAAAATGCTTTTGACACCTGCTCAATCATATCAATTTTTGACGAGCGTGCCTGTTCAACAGCGAGTTCCACATCCATTGCCGATAAGGCAAGACTTTTCCACAATGTTGCCGAAACCAAAGGCATACCCGCACTAACTCCGCCCGACCAACTATTGTTCATGCCAATCTCTATACCTGCTGATGTTTCTGCACCTGTATTCATATACATCACCTGCTTTTTTACGTTACGCTGATAGTCGCCTCCTAAATCTATCTGAGGAAACAGAGAAGCATAAGTACCTTTCTTTGCATACTCTTTCTTTTCAATCTCCTGATTTGCGACTTTTATCGTTGGATTTTCACTCAGAGCTATTTCAAGAGCCTGATTAAGCGATAGGCGTAAAGTATCTTGTCCGTTTGCTTTTATGGGGCAAATACCCAAAATGAGAGCTGACAGCACCGCAAAGTGCCAGAATCTTTTAAATGATTTCATATAAATTTGAGTTTGATAACTTTTGGATAGTTTGATCATCTTTCCATTTTCTGTTAAGGCGTTTGAGTTCGTTAACACCTTTGTGATAGTACACAAAGCGCTGAGAAAGGTGGTAAATGTGTAACAAAATTTTTCTGGAGATACCATATAGATCTCATTCTCGTTCTTTGCTTTTTCAAACTGATAATCAAACAGATGATATATAACTTCATAATCAAAGCGGGAAGAAAACAAACCCTCCTTAATGCCATCCTCAAAAAAGGCGGGACAATGTGAACAAAGAAGGCTATTACCTCAATAAAAGATTCCGATCCCTTTTCGGTTGTTTCCAAAACCCGTTGTACCGCTTCGGATTCATTTCTCAGACACTGTTTAAGCAGGTCGTTTTTGTCAGTGAAAATCTCATAAATAGTTCTTTTGCTAACTCTTAAATTTTGTGCAATATGGTCCATGCTTATAGTCTTTATTCCATATTTTGAGAATAGAGTCATCGTATAGCATAAAATTTATTTATTATTCATCCGAAGCAAAAGTGAGATAAAACTTCAAAAACTTTTAGAGTTTAAAGAGTACAATATTGGTCTAAAATGACACAAAGGCAAATTGAATTTTTTAAATTGGTCTGTAGTGATATTATTTTGGACTTAAATGAAACTATCGCCACTTGTGTTCGACAAGAAATGTCTATTTTTATCATACCAAATAAATCGAACGATGGGAACAACCAATTTTAATCCTACCGAATTGGAGACAATAGGCAAACTATTCGGCACAAAAAATATTGAAAACGGTATTTTATTTGCAGAAATTGACAGTTATCGTTATAACGTGCTCCGGGATATGAATACCGTAACATCTCTGCGGATTACAGGGGTTCTGTCGTATATCTTAATCACTCACGGCGAGTTAGAGATAAATGTCGATAATAAGATTTTCAAATGCAGCCATAAATGCCACAACTTTATCGAACTATACCCCTTCAACGAATTATGCGATTTAAAGATAAGCGAAGATTTTAAAGGGTATCTGTTGGCTATATCCAAAACTTTTATGGATGAGTCGATGTCAGGTAAAAGGTATGTATCCCTGTCCAAATTAATGTCTCTTCGCTTAAAACCCGTGTATGATTTCACTTCTCAGGAGATGCAATTGATGATAGGCTGCATACAAAAGGTGGAACGTAATTTTACGCGGGATTCTCACCTTTTTATGAATGAGATTATTAAATATTCCGTTTTGGAATTTCTTTTTGAAGCAACCAATATAATTTTAACAAAGGAGAGCCTTAATAATAAGACTCAGATGTATAACCGCAAAGAAGATATCTGTTCACGTTTTTTTGAATTGATTCTGATACATTGTAAGAAGGAGCACGATGTTACTTTTTATGCAGATAGTATGTGTATAACATCCCAATATCTTACAAAAACATTAAAACAGATATTGGGCAAATCGGCAGGAAAAATTATAGCCGATGTGATAATAACGGAAGCGATTGTCATGCTGCGATCTCATGAAAACTCCATTCAGCAGGTAGCTGATGCACTGAATTTTTCCGATCAATCGTCGTTTGGAAAGTTCTTTAAAAAACACGTTGGGGTATCTCCAGCGAAATTTAGAAAAAAGATATAGGGTTTGTAATTTTTCCGGAGACAAATTAATTTTCTATTTTTGAATAAAATATAATGGTATGCAAACTACGATAATGTCTAATTCACAGGACTATAAAAAAAGCGGAACAGAACAGGAAAAGCTTATAAGTATCCGCAAAAAACTGCACGCCTGTCCGGAATACTCACACAAAGAAGTGAAGACTGCTAAAATTCTGCTGAAATATTTGCAGGACAATTCCCCGGACAAAATTTATCAGGGTTTGGGCGGGAATGGAATAATTGCCGAATATTCAGGTAAGAGAGAAGGCCCTTCTAAAATGTTCAGGTGCGAGATGGATGCTATAAAAACAGAGGACGGATTTGCACACCTCTGCGGACACGACGGTCATATGACAATTCTTCTCGGATTGGCTCAGAGACTTTCTGCCAGCAGAAACTTTAGCGGTAAGATTTATCTGCTTTTCCAACCTGCAGAGGAGGTGGGAGAGGGGGCAGCCCTGATGGTTAAGGATATAGGAAAGCTGGGTTTGAAGTTTGATTTTGCTTATGCCCTGCACAACAATCCCAACTATCCGCTTAACAACATAATTATTCACAAAGGAACCTATGCCGCAGGGTCAACAGGGATGGAGCTTAAATTTATGGGCTCTCCTTCTCACGCCGCATATCCGGAACAGGCAATATCACCCACAGAAGCCATAATTTTTACTATTCAGGAGATAAAAAATTTGAATGGAGACAAAGGAAGTTTTTCGGATTTTATTCTGGCAACCATTGTGAATGTAGATATTGGAGAGGTAAATTACGGAGTTACACCCGGAGAAGGGAGCTTAAGACTTACGCTCAGGAGTTTCAAAGACTTCGATCTTGATATATTGTGCAATAAGATAGAGAAGTTTGCGAAGGAGACAGCAGAGAGACAAGGATTAAAGCTCAAAGTAAGCTACCACGATAAGTTTCCTGCAACCGCCAACAGCGACAGGGCAAATAATATGGTAATAGAAGCTGCTCGGAGAGCAGGATTAAATATTATTTATTCTAAAGAGCCAACCAGAGGGTCAGACGACTTTTCATTCTTTACATTAAAATCGGAGGGCTCTTTTTTCGATATCGGAAATGGAGAGGGTAGGGCGGATGTCCATCAACCCGGGTATCTGTTCCCCGATGAAATCCTTATACCGGCAATAAATCTTTTTAGTGAAATCATTTACAGACCATAAAAAACCATACCCATGAAAAAGAAATTTTTAATGTTAACAGCAATGTTGCTGTTTCTAAACCTGACAATAATGGCACAAAACCCTACTCTCGAGACTATATTTCAACGGAAAAGCGTAAGGAGCTACACCGGGCAACCTGTATCAGTTGAGACACTTACAATTCTGGTCAAGGCCGGAATGGCTGCACCCACAGGAATGAACCGTCAGCCCTGGGAGTTTCTGGTAATTCAGGACAAAGAGGTAATGACAAAACTCTCTCAGGATTTACCTTATGCAAAGATGTTAAAAGATGCACAGGCAGCGATAATTGTCGTTGGAAACCCGGAGAAGTCCCCTTACTGGTATCTTGACTGCTCTGCTGCCACCCAGAACATTCTTCTTGCAGCAGAATCAATTGGTCTTGGCGCAGTATGGACATTAGCATACCCTTCAGAAGAGAGAATGAATACAATAGCCAATGCACTTTCAATACCCCTCCCTTACAGGCCTCTTTGCCTGATTCCTATAGGTTACCCCAAAGGTCCGCAAACCCCAAAGGACAAATGGATAGAATCAAAGCTACACCTTAATAAATGGTAAATAATTTTTTGTGAGAACACTTATTCTTTTCTTTTTTTTTCTGATTGTCAGCCCGGCATTTTCTCAGATATTCAGTGGCAGAATTGTTGACAAAGAGGGATTGCCGGTACCTGATGCTACTATCTATATATACGAACTGAAGTCAGGAATAAGTGCAGACAACAACGGGGAATTCCTGACGCATCTCTCTCCGGGCAGATACAATTGCGAAGCCTCTTCTCTTGGATACAAACGGGAGAGGTTTTCAATTTTAATTGAGGGCAAGGATCTTAATAAAGTAATCCAGCTGCAGGAGATCGCATATGAATTAAAAGAGGTGCGCCTTAGTGCAAGAGGAGACGACAGGGGTAATGCTATTATGCGGAAAGCAGTCGCAAAAGCACCCTATTATCGTTATCAGCTAAAAGAGTATGAGGCAGAAGCGTATATAAAGGGTACGATAAAGGTCACCAGACTCCCAAAGATTGTAGCAATACAGGCGAAAAAGAAAAAAGTTAATCTTGTACTCAATAAATTATTTCTGATTGAGTCACAATCAGAAATAAGTTATAAAGCGCCAGATCTTTACGAGCAGAGAATTAAAGCTTTTTCAAGCACCTTACCCGCTGAAATTGATCCGGGGGACTATTCTATTTTGTTAAAATCGAGCATCTATCAACCCGAGATATTAGGTATGGTATCGCCTCTGTCTCCGCAGGCACTAACATACTATAAGTTTGTATATCAGGGCATAATAGATGAGTCAGGAAAAGTGATAAATAAAATATTGATTGTTCCTAAAAAGGGAGATGCAAAACTTCTTTCAGGTCACCTCTATATTGTTGATGACACCTGGAATGTTTGCTATGCAGAACTTGTTCTGTCACAGTCGGGAATCAGGTCAGATATTAAGGTTAATTACAATGAGGTAAAAGAGGGAATCTTTCTTCCCACCGGATATACTATAGATTGTAAGGTAGATATTTTTGGAGCCGAAGGAGTGGGGCGATACTACTCCTCCATAACATACAAAAATTTTGAAGAAAATATCTCCCAACAGTTCCAAAAGGATGGCAAAATTGCGAAAGAGACTCAGAAAATAAAGATTCCAGGGAGTACCAAGAGTCTCGAGATAAAGAATAGCCCCTCCACAACTAAGGTAATTGTTGACTCAACCGCAAAGGAGAGAGACTCTACATACTGGCTTACTGTTAGAAAGTTACCATTAAGAGAAGATGAGATTAAGTCTTACAAATCAGCCGACAGTCTTAAGCTGGAGTACAAACAGATTCAAAGAGAGGACTCAATAAAGAATCAGAACCGGGGCAAAGGCGGAGAAAAACCTGTGGAGCAAATTTTTTATGGCCATAAGTACAAAATTGGCAAGAAATGGTACTTCTCTTTTGGAGGTCTTTCCAAGCTTGTTGGCGACTTTAATTTTGTGGACGGCTACCAGATAGGGCAGATTATCACTTTTGAATACAGAGCAGACAAAGAGCACTCCTTGACAATAACTCCGTCGGCATATTACTCGACAGAAAGAGAGAGGTTATTATGGCAAACTGATATTACCGGTTCTTACTTGCCAATGAGAGGCGGAAAATTTAAATTTTCCGCAGGGAGTACCTCTGCAGACATCAGCTCCGACCCTGGGACTAACAGGTTTGTCAACTCATTATCCTCTTTCCTTTACGGATACAGTCCCGTTAAACTGCTGTCAAAAGAGTATCTGGAGCTCAGCAACAGCATTGAAATTGCCAACGGACTCAGAGGCGATTTCCTAATCTCATTCCAAAAGAGGAAGTATCTGAACAATGGAAGTGTGAAAAGCATTTTTGGCAAGGTTCCAGATCCAAATTTTCCGCAAAACACTTACTTGCCGCCACTGACAAACCATTCAGCACTTCTGTTCTCTGCCGGGGTGACATATACACCAAAATATTTCTACAGGGTGTCAAAAGGCCGCAAGAAATATGTACACTCTGCTTATCCGACATTTATGCTCAAACTCACAGTTGCACCAGGAGAGGAGAAACAGACCTCCTCCAGATTTGCCTCCCTTGAACTGGGAGCTAACCAAAGTATAAAACTTAATATCTATTCAAAAATAAAATATAGTTTGTCTGCGGGGACTTTCATTAACAAAGAGAGACTGTTTCTGCCGGATTTCAAACACTTCCGGGCAAATGACATAATGTTGTCTGAAGACGATTTTGACAAAAATTTTTTGCTTTTGGATAACTACACTCTCTCCACTCCAGAGGGATGGGTTCAGGGGTTGATTAATTACAATTCTGAGTATATACTGTTTAAATATCTTCCTTTTATTAATACTCCTCTGGTAAACGAGTCGCTTCACCTTCATACTTTATGGCTGACAGAACTTGGTTATCACCACACAGAACTTGGCTATTCCATAGGGATAAATGATGTGGCAAGAATTGGAGTTTTTGCAGGCTTCAGAGACTTTAGATATAAGTCTGCCGGATTTAGAATTGCAATACCGTTACTTAAAAGTATCCGTTAAATATTTATCGATAACTTCCGGGAAGTGACGGTATTCAAGAAGATGAATTTTAGCGGCGAGAGATTCCGGAGTATCCTCGGGAGTAACCTCACACACACTGCGAAAGAGAATCTTGCCGTTATCGTAATGTTCGTCAACCAGATGAATGGTTATGCCTGATTCAGTATCGCCAGCCTCAATAACTGCCCTGTGAACATTCATGCCATACATGCCCGTTCCGCCATAGGAAGGAAGTAAAGCCGGATGAATGTTGATTATTTTCGACGGATATTTTTCAAGAATCCTTTGTGGTATTTTAAGCAGAAACCCCGCTAATATTATAAAATCGATGCCACTTTTTTTAAGCAGATCATCCACTATTGTCGTTTCTTTGAGCTGATTAGCGGAGAATACGAAGGTCTTTACACCCAGATGCTTAGCGCGCTCAAGTACATAGGCACTGTTTTTGTTACTCATTATCAGTTCTACTTTGCAGAGAGTATTATTCTCAAAATATTTAACAATATTTTCTGCATTTGTTCCTGAACCTGAGGCGAAAATAGCGATTTTTATAAGACTCATTTATAATTATTTGAAAGACAAAGATAAGAAAAAAATTCCAAAAGCCGCACGGAATTATAATTATACTTATGTTTTTTATATACGGAAAACCAGAGAGATATAATTTCACTTTACAGAAATTTTCTTTTTACGAATTTTTTATCTTTCTTTGCAAACTAATTTTGAAATAACAAACACATTTTATTAACTAATTATTTATTAATCATGGCAGACATTAATGCAAAGGTTAAGGGCATCATCGTTGACAAGTTAGGCGTTGAAGAATCGGAGGTAACACCAACAGCCAGTTTCACAAACGATTTGGGTGCAGATTCTTTAGACACAGTAGAACTTATTATGGAGTTCGAAAAAGCTTTCGGTATAACCATTCCGGACGAAGCAGCAGAGAAGATCTCTACAGTTGGAGATGCTATCTCTTATATTGAAAAAAACGCTAAATAAACTTCTTAACACAAACTTATGCAATTAAAAAGAGTCGTTGTTACTGGTATAGGTACAATAAATCCATTAGGAGACAATATTCAAGAATACTTTGGTAATCTAGATAAGGGACATAGTGGTGCTGGCCCTATAACCCATTTTGACACTTCCTTTTTTAAAACCAAGTTTGCTTGTGAGATAAAAGATTACGAACCGAGCAAGTACGGAATTGATCGCAAAGAGGCAAGAAAGTTAGATCTCTTTTCACAATACGCTTTAATTGCTGCAGAACAAGCAGTTAATGACAGCAACTTTTTGGACAATATAGATCCTGAAAGAGTTGGTGTGATAATCGGTTCAGGTATAGGTGGAATTTCTACACTATATCAGGAAATTGAGGGCTATTTCGAGGGAGGTAAAATACCTCGTTTTAGCCCTTTTCTTATTCCCAAAATGATTGCTGATATCGCCCCCGGGCTGATATCCATGAAGTACGGCTTCAGAGGACCAAATTTTGCAACAGTTTCCGCCTGTGCATCCTCTACTCATGCAATGATAGATGCATTCACCTATGTCCAACTGGGGAAAGCAGATATTATTGTAACTGGTGGTTCGGAAGCTGGCATTTCAATACCAAGCATAGGTGGGTTCAACTCTGCACAGGCAATATCGACAAATAATGAAAATTACCTTACTGCATCCAGACCATTTGACAAAACAAGAGACGGGTTTGTAATGGGCGAGGGGTCAGGAGTAATTGTATTCGAAGAGTACGAACATGCGGTTGCAAGAGGAGCAAAGATCTACTGTGAGATTGCTGGTGTTGCAATGACCGCAGATGCTTATCATATCACAGCCCCCCATCCGGAGAGTTTAGGAACGATCAAGGTTATGAATCTTGCTCTTCAGGATGCAAACTTAAAGCCGGAAGATGTTGACTATATTAATGTCCATGGTACCGCTACTCCCCTGGGAGATATTGCAGAATTAAATGCTATTAAGGTAGTTTTTGGAGAACATGCATACAATCTCAATATCAGTGCAACAAAATCAATGACAGGCCACCTTCTGGGTGCTGCCGGAGCTGTTGAGGCCCTGGCATGTATCCACGCTATTATGGACAGCATTGTGCCGCCAACAATTAACTTCTGTGTAGAGGATCCGGAAATTGATTATAACTTGAATCTTACTCTCAATCATGCACAAAAGAGGGAGGTGAATGTTGCTTTAAACAACACCTTTGGATTCGGAGGTCACAACTCCTCAATAATTTTCAAAAAGATTAAATAAATAAACCCCGATTATTTTTTAGGGCATTAATGCGTAGGTTAGAACAATCTGCGGTTTGCGTGTATCGTTTGCACTGTTGAGAGTAGCTTTGCTATAGATTAAATTATCTACATAGTATGATACCGTGCCGGTATACGAGTTAGTCTCCTGAGCTATTGGAGCTATCCATGCATTTAAAGAGGTGCCTGTGAGAGTGCCCGTAAGTACCTTTTGAAGATAAGAGCTGATATCGAGAGAGTAGTATAAATGTGATCTGTTGTTTAGTCCGGTACTTTGTACACTAATATCTGACACCGGTTGGTAGAGTGGCAGATTATATGAAGAAGAGAACTCTCTTGTAGTCAGAAAAATCTGATAAGGAAATTGTTCCACTGTTAAATAACTACTTGGAAATTCATAAGGAAGCCTTAGTTCAGCTTTGGCAATGATCACCTGAGAAATATCAAAGTTGTTTGAAGTGGCCCAATTTGAAAATAGTTGTTTAACCTCTGCAAAATCTATGAAAGGTTTGATTCCTGCAAGCCCTTCCAGGTAAATTTTTCCATCAGGAGTGGCAGATTCCAGATGTTTGGTAGAGTGACTGAAAATGTTGACATATGGCCTGGACGAAGAGACATAATAGAATAAAATACTGTCTTTGTCAATATTGTCTGTTTGATCCACATGCCTGTAACTAAGTTCCATATATACGCTGGAAGGATCTATGATATTGAATCTTCCACCGTTGATTGCACCGGGGAGAGGCTCTGTGGACATGAAAAAACCTTTAAACCTTTTCACAAAAATATCAGAACTGTCTCTCTCCTCCTGTGTTGCTGAAAGCAGAGAATTTGCAAAATCAAGCGAGAGGTTCATCACTATGCTGTCTCCTCCCGTATAAACAGTTCCGCCGATGTTGACAGGGGTTTGGTCTATATCTGCAAGTGTTATGGAGTTGTTGAACGCTGTAGTAGAATCTAAATCTTTCTTTAAGGTGTACAGGTAAATATTCTGGGGAATATTATTCTCATTGAGATTAAGAGACAGAGTCTGGCTTACCGCCATGGACAACCTGATGTATGAAGGTACGGGATTCTCACCGTAGTCATTGTCTGTTATTGTCGGAATGATCTGAAACGCAGTTCCGGCAATTGTGGTTCCGAAGTCGGTATCCTTATATGCCCCTAAGAGCAGATACCCAGGGAAAAGTGATTGAAGACTATCCGACATCTTCATCTGTACCGGAATGTTAATTTCTGCGATTTTAACACTAACATTATAATTTTCCGGGATAAAGTTATCCCCGAGAGATTTGTCCGTAGTTATGCAGGAAACTGTAATTAGTGAAAATAGTAGTAGTGCCGCAGCAGATCGGAAATTATTCCTTTTTGTCATTTTTCCCCAAAATTTGATCGTAAAATTTAATGTAGTCTTGTATGTAGGTAGATTCTGGTTGTGAAATGTCTATGTAAGGGAGCGTAGGAATCGAATTCTTGAGCACCATATCCACAAGTTCAGATGAGATGCTCTCACTGCCCATAATTATACCATTTGCATACTGAATTGCTAGTTTAGCAAGATTTATGCCATTCGCCGGAGTCAACAGTTCTAAATCCTTATTCTTAATGCCTGGTACAATAATTTTAGACCTTGTAGATTCGTTAAAAACTTGATCAGAAGCCTCATCATAAAGTGAAATCACCACTTTACTCTCTGTAAAAATAGGATCATCATGAAAAACCTTTTTCAAATATATTGGTAACAGGTGAGTTACCCATCCCTGACAATGTATGATATCCGGTTTCCAGCGAAGTTTTTTTACAGTTTCCAGTACCCCGCGGGTAAAAAAAATAGCCCTTTCGTCATTATCGGAAAAATACTCTTCGTTGTCATTCTTGAAAATTTGTTTCCTGAAGAAATAATCTTCATTATCAATAAAATATACCTGCATACGGGCAGCAGGAATAGATGATACTTTAATAATCAAAGGCCTGTCAATATCATTAATGATAATGTTCATGCCCGAGAGGCGAATAACTTCGTGAAGTTGATTTCTTCTTTCGTTTATGCATCCATATTTAGGCATAAATGAGCGAATCTCGCAACCTCTCTCCTGTACTCCCTGCGGTAAGAATCTCCCTATGGTAGAAATACTGGATTCTTGTGTGTAAGGAAATATCTCAGAGCTCACATAAAGTACTCTTGTTGGTTCACTCATTTTTTAGTTTAAATTTTATAGGCAGATTCTTTACAAAGGTAATAAAATTAATTTAATTTAGTAGAAATATCTATCTTTGGAACTTGATGTAATATGAGAAACAGAGAAAAAAGAATAATTTTAAGAAGGCTGATCCATTCCTATCTTTCCTCGGTTATCAGCATCAGTTTGGTGCTGTTGCTTGTTGGTGTTATTGGTATTCTCGCAGTAAACGCAAAATCCGTATCCGACTACTTTAAGGAAAATATTAAACTTTCTGTTATATTTGAGAACGGCACTTCAAACGAAATGGCACAAGCAATATCCCATAGCCTGGAAACCAGAGAGTTTGTAAAAAAGGCAGATTTTATCTCACAAGAACAAGGAACAAAAGAGATGAAAGAGCTTTTAGGAGAAGATTTTTTAAACATTTTTGAAGTGAATCCAATTCCGATCTCTGTGGATCTCTATTTTAAAGCGGAGTATGTGCTGAGCGACAGTCTGAAAGTTATTGAAAAAGAGCTAATGGAAGATCCCAACGTAAAAGAGGTGGTGTATCAGGAGTCGCTGGTTAATGTCATTAACCAGAATATGGAAAGATTCGGGATTGTATTGGGATTTTTTGTTGTCCTTCTCCTTTTTGTCTCATTTGTTCTTATAAATAATACTGTAAGACTTAATGTCTATTCCAAGAGATTTACAATTCACACGATGAAACTTGTTGGAGCAAAGAAATCGTTCATACGCAAACCATTTTTGATCCAGGCAATATACCAGGGTTTGATATCGGGTGTTCTTTCCGTCTCTCTGCTCTCGATAATGCTCTATTTTGTCTGGAGAGATTTACAACAACTCTACCTGATTTTTGATCTTAAATTTATTATTCTGGTGCTTCTTTCTGTCATGGTTTTAGGAGTTCTGATATGTCTGATAAGTACTTATTTTGTTGTAAATAAACTTGTTTCTGTATCTTCAGATGAGATATATTATTGATTAAAACAACACTAAATAAAAATATGAGTAATATTAATATCAAAAATCAAGGGAGGTTTGCAATTCCATTCAAGAACCTCATCTATGTTGTTGCTGGTCTGGCTTTGATGATAATCGGCTATGTGCTGATGACCGGTGGAGGCACCACAGATCCGGACATATTTCCAAAAGAGGAGATGTTCAGTTTAAGGAGAATTGTTTTGGCACCTGTCATAATTCTTCTTGGTTTTGCTGTGGAAATTTTTGCAATAATGTATAAACCAAAGCAAAAATGAGTGGCTTAGAAGCTTCGATTTTAGGATTTGTTCAAGGGCTAACTGAATTTCTGCCAGTCAGCAGCAGCGGTCATCTGACGATAGGCAAAGAGTTGCTGGGTATAGAAAGCGAAAATCTGAGTTTCGAAATTGTAGTGCACGCTGCAACAGTAGCGAGTACAATTGTGATTTTCAGAAAAGAGATATGGAAACTGCTTAATGGTTTTTTTAAATTCACACTAAATGATGAGTCAATTTATATCTATAAAATTTTGATCTCAATGATACCCGTGTTCATAGTGGGTATTTTTTTAAAGGATTATGTAGAAGCAATCTTTGGCTCAGGGCTGCTTGTTGTGGGAATCTCCCTGCTGATAACTGCACTTTTGCTTACGATTTCTAATTATTACAAACCTAAAGAGAAAGAACTTTCATATAAGGATGCATTTGTAATTGGTATTGCCCAGGCTGTTGCCGTACTGCCCGGGCTGTCCAGATCTGGCGCTACAATCTCTGCAGGATTACTTCTTGGGGTAAAAAAAGATCAGATTGCCAGATTTTCATTTTTAATGGTTCTGGTTCCAGTCCTGGGGGAGGCTTTTCTTGAACTGTTTTCAGGAAATTTGTCTGCTTCGACATCCGGTATCAGTGCTACATCATTGGTTTTTGGATTTATAGCTGCATTCACAGCGGGACTTTTGGCTTGCAGACTTATGATCTCACTTGTAAGCAGAACTAAACTTATAGGTTTTGCAATATACTGTGCAATTGTAGGTTCAATTTGTCTTGGATCAGTAATACTGTAAAAAATCATGGCAGAAAGAAGCTCTTTATATTACTTTGTATCTGATGTTCATCTTGGTTTAAAAGCTTTTGATCCTGGGGAGAGAGAGTTAAAATTTGCAAAGTTTCTGAGGGAGTTGCCACCTCAAACAAAGGCTGTTTACCTTATCGGAGATATATTTGATTTTTGGTTCGAATACAAATATGTGGTGCCAAGGGGGTTCACCAGGGTACTTGGAGCATTGTCCAGCCTTTCCGACAGAGGCGTAAGAATCTTTTTCTTCAAGGGAAATCACGATATGTGGACGTTCGGTTATCTTGAAAAGGAGATAGGCCTTGAGATATTAAAAGAGCCTTCTGTTATTGAGATAGAAGGGAAAAAATTCTGTCTTGCCCATGGTGATGAGCTAACAGCACTGGAGCCTTCGCATCTTTTTTTGAAAAAGATGTTTCATTCAAAATTTCTTCAGTTTATGCTTGCTACTGTTCACCCAAGATGGACATTTGCAGTTGCTTACAGGTGGTCAAAGAACAGCAGACTCTCAGGAGGAGGAGTGTATAAGTTTAGAGGAGAAGAAGAACCACTCTATAAATATGCCTGTGATTTTGAGGAAAGAGAAAATGTTGACTATTTTATTTTTGGCCACATTCATACACCGGGTAATATCAAAACTCCGCTCGGAGCGGAATTTTATATTCTTGGTGAGTGGATACACGGATGTGAATATCTTTGCTACGATTCAGCAGAGGGTAAGATGAGATGGCTCTCCGGAAATCAATTGTAGAGAGAGTAATAGAGGTAGTCAAAAGAACCATTCTGATACATTATCACGAGCTCTTCTGTAAGCCGGTCGGAACCAAATTTATCATAGGGTTGTTTCAAATCTGACCCGAATATTTTTGCGACTCCTTGCCAGAAACCTGCGGTAAAGCCACCTCTGTAGTTTTTGATAAGGTAGAAAGAACTCTGCCCGACTTCCCGGTCAATTAGCTTGAGAAGTAGTTTCCCTTGTGAGAATGTCATTTTACGCAGCGGCTTTTCAAAATCTCTGAAGAGCTGATTTTCAACGCTCTTAATATATTTTTCACGTTCCCTGTTACTGAAGTGTCTGCTTTCCAGTATGCTGTCTGCCTCATTGATTTTTTCCCGGGCTAAAAGTGCATACGGATAGGTTTTTTTAAAGTTATAAATCAGCCTGTAATATTCTCTCCACTCTTTGGCATTTTTTCTGTTTTTGGGTCTGGAAAAGAGATAGAGCTCTTTTATCTTTATCTGGTAAACTGTGTCGTTCCCCTCCAGCTTATACCCTAAAGCATAGCCTTTATCCTGAGAGTATCCTGTAATCTCAAAAGACAAAACTGATAGTAAAATTGCACCGCATTTAATTAAAAATCTGAACATGCGCTTTGTATGACTATGTCTAATTTTTTCTGTTTGCAAAAATAGCCATTATCGTGGTACGTTCAAGAATTAGACCAAAAATATTAACTTTGGATGTATTATTGTTTTTATGTTCGATCGGCCTGCTTCGGAATTGAAAAATGGCTCAATGAAAGCTTTTGAGGAAATTTACCTTAAATTTCTTCACAAGGTTGTTTATTTTGCATATCAGTACCTGTCAGACATGAACCAGTCGAAGTGTGTTGCCCATGACGTTTTTCTGAGTCTATGGGAAAACAGATCGTTGATTGATGTTAACGGTAATCTTCAGTCATATATTTTGACGATGACTCGTAATAAGTGTGTCAATATATTGAAACATAATCTTGTAAAGGCCAAATACAACAGCAGCACAGAAAATGCAACGAGGAACATTAATTATGAGGCATTATCTGACAAGTCTGCCGATTTACTGCTGACCAATGAATTTATGGCTAAATTTCACTACGCGCTTAGCATGCTTCCTGAGAAGACCAGGGAAGCCTTTTTAATGAGCAGATTTAAACGATTCAGTTATGAAGATATTTCCAGACAGCAGTCAGTTTCAGTAAAAAATGTTGAATACAGAATAATGCAGGCACTAAAGCTTCTCAGAAAAGAGTTAAAGGATTTTTTACCTGTCGCTTTAGGGTTATTGACTGCCAGTTTGTATAGTATTTATAGGATAATAATATGAGAAAGCAATTAATAATAAAATTTATTGAGGGGAGAGCCTCACTTTCGGAACAGGAGGAGGTTTTAAAATGGATCGCTCTAAATGAGGCTAATAGAAAATATTTTATCGGTCTAAAAAATCTCTGCGTTATTTCAAGTCTGCCTCCGGAAGAGGCAGACAGGAGTGAGTTTATTAATTTTTACAGAGAGAACTTACAAGTCAACAGGGAAAAAACAAGATTCCGGACCCTCTTTATTAGGGTTGCTGCATCTGTCTTGCTGTTATTGGCTATAGGACTGAATATTTACCAGTACTATCTTTCAGGCCATCTGGCCGTAAACGCCAGCAATAAAATTCCTGCAAATTCTTTGAGAGCGAGAAAAATAAACACACTCAGTTTTTACACAAACAAAGGTGTCAAGGGGTTGGTGACTTTGCCGGACAGTTCCACAGTGTGGCTAAATTCCGATACCAGAATTACTTATCCTGAGAGATTTACAGGAAATTACAGAGAAGTTGAAATATCAGGAGAGGCCTTTTTTGAGGTAAAAAGTAATCCCGATACTGCAATGATAGTCTCTACAAACAAGGGGCTTAAAATTGAGGTACTTGGGACCAAATTTCTGATACGCTCATATGAAGAAGACAATGATGCCCAGGCAACGCTCTTTTCCGGTTCCATCAAATTAATATCTGCAAGAAGCAGATTTTCTAAAGAGTATATAAAGAAATTAAAACCGATGGAATCAGTCGTAATTGGAAAGAATAACACAATCAGATTCATTGAAAATGCCGATACCGTTAAATCTGTTGCCTGGAAAAAGGGGATGCTTATCTTTGAGGATACACCTATAGAAGAAGTACTTGTAAAGCTTGAGAGATGGCATGGAACAGAGTTTATTGTAAAAGATAAATCAATTCTCTCCTGCAAAATTACTGCGCAGTTCAAATCTGAATCTGTAGTGCAGATTATGGAGGTAATAAAGTATTGTTCGCCAATAGACTATGTGATCAAAGATAAACAAATATTTCTGACGAGGAGATAACTCCTATATTCACTTATCAAAATTATTATCTGGGCGTTTAGGGTTTTTTTGGGCTGAAATGTATAGTAGTATATAACCTGAAAATTTCTAAACTTTATACATATGAAAGCAAACTTCCGGATACTGATAATTCTTATCGGGTTGTTATTGTGTGACTTAAATCTTTCTGCACAGCAAATTACCCTTAATTTATCAAAAACACCCCTCAAAACAGTTCTCAAAGCTATTGAGAAACAATGCGATTTCACCTTTGTTTATTCCAATGCTCTTAATGGAATAAACGACAGGGTAACCATAAACACCAATAAAGAACCTCTGGAAAATGTGTTAAGGACACTGCTTGGCACGAAAAATATTGTTTATAAAATTACCGAGAAACAGATTGCACTTACACCCAGAGAACTTGTCCCAAACGAGACAGCCGTAAATCAGGTAATTCCGGAGGTACAAATCGAGAGCCGACATACGGTAAAAGGTGTAATAATTGAGAAAGATACTGGAGAGCCAGTACCGTTTGCCTCAATTTTCATTAAGGAGAACAAATCTATTGGTGCTATCACAGATACTCGGGGAGCATATTCCATTCAGCCAGAAAGTGGCAATCAGACACTGGTTGTAAGCTATATCGGATTCAAAACAGAGGAGATAGCCATTAATAACAGAGCCATCATTGATATTCAGCTCACTGCTGAGTCTACTAATCTGGAAGAGGTTATGGTTGTTGCTTACGGTTCAACAACCAAAGGGTCATTTACCGGTTCTGCCGGAAAAATTGATTCAAAAAAGCTTGAGCTCCGTCCTGTAACAACAATAACTAATACGCTTTCAGGAGTTACTCCGGGCGTAATGTTAAACTCTGCCAATGGTCAGCCCGGTTCCGACGCAAGTATCCGCATCAGAGGTATTGGTTCAATCAATGCGAGTAATGATCCTCTGATAATTCTGGATGGTATGCCGTACTCCGGAGTAATATCAAACATTAATCCATCAGATATTGAAAGTTTGACGATTCTTAAAGACGCCTCATCTTCTGCACTTTACGGTTCAAGAGCTGCAAATGGAGTAGTAGTAATTACAACCAAAAAAGGAGTGTCAGAAAAGACTCAGATCTCATTTAAGCTGGCGAACGGATTCACATCCAGCGAGATGTCCGATTATAGCAGGGTGGGAATTGAGGATTACATGGAACTTTATTGGGAAAATCTCAAAAATAAGGCACTCAGAGGGGGAATGAATGATGAACAAGCAAGATTCCAGGCATCAAACAACCTCATATCGCAACTTTCGTACAACCCTTATAATGTAGAACCAACAGAAGTTGTAGACATAAATGGAAAACTTAATTCTAATGCAAAACTACTTTGGTCCGACGACCTGGACTGGGAGAAAGCAATAAAGCAACAGGGCTATACTCAGGATTATGCCCTTTCAATAAATGGAAGAAATGAAAAAACTGATTACTACGCCTCTTTCGGATACACAAATGAGAGAGGCTTTATTATTGGTTCCGACTTTGAGCGATATTCCGCCAGAACCAATATCAATTCAAAACTTAATAACTGGTTTAAAACGGGGATTAATCTTGGCGCAAATATAAGTTCCGTAGCAGGGATGCAGGATGAGGGTATGGGAAATCTTTCAAACCCGTTCCTGTTTACAAGATATATAGGCCCGATATATCCGGTACACATACACAATCCAAATGACGGATCTTATGTCCTTGACGAAGATGGCAACAGAAGATATGATTTTGGGATAGGCTATACATTAGAGGATGGGACGATTGTTCCAAAAAGGGATTTTGCATCAGGAACCAATCCTGCAATTGAATTACAAAACAGGATCGACAAACTGAACAGGCAGATGATCAGCGCTAAACCATACATCGAAATATCTTTTCTGAAAGGCTTCAAATTTACAATAAATGCTGCTGTTACATCCAATGCGTATCGTTCTGCTTCTGCCTCGGTTGTCTATCCGGATAAAGGCAATACAGCGACCTCAACAAAATCGAACAGTTTTACAACTACATGGACCGTCAACCAGTTGCTTACCTGGAATAAAACTTATGGTAAACATACAGTAGATATACTTTTTGGACACGAAAGCTATAGCTATGAATACAACTATCTTTCTGCATCTCTCAGAGACCAGATTTTTTCTGATAACTATGAACTGGCAAACTATGTAAACATAAACTCACAACCTAATTCATATTCTCAGAAATATAGAACAGAAGGTTATTTATCCAGAATAAATTACAGCTATGCAGATAAGTACATCTTGTCGGCATCGTTCCGCAGAGATGGAAGTTCGCGCTTTTACAAAGATGCAAGATGGGGTAATTTTTGGTCATTGGGAGGAGCATGGAGATTAGAACAGGAGGATTTCATTAAACAATTCAAGTTTATTGACGAGCTCAAGCTTAGAGCATCTTTCGGACAGGTAGGTAATGACGATATTGGAAGTTATTATCCATGGCAGGCACTATATACAAAATCTCAAAACGCTAATGAGCCTGGTTATGTACAGAGTAGTCTCGGTAACAAAAACCTGAAATGGGAGGTAAACCGCAGCTATGATGCAGCATTGGAATTTGGGATGTTTAATTTCTTTCGGGGTTCTGTCGAATATTTTTTTCGTAAGTCGAGCAATCTGCTTTTTTCTGTTCCTCTTTCTCCTGCAAGCGGTATTGCTTCACAGGACCTTAACTCCGGTTCTATGTCTAACTCAGGATTAGAATTCCAGTTAGGTTTTGATATCTTAAAGAGAGATAACATAAAATGGAATGTGGATATTAACGGGGCAATGCTTAAAAACAATATTTCCAGTCTGCCAATAGATCCATACAATATTAATAGTGGCTATCAGAGAGTAGAGGAGGGACATTCCAGATACGAATGGTGGCTGCTTCAATGGGCAGGGGTAAATCCGGAAAACGGAGACTGCTTGTATATTCCAAACGAGAGTGCAACAAATCTTATAACAGTCAATGGTAAGAGCTATACTTCCGATATCAATCAAGCTAAAGAAGATTGGTCAGGAAGTTCAATTCCCAAGATATACGGAGGCATACAATCGGGGTTCACTTACAAGAATTTTAATGTGTCAGTACTCTTAAGTTATCAGTTAGGTGGTAAAATGTACGACTTCACATATTATAATCTTATGAGCCCTAATAACAGATCTAATCAATCACTCCATCAGGATATTCTGGAAAGATGGAATACACCTGGTCAGGAAACAAATGTACCTCGTTTAGACGATGGCAACCCCGCATTGAGTTTAAAAGCACAACGATCTACTCGTTGGCTGGTGAGCTCAGATATGCTCGAATTAAAAAATGTGAGTATATCATACACAATACCAAACAAGTTTACAAATAAACTTGGAGTAAGTAATTTACGGATATATGCCTCTTCGGATAATGTATTTGTTTTTAACAAAAGAACAGGGATGAACTCAAACTATAACCTGAACGGTTATGACAATAATGGTGACAGATACAGCCCCTCAAGGACAGTCATAATAGGTATTAATTTCAATTTGTAATACATTAAATAATGAAAAATATATTATTTATACTGGTGCTATTTGCTACAGTTTTAGTCTCTTGCAATAAAGATTTTCTTGAAACCAAATCTACACAAAGCGTAGATGAAGCTACTATTTTTGGTACTACTTCCGATGCATTGATGGCCATAAACGGAATCCATAGACTTATGTATGAGGCGTCGTCTACAACAGGAACCTCTACGTCATACTACGGTCAGGGTGGATACCAGACCTTTATCCTTAACCTTGCAATGATGAGCGACGATGTGGTTTATACCAGAAACAATCCCGTATTTCAGACAGCAGCAACCTGGTTGATGCACCGCTCAATTTCAGATAAAGACCTCACCTACAATTATCGCTTTTTCTACAGGATTATCGGAAATACAAATAAGGTACTTCAGAATATTGATAATGTGACAGGGCCAAAACAAGAGAGAGATTATATCAAGGGTCAGGCATTGGTATACAGAGCTTTCTCCCATTTCAATCTTGTACAATGCTTTGGAGAAAGGTACAAACCGGGAGGAGAAAATACACAGCTTGGAATTATAATAAAAACCGACAATAATCTTGATCCTCTTCCAAGATCTACCTTAGAGCAGGTTTACAAACTGATTAACGATGACATGGACGAAGCAATAACTCTTTTGAAAGATGTTACAATAAAGAGAACAAATAAGTCACATATAGACATACATGTGGCAAGAACTATCAAGGCCAGGGTAATGCTGGTTCAGGGCAGATGGGCAGAGGCGGCATCTTTTGCTAGAGAAGTTATAAACTTGTCCGGAGCCGAACTGCAGGCCGACACTTATACTACGATCAACCAGAGGATGAGCGACCAGACCAATACGGAGTGGATATGGGGAAAATATGCGGTTCAGGATCAGGCGGGCACCCTCAGAGACTGGCATAGCTTTATTTCAAATATGAATGTAAGTTACAACAGAAACACACCAAGGGCAATTTATAATCTTCTGTATGAAAAAATAAGCAGTACCGATGTAAGAAAAACTTTGTGGTTTCCAAGGGCACAGGATAAAAACTACACCCCACAGCCAATAATACCTCCAAACGGGAATAAACGTAATTTTATGTCTAACAAATGGCTACTTACAAACAATACAGATAAATGCGCAGACTTTGCTTATATCAGACTACCTGAACTTATGCTGATTGAGGCTGAGGCCCTTGCTCGTCAGGGCAAATGGAGCGAAGCTGCAAGCGCTCTTTACCCGTTGGCAAAGAGCCGAGACCCGCAATACACACTTTCTGTAAAGACAGGAGATGCTCTTATAGACGAAATCATGATTCAACGGAGAATAGAACTTTGGGCAGAAGGGTTCAGATGGTTCGATCTCAAGAGGCAAAATATACCGTTGGACAGAGGTCCTAAACCAAGAGACGGGTATAATCAGGGTGGGTGGAACAACAGCACCGTAATGCCTGCAAACGTAGATCCACTTGCCTCTAACTACAATATGTACGATGAACAAGGCATGGGAGAGGCAAACAGATACAGAGCTGCAGGAGATAAAGAATGGCAATGGCTGTTTCCTGAAGCTGAGGTAAGCTCAAATAAGTTTCTCATCCAGAATCCGTTGTAAAATTATAAAAATCATTTGTAATGAAAAAGATATCATTTCTACTCTTAACTTTTCTGCTGATAATAGTTGTGCCTGTTGAGGCCCTCTCTTGCACAACGGTAATCATAACAGGCAAAGCTACAAAAGATGGCCGGCCACTGATGTGGAAAAATACCGATACTCAAAACATGAACCATAGACTAATATATTCCGACCACAGAGGATATCCCCTTATCGGCATTGCGAGAAGCGATTCAGAAGACGAAACAAAAGCCAGTATATGGATTGGAACAAACTCACAGGGGTTCTCCATAATGAATACAATGTCATACAACCTTACTGAGGAGAGCATCAGCACAAATAACGGAGCCCTGATGAGAAGAGCCCTTGAAGTCTGCAAAAACGTAATTGAGTTTAAATATTTTCTTGATACTCTCGGCAGACCCATGAAAGTATCAGCAAACTACGGAGTTATTGATGCAGACGGAGGTGCCGCCTATTTTGAAACCTATACAGACGGATATTTTATGATTGATGTGAATGACCCTTCTGTCGCTCCAAACGGCTATCTGGTCTATACGAATTTCTCATATAACGGAAAATATGATGGGGGACAAGGGTACATCCGTTATCAGACAGCATCTTATATAATGGCACAAGGGGCACCGGCAAAAGAGTTCAGCCCACAGTGGATCTTTAATAACCTTTCCAGATCATATTATCACTCGCTTCTTGGAGTTGACCTTAAAAGCGAAGAAGCTATGGAACTCTTTCAAAAAGGCTTTTTCCCGGATTCAGATTTTATTCCAAGAAAAAGTACTGCAAACTCTTGCGTAATTCAAGGTGTCAAAAAGGGAGAGAATCCAGAGCTTACCACTTTCTGGGCGGTTCTGGGATATCCTGCATGTTCTGTTGCAATACCAGCCTGGGTAAAAGCAGGGGACGATATTTCTTGCCTGCTAAAAAAGAGGGATAACACATATAACTCAAAAATGTGTGATATGGCATTGATACTTAAAGCAAATGTATTCCCGGTCACAACAGGAAACGGTGAGAAATATTTAGATTTTAGCAAGATATATAACACAAAAGATACGGGCTATATTCAACGGCTGACCCCAATTGAAAATCATATCTTTGAAATAAGCAACAAAAAAATTGAAAACTGGAGAAAGACAGGAATTATCTCATCTGAACTGAAAGCTTTAACTAAAGAGGTGTGTGAATATATTGAGAATAACTTTCCAAAAATCTGACGATTGAAATTATTAAAACGGGTTTGTTTTTTACAGTACTTGAGTTTGTCGGAACGAGTTCTTATTTCAGAGGGTGGTATATAACAAAAAATCATGTGGCAGCAATCGGAAGGAAATTAAAAATATTATCTTTGATCTAAAATAACATAACCTATGATCTCTTCTGCTTATGGACCCTGGACCCTCTTCACGGACCTCGGCCTCATTTTTGGTCTTATCTTAATTGGAAAACTTATTCGGGTTAAGGTAAAATTTATACAGCAACTCTTTATTCCGCCAAGCTTGATAGCTGGATTTCTGGGGCTTGCCCTGGGGCCTAACGGTTTTGGTGTACTTCCTTTTTCCAGCCAACTTGGAACGTATTCGGCAATTTTAATTGCTCTGGTATTTGCATCGCTACCCCTTTCATCTCCAAAATTTTCATTCAAGGAGGTGGGAGGCAGAGTAGGGTCTATTTGGGCATATGCGCAGTTGGGAATGTTACTTCAGTGGTCAATAGCCGGTTTTTTTGGACTTTTTGTGTTAAAGCTTATCTGGCCGGATCTTAATTCAGCATTTGGGATTATGCTGCCTACCGGCTTTTATGGAGGACATGGTACAGCAGCAGCCATGGGATCTGCTTTTGAAAGACTTGGTTGGGAAGAGGCAAGGAGCCTGGGGATGACGACAGCAACCATAGGTATCATCATGGCAATAGTTGTGGGGTTGATTTTTGTAAAGAAAGCGACAAAAAGAGGGGAAACTGCATTTATTAAAGATTTTTCCGAACTTCCCGATGATCTGAGAACAGGACTTACTCCAAAAGAAAAAAGAGAGAATGCCGGAATGAGCACCACCTCTTCAATTTCAATAGACTCACTGGCTTTTCATCTTGCATTTGTTTTTGTGATTGCTTTTTTGGGTTATCTGATAAGTCAGGGGGTAAAAGTATATGCTCCAAAACTGGAGTTGCCAGTTTTTTCCTGCGCCTTCATAGTTGGTCTTGTTTTAAAAAAGATACTTGACAGGTACAATATATCGGATTACATCTGCCCGACTCAGATAAACAGACTGAGCGGAACATTTACAGATTTGCTTGTCGCTTTTGGTGTTGCTTCAATTAAGTTGAGTATTGTTGTGAAATATGCTATTCCCTTAATTATACTAATACTTTTTGGAGTAGTACTGGTTTGGTTTATCTCATTCTTTTTTGGCAGGAGGATTCTTAAAGATTACTGGTTCGAAAGATCAATATTTGCCTGGGGATGGTGGACCGGTACAATGGCTATGGGGATTGCCCTGTTAAGAATTGTTGATCCAAAAATGGAGAGCAAGGCATTGGATGATTATGCACTTGCATACCTTCCTATTGCCCCTGTAGAGATACTGGTTATTACATTCGCCCCGATTCTGTTTATGAGTGGACTGGGGGTGTGGTTTTTGTTTGCTATGTTATTGATGGCAATACTTATATTAATACTTGCAAAAAAAATGTCCTGGTTACATAAACTATAAAAAATGGGGAATTTATTTAACACTCTTGTAAGGGTTTCTGTTTTAACAGTCGTCGTATTAGTGCCGTCACGGTTATTGTCGAAAAATTATTCAGAAACAGATCTGATAAGAAAGGCAGATAAAATTCACAACAGGATTTTGACGATAGACACCCATAATGACTCTGCGCTTCGTCTGAATAATCCTGATGCCAAACCAGGAGTAAAAGTGCAGGTGACCTTTCCCCTCATGAAGGAGGGTGGACTGGATGCAGCTTTCTTTGCTATCTACGTTGCTCAGGGTAAGAGAGATTCTGTGTCCTTATCAGAAGCTAACAAATACGTGAAAGGAGAACTTCTGAAATTTAAAAAATATACAGAATCATATGATGGGGCTGCATTAGCATATACGGTAAAAGATTTGCTCAGACATAAGGAAAAAGGTGTTATCTCTGTGGTACAGACTATTGAAAACGGGTACGCACTGGAAACGGATATAAAAGAGGTTGAAGTTTTTTACAAAATGGGAGTCAGGGCAATTACTTTGTGCCATAATAAAAACAATGATATATGCGACGCCTCGATGGATTCAGTAGCCGAGCATGGCGGTCTCTCACAATTCGGTATTCAGGTGGTACAAGAGATGAATCGTCTGGGTATGGTGATTGATTTGTCACATGCATCTACTGCGACTTTATACGATGTTGTTAAAGTAAGCAAACTGCCGGTTATTGCAAGCCATTCGGGGGTGTACAACATCAAAAATCACAACAGGAATTTAAAAGACGATGAGATAAAGGCTATTGCAGCCAAAGGAGGGCTCATTCAGATAGCAACCGGGAGATTTTTTCTGTCGGAAAAACCAAAGGAGAGTGTGACTGTTAAAGATATTGCAGACCATATAGACTATGTAAAGAACCTGGTGGGCATTAAACATGTTGGAATCGGTACAGATTTTGATGGTGGAGGAGGGGTTGTTGGCCTTGAAAACGCTTCAAAGATGAAGAATATAACAATTGAACTGTTGAGGAGAGGTTATACAGAAAAGGAGCTGGAACTCTTTTGGGGTGGAAACCTGATTCGTATCTTGAAAGTTCATTTTATGTAAAATTTTCTCTCAAATTTTTGCACATTTAAATTTTTTGGTATATTTGCATCCCGCTAAATATGTGATCAATATGCGTATTTGGTTAGAGGACAGGGTTTTAGCCTGTATTTTTTTTAGACCAAAGCACTACAAACATATTTACTGTTATCGTTAAACTGTAAAAAAACAATGTTACAACCAAAAAAAACCAAATTCAGAAGGCAGCAGAAGGGCCGTATGAAAGGGATTGCTCAAAGGGGTAATCAGCTTTCGTTTGGATCATTCGGGATTAAAACTACTGAGTCTTGCTGGCTAACCGGTCAGCAAATTGAGGCTGCCCGTCAGGCCGTAGTAAGATACATGAAACGTGAAGGTCAGATTTGGATCCGCGTTTTCCCTGATAAACCATTTACAAAGAAACCGGCTGAAGTTCGTATGGGTAAAGGTAAAGGAGCTCCGGAAGGGTTCGTTTGTCCTATCACTCCCGGACGTATGTTGATTGAAGCAGAAGGAGTTCCATTGGAGATTGCCAAAGAGGCACTTCGTTTGGGTGCTCAGAAACTCCCGGTAATTACAAAATTTGTAGTTCGTAGAGATTATACTGAATAATTTAATGCAGAAGTAAAATGAAAACTAAAGAGATACGAGAGTTATCCTTAAATGATCTTAGAGAGCGCATTGAGACTGAAAAAACAAACCTGTTGCGCACAAAGATGAATCATTCTATTTCTCAGTCAGATGATTTATCTCAGATTAAGAAAGCAAGGAGAAATATTGCCAGAATGCTCACTCTGTTGAGCCAGGTGGAAACAAAGCAGGACAAAAAATAGTCATGGAAAGAAATCTTCGTAAAGAAAGAGTAGGAATAGTGGTAAGCAGCAAGATGGACAAGTCTGTCGTGGTTGCTGTTAAAAGAAAAGTAAAACATCCTATTTACGGCAAGTTCGTAAATAAAACCACTAAATTTGTTGCTCATGACGAGAAAAATGAGTGTAACGAAGGGGATACCGTTCGCATCATGGAGACTCGTCCTATGAGTAAGTCAAAATGCTGGAGACTAGTAGAAATTGTAGAAAAAGTTAAATAAGCCATGATACAGCAAGAATCGAGATTATTGGTGGCAGATAACAGTGGTGCAAAGGAAGTTCTTTGTATCCGAGTTTTAGGGGGGACCCGCCGCCGTTATGCCGGAGTTGGCGATAAAATAGTAGTTACCGTAAAGAGTGCCATACCGGGAGGCGATGCTAAAAAGGGTTCAGTTTCCAAAGCGGTAATAGTTCGTACAAAAAAGGAGATCCGTCGTGCAGATGGTTCATATATCCGCTTTGACGACAATGCATGTGTGTTATTAAACAGCCAGGGTGAGGTTCGTGGTACCCGTATTTTTGGACCGGTTGCCAGGGAGTTGCGTGACAACTATATGAAGATTGTATCTTTAGCACCGGAGGTGTTATAATTTAAGGTATAGAAAGGATATGAATAAGAAACTACATATTAAAAAAGGCGACACCGTGTATGTAAATGCCGGGAACGACCGTGGAAAAACAGGTAAAGTTCTGGAGGTGATTACAGAAAAGGATCGTGCCATTGTTGAGGGAATCAACATGGTTAGCAAACACACCAAACCCAATGCAAAACAACCACAAGGTGGCATCATTAAGCAAGAGGCTGGTATTCATGTGTCTAACCTGCAGGTTGTGGATCCTGTTAAGGGAGGTCCGACTCGTATTGGCCGTCGGAGGAATGATAAAGGAAAATTAGTTCGTTACGCGAAAAAATCTGGAGAGGAGATTAAATAATGGCAAGTACTAAACCAAATGCTGCACCAAAAGCAGCCACTAAAGTAAAAGCAGCAAAAGTAGAAAAGGCTGCAAAAACGGAAGGTGCTCAAGTAGTAGTTAAAGGATATATTCCGGCTCTACAGAAGATGTATAAAGAAGAGATTATCGGCAAGCTTACAAAAGAGTTTGGTTATACCTCGGTTATGCAGGTACCAAAATTGACCAAGATTAATATTAACCAGGGTGTGGGTGCAGCTACAGGAGACAAGAAACTTGTAGAGGTCGCTCTACAGGAGTTAACAACAATTACAGGTCAAAAAGCTGTGTTGACCTACTCCCATAAGGATATCTCAAATTTTAAACTGCGTAAAGGTATGCCTATAGGTGTTAAGATAACTCTGCGCTCTGCAAAGATGTATGAATTTCTTGAGAGACTTATCTCCATTTCTTTACCCCGCATAAGAGATTTTAAAGGTATTAGTGAAAAATTTGACGGCAAAGGTAATTACACTCTTGGTATTAAAGAGCAGATTATCTTTCCGGAGATTGATATTGACAAGATTACCAAAATTCTCGGTATGGAGATAACTTTTGTCACTACAGCCCGGAAGGATGAAGAGGCATATGCACTTCTTCGTGAATTTGGTTTGCCTTTTAAAAATATTAAGAAATAATCTATAAAAAGAGAGATAGGTAATGGCAAAAGAATCAATGAAAGCACGCGAAGTCAAACGCGCTAAACTATGTGCCAAGTATGCAGAAAAACGCAATGCTCTTAAAGAAGCAGGCGATTATGCGGCTCTTGACAAACTTCCAAAGAATGCAAGCCCTGTTCGTCAGCATAACCGTTGTTCATTAACAGGTCGTTCAAAAGGGTATATGCGTATTTTCGGTATCAGCCGTATTCAGTTTCGTGAAATGGCCAGCAAGGGGCTTATCCCGGGCATTCGCAAAGCTAGTTGGTAGAATGAATGTGGCAAAGTGCCACCTATATATAATTAATTATTGGATATCGGGCACCCGGTGGGTGTCGGTTAAAAACTAAAACAAAATAAAATGACTGATCCAATCGCAGATTTTTTGACAAGAGTTCGTAATGCAGCTCTTGCAGGACACAAGATTGTTGAGATTCCTTCTTCAAAGATGAAGCTTGAACTTACACGTATTCTTCATGAGAAGGGTTATATTCTAAGCTACAAACTTGTTGAAGGCACACCATTCAACACTATAAAGATAGCTTTGAAGTATCATCCAGATACTAAGAAACCGGCTATTAAAAAGATTTCAAGAGTAAGTTCACCAGGCCTAAGACAGTATGTAGGTGTTGATGATATGCCAAGGGTATTGAACGGACTCGGAATTGCCATTATTTCTACATCTAAAGGTGTAATTACAGATAAAGAGGCAAAAGATCTCAATGTTGGCGGAGAGGTAATCTGCTACGTATACTAACAGATAGTAAAGTAATAATATTAATACAAGATAACAGATGTCACGAATAGGAAAATTACCTGTAAACCTTCCCGCCGGAGTCACCCTCAAGGTGGAACCGGGAAACGTGGTTAAGGTTAAAGGCCCACTAGGTGAGTTGGCTCAGAAAGTTGATGCTGACATAACAGTTACCGTTGAGGGAAGCGTAGTCACAGTCAACCGCCCGACTGATCAGCCCCGCCACCGCTCATTGCATGGTCTGTACCGTTCTTTAATCCAGAACATGGTTACAGGGGTCTCTACAGGATATACTGTAAAACAAGAATTAGTGGGAGTTGGCTACCGTGCAGAGGTAAAAGGACAAATCCTGGAACTGAGTTTAGGTTTCTCACACGAAATACATTTAATGTTGCCGACTGAGATAAAGGCTACAGCAGAAGTTGCCAAGAAAGGTGCCAACCCGGTATTGACAATGACCTGCTTCGATAAACAACTTCTTGGTATGGTGGCTGCAAAGATACGCTCGTTGCGTAAACCTGAACCTTACAAAGGTAAAGGTATTAAGTTTGTTGGTGAACAACTTCGTCGCAAAGCCGGTAAGTCGGCCAGCGCTAAATAATAAGTGGAGGATATATGGCTTTAAATAAAATTGAAAGAAGAAAAAGAATACAGCACCGCATTCGCAAGGTTGTTAATGGTACTCAGGAGAGGCCAAGATTAGCTGTGTTCAGAAGCAACAAGCAGATATATGTTCAGTTGATAAACGATGTCGAAGGCATTACAATTGCCTCTGCAAGTTCCAGAGACAAAGCTATTGTTGAGTCTTGTAAGAGTAAACCTGGTATCGAAGTTGCAAAAATAGTTGGTAAACTGGCAGCAGAACGCGCTATAGAGAAAGGTGTCACAGAGGTGTCTTTTGACCGCGGAGGCTATCTTTACCATGGTAGAGTAAAAAGTTTAGCAGATGCCGCCCGTGAAGGTGGTCTTAAATTCTAAGATAAAGTATGGCAAATACAAATGTAAAAAAAGTTAAGACTACCGATCTTGAGTTAAAAGACAGATTGGTGGCAATTCAGAGAGTTACGAAGGTAACAAAAGGTGGGCGCCACTTTAGCTTTGCAGCTATTGTTGTGGTAGGTGACGAAAAAGGAGTTGTTGGCTATGGCCTTGGTAAAGCAAATGAGGTTACAACAGCTATCTCCAAAGGTATAGAGGATGCAAAGAAAAATCTTGTTAAGATTCCTCTAAATAAAAAGACCATTCCACATGAACAGGAGGCAAAATTTGGCGGAGCAAGGGTATTTATGAAACCTGCTGCAGAAGGAACAGGAGTAAAAGCCGGTGGTGCGATGCGTGCAGTGTTTGAATCAGTAGGTATCCATGATGTTTTGGCTAAGTCCAAGGGTTCTTCTAACCCTCACAACTTGGTTAAAGCAACTGTTGCTGCACTTTTGGAAATGCGTGATGCATATACTGTTGCTGGTCTTCGTGGTATCCCAATGAACAGAGTATTTAAAGGTTAAGGAGGATTAGTAATGTCAAAAGTCAGAGTTACCCAAATTATAAGTAAGAACAGTGCTACGGAAAGACAAGCTGCCAATTTAGCTTCTTTGGGAATCCGTAGAATTAATCAATCCGTAGAACTTGAATTGAATCCTGTAAACGAGGGTATGATAAAGAAAGTTTTACACCTTGTAAAAGTTGAAGGAATTAATTAATAGGAGAATATACAAATGAAATTACATAATCTTACACCATCTGCAGGAGCACTCGGAAGAGAGAAAAGAATCGGTCGAGGAGAAGGTTCTGGCCACGGAGGAACATCTACCCGTGGACTTAACGGGGCTCAATCGCGTTCCGGTTACTCTCGTAAGAAAGGATTTGAAGGGGGTCAGATGCCTCTTCAAAGGAGACTTCCTAAATATGGATTTAATAACATTAATAGAATTGAATATAAGGCAATTAACTTGTCTACATTACAAGCTCTGAGCGAAAAATTGGGAGAGACGGTTTTTGCGATAGAAACATTGATAGAAGCTGGCTTGGTTTCCAAAAATGATAAGGTGAAAATTTTGGGTAATGGAACATTAACTATCAAGTTAGATGTTACAGCCCACGCTTTCTCAAAATCGGCTATTATGCAGATTGAGTCACAGCAAGGTAAGGCGACTAAAATCTAATTTATCTGATGAAAAAATTTATCGAAACTATAAAAAATATTTTCAAGATTGAAGAGTTGCGTAAAAGGATAACTTATACTTTTCTCTTATTGCTGGTTTATCGTCTTGGGAGCTATGTGGTTTTACCAGGTATCGATCCTACTCAACTTAGCGGCTTGCAGTCCCAGGCATCCGAAGGTCTGTTAAGCTTGCTTAACATGTTCTCGGGTGGTGCCTTTGGCAACGCTTCTATATTTGCATTGGGTGTCATGCCTTACATTTCTGCATCCATTGTTATTCAGCTCTTGGGAATTATGGTTCCATACTTTCAGAGACTACAGCGCGAAGGTGAAAGTGGTCGCAGAAAGATGAATCAATGGACACGTTATCTGACAATTGCAATTTTAGCACTTCAAGGTCCTGCTTATATGGCCAACTTGCACGCTCAATTGCCTGCATCAGCATTTTTATTTCCTGGATTCACATTTAACATTTTTGCTACTATAGTACTAATTGGCGGGACCATGTTCATAATGTGGTTAGGAGAACGCATTACCGATCGCGGCTTAGGTAATGGTATTTCCCTGATCATCATGGTGGGTATTGTTGCTCGTTTACCATTCGCCCTTCTTGCAGAGGCAGGAGCAAGAATAAATCAAAGCGCAGGCGGCGGTATTTTAATGCTGGTTGTTGAGTTGGTAATTCTTTTCTTTGTATTTGTTGCAACAATTGCTCTTGTACAGGGTACCCGCAAGATCCCGGTTCAGTATGCCAAGCGTATTGTAGGAAACAAACAGTATGGCGGTGTCCGTCAGTATATACCTTTGAAGATAAATGCGGCAGGCGTTATGCCAATTATCTTTGCACAGGCTTTAATGATGGTCCCTCTTATGTTTGCCGGCTTTGATGCAACACGCGGATTAGCAGCTACACTTTCCAATCCAGGGGGATTTTGGTATAACTTTATTTTTGGCCTGCTGGTTGTTGCCTTTACTTACTTCTATACAGCAGTAACTGTAAATCCAACTATGATGGCGGAAGATATGAAGAAAAACGGAGGTTTTATACCTGGAATTAAACCTGGTAAAAAAACAGCTGAATACCTGGATGCAATTATGTCTCGTATTACTCTTCCGGGCTCAATTTTTCTGGCCGTGGTAGCAATTCTGCCGGCATTTGCGCGTATTTTCGGAGTCAATAATCAGTTTGCACAGTTTTTCGGTGGAACCTCGTTGCTGATTTTGGTTGGTGTAATTTTGGACACGCTTCAGCAAATTGAAAGTCATTTGCTTATGCGTCACTACGACGGTTTGATGAAGACAGGACGTCTTAAAGGCCGTACGGGAATGTAATAATGATTTCAAAGTTCTTTTAAAAATGATAAAACTAAAAACTGTGGAAGAAGTGGAGATGCTTAGAGAGAATGCTCATTTAGTATCAAAAACTCTGGCGGAAGTGGGAAAGCATATTGTTTCCGGAGTTACAACTCTCGAATTGAACAATATTGCCGACACTTTCATTCGTGATAACGGAGCTGTACCAGCATTCCTCGGCTACAATGGTTTCCCTTACGCTCTTTGTATTTCGGTTAATGATGTAGTGGTTCACGGATTTGCTTCGGATTATCATCTCAAAGAAGGAGACATAATCTCAGTGGACTGTGGAACATTATACAAGGGCTACTACGGCGATTCTGCTTACACCTTTCCTGTTGGAGAGGTTTCTCAGGAAACCTGGTTGCTTTTAAAGGTAACCAAAGAGTCACTTTACAAAGGGGTAGAGAAAGCGATAGTTGGAAACAGAATTGGTGATATCTCATTTGCTGTTCAAGAGTATATTGAGAGTTTCGGTTTTTCTGCAGTCAGGGAGATGGTCGGTCATGGAATAGGAAAAAAACTCCATGAATCGCCGGAAGTACCAAACTACGGAAGCAGGGGGCAAGGCAAAAAACTGGAAGATGGTCTGGTTATTTGCATTGAGCCTATGATAAATGCCGGAGGAAAGGCAGTCATTATTCATAATGACGGATGGACCGTAAGCACTGCCGACAAGAAGAATTCTGCTCACTATGAGTTAATGGTGGTGGTAAGAAAAGGAAAGCCCGATGTTTTATCTACATTTGAGTACATTGAAAAAAAATAATAAATGGCTAAACAATCAGCAATAGAAAAAGAGGGCGTAATAATAGAAGCTCTGTCAAATGCGATGTTTCGTGTAGAATTAGATAACGGACACGTGATTATTGCTCATATTTCGGGTAAGATGAGAATGCACTACATTCGGATTTTGCCAGGAGATAGGGTTAGAGTTGAAATGTCACCTTATGATTTAACCAAAGGAAGAATTTCTTTCAGATATAAATAAAAATTTTGATAATATGAAAGTTAAAGCATCCATTAAAAAGCGTAGTGAAGATTGCAAAATAGTAAAACGCAAGGGTCGCCTGTATGTAATTTGCAAAAAAAATCCAAAATTCAAGATGCGCCAAGGATAATTTTTAATAGAAAACAATAAAGAGAAAATAAATTATGGCACGTATAGCCGGAGTTGATTTACCAAACAATAAAAGAGGAGAGATAGGTTTGACCTATATCTTCGGAATCGGACACAGTTCTGCCAAAAGAATCCTTACCAAACTTGGTATTGATTACAATACTAAGGTTAAGGACTGGAATGACGATCAGATAGCAGCAATCAGAGCAATGATTTCCTCTGAATTCAAGATTGAAGGTGAACTTCGTTCATCAGTTCAACTTAATATCAAACGATTAATGGATATCGGATGTTACAGAGGTATTCGCCATCGTATAGGACTGCCGGTTCGCGGTCAGTCTACTAAGAATAATGCCCGTACACGTAAGGGTAAGAAGAAAACAGTAGCTAATAAGAAGAAAGCAACTAAATAGAACCTAGATCATGGCAAAAAAGACAGGAACAACAAATAAGAAAAAAGTTGTAAAAGTTGAGGCTTATGGACAAGCCCACGTTTCATCTACTTTTAATAATGTTATAGTGACTTTGACCAATGGTACCGGACAGGTAATCAGTTGGTCATCGGCTGGAAAGATGGGCTTTAGAGGTTCTAAAAAGAACACTCCATATGCGGCGCAAACAGCTGCTGCTGACTGCGCAAAAGTAGCTTTTGACATGGGATTGCGTAAAGTAAAGGCCTATGTTAAAGGACCTGGTGCAGGACGGGAATCTGCAATTCGCACTATTCACGGGGCGGGTATAGAGGTAACTGAAATTATCGATGTTACACCTTTACCTCATAACGGTTGTCGTCCAAAGGGACGCCGTAGAGTTTAACCCTTATAAATTCATTTTAAATCATTTAATATGGCAAGATATACAGGGCCTGCTACAAAAATTGCCCGCAAATTTGGAGAGCCAATCTTTGGCCCGGATAAAAGTTACGAAAAGAAAAATTACCCTCCGGGACAACATGGTCTCGCTAAAAAACGTAAAAAGAGTTCTGAGTACGGTACTCAGCTAAAGGAGAAACAAAAAGTAAAATATACATATGGTCTGCTTGAAAGACAATTTCGCAATCTATATGAAAAGGCTTCAAGAATGAAAGGTCGTAAAGGTGAAAACCTGATTTTACTTCTTGAAACACGTCTTGATAATCTGGTTTTCCGCATGGGAGTTGCTCCTTCAAGAGCTGCTGCAAGACAACTTGTAACCCATTGTCACATTGTGTTGAACGGAGAGATTTGTAATATTCCATCTACAATTGTTAAACCAGGTGAGTTAATTGAAGTTCGCGAGAGATCAAAGAGCTTAGAGGTTATTCAAGATAATATTTCCCGTGGTGCAAGCAGATTTTCCTGGATTGAGTGGGATGGAGCAAATTTAACAGGTAAGTTATTAAATCTTCCTGACAGAACAGAAATTCCAGAGACAATAAACGAGCAACTAATAGTTGAGTTATACTCTAAATAAAAAATAAAATGGCAATATTAGCATTTCAAAAACCCGATAAGGTAATAATGCTTGACGCTACCGAAACTTTCGGTCGCTTTGAGTTTCGTCCGCTGGAGCCAGGCTATGGCATTACAGTTGGTAACGCTTTGCGTCGAATTCTTCTTTCGTCTCTTGACGGATATGCTATTACTGCAGTAAAAATACAGGGGGTCGATCATGAATTTGCAACAATTCCCGGTGTTATTGAAACAGTTGTAGATACCATTCTTAATCTTAAACAAGTTCGTTTTAAACGGATGATTGAAGGAGAGGATTCGGAGATTGTCAATGTAACGGTTAGTGGCAAACAAAATTTTACCGCAGAAGATATCTCTAAACAACTATCTTCATTTAAGGTTCTAAATCCAGACTGTCATATATGCTCTATGGAGCCATCTGTAAATCTGGCAGTTGAGTTAAGAATTGGAAAGGGTAGAGGTTATGTCCCGGCAGAAGAGAATCGTGTAGAAGACGCACCATTTGGTCTTATTCCTATTGATTCTATTTTCACACCAATCAAAAATGTGAAATACTCAGTTGAAAACTGGCGCGTTGAGCAAAAAACTGACTTTGAGAAGTTAAATCTGGAGATAACAACCGATGGATCTATTCATCCAAAAGAGGCTTTAAAAGAGGCATCCAGGATTCTTATACACCACTTTATGCTATTTTCAGATGAGAAGATCACACTGGAAACTCCGGTTGAAGTTATCAGCAATGAGCTTGATGAAGAGTCGTTACGCATGCGTCATCTTTTATTGACCAAATTAGCAGATATGGAACTATCCGTAAGAGCCTTGAACTGTTTGAAGGCAGCGGATATCGAAACATTTGCAGAATTGGTATCTCTCCAGAGATCGGAACTTATGAAGTTCAGAAATTTTGGAAAGAAATCTCTCTCAGAGATAGATAACCTTGTTGAGCGCTACAGACTCAACTTTGGGATGGACGTTACAAAGTATAATATTGAAAAGAAAGTTATAAAAAATGAGGCATAATAAGACATTTAACCACTTAGGCCGAAAAAGTGGACACAGAAAAGCGATGTTGGCAAATATGGCATCATCTCTCATACTTCACAAAAGGATTGAGACTACTACAGCTAAGGCCAAAGCCTTAAGGATGTATATCGAGCCTTTAATCACAAAATCCAAGGATGATTCAACCCACTCACGCCGTACAGTATTCTCATACTTAAAGCAAAAAGAGGCTATTACAGAACTTTTCCGTGTAATTGCTCCCAAGATTGCTGAACGTCCGGGTGGATACACAAGGATACTAAAACTTGGCTTTCGTCCTGGAGACGCAGCTGACATGGCAATGATTGAATTTGTTGATTTTAACGAAGCAATGGCAGACGGAACTAAACCGGAAGCTAAGAAGGCAGCTACAACACGCAGAAGCCGCTCAAAAAAGGCAGACAAACCTGCAGAAGCCGGTGCATCAAAAGCAGCTCCAAAAGCAAAGGCAGTCCCTAAAGCCAAAGCAGCTCCTAAGAAACAAGTTGATTCAAAAACTAAGGCAGTTCCTCAGAAAGGACGTACAAAAGTTTAATTACCAAGAGCACTTAATAATATAAAAGAGGGCGAGCAAAAGGAATTTTTGGCGCCCTCTTTTTTAATGTTGAATACATGGAATCTTTGTATATTTGCGCTTAACCATAAAAAAGACATAACTTATGAACGTCAAGCAACGCCTCACGCTTTTAAACTTCCTCCAGTTTTTTCTCTGGGGATCATGGCTGATCTCTTTAGGAGGATATATGATTGTTAAACTACATTTTACGGGAGGACAAGTTGGTGGTATTTACGCCACTATGGGGCTGGCTTCGCTCTTTATGCCGGCACTGCTTGGAATAGTAGCCGACAGGTGGATCAATGCAGAACGTCTTCTCGGAATTTGCCATATAATTGGAGGATTGTTGCTTTTCTGGGCCTCTACAGTTACCGATCCAAATCTTATGTATTGGATCATGCTGCTCAATTCGATGGTGTTTATGCCGACAATAGCCCTGAACAATACGGTTTCATACACTGTTTTAAAGCAAAAAGGGCTGGATGTTGTAAAAGATTTCCCACCAATCCGTGTTTGGGGAACAGTCGGGTTTATTATAGCTATGTGGGTGGTTGACTTATGCGGATGGTCACTGAGTCCGCTTCAACTCTATATTGGTTCGCTGACAGCATTTTTTCTTGGGATTTACGCACTCACACTGCCCAAATGTCCTCCAACCAAAACAAATAAAAAACGTACACTCTTTTCTGCACTCGGACTGGATGCTTTAGTGCTGTTCAAACAACGAAAAATGGCGATCTTCTTTATTTTTGCCGCTTTGTTGGGTGCTGCATTGCAAATTACCAATACCTTCGGAGAGCCTTTCCTTCACGATTTTGCGAAGAACCCGGTTTATGCATCATTATTTGCTGTTACACATCCGGGCATTTTAATGTCCGTTTCGCAAATGTCTGAAACCTTGTTTATTCTTGCTATACCTTTCTTTTTGCGTCGTTTTGGCATTAAGAATGTAATGCTGATGAGTATGTTTGCATGGGTACTGCGTTTTGGACTGTTTGGAGTGGGCAATCCAGGCGATGGCTTGATTTTGTTGATATTATCTATGATCATCTATGGTGTTGCATTTGATTTCTTCAATATCTCAGGATCTCTTTTTGTCGAGACAGAGGCAAAGCCCGAAATCAGAGCCAGTGCTCAAGGACTCTTTATGGTAATGACTAACGGAATAGGAGCATTTATAGGAGGACGTGCAAGCGGCTGGGTGGTTGATCATTTTACTGCTGCGGACGGCATGAAAGACTGGCAGAATATTTGGTTTGTTTTTGCAGGCTATGCTTTGGTCATTGGCATTTTATTCGCCATTTTCTTCAAATATAAACATGTTCCGAAGTCGATATGACGATTACAGAAAATATGAAATTTGAAAAAACAGCAAAAGATCCTGATTCATCGGCTAGTTGTGGTTTATTATATACAGATCACGGAGTTATAGAGACACCCATCTTCATGCCCGTTGGTACTTCTGGTACTGTTAAGGCAGTGTTTCACAGAGATTTAAAAAATGATATTAAAGCTCAGATTATATTGGGCAACACATATCATTTGTATCTTAGACCCGGAACAGAAATTATACGAAAGGCAGGGGGGCTCCATAAATTTATCTCATGGGACGGACCGATTCTTACAGACAGCGGAGGTTATCAGGTTTTCTCTCTTGCAGCCAACAGAAAGCTTACAACAGAGGGATGTACATTCAGATCACATATAGATGGATCAAAGCATCTTTTTTCTCCTGAAGTTGTTGTGGAGATTCAAAGAGTAATAGGAGCAGATATAATTATGGCTCTGGACGAATGTCCACCAGGAGATTCGGATCATGCCTATGCTAAAAAGTCACTTAAACTTACCAAGAACTGGCTGGAGAGAGGAGCAGTACACTTTGACAGCACAGAACCATTATATGGGTACAAACAGGCATTCTTCCCGATTGTACAGGGCTGCATATATCCGGATCTCAGGATAGAATCCGCAGAGCACGCAGTGAAGCTGAACAGTGAGGGTTACGCAATAGGCGGGCTTTCTGTGGGTGAACCTACTGAGTTAATGTATCAGATGCTCGAAGTTATCGATCCGATTTTACCAAAAGACAAGCCAAGATACCTGATGGGGGTAGGAACTCCTTCAAATATTCTCGAGGGAGTAGCAAGAGGCATTGATATGTTTGATTGTGTTATGCCAACCAGAAATGCCAGAAATGGCATGCTTTTTACCTCTGAAGGGGTAATTAATATAAAAAACAGAAAATGGGCAGATGATTTGTCATTTTTGGATATAAATGGAACATCTTTTGTGGACATGGTATATTCAAAAGCCTATTTAAGACATCTCTTTGTTGCTGGAGAGATACTGGGAGCACAAATAGCAAGTGAACACAATCTTGCTTTCTATCTCTGGCTGGTAAAGGAAGCAAGGAATCATATAAAAGCCGGAGATTTTAAAGCGTGGAAAAACTCAATGATTAAAAGATTGGAAACGAAACTTTAATGAATGATAAATTAAAAATAGGCATCTTAGATAGGTATATTATAAAGAAATTCATTGGAACGTATCTTTTTATAATGGTTCTTATAATTGGTATCATCATAATCTTTGATATTAGTGAAAAGATAGACGACCTGGTACAAAACGAAGCTCCACTTAAAGCAATAATATTTGACTACTATGGGAATATGGTGCCCTATTACATCAATTTATTCAGCCCTTTATTAGTATTTGTCTCTGTTATTTTCTTTACCTCAAAAATGGCTGCAAACAGTGAAGTCATTGCCATTCTGGCCGGAGGCATCAGCTTTAACCGTTTTTTATATCCATATATTTTGTCAGCTTTTTGTATTGCACTTTTCAGCCTTGTTCTAAATCTTTTTTATATTCCACCTGCAAACAAGGTAAAGCTCGATTTTACAGAAAAATACCTAAAAAAGAAATTGTACAATGCTGGCAGAAATATTCACTTTCAATTAACTCCCGGAACCTATGTTTATATGGAATCATTTAACAGTATCAGTAACAGTGCTTCAAAATTCACTCTGGAGACTATAGATGGTCACAATATTACTTCAAAATTGACTGCTGAATCTGCAGTATGGGATTCTGTTGAGCAGGGATGGAAGCTTTATGACTATTATATCAGAAAAAGTGAAGGGAACACAGAAACTATAATTAAAGGAGCCCAGATTGACACAGTCATCAGCCTCTCCATAAAAGATTTGAACAGAAGGAACAATATTGTTGAATCTTATACTTACGGCGAATTGAATGATTTGATAAAAACTCAGAAGCTCAGGGGAGATAAACGGGTTAAATTTGCACAAATAGAGGAACATACGCGATTCGCTGTTCCATTTTCTGCCTTTATCCTTACCATTATGGGTGTGGCGCTATCATCCAAGAGGAGAAGAGGGGGAATAGGACTTAACCTGGGAATTGGAATAGCTCTTAGTTTTACCTATATATTGTTTCTCAGGTTCAGCCAGATGTTCGTGCATAGCGGACTTATGCCTCCGTGGCTGGCACTTTGGATTCCAAATATAGTTTTTGCCGCAGTGGCACTCTTTCTGTACAGAATTGCACCAAAGTAAACGGGTTAAAAGACTTTTAACCTGATTGCACTTATCATGTCGTCCACCATCTCTTCAATCCCCCATTCAGGACTCCATCCCCACTCTTCTCTTGCACATGAGTCATCCATTGAATCTGGCCACGAGGAAGCGATCTCTGCTTTTACAGGATCTACATTATAGTCAAATGTTGCCTCAGGTATTCTTTTTTTAATTGTTTCAAAAAGAATTTCCGGAGTAAAGCTCATTGCTGTAACGTTAAAACTGTTTCTGTGTTTAAGCTTTGAGGGATCAGCATCCATAAGCCGGGTACATGCATCGAGAGCGTCAGGAATATAGAGCATATCCATGAAAGAGTTCATTGGAATAGGAGATGTGTAGTGTCCTTTTTTAATAATATCATAAAAGACCTCAACAGCATAGTCGGTTGTACCGCCACCAGGCAAGGCACCGTTTGAGATTATACCGGGAAATCTCACACTTCTCGTGTCAACACCAAATCGGGTATAATAATAATCACTTAAGAGTTCTCCTGAAACCTTGCATATACCGTACATGGTGTTTGGGCGCATTATTGTGTCCTGGGGAGTAAGTTTATGAGGGGTTGAATGTCCAAACGCACCAATTGAACTGGGTGTGAAAACAGAGCATTTATATTCTCTGGCAAGCTCAAGAGAGTTGAGCAGAGCACCCATATTTATTGACCATGCAAGCTGAGGATTATTCTCGCCTGTCGCAGATAGAAGGGCGACCAGATTATAGATGCGTCTGATCTTGTGTTTTTTTATTATCTCAGTAAATGTTTTTATATCCAGTGCATCCAATGTAACAGCAATGGAGTTCTCTTTTAATCTTTTTACAACATCTTCTTTGAGGTCTGCTGCAATTATATTATCTTGGCCATACACCTTTTGCAGATGAGGAATTAGCTCAGTCCCAATTTGTCCTCCGGCTCCAACTACTAAAATATTCATTTTTTAATTAATTTTGACTTCTGTAAGAAAAAAGTAGGCAAATGTATAAAATTTATAGTAAATCTCTATTTTTGCTTTATGAATATTGATGAAATTCACAAAACAATTGAAAGCTTTTCCAGAGACCTTGGCTTTCTCGATTATGGTGCAGCACCTTACCGGAAGATGGTGCAAGAAGCTGAAAGATTTAAACGATACCTGAATAAATCCTATAATGCCGGAATGGATTATATGGCCAGAAATATTGAACTTCGCGCAGATCCCAGGTTGCTTCTTAAGGAAACCAAATCTGTAATGTGCTTTTTAGCTCCGTATAAACCGGAATCTGAACAGAAAGATGGAATTCCAAAAATTGCATCTTATGCATTTGGAGAGGACTATCATAAGGTTATAAAAGATAAGCTTTACATTATAATCGAGAAGATGAAACCACTTATGCCAAAAATGAAAGCAAAAGTATTTGTTGACTCGGCTCCCGTTCTGGAGAGAGAGTGGGCAAAGGAGGCAGGACTAGGATTTATTGGTAAGAATAATTTCTTAATCAGCAAGAAATTTGGTCTTCATACTTTTATCGGTATTATACTTGTAGATCAGGAACTAAAATATTCCGGCAATATAGTGAAAAATAGCTGCGGAAAATGCAACTCCTGTGTTGAAGCGTGTCCTACCGGGTCTCTTACTGAACCCTTCTGCCTTGATGCGAGAAAGTGCATCTCTTATCAAACAATTGAGAGTAAAAATAGTCATAATGCAGAAGAGTATATTATAGATTTGAATAACAGCGCTTTTGGGTGTGATATATGTCTGAAAGCATGCCCCTGGTCAAGAAAAGGAGAGGCAACAAACTGGAGTGAATTTAAACCTCTTTTCTCAGACCAGCACAATAAATCAATTCTTGACTTTGCGAAAGATGACTGGATAAATTTGGGGAGTGAGGATTTTTTACAAATCTTTAGCAATTCTCCCTTAAAAAGAGCAGGCATATCTAAAATTAAGGATAACTTAGGAATCTTTTAATACTATTTTTTATATGAACTTGCAGACGAAAGTAGAGATCAGGAGTAATTCCTTGAAGTTGTCCTATAGCGATAAAATTTTATTTTTAGGATCATGCTTTGCAAACGAAATTGGTGCAATTATGAAGAATCTAAGATTCAATGTATTGGTAAATCCCTTCGGTGTGCTTTACAACCCTGCTTCAATTTCGGATTCTCTGGAGAGACTCATGTCCAACAGACCATTTAGTGAGCAAAGCGTAATAAAATGTGGGGACATTTATAAAAGCCAGTATCACAGCAGCGAATTTGCCGCTATGTCTATGGATGAACTAATTGCAAATATCAACATGCTGCTCTCTGAAGCGAGCAGCCATTTTAATGAATCAAAATGGATTGTCGTAAGTCTGGGGACGAGATGGATCTATCGCCTGAGATCAAATGGAGTAGTTGTAGCCAATTGTCATAAGCTACCTCAAGATCAGTTTAACAGAGAGGCACTCACCGTTGAGGAAATTGTGGAGCTGCTCTCCCCTTATATTGCAGAGAACCCAAATAAAATATGGCTGTTCACTGTGAGTCCGGTCAGGCATTGGAAAGATGGTGCCCACGGAAATCAGTTAAACAAGGCTGTGCTTCTTTTGGCTATTGAGAAGTTGCAGAGTAAATATGGGAATATTCTCTATTTTCCGGCTTATGAAATTTTATTGGACGAACTGAGAGATTATCGTTTCTATTCGGAAGATATGTTACATCCTTCTCCTCAGGCGGTAGATTATATCTGGGAGATATTTAAGGAAATACTCATTGATGAACCGTCCCTGGAGTTTATGAAAGTTGTAAGCAAATTGAATTCTATGAATAATCACAGACCATTTTTTCCGGAGAGCCAGAGTTATCTAATGTTTGATAAAGAGCGAAAAGAACTTGAAGCAAACGTGGAGGAAAAATTAAAAAATCTGCAATTTTTAACGACTGATAACAATAAATAATGGATTTCTTAAATACGAAATTTTTATTCCCGTAATGCAAAGAGCGTTAAACATAAAGAATATTTCTAATTAGTAGGCATTATTGCATATAAAAGATTAGATTTTTGTTTGTTTTTTGAAATTAATAACTTACATTTGTATCAAACACAAGCAACTCAACATCCTAAAAAATAAATTATGAACAAGGCAGAATTGATATCCGCTATCGCAAAACAGGCAGACCTTACAAAAGTTGATGCCAAAAAAGCATTAGATGCATTTATTAATGTAGCAAGTGAATCGTTAAAAAATGGTGAAAGATTGACTTTGGTTGGTTTTGGCTCTTTTTCTGTAAATCAAAGGAACGCCAGAAATGGCAGAAATCCTCGTACTGGTAAGAAAATTAATATCGCAGCTAAAAAAGTTGTCAGATTTAAAACTGGTGCAGAGCTAAACAAACTGGTAAAATAGCATCACTTTTTTGAGCTATTAATCTGGGCGTCCTGTTAGGGCGCCTTTTTTAGTAAGCAATAAAGATAATTACTCTTCCTGATTGAAAATCCAGGGTGAATGAGTCTTCTGTAGTTTCATTAAGAGTCCCTTTCCACCAAGAGTCAAAAACGACATTATTCAGTGGGTATTTCAGCCCCTTTGATATTATTGTTGTATTTGTATCGAGAGAGAATACCGAAACCTGACTTCCAACAGGTAGATTAATTGTTGTGCTTGTATTAATTGCTATGAATTTCCCGGAGTTTGTGTACATTTCAATTTCGATATCAATCCTTTCTCTGTAATTAGAAATAAGGGAGATGTTGCCGATTGTGTGGTCTTCTCTTGCGCCGGTAGCTCCTAGTATGATTATCTTGTCTGGCATTAAGGTGAGAGAATATTCAAAGGCCTTTGTCAGATCATTAGTTTCCTGGTCACTATCCTGTTGAATCAAAGCTTTGTATTTTTTCTGCAAACCTGCGTCAAGGCTGTCCATATCACCCACAATTGCCTTGGGAATAACCCCGTAACTGATCAATTTTGCGGCGGCACCGTCACAGCATACAATTGTATCTGAATTTTTCAGAATTCCGAGAGTGACCGGATGTGTAGGAAACTCTCCATCGGCAAGGATCAGTACATTTTTCATTAGTGAAACCTGTAATTTTCAATATTCCGGAATCCTGCCAGAAACTCAACGGAAGACAATCTTTTTTTTCCGGCGAGCTGAAGCTTTGTAATATCAATATACCCTCCTTTACAGGCAACTCTTAGATATTTTTTCCCGTCGGATTCTATTGTGCCAAACGAGAGGTTGTGGTTACCAGAAAGAATGCAGCTTTTGAAAATTTTAACAGAAAAGAGTTTCTCTCCGCTAATAATTTCTGAATGAGCGGCAGGGTAGGGGCTTAGTCCTCGTATAAGATTATGGATGACGTCAGAGGGCTGACTCCAGTCTATCCTTTCTGTCTCCTTTGTAAGTTTAGGTGCAAGGTTTGTTTTTCCCATCCGAGCCTCAATACTGGATTGTAATATGGGTTTATACTCTGCTGATGACAGAGTGTCAACAGTTTTAACTACCAGATTTGTGCCAATTGCCATCAATTTATCGTGAAGAGACCCAAAGTCATCTTCAGGATCAATGCCGCAACTTTGCTGAAACAGGATGTCTCCTGTATCTATCTCATCGTTAAGAAGAAAGGTGGTGACGCCTGTCATTTTTTCTCCGTTAATAATTGCCCAGTTTATAGGTGCTGCACCTCTGTAATCGGGGAGTAAAGAAGCGTGCAGGTTAAAGGTTCCCAGTTTTGGCATGGACCATACAGCTTTTGGTAACATTCTAAAGGCAACAACTATGAATAAGTCACCATTCAGAGCTGCCAGCTGTTCGAGAAAAGAACTATCTTTTAATGAGATTGGCTGAAGAATTGGAATATTTAGATTCAATGCAAATTTTTTGACTTCACTAAAGGTTAAAGTGAGGCCTCTGCCACCTGGCTTGTCCGGAGCCGTTATTATTCCTGCAATATCATACCCTCTCTCTATAAGCTCTTTCAGTGGTGAAACAGCAAATGACGGGGTTCCCATGTATATAATTCTAGGCATTGTTTTCATCTTCCAAAGGTACTACTCTTCTTTTAAAGTGTTTGAAAAAATTTTTGAAGAAGAGAACATATACTTCTGCATTAAAGATACCAGAGTCCCTTGTAGATTTCCACGTGAGGTAAACACCCATCGGGAACAATACCAAAGAGGAAATAAGAGTTCCCATTGCAGGTGTTATAACACCATCTGTTGCAAGTTTTTTGCCACTGATATCGATAACCCAATAAATTACAAAAAAGAACATTGAGACAACAACCGGAGTGCCCAATCCCCCTTTTCTGATAATTGCCCCCAGCGGAGCTCCTATAAAGAAAAAAATCAGACATGCTATTGACAACGTAAATTTTCTGTACCTCTCAATCCGGACTTTCCTTAAAGGACGGGCGTACTGATACTCATCAAGCTGATAGTTGTCAAGAATTGTAATGGCATTATCAATTTGCGCTATTGCATATCTGAGGGAGCCCTTCTCTTCCTCAAGTGTTTTGAATCCGGAAATTGTGTCAATATTTATTGCAGACGTGTATTTTTTTGTGAATGATGTGTCAAGTTGTTTTGGAAATCCGAAACCACCGGAATATATTAAATTTTTTAATTGATAGTTTTTCACATTTAAATACGCAGAGTCCAGAGAATCTCTTGCATTACCCAGTTGGCGGAGGTTCTGAGACATCACCTCTTTGCTGAACCGGTTTTCATCAGACCTTTGAAAGGCATAATTTGCCAGAGAAATTATCATCTCTTGCTTTGTAAAACCAATACGCTGAAGAGCATATCCTGTATCTCCCGGAGCTCTTTGTGGCTCCTCATAAGAGTAACCCTCGTATAGAGTAAAGACCAGGTTCTTCTTATCTTTTGTTAATTTAATGGACCCTGAGTCTGCAAGAGTTAAACTGTTATTTCCCCGTTTCTCCTTATGGTTATATACCATTACACCATATATATGGCCGGTTTTATCGTTTCTGTTATTTATACGGATGATATAATCTTCAATTCCATCATAAAAAACACCAGTTGGAATTCTGATCTCCTCCTTCGTTTTTCCGATATCTTCCCGCAGAGAGTAAATATTGTTGTAAGCAACCGGAATAAGATTATTAGCTGCAAAGAATGCGCCGATGCTTATTATCAATGACAGCACGATTAGTGGTGCGAGAATTCTTGGGAGAGAGATTCCTGCTGCTTTCATGGCCAGAAGCTCATTGTTCTCGCCAAACCCGCCCATTGTCATTATAGAAGAAAAAAGTGTGGCCAGGGGCAATACCAGTGGTATAAGTGTTGCTGCACCCCAACCGAGAAATTCTGCAATTACTGAAAAACTTAAGCCTTTACCAACCAGCTCATCTATATATAGCCACAAAAACTGTAACAGAAGAGCAAATGTTACAATAATAAATGTTACAACAAATGGTCCTAAAAAGGACGTTATTATAAAACGATCAATTTTTTTCAAAGTGCTCTATTTTGTTGCAAGTTCTGTTAGTTTAGCTATAGCAGCCGCTATTCCGTCAGGATTTTTTCCACCTGCGCTTGCAAAGAAGTTCTGTCCGCCTCCTCCGCCATTAATGTAACCGGAAGCCTCCCTGATGTCTTTAGATGCATTATAGCCTTTTGTTACAAGGTCGTCTGAGTACATAAGAGCAAGATGGACCTTTCCTTCAAATTCACAACCTGCAATAAACGCACTGTTTTCAACTTCGTTTCTGAGCAAAAATGCAATATTCTTTACAAAATCAGCAGGATATACACCTTTTAAAACAACAATATTTATACCATTTATTTTTTGAGAATTTTCAAGAAGAGAGTTTTTGAGAATAATTGCTCTCTCCCTCATGGCTTCTTCTATGGTTTTACGGAAGTTATCGTTTTCTGCAATAAGTTTGTATATGCTGTTAACCAGATTTGGAGCATTGTTGAAAACCTTTTTTATCGATTTAATTGTATCCTCAATATCCTCAATAATATTTTCTGCATATTCTCCTGTTGTCGCCTCAATTCTTCTTATTCCTGCTGCAATTGCAGATTCTGAGATTATTTTAAACAGCCCGATGTTACCTGTGGCGGAGGTATGAGTACCACCACACAACTCGATGGAATCATTAAATTTTATAACCCTTACGGTTTCTCCGTATTTTTCTCCAAAAAGGGCTATTGCTCCAAGGGATTTAGCCTTATCAACAGGCATGTTCCTGAATTCATCCAGCGGTGAATTTTCACGAACCAACTGGTTAACCCTTTTCTCTACTGCTCTTAAGTTATCTTCGCTTACCTTCTCGTAATGGGAGAAGTCAAATCTGAAATAGTTGAAGCTTACAAGAGATCCTTTTTGCTCAATATGAGTTCCTAATATCTCTCTCAAAGCTTTGTGTAAAAGATGAGTGGCAGTATGGTTGTTGGCAATTGACTGCCGTCTTTCCAGATTAATTCTGGCAGTAAAAATTGCTGTAAGATCTGTTGGCAGATTATCTGCTATATGGATACTGAGATTGTTCTCCTTAATGGTATTTGTTATATTAATTCTCTCACCTGTACGAGATTCTATATAACCTGTGTCGCCTACTTGTCCGCCACTCTCTGCATAAAACGGACTTTTGTCAAAAACCAGCTGATAGTAGTTTCTGCTTTTTGTTTTAAAACTCCGGTACCTCACAAGAGATACCAGTTCTTCGTTTTTGTCATAACCCACAAATTCGGCACCGTTATAGGGACGTACCTCAATCCAGTCGCCCTCTTCGCTTGATGTGGCATTCCTGCTTCTCTCCTTCTGTTTCCCAAGTTCTTTTTCAAAGGATTTTAAATCGATTGTATAGCCATTTTCCCTTGCAATGAGTTCGCTCAGATCTATCGGAAAACCAAAAGTGTCATAAAGGGTGAATGCCTCCTCTCCTGATATTATTTTACTCTCTTTGAATTTTTCCATAAGGGCATCCATAAGCCTGATCCCTTTTTCCAAGGTTCTTAAGAATGCTTCCTCCTCTTCCTTGATGACCTTTTCTATGAGTGCTTGTTGTGAAACTAACTCAGGGAAAACACTTCCCATATCCTCCACAAGGGTTGGGATCAAACGGTATAAAAAAGGTTGGTCAGCACCCAGAAATGTATATGTGTACCGGACTGCTCTTCTAAGAATCCGTCGGATTACATAACCGGCTTTTACATTTGAAGGGAGCTGCCCGTCTGCTATTGAAAAACTGATTGCTCGTATATGATCCGCTACCACACGCATAGCAACGCCAACCTGTGGACTCTCGTTATAGTCCTTTCCGCAAAGTTTTGAGATTTTCGAAATCATATTGGAAAAGACATCAGTGTCGTAGTTGCTTTTCTTTCCCTGCAGGGCCATGCACAGACGTTCCAGACCCATTCCGGTATCTACATGTTTCTGAGGCAGCGGAACCAGCTCTCCGTTCGCTTTTCGGTTATATTGAATAAATACCAGATTCCATATTTCGATTACCAGATGGTGCCCTTTATTTACAAGTTCTGCTCCATTCAGTCTTTCTCTCTCCTTATCACTGCGTATATCCACATGAATCTCACTGCAGGGCCCGCAGGGTCCGGTATCACCCATCTCCCAGAAGTTGTCCTTTTTGTTACCGTTCAGAATTCTCTTCGCCGGAAGATACTTTAACCATTGTGCACGAGCCTCTTCGTCTGCACCTATGCCATCTTGCTCACTTCCTTCAAAGACTGTCGCATAAAGTCTCTCCTTGTCAAGTTTGTAAACCTCTGTCAGTAGTTCCCATGCCCAGCCAATTGCTTCTTTTTTAAAGTAATCCCCAAAGCTCCAGTTTCCAAGCATTTCAAACATGGTATGATGATAGCTGTCATGTCCCACCTCTTCCAGATCGTTATGTTTACCACTTACCCGCAGACATTTTTGTGTGTCTGCAACCCGTGGATACTTAGCAGGAGAATTTCCTAAAAACCAATCCTTGAACTGGTTCATACCGGCATTAGTAAACATCAGGGTAGGATCATCCTTGATTACCATTGGAGCGGAGGGTACTATGGTATGGCTTTTGCTTGCAAAGAAGTCCAAAAAACTGTCTCTTATCTCTTTTGAAGTCATATATTATATTTCATATTCTGATTTTAAAATGATTCACAAAAATAGGTTTTTTATTAAAATTATTTAAATTTGCATGAAATATAGCTCTGAATTTCCTTATGCCCAAAAAACGAAGATACAAATTTAATCCGGAGACCTTAGCCTACGAGCTTCATAAAATTTCTGTTAAAGCCAGGTTTTCGAGGGGTTTTGTTATTTTTCTGCTGAGTCTTGTGACCTCACTGGGTTACTATGTTGTGTGTAGAAAATACTTCAACATGGAGACTCCAAAAATGCTTTCATTAATGAGAAATTCAGATGAGTTATCAAGCAAGCTCGAGCTGGTGAACAAGAGGTTCAACGAAGCTAATAATTTACTTCTGTCTCTTCAGATGAGAGATAATTTTATTTACAGACCTATCTTTGGTATGGAAGAAATTCCTCAGGAAGTGCGTGACGCAGGATTCGGAGGGATAGACAGGTATTCGTATCTTAAGAGTTTTGACCACTCCGGGATTTTAAGCAGAACGGCTATGAACATGGATGTCTTGTACAAAAAGGCCTTTATCCAGTCCAAGTCCTTTGATGAAGTTGCGCTGCTGGCTAAAAATGCAGACGAGATGTCTCTCTGTGTTCCAGCTATCCCACCAGTAAATATCTCTTTATCAAGAATCAAATTCTCAAGCAGTTTTGGCTACAGGCCAGATCCGTTTAATGGAGAATTCAGAATGCACTCCGGAGTAGATCTCTCAGGTCCTTTAGGAGAGCCAATATATGCGACTGGTAACGGAAAAGTTGTGGAAGTCGGATTCGATTTCTTCGGTTATGGTAATTTTATAATCGTTGACCATGGATTCGGATATAAAACAAGATATGCACACCTCAAATCCAGCCTGGTTGCTATGGGCAGGATTGTAAAAAGAGGAGAACAGATAGCTATTATGGGTAATACAGGCAGATCAAAAGGTCCGCATGTTCACTACGAGGTTATCTATCGAAATCGTCCGGTGAATCCTCTGAATTACTATAATAGAGATATCAAAACAGCTGATTATAAAGCTTTGATAAGTCCAAACGGGATAGCCTTGTTATGAGTAAATACAAATTCAATAAAGAGCAGTTAAGTTTTGTAGAGGATAAATTAGGGATTAAAGGAAAAATCAGGGTAGCTTTCAATTATGTTTTTATCAGTCTGCTTCTTACCATCCTCTATTATATAATTTTTGCACTTGTGTTTGATACCAGCCAGGAAGAGAGGCTGTCAAGGGAGAATAAGCTAATGGCTGAGGAATACAAGAGGGTGAGTAAAAAGATGGATGTACTGGATAATGTAATATTAGACCTACGTGCCAGAGATAAAGAAATTTATAAGAGCATCTTCAAATCTTCGCCTCCTGATTTTTTTTCACACCAGTATAATTCTGAATTGTATTCTCAGCTTGACTCTTCTGCAGACCTCACTTTGGTAAACTTTTCTACAATAAAGACAAAGAATCTGGAAGATATGCTGGTGAATCAAAATAATAAAATAAAGGCAATCACAGGAGAAATAAGCAAAAATGGTTCAATAACCGGAATTCCCTCTATAATTCCACTTAAAGGGATGAATGTTTCGCAAACAGGAGCCAGTATCGGTAAAAGAATACATCCATTTTATAAAACACCTGCTGAGCATACCGGAATCGATCTTCTTGCTGCTATAGGTACCGAAGTACACGCAACAGCCAGCGGAACAGTTGTGGATGTTATTAAATCTGACAGAGGAAGAGGCAATGAAGTGGTAATACAGCACGATGGCGGTAGCTACCTCTCTAAATATGCTCATCTGAGCGACATTCTTGTTAGAAAATCACAGCCTGTTAAACAGAATACTGTTATCGGCCGTGTTGGAAACAGTGGACTTTCGTTTGCTCCGCATTTGCATTATGAAGTCATTTTTAATGGTGAAATAATGGATCCGGTAAACTACTTTTTTGCAGATCTTACTCCATACAATTTCAGGGAGATGATGATTATTGCCATGAGCAGTGGACAGTCTCTTGATTAACAAACAGAATAAATATTTTGGTCATATGCCATACAAAGAGTTCAAAATTGAGAAGCTATACTACACTATTGGTGAAGTTGCTGCGATTATAGATGAGAATGCCTCGTTAGTAAGATTCTGGGCAGAGAAGTTTCCGGAGTATATAAAGCCGGCTAGAAACAAAAAAGGAAACCGCCTCTTTACAGCAGATGATTTGACTAACTTCAGGACTATTCATTATCTTGTAAAAGAGAGAGGAATGACACTGGAGGGGACAGCCAAAAGATTGAAAGACAATAAAACCGGAGAAGATAGAAGGGTGGATGTTATTACCTCTCTTAACAGCATAAAAGAGAGACTGCTCGAAATTTCGGATTCACTTTAAAATGAGAGCAACAGAGATAGTTTCGATTATTGAGGAGTTCGCACCTTCTGGGATACAGGAGAGTTGGGACAACTCTGGACTATCGGTAGGTGACCTCGACAGAAATGTGGATTTGGTTCTTCTCGCTCTTGATTGTACTCCGGATATTATTGAAGAGGCTCTGTCCACAGGTGCTCAAATGATTATTACTCACCATCCCCTCATATTTAAAAGTATTAAGCAAATATCAAACAGCACAGATATTGGCAGGATGATCAATAAGATTATAAAGAATAATCTAATAGTCTATTCTGCTCATACAAACATAGATAAGGTAATATCGGGAGTAAGCGGAATAATGGCCCTTAAGCTCGGGCTTGTGAATCTCGAACTACTTCGGCAGGAATGCAATGGAGAGTATGGGCTGGGTGTTATAGGCGATCTTGAAACCCCTGTAGATTTTTCACAAATATTACGAATGGTAAAAGAGAGGTTTGACCCTCAGGTTATAAAGTGTTCGAAACCCACAGAGAGTCTTATAAAACGAATCGCACTTTGTGGCGGGAATGGTGCATCACTGATAGACAAAGCAAAAGAGAGCAGAGCTCAGCTCTTCATTACTGGCGATGTTTCGTATCATAACTTTTTCTGTGAAAATGACTTTATGATAATGGACATCGGCCATTACGAGAGTGAAATTGGACTTTTGGATTTATTAAAATCAATTCTTACAAAAAAATTACCTACATTTGCAGTTCGTATTGCGGAGAAAAACATTAATCCCATACACTACTATTATTAATATAGACTATGGCTACAGCTAAATCAAAAGGCACAATCGAGACCCCTCTGGACGGAGGTACATTTATCTCATTACAAAAGAGTTCCAACGAAGGAGATCTTAGTATGGAGACCAAACTTCATCTATTATATAATCTTCAACAGGCAGATAGTAAAATAGATAAAATTCATCTTTTGAGAGGAGAACTTCCTCTGGAAGTGCAGGATCTTGAAGATGATATACTTGGGCTCAAAACGCGAGTAGAACATCTACAAACAGAGTTGAAAGAGATTGACAAACTGATTTCTCAGAAAAAAATTGATCTTGAAAATTCAAAGGCTCTGATTGAAAAATATACTTCTCAGCAAAATAATGTCAAAAATAACAGGGAATTTGACTCTTTGTCTAAAGAGATTGAATTCCAGGGACTGGAGGTACAATTGGCAGATAAGAGGATTAAAGAGAACACACTTTTGCAAACGGAGAAAAAAGCTACACTTGCTATAGCGCTTGAGGCTTTGAGCGAAAGAGGTATTGATCTGGAAAACAAGAAAAAAGAGCTTGACTCAATAGTTGCGGAAACTGCAAAAGAGGAGGAGGAGCTCATAAAACAATCTGAAGAAATTTCCTCACAAATAGATACAAGGATGCTTGCCGCTTATAAAAAGGTAAGATCTAATGCAAGGAATGGTCTGGCAGTTGTTACTGTAAGAAGAGATGCCTGTGCAGGTTGCTTCAATAAAATTCCACCTCAAAGGCAGATGGATATAACATCGAGCAAAAAAATCATAGTTTGCGAATATTGTGGCAGGATTCTGGTGAGTGCAGATTTTGAGAATCAGGATCAATAGATGCAAGCAAAGCCCTATACAATAAGGGAACTTTTCTTCAGGCATATAGCTCAAACTTCCCCTTCTCCTTTAGGTATCGAAATCCAAAGGGCAAAGGGGGTTTTTTTATATTCAACAGATGATAAAAAATATATTGACCTTGTCTCGGGTGTTTCTGTCTCAAATATAGGCCACGGTAACATAGAGGTGATTGAGGCTGTTAAGACGCAGGTAGAGAGATATATGCATCTTATGGTTTATGGAGAGATAATTCAATCACCCCAGGTAGAGCATGCAACACTTCTTTGCTCACAACTCCCAAAGGAACTTCAATCTGTTTATTATGTCAACACAGGCAGTGAAGCTAACGAGGCTGCGGTAAAACTTGCCAAGAGACACACCGGCAGGTACGAGATTGTAAGCTGCACAAACAGCTACCACGGGAGTAGTCACGGTACTCTCAGTCTTATGAGTGATGAGAGTTTTAAAAATTCATTCAGACCTCTTTTGCCTGGTGTACGCCATATACGGTTTAACAATTTTGAAGATCTGAATCTGATTTCAGAAAAGAGCGCCTGCGTTATTATAGAACCTGTTCAGGCTGAGGCTGGTGTTATAACTCCTGTTGATGGGTACCTGAAAGCTCTCCGGGATAGGTGCACCAAAATAGGAGCTCTTCTTATTTTTGATGAAATACAAACCGGATTCGGACGATGTGGAAAACTTTTCGCTTTCCAAAAGTATGGAGTTTGTCCGGATATTATTACCTTAGCAAAAGCATTAGGAGGAGGTATGCCACTGGGGGCATTGATTGCATCTGTAGATTTAATGAGAGACTGGCAATCAAATCCTGTCTTGGGTCATATAACAACTTTTGGAGGACATCCTGTCTCATGTGCAGCTGCACTTGCCTCTCTAAATATTTTACTGAGAGAAGAGTGGATAAATTTAGTTGAGAAAAGATCAGAACAATTTGCCCATGCGATCGGGAAACACCCTTTGGTTAAGGAAATAAGAGCTTCCGGTCTTCTGATTGCTGTCGATTTAGACAACGAAGAGTATGCACGGAGAATACTCCACATGCTTATAGAAGAGGGTGTGTTGAGTGACTGGTTCCTGTTATGTCCCACAGCTTTCAGGATTGCACCCCCTCTCTGCATAAGTGAAGATGAAGTTGATTATGCTGTTGAGAGAATAATCAGAGTATTGGATAAATTGAAGAAATAGTAAGGTATTATGGCAAAAGTAGAAAACAGACAAAAGGCTAAATCGGAAAAAAACATTGATATCCTAAGCCTTGAGATGGGGAAGAAACCGCCTCAGGCAATTGATATAGAAGAGGCAGTTCTCGGAGCACTTATGCTTGAGCCAAATGCAATATCGGATATTATCGATGTTATAAATCCTGACTGTTTTTACAAGGAGAGCAACAGAAAAATCTTTATTGCGATTGCTAATCTGGCATCAAAGCATGCTCCGGTGGATATCTTCACAATATCGGATGAGCTTAAAAATATGGGAGATCTGGAGACAGTAGGAGGTACCGTTTATCTCAGTCAGCTCAGCATGAAAATTGGTGCAGCAGCACATATAGATTATCATGCAAAAATTCTCCTTCAGAAGTATATTCAGAGGGAATTAATCGGCATCTCATATGAAGTTCAAAGAGACTCTTTTGATGACAATATTTCTGTGGACGACCTGCTCGATACGACCCAGCAGAAGATATTTACACTTTCCGACAGAAACATGAAGAGAGACACACAGGCTATTCAGTTTGTGATCAGTCAGGCAATAGACGACCTTCAATCCACCCAGCTGAGAGAAGACGGACTCAGCGGTGTTCCTTCCGGCTACACTTCTATTGACAGGGTTACTCTTGGATGGCAGCCATCGGATTTAATTATTATTGCTGCGAGGCCTTCTGTGGGTAAGACAGCTTTTGTGCTGACAATGGCCAGAAATATGTCTGTTGACCATAACGTTCCGGTAGCCTTCTTCTCATTGGAAATGTCCTCTTTACAACTCGCAAAAAGGTTAATGATAAGCGAAACCGGTTTAGAACCGGACAAGATCAAAGGCGGGAAAAAACTTGCGGAATACGAGTGGGAGCAACTTAATTCCAAGCTTAACCAGCTTGTTAAAGCGCCTCTTTATATTGATGATACACCTTCACTCTCAATATATGAGTTCCGGTCAAAAGCCAGAAGACTGGTTGCTAATGCAGGTGTCAAGATGATAGTCATTGACTACCTTCAGTTGATGACCGGTCCGCCGGAGTTGAAAGGAATGCGTGAACAGGAGGTTTCAGCAATATCGAGGTCATTGAAGTCTATAGCAAAGGAGCTCAATATTCCCATAATTGCACTATCACAATTAAGCAGAGCAGTAGAGACAAGAGGAGGGGCAAAAAGACCGCAGCTAAGCGACCTGAGAGAGTCAGGAGCTATAGAGCAGGATGCTGACATTGTAATGTTTATTCACAGGCCTGATTATTATGGTTTAACGGATGATAATCCGGAACTCAGGGGAATGACAGATATAATTATTGCAAAACACAGAAACGGAGAGGTAAGAGATGTTCAAATGAGATTCAGAAGTTCTGAAGTTAAATTTGTGGATGTTACAGATTCGGCGCTTGCTTTTGACCCTTTTACCCACGATGGAGTGGAGACAATATCTTCAAAAATGAATAAAGCGGAGTTTATTTCCAACTCTGACTTTGAGAGAGAGTTTTAAAATGCGATCAACATTTCTTATAATATTATTTCTGGCAGTTTCTTTAAACGCCTATTCTCAGGCGGATCAGTGTCTTCCGGTAAAAGACATAAAATTTGAAGATCTTGCTTTTAGCCATGGCGAAACTTTGAGATATATTGTTAATTATACCTGGGGTTCGATACATACCGATGTTGGAGAGGTTATTTTCTCTCTTGACTATTATGGGGATTCAGATGAGCCATTTTTCCACGCCAAGGCTTACGGCAAAACATTCAAATTTTACGATATTTTCTTTAAGGTGAGAGAGTTTTACGAGTCAAAATTCTATGCAAAAAATCTAAGACCCTTTTATTTTCACAGAGATATTAAAGAGGGGAAATATAAAATGAAAAACACATATTCATTTCTTCCCAACTATCAGATAAGAGCAAATTATGTGAGGAAGGATGACACTCCGCGGGATACACTTTTAAATGGCAGGATCTGTACTTTTGATCTGATTTCTCTCATCTATTTCACCAGAAACAAAGATTTTTCCAATGATAAAATTGGCGAAGAAATACCCATCTCTTTTGTAATTGATGGAGAAATGTATGATTTATACTATAGGTATCTGGGTAAAGAAAACAAAAAAATACCTGGGCTCGGTCACTTCAGAACCATTAAATTTGCGACCAGACCGGTGGCAGGAGAGGTTTTTTCAGGAAAAGAGGAACTGGTTTTCTGGGTTACAGACGATGGGAATAAAATTCCACTCCAGGTTGAATCTCCGATAATTGTGGGACGAGTCGCAGGCAGGTTAACAAATTTTTCCAACATAAAGTATCCGCTTACAAGTAAAATCAAATAAGAGATGAATTCAGAAAACATTGAACACGAAGGTGTCATTTTGGATATCGACAGGGATTATATAAGCGTGGAAATTTTAAACAAGTCGGCATGTTCGTCATGTAACGCAAAATCTATGTGTTCTATGAGTGACGTTAAAGCAAAAATAATTCAGATAGAAAACAGGGGATTTATTTTCTATGAAAAGGGAGAAAGGGTTAATGTGATTCTTAAAAGAAGCCTGGGGTTTAAAGCTTTGTGGATATCTTACTTAATTCCTTTGATTATTTTATTGGTATTATTAGTAGCTTTGTCTGCCATTGGAGTAAACGAATTATTAATCGGATTAAGCATCCTGGTCTCTCTTGCTCTTTACTATTTTGTAGTTTATCTCTTAAGAGACAAGATTAAAAAAGAATTTATTTTTACTGTAGAGAAATTAAATGAATAATGAATACTATTATTTTTACAATTGTAAGCTTAAGCGTTTTGGGGCTTTTACTGGCCCTTATTCTTTATTTGGTGGCACAGAAATTCAAAGTGATTGAAGATCCCAGGATAGATGGTGTGCAGAAAATTCTACCCGGTGCCAATTGCGGAGGTTGCGGTTATGCAGGGTGCAGAGCTTTTGCTGAGGGGTGTGTTAAAACAGAAAACCTGGAGACAATGTATTGCCCGGTAGGGGGAAACAATGTAATGCAAAATATTGCCGGTTACCTTGGCGTTAAAGTAGCTGTGAAGGCATCTCAGATTGCTGTTGTAAGATGTAACGGTACATGCGATAACAGACCAAAGACAAGTATTTATGACGGATACGCTTCATGTGCTGTAATAGCAAATCTTTACACCGGAGATACAGATTGCAGATACGGATGTTTAGGACAGGGAGATTGTGAAATCTCATGCAAGTTTGATGCAATAAAAATGGACCCTGGGACCGGTTTGCCTGAGGTAAATGAGGAGAAATGTACAGCTTGCGGAGCCTGTGTAAAGGCTTGTCCAAAAATGATAATTGAACTTAGAAACAAGGGTTTGAAGAACAGAAGAATTTTTGTCTCGTGCATAAACAAAGATAAAGGAGGAGTTGCGAAAAAAGCTTGTATTGTTGCCTGCATTGGTTGTACAAAGTGTCAAAAGGTCTGTCCGTACGATGCAATAACTATTTCCAGCAACTTAGCCTATATTGACTACAATAAATGCAAATTGTGCCGCAAATGTGTTGTAGAATGTCCTACCCGGGCAATCTGGGAGGTAAACTTCCCTGTAAGAGTACCAAGAATGGCAGAAACAATTACTATTGATCTGAAATAATAATTAATTTAATTATGAGTAAAACTTTTTCTCTTGGAGGAATTCACCCTCATGATAACAAAATATCTGCCGACGCCAGCATAGAAAACTTTCCGTTGGTAGAAACTGCGTACATATCAATGTCGCAACATCTTGGTACTCCTGCAGAACCTGTTGTCTCCAAGGGTGATTTTGTTAAAGTGGGGCAGTTAATTGCAAAAGCCAGCGGATTTATTTCTGCAAATATTCACTCCTCTGTATCGGGTGTGGTAAACTCTATTGAACAGCTTCCGGATCTGGCAGGAATTATGGTTCAGCATATTGTGATAAAGGTAGCGGGTGATGAATGGATGGAAAACATAAACAGGAGTGAAGAGATTGTCAGAGAGATAAAGCTCTCCGGTCCGGAAATTATTGCAAAAATTGCCGAATGTGGCATAGTTGGGTTAGGCGGGGCAGCCTTCCCTACACACATAAAACTCACTCTTCCACCTAATAAGAAAGCAGATTATTTGATAATCAACGGGGCTGAATGTGAACCGTACATAACCTCGGACTACAGAATAATGGTAGAGAGTCCTGAGCAGATACTCATTGGTGCCAAAATAATGATGAAGGCACTCAATGTGAAAACTGCATACTTTGGAATTGAGGAGAATAAGCCAAAAGCAATAAAGATTTTAAAAAAAATTGCAGCAAAGAGCTATCCGGAAATAAAAATTTCGACATTAAGCAGGCGTTATCCACAAGGGGGTGAAAAACAGCTGATAGATGCTATTACAGGGCGTCATGTTCCCTCTATGGGCCTTCCAATAGATATCGGCACAGTGGTTCAGAACGTGGGTACAGCACTCGCCGTTTATGAGGCAGTGCAAAAAAACAAACCGCTCTTTGACGGGATTGTGACTATCACAGGAAAGTGCATGACTGAACAGCGCAATTTCAGATTAAGAGTGGGAACTACATTTGATACAATGATGTATGCAATTGGGGGTTTGCCAAAGAATGCCGTAAAGCTGGTCAGCGGAGGTCCGATGATGGGTAAAGCAGTTTCGAGAATGGATGCAGCTTCTGTCAAGAGTACATCTGCTCTTCTGTTGCTAACTGAGAAGGAGACAAAAAGAGGAGAGGAGGCCAATTGCATTCGTTGTGCAAAATGTGTGGATGTCTGTCCGATGGGTTTAGAGCCTTATCTTTTAAACAGACTTTCCAGAGCCGGCAGAACAGAGGATCTGGAGAAACATATGGTTCATGATTGTATTGAGTGTGGTTGTTGTATCTATACTTGTCCTTCAAATATACCACTTCTCGACACCATCAGACTTTCAAAGGCACAAGTTATTAAGATTATCAGAAGCAGACCTAAAAAGTAAAAAGAAAAGTTATGAAAAAATTACTTGTTTCACCTGCCCCGCACCTGCATGGAAAAGAGACTACACCAAGACTCATGCGCGATGTAATTATTGCACTTACTCCTTCATTGCTGGTTTCTATATACTTTTTCGGTCTTTCGGCAATTAAACTGGTTCTTGTAGGAGTTATTTCATGTGTTCTGGTCGAATATGTCATTCAAAAATTCGTAATAAAAACAAAAATTACAATTAACGATTACTCGGCGGCTCTTACCGGGCTGTTACTTGCACTCAACCTTCCGCCTAACTCACCTTGGTGGTTGGTTTTCATTGGTTCTGTAGTAGCAATTGGTGTTGCAAAAATGACATTTGGCGGATTAGGACAAAATCTCTTTAATCCGGCACTTGTTGGACGTGTTTTTCTTCTGGTTTCATTTCCGGTGATAATGACAGACTGGACTATTCCTACGTCATGGTTCATGAAGGGTATTGATGCGTCGTCCGGAGCAACTGCGCTTTCCATAGTAAAAGAGGGATTGGCAAAAGGGCTCACAATGGATCAGATCTTCCAGGCAAATCACTTCTCCTATTTGGAGATGCTCTTTAGTAAAATCGGAGGTTCTGTAGGTGAGGTGTCTGCATTGGCTCTGATAGCAGGATTTATCTATCTGCTGGCAAGGAGAGTAATAAAACCACATATTCCTTTTTCGATTATCGGAACAGTTATTGTTTTTACCGGTATTTTCTGGCTGGTAGATCCACAGCATTATCCAGATCCGATTTTTAGTGTTTTAACGGGAGGGATTCTTATAGGCTCGATTTTTATGGCTACTGACTATGTAACCTCTCCTATGAGTAAGTCAGGAATGGTTTTATACGGGGTAGGTATCGGCGTTTTAACCATTCTGATCAGATACTTCGGGTCATATCCGGAAGGGATTTCGTTTGCAATCCTGATTATGAATGCATGTGTTCCACTTATTAATAAATTTATGCAACCTAAACGCTTTGGCAAGGAGGTAAAAAATGGCTAAGGAATCATCACTTAAAAACATGGTATCCACACTGTTCATAGTGTGTCTTGTATCGTCAACTCTGCTGGGAGGGGTTTATGCCCTTACAAAAAAGCCGATTGAAGCAGCTACAGTTGCAAAAATCAACTCTTCAATCTCCAAGGTTGTCCCTTCTTTTGACAATGACCCTTCAAAAGAGGTCTTTACTAAGGAACTCAATGGTAAAAATTTTAAAGTATATCCGGCAAAGATTGGGGGAGAGATTGTCGGTTATGCCGTAGAGTCTTTCTCTACAAATGGTTTCGGAGGAAGAATTATGCTAATGGTCGGGTTCGGCACAGATGGCACAATTGTCAATACATCTGTTCTTTCACATTCGGAGACTCCGGGTTTGGGAGCCAAAATGGTTGAGGGGAAGAGCAATTTTTCTGTACAGTTCCAGGGAAAGAACCCTGCAAATTTTAAAATGGCTGTAAAAAAAGATGGGGGAGATGTAGATGCAATCACTGCTTCTACAATTACTTCCAGAGCATTTTGCGAAGCAGTTGAATCTGCTTATAAAGTTTATCTGTTATGCGTAGAAGTTCCTTCTAATAAAGAGAATAACGATGAGTAAGTTAAGTTTGATAACCAACGGAATAATAAAAGAGAACCCTACATTTGTCCTTGTTTTGGGAATGTGCCCCACACTTGGAACAACTACTTCTGCAATAAACGGTCTGGGAATGGGTATTGCCACAATGTTTGTCCTGACTCTTTCAAATATCGCGATATCACTTGTTGCAAAGCAGGTCCCGGATAAAGTGCGGATTCCGGTTTATATAGTTCTTATAGCATCATTCGTTACAATTTTACAGCTTCTGATGCAGGCTTACACTCCTGGATTGTATGAGACTCTTGGTATCTTCATTCCTCTTATTGTTGTTAATTGTATTGTATTGGGCAGGGCGGAGGCTTATGCTTCCAAAAATAGCGTAGCAGATTCCGCAATGGATGGTATCGGAATAGGTCTGGGCTTCTCACTGTCTCTCACTGTTATTGGTATGGTAAGGGAGTTGCTGGGGAGCGCATCAATATTCGGCATAAAACTTCTCGATACAGATGGCATTCTGGCTTTTGTTTTAGCTCCCGGAGCGTTCATTGTTCTCGGATACCTTATGGTGCTATTCAATAAAGTAAAATCTAAAATTTCATAAAAACTGATAATATGGAGTATATTATAATTGTTATTTCGGCAGTATTTGTCAACAATATTTTATTGGCTCAATTCTTGGGTGTGTGCCCTTTTTTAGGAGTCTCCAACAAGGTCAGTACTGCTGCCGGAATGTCCGGAGCAGTGGTATTTGTAATAGCTTTAGCCACTCTTGCCACATATCTGTTACAGTACTATATTCTTGTACCTCTTGGCATTGAATTTATGCAGACGGTGGCCTTTATTTTAGTTATAGCAGCTTTGGTACAAATGGTGGAGATCATTCTCAAGAAGATCAGTCCATCTCTTTATCAAGCTCTGGGAATATTTCTGCCTCTTATCACAACTAACTGTGCTGTTCTCGGGATTGCCATACTCGTGGTGTCAAAGGAGTTCACATTCGGTGAGGCTCCTCATATATTAAATATGGCAGAATCGGTAGTATATGCAACATCCAGTGCTGTTGGATTCGGTGTGGCAATGGTTCTTTTTGCCGGAATCCGGGAACAACTGGATTTAGCCAATGTACCAAAAGCATTTAAAGGAACACCTATTGCCCTCATAACTGCAGGTATTTTGGCTCTCTCATTCATGGGATTTGCCGGCTTGGTATAAAATTGCCGGCCAAATTGATTATTATGGAAAAAAACTTACTGGAGATTGAACAGACTCTTCGTGACGGAGCGATTGAGAAGGCTCATGACGAATTGCTTAGATTTCTTGACAGAGAGCCGAATAACGACTCTGCGTGGTATCTGCTGGGAGGAATTTTAAGAAGACAACAGCTTTGGGGAGAGGCAATTAATGCACTTAACAAGGCGAAATTCCTGAATCCAGCAGGGCCAGCTGCACATGCTATTGACTCTATCTATGAGATTATCAGGTTTCAGAATACAGATTTAATGAATCCATGATCAAGCAAGATTGATTTCGTTGCCAGATCCTCCACTTCATTGCTGTTGTGGGTAACATGTATGATTGTCTGACCGGAATTTTTAAGATTTTTAAGAGTCTCTTTTGCTCCCTTCCGGAGCTCTTCATCTAAAGCAGAAATAGGTTCGTCAAGAATTAAAATTCTTGGCTGGTGTGCTATTGCTCTCGCAAGAGCCACCCTTTGTCTCTCTCCGCCGGAAAGAGTGCCAATATCTCTCCTGAGCAATCTCTCAATAGAAAAATATTCGGCCAGGATCTTTACCCTGACGTCAATCTGCTTCCTCTCTTTTTTGAGTATTCTTAATGAGAAAGCGATATTATCAAAAACAGAGAGATGAGGGAAGAGAGCATAATCTTGGAAAAAAAGGCCGACAGGTCTTTGTCTTGGAGAAGAAAATGTGTGATCGATGGAGTCAATAATAATTTTCCCCCTTGCTGGTCTTCTTAGACCTGCGATTAACTCCATGAGCATAGATTTTCCTGAACCGGAAGGGCCAAACAAAGCTAAATATCCCTCTTCAAGTTCAAAAGAGAGCGGACCGAGGTTAAAATCTCCTATAGAAAATTCAAGTGAATCAATTTTTAACATTATCTTTTCTGGTAAATCCTCAGGAATATAAAAATAACAAGAGTTACAGATATAAATATTGCAGCTACCGGTCTTGCGTAGTCTAATCCGAATGAGTTGAACCTGTCAAAGATTAGCACAGGTGTTGTCATAGGATGGTAAGCAACTATTACGACTGCTCCGAACTCACTCATTCCTCTCGCAAACATAAGCACCAATCCGGATATTACAGATCTTTTTGCAAGCGGCAAACTAATCCGGGTAAATACCTGGTATCTGGAAGCACCAAGAGTCTCTGCTGCTTGTTCAAGCCTTACAGGCACAGATGCAAAACCATCCCTTGCTGAGTTTATCAGAAATGGCACACTTACAAATGCCATGGCCATACCAATAGCAGCAGAAGAGCCTACGAGGTTCAGCCCTACAGATGAAGCAAGCGACCCCAGTAACGAATCTCTTGAGATAAAGCCAAGAAGAGCGATGCCGGCCGCAGAATGGGGGATGACAATTGGAAGGTCTATAATAGCCTCAATGAATCCCTTAAAAGGAAAGTTTTTTCTTGCAAGAATATAGGCAAGTGGAAGAGAGAAAAGAGACGCAATTATTGTAACGAGAGCAGAGATAAAAAGGGTTCTGTATATACTTTCACCTACCTGACTGTCATTAATGGTAGAAAAAAATTCGGGAGCTTTAAGAGACAAAAACAGGCCCAACAGCGGGGCAATTAAGAAGATAAGAATAACGCCTCCCAAAAGGGCAAAGATTGTATAGGTCAGATTGAAGCTCTTATTGAATCTCATGAAAACAAAGATAAACAATTTTTATATCTTTGTTTTGTGTAAAACTATTAACAAATACATTATGTTACGCTCAAAATTTATATCGCTGGTTACCCTTGTTGCAATTATAGTTTCAAGCAATATGGAACTCTCTGCCCAGAAAGGGGCGAAAGTTTTAATTTCTCAACAAACCGAGTCAAAAGCCCCGGCGAGTGACTCCACAAAAAAAATACCTGAGAAAGCTCCTCAGACTATAGAAAAATTTATTAAAAAAGACTCTAAAATAATGAAGGGGCTTACCTCTGTTTGTATTCAGGAGGGTAAATTTTACATCGATATCACTGACTCACTTTTTAACAGGGATATCCTTATGGTTACAAGAATTTCAAAAGCAGCAGCAGGTATTCGCAGCACTTTTGACGGATATGCAGGAGATCAGATTAACTCAGGAATGTACCGGTTTGAACTTGGCCCGAATAATAAGATTTTTTTAAGAAAGATACTTGGAAGAGAGAGATCCTCCGACAGTACACAGGCTATGTACTCTTCGGTTCAAAACTCAAATCTGCCGGCAATTGTTGCCTCGTTTGATATCAAAGCTCAGTCAGCAGACAAAAAGGACAACTATATTGATGTTACAGACTTTTTCAATTCAGACTCAGAATCTCTCTTCTTTAAAAAATCCAGTAAAACCACCTTTAAATTAGGTGCCTTGCAAAAAGAGAGCTCCTACATTTCATCTTTAAAAACATTTCCTATCAATACAGAGGTGAAGAGTGTTAAAACATATCTTCAGACTGACAAGGGAGAAACTGCAACTTATGAATTGAACAATTCGTTTGTTTTATTGCCCAAGGTACCTATGATACCAAGATATGCTGATGAAAGAGTTGGCTATTTTACAGACAGATATACAGATTACGATCAAAACCCGCAAGGAGTCAAGACTATTGAAATGATAACCAGATGGAGACTGGAACCAAAGCCAGAGGATATTGAGAAGTACAAAAGAGGAGAGCTTGTTGAGCCTGTCAAACCTATCGTTTTCTATATAGACCCTTCAACTCCAAAAGAGTGGGTTCCATATCTTATTCAGGGAGTAAATGACTGGCAGCCTCTTTTTGAAAAAGCAGGTTTTAAAAATGCCATCTATGCCCTCGAGGCACCTGCAAAGGATTCAACATGGTCGCTGGAAGATGCAAGATACTCTGCAATTGTTTACAAGCCTTCTGACATCCCTAATGCCAGCGGACCTCACGTAAGCGACCCTCGTTCTGGAGAGATAATTGAAAGCCATGTTAACTGGTATCACAATGTTATGTCTTTGGTAAGAAACTGGTACTTTGTTCAGTGTTCACCCGCAGACACAGGTGCAAGAAAAATGACATTCGATCCAAAACTTATGGGCCAGCTTATCAGATTTGTATCATCTCACGAAATAGGACATACTCTGGGCCTGAGACATAATTTTGGCGGGACCTCGATATATACTGTTCAGCAGCTTAGAGATCCAAAGTTTCTGAAAGAGCATGGTCACACAACCTCAATTATGGACTACTCAAGATTTAACTATGTGGTTCAACCAGAGGACAAAATTCCAAGAGAACTTCTTTTCCCAAGACTAGGTGAGTACGACTTTTGGTCAATTGAGTGGGGATACAGAAGATTTCCCGATATCGACAATCCGGTTAAAGAGCTTACTAAACTTAACCAGTGGATTATAGAAAAGACAAAGGATAAAAGATATCGGTTCGGTACTGAAACGAGTGCAAATGACCCAAGGTTGCAGTCAGAAGATTTAGGCGAGAACCAGATGGAAGCCAATGAATTGGGTATTAAAAATCTGAAATTGGTAATGACAAATCTGGGAGAGTGGACAAAAGAGCCAAACACTGACTACGAAAATCTGAAAACCATGCATGGCGAAGTAAACAACCAGTATCGCAGATATATCGGCCACGTTGTAAAATGGATCGGTGGAATTTACCAGGATCCGAAAAAAGTTGAAGAACCAGGAGATGTGTACAGATTTGTTGAGAAGAAGAAACAGGAAGAGGCCATGGATTTCCTGAACAGAAACCTTTTCAAAGAGGCACCGACATGGTTGATCCCTAATGAATACATGAACAAATTTGTAAGCAGACCGGAATTATTCTTGGAGCGTGCATACTCAACTGCTCTTGGTTCATTACTAAGTAAAAGGGTTATCTTGAATCTTACAAGTGCAGAAAATGCTTTAGGGAAAGAAGCATATACTGTAAAAGACATGTTTGACAATCTTGACAAAACGATATGGTCTAAAAAGATAGTCAACTCAAATGAAAGAATATTGCAAAAGCTTTATGTAACCTCTTTGTGTGACCTTTATACAGGTGCTAATGCGGTTTCAAGAATGATGGGGCCGGCTCCTGAGCCTACTTCAAATCCGAAGGACATTACAGAATCTTCTGCAATAGCATATTATCAGATTATTAAGACACTTAACTATCTTAAGGGTATTCATGCCAATGATTATAATTCTGAGGCCCATTATGCCTATCTGATTCGTTATATTGAGAAAACGTTAAGTGCTCAAAAATAGGTTAACCGCTAATGGTTATCGATGCCCATTTTCATATAGACAAGGTGCTCCAAAAGAGGGACGATCTCGCACATATACTCAGTAACTGCCTTTTTGCTCCCGGGTAATGTGAAGATCAGACTCTCTTTTGAGAGGCCGGCTATACTTCTGCTTACCAAGACATTTGGTTTTTCTGTTCCGTATTTTAATCGGATGTACTCCATTATTCCCGGAATCTCCTTGTCAAAGAATGGTTTTACAACCTCGGGAGTAAAGTCTTCAGGACCAATTCCAGTGCCGCCGGTAGTGAAAATTATGTCTGTCTCAGATTTAATCATCTTTGTTAAAATGGAGTTCAGCATCTCCTTGTTATCAGGAACAAGGTGATAGTCAAATTCAATATTCCAACCTGAGCTCTTTGCATAATTTTCCATGTCAGAAATAATCTGCGGCCCGCTCAGATCAGGGTAAACACCCATGGAAGCCCTTGTACTGAGAGTTATAACTCCAATCTTATATACCTTGGCTTTGCACTCAAGTCTGTCACCGGCTTTTAATCTGCCGGGTTTAATTACTTTTGCAAATATTCCCTCTGTAGGCATTATGCATGCTCCAACTTCCTGATAGATTGAGCAGCCGTTGCCATGACATTTTTTCCCAATCTGGGTAATCAGGAGCTCCACATTTTTTCCACAAAGTCTGTCGCCTGGCTTGGTATCATTGAGTTTTATTCCCTTAGTTGTAATATTTTCTGCAAAATCTCCATAATTAAAGTTTTTTCCGGTAATCTCAGAAAACGCATCAATGCTTTCGATACTCATGAGACTTACCTGTCTGTGCCATTTGCCTGAGTGAGCGTCTCCTGCAATGCCCTCATAATTGAGATCAACAGAATCTACGGGAATTTTTGCTATTCCCTTCTCTTTTGAGATGTTGACAGAAATAATTTTAAAAGAATTCATAATTTGATATTTATTGATTTTGAGAGGACATTTTGCTCTTTTCGATAAGTTCTGTATTATCTATTGCCATAGAGTTGTCGACAGCTTTACACATATCATAAACAGTCAGCAGAGCAACACTGACAGCAGTAAGAGCTTCCATCTCAACTCCTGTTTTTCCGGTGCAGCTTACCAGACTTTCCACATAAACGCCAGTTAAGTCAATTCTGACTTCTACATCAATTTTTGTGAGCAAAAGTGGATGGCAAAGAGGAATGAGTTCAGGACACTTTTTGGCTGCCATTATGCCCGCTATCTGGGCAGCAGAGAGGACGGATCCTTTTTTAAGATTGTTCTCTGCAATAAGTTCAATTGTTTCTTTTCTCAGAGTTATATGACCTTTTGCCCTCGCTACTCTTTTGGAAACCTCTTTGTCTTTCACATCAACCATGTTGACCATACCATCTTCTCTCATATGGCTCAGTTTATTATTTTTCATGTCAGCCTCCTATATTGTAAAAACATCCGGAAGTGTTATTGCCACCTCTAAGCGGTTTTTGTTGTAATGCAAGTTCAATTGCTTTTTCTGCACCCAGTTCTCTTATGTTAAATTCCATATCATTGAATAGACAAGGCTTTAACATTCCGGTAGCAGTTAACCTCAAGCGGGTACATTCAGAACAGTTTCCGCCATCGCCCCCCTCTACCTGACCAAAAACGCCGCTTTTGAGATTCATCAAAGGAATATACCTAACTACCAGACCCTCTTTTTTGGCATACTCAGCCACATCCCTCGCATCTTTCTCTTCACTGCTGCTATCTACAACGCAGTTAAGCTTTATCGGTGACAGACCGGCAATTTTTGCAGCAGCAATGCCCATAAAAACCCTGTTGATGTTGCCTCCACGGGTTATCTGTTTATACCTCTCAGGATCAATAGTATCCATACTTATATTGACTCTTTTTAATCCTGCTCTTTTTAGATTAGCTGCATACTCAGACAAAAGAACGCCGTTGGTTGTCATTGATAGATCTTTAATTCCCTCAATTGAGGAGAGTTCCTCGAGAAGGGTAATAATTCCCTTTCTTACCAGAGGTTCTCCACCGGTGATTCTTACCTTGTCAACTCCTTTTTCAACGGCAATCCTGGTAAAATCTTCAATTTCCCTGTAACTTAGAATCATTGAATGCTCTACTAGTTTAACGCCCTGTTCAGGCATGCAGTATGTACATCTGAGATTACATCTGTCTGTAACGGATATTCTCAGGTATGTGATCTTGCGGCCAATATTGTCTTCCATTTTATTACAGAATTTTAAGACTTTTTACAAATTCCCACACTACAATTCCGATGCTGACAGATACATTCAATGAGTGCTTCGTTCCAAATTGAGGTATCTCAACAACTTTGTCGCTTATATCTACCACTTCCTGCTGGACACCTTTTACTTCATTTCCAAAAACCAAAGCATACTTTCCTTTTATGCTAACAGCGTGTAGCATTGTGGAATTTTCGGTCTGTTCAACCGATACTATTGAAAAACCTTGTCTTTTTAAATCCCTGACAGCTTCCACACTCTCATTATAGTAACACCAGTCGATACTCTCTTCTGCACCAAGTGCAGACTTGTGAATCTCAGACGAAGGCGGAGTTGCGCAAATTCCGCACAATATAATTTTTTCCAAAGCAAAAGCATCTGCTGTTCTGAATGCAGCCCCGATGTTATGTTGACTTCTTATATTATCTAAAACCAGAACGACAGGAATCTTTGTTGTGGCCTTAAACTCATCTTTGGTCAAACGGCTTAATTCACAATTTTTTAGTTTTCGGTACATTTTTTATTATTATATTTGCAAATATAGAGATTAAACCCTATAATTAATTAACACAATTATGGCTACAGAAGTTAAATTAACATTAATCCAAAACGGACCTCTCAAAGTAGAGGGACCTGTTACTGTCATCCATCCCGATGGTAAAGAGGAGGAAAAGACCAGTTGCTATATCTGCAGGTGTACAAAATCAAACAACAAACCGTGGTGCGACGGTTCTCACGCTAAATAGTTTTAGCCAAAACTAAAAAGGGAGATTAAACTTTTTGTTATATTAATTGTCAAAGGCATGTAAAATTAAACTTTGATGAAAACAGCACAAAAGTATCTCCTTTACATAAGTATACCTCTCCTTTTAGTTGTTGCATTTTTGATATATAATTCGTTTTTCCGCAAGACGGAAATTGGTTCGTTCCCTGAGGAGGGTATTAAAGCACAAAATGAGAATAATCGGGAACGTGGCGGAAGCACAAAGTCTCTGCCCGTTTCTGTATATATTGCTGATTATTTCCAGTCAGAAGATGGATTGGTGAGGACAGGTACACTGGTGGCCAAAGAGAGGGTTGAAATGGCCAGCGAATTATCCGGCAGAGTGGTCACTATTAATTTCAAAGACGGACAACTTGTAAAAAAAGGAGATATTCTGGTAAGGCTCAATGACGACGAGTTGCAGGCTCAGCTCAGAAGAGCGGAATATCAATACACTCTGCTTGAAGAAAAGCTCGGGAGGCAGAAAATCCTGCTGAGCAAAGAGGCTGTGAGCAGAGAAGATTACGATCAGGTATCAACCGAATTCAATGTTCTCAAGCAAGATATTGAGCAGCTAAAAATTAAAATCGAAAAGATGAAGATAAGTGCACCATTCGATGGTGTTATCGGCTTTAGAAGCATAAGTCCTGGTGCATTGCTTGTCCAAAATTCGATAGTTGCCACAATTGTGGATGTTGCCAATCTGATTCTTGAATTTTCGATTCCGGAAAAGTACATTACAAACAACCTTTTGGGTACAAAAGCGAACTTTACATTAGAGGGGCTGAGCACAACATATTCTGCAACAGTTTATGCGGTTGATCCGGAGATCGACGTAAAAACCAGAACAGTGATGCTGAGGGCAAGAGTTAACAACAATGACGGATTATTAAAACCCGGAAGATTTGTCAAAGTGTCCCTTAATAATAAGGCGGGAGCTCTTAATATCTATCTGCCCAACCAAGCTATTGTGCCAAATGTAAAAGGCCGGTCAGTATGGATTGTCAAAAACGGAAAAGCTGAGATGACTGAAATTAAGACAGGTACCAGAACCGCCGATATGATGGAAGTTTTGTCAGGAGTAGAGAAGGGTGATACAATAATTACCACGGGTCTTATGCAGTTGAGAGAGGGCTTGTCCGTTACTCCGACGAACATTTAATGTATAGAGAATGAGCATCTCCACCACAACAATAAACAGACCAGTATTGGCGACTGTAATGAGTCTGCTGATAATTATTTTTGGTGCTATAGGCTATACCTCTCTTGGAGTAAGGGATTATCCGAGTGTGGATAATCCTGTCATATCGGTTCGCTGCTCTTTTCCGGGAGCTAATGCAGATGTTATAGAAACCCAGATAACAGAACCATTGGAGGCAGCCGTAAATGGAATACCCGGTATAAGGGCAATCTCGAGCACCAGCAGAGATGGTTCCAGTTCTATAAACATTGAGTTTAATCTTGAGGTAGATCTGGAGACCGCAGCAAATGATGTAAGGGATAAGGTATCCGGAGCAATGAGACGACTCCCTCAGGATGTGGACCCTCCGGTTGTAGAGAAGTCAGATGCAGACGCTCAGCCGATTTACTCTGTTACTCTGCAGAGTGAAACCAGAGACATTATTGATCTGAGCGAATATGCCGAGATCAATTTTAAGGAGAGGCTCCAGACAATCAGCGGTGTCAGCAGTGTTGGTGTATGGGGTTCAAAGAGGTACTCAATAAGAATGAGGATGGATCCACTTCTGCTGGCAGCCTATAAAATTACACCACTCGATGTACGCCAGGCTGTAACAAGAGAAAATGTTGAACTTCCTTCCGGAACAATCGAGGGGTCAACGATGGAGCTTACTGTCAGAACACTTGGAAGGCTCAGGACGGTAGAAGATTTTAATAATCTTATAATATCAAGGAACGGGGAGAGAATTGTCAGATTTTCCGATATCGGGGTAGCTGAGGTAGATGCAGAGAATACGCGGTCAATTCTTAAAAGAAATGGAGTGCCAATGGTTGCCTGCGTACTTACCCCACAGCCGGGTGCAAACTATATAAATATTGTTGATGATGCCAAAAAAGCTGTTGAAGAGTTAAAAAAATCGCTTCCTAAAGATATTGAAGTAGGCGTCGGTTTCGATAACACTATTTTCATACGTGACTCAATATCGGAGGTAAAAACTACTATTTTCCAGGCCTTTGTTCTTGTGGTTCTTATTATATTTCTGTTTTTGAGAAACTGGAGAACAACCATAATACCGGTAATTGCAATTCCCATATCTCTTATTGGTTCGTTTTTTATTATGTACCTGGCAGGATTCTCCATAAATATTCTTACTCTTCTGGCATTGGTACTTGCAATTGGGCTTGTGGTGGATGATGCCATTGTGGTAATGGAAAACATATATAAGAAGATAGAGAGAGGAATCTCTCCCAAACAGGCAAGCATAGAAGGTTCAAAGGAGATCTTCTTTGCTGTTATCTCTACAACCATTACTCTGGTAGCAGTATTCTTTCCCATTGTTTTTCTGCAGGGTGTTACAGGCAGGTTGTTCAGAGAGTTCTCTCTGGTGATTGCAGGGGCAGTACTTATTTCAGCTTTTGTGGCCCTTACATTTACGCCAATGATTTCCAGCAAGTTATTAAAGATTGGTGTAGGTGAAGGAAGATTTTACAGGTTTACAGAGCCATTTTTTGTCTGGCTCAACAGAGCCTATGCTGGTTCTCTCACATATTTTATGAAGAGACGTTGGTTAGCAATTGTATTTCTGATAATCTCTTTTGGAATCATAACCTGGCTCTGGGTATCCATTCCATCGGAAATGGCTCCCATGGAAGACAGATCCATGATTACAGTATCAAATACAGCACAAGAGGGTGCAACTTACGATTATATGTTAAAGTATTCCGATGAAATGTGGGATCTTATTGACAAAGAAGTTCCAGAGAAAGGCGGAGTACTTCAGATGGTTGGTATGGGAGGAAGTAACAGGTCGAATTTCCAGATTTCACTTGTGAGTCCGGATTTAAGAAAAAGGTCTCAGCAGGAGATTGCAGATGCATTGTCACCAAAGGCTGCGAGATTAACAGGGGCCAGAAGTTTTGTTACCCAACAGCAGACATTTGGGGGAAGAAGGGGTGGGATGCCGGTTCAGTATGTAATCCAGGCAAAAAATCTTGATTCCCTAAAGGAAGTTATTCCTCTATTCATGTCTGAAGTGGCCCAGAGTGACGTCTTTTCAAACTCAGATGTGAATCTCAGATTCACTAAACCTGAACTGAGTATATCAATAGACAGAGATAAAACATCATTGATGGGTGTCTCAATTCAGAATATTGCTCAAACTTTGCAGCTCTCTATGAGTGAACAACGTATAGGATATTTTATCAGAAATGGCAAGCAGTATCAGATTATGAGTCAGATAGACCAGAGCATGAGGAATAAACCTGTAGATCTTGCAAATATCTACGTAAGAAACGATGTTGGGGAGCTTATTCAACTCGATAATTTCATCAAAATAGAAGAGAGCAGTACACCTCCTCAACTTTTCCGTTACAACCGTTTTGTGTCGGCGACAGTTTCTGCAGCGCTTTCAAAAGGCTATACACTTGGACAGGGCATAGAAGAGATGGATAGAATTTCCGGAGTCGTTCTGGATCCTAATAATTTCTCAACAACACTTTCCGGGCAATCGAAAGATTTTGTGGAAAGTACATCCAGTCTTCTTTTTGCTTTTATTTTAGCACTTGTGCTGATCTATCTGATACTTGCTGCTCAGTTTGAAAGCTTCAGAGATCCTTTGATCATTATGTTTACTGTTCCACTGGCACTTTTTGGAGCACTTGTTTGTTTGTGGGGTTATGGAGAGACAATGAATATCTTTAGCCAGATTGGTCTGATTATGCTCATAGGGCTGGTTTCCAAAAATGGTATTCTGATAGTGGAGTTTGCGAATCAGAGAAAGCTTGCAGGTTACAATAAACATGACGCAATAATGGAGTCTGCAGCTTCACGTTTCAGGCCAATTTTAATGACCAGTCTTTCTACAATTCTTGGGATTCTCCCTATGGTCTTTGCAACCGGAGCAGGAGCCGAGAGCCGGATCTCCATGGGGGTGTCAGTAGCAGGAGGGCTTGTCTTTTCGACTTTTTTCACACTTTATATTATTCCGGCGATGTACTCCTACATATCATCTTCAAAAGCAAATATTGACACTGAGAAATGAGAACCCTTTACAAATACTTTATACCAGCAGCACTCCTGTTTCTTTTTGCAAACGCAGCTACAAGCCAAAGCTCAAACACCAGGGATACTCTTTCGCTCACCCTTGAACAGTGTATAGAGAGGGCACTGGAAGCCAACTATTCGGTAATTATATCGGACAACGACCTTCAAATTGCCAGAAATAATGTCACACTTGCACCATTTCTTCCATATGTTACACTCGGCTCCAAACAGAGCGTAAACAGGCTTGAACAGCGTAATTATTCATCTGAAGGGATAAAGGAGAGTAGTAATTCAAATAGCAGCTCAATATTAAATAATGCAAATATGAGCTGGAAACTCTTTGATGGGTTATCAATGTTTGCGACGAGAGACAAGCAGACAGAGCTTCTTGCACAGGGTGAGTACAACTTCAGATCTGTCGTAGAGAATCTGGTAATGCAGATATCCACCCAGTACTATCTTATAATCAGCCTTAAAAACCAGGTAAACCTTCTCACAGAACTCGTGTCAATATCTCAGATAAGATACAATCAGGCACTCACCAGATTCAATATTGGGAGCAGCTCAGGGCTGGAGTATAAGCAGGCTAAAATATATCTCAACAGCGACTCCTCAAAGCTTTTGCTGCAGAAGGAGAATCTTAAAAATGCATATATCGAACTGTTCCAGCTTATGAATCTTCCTCTTGACTCTAAAAACAGCATCAATGACACCATAATAGCAGAACCTGTTCTTGATGTTGAAAAGCTAATTTCGCTGGCTAAAGATAACAACACCTCACTTGCTGCTCTTAGAGCAGGGGAGAGGATAGCTAAGCTTGATACAAAGATTGCAAAGGCCTCAAGGTATCCTTCTCTTGAACTTTCTGCAGGTTATAGCTACAACTTTAACCAAAGTCAGTTTTTCTCTTCCAGATATAATGAATCCAACGGACTTAACTGGGGTTTCTCCTTGTCCATACCGGTTTTTGACCGTAACGAGATTAACCGCAAAGTTAAAAATGCAAGAATATCTGAAGAAAATGCGAATCTTGGCTACCTCAAAGCAAAACAGGAACTTGAAAGCGAACTTTATCAGTTGTATAATGTGTACACCAACAATCTCCGTCTGATAGGATTTGAAGAGGAAAATCGGGCCGCGGCATATCTCAACCTTGATGCTGCTTTGGAGAAATACAAACTTGGCTCGTTGTCCGGGATTGAATTCAGAGATATTCAGCTATCTTATCTGGATGCTTCTGACAGAAGGCTAAATGCAATTTATCAGGCTAAGATATCAGAGATAACTCTTCACCTGTTGGCTGGAGAACTTTTCAGAAAATTACAGTAGAGTTTTAAGCTCAAAAAGATTTCTGTCCGGCCAGACGGTGACTCTCTTCATCGCTTTGTTGAACAGGACATCTATTTGTCTTGGGAATCTGGCTCCTTTCCATGAACTGGTGTTTGTAATCAGAACCCAGGAGTAACCGTCTCTTTGATATTTCAGTAGTGCGCTTGTGCCTGAAAGCGTTCCGGTTCTGGACCAGTCCCCATTGCTGTTTACCTTTGCCCATCCTATGGGTAAGATATGGGAAGAGCTTGACGTCATAATATCGATGCTCTTCTTTGAAATGATATCGGGAATATTGGGCTTTCCATCAATTGATGCAACAAACAGAAGAAGTTCTGAAGGAGACGCCACCCATGCTCCTGCTCCCATAAGCCCCTCAATATTGTTGCCACCATAACATCTCGGTCTCATTATTCCACTTCCGTCATATGCTTCCACCAACTCTTCATTTTCCGGCTGGTAATACCTAACTTCATTAGGGTATTTATCTGAATAAAAGTTCTTTGCGATATGCATGTCTAAGATTCCTGAAGGGTAAAGAATCCTCTCTTTAACATATTTCTCATAACTTGTTCCGCTTACAATTTCAATAATTCGGGATAAAATTAAATATCCAAGGTTTGAATATTTCGTACCGGAGCCTGGTGTGAAACCCAAATTCTGCGAAATGGCATATGTGATTATATCATCAGTGCCTGGTACAGAATCCAGATGCATCTTATTCTTTATCAAGGGGGTGCTAAACAACGGGTCACCTCCTCTTAAAGTAAATCCTCCTCTGTGTCTGAGAAGATCTTCTATTGATATACTCTTTACTCGTTTGTCTTTAATGTTATTAAACTGAGGAAGATCCAGCACTCCTCCAGTGGCGAACGGTTTTGAAGAGAGTTCTATCAAACTGTCTTCCACCATAGTCATAATTGCTGTTGCTGTAAGTAATTTTGAAAGAGAAGCAATTCTGAAAATATGCAGAACATCCATTTTAACACTATCTTCCTCATCTGCCCATCCGTAACCTTTGGTATAGATTAATTTTTCATCCTTCATAATTGCTATGGATGCCCCCTTTATCCTCCACTGTCTCATGAATTTTTCAATTTGAACGTCCAGTTTCTTTGCTTCGGGTAAGTCTGAGAGATCGTTTGTCAGCAGGTGATTAAGAGCCTTGGGAAATTCCTCTTCAATAGCCACTTCTCTATTGTCTGTTTTTGCAAAGATTACTCTGTATCCGATGATCAGGGTAATGAATATAATTATTATTAAGGAAGTTGTAAATATCTTTATCGGTTCGGATCTCTTTCTTTTCTTCATGCCGTAAAATTACTAAAATCCCTTAATTTTTTTATTCGAGAGTGAATCGAATAAATACTGACTGCTCGAATTTTATCTTTTCAAAATCGAGAGATGGAACAATCATGGCATCTTCACTGTCTGCCTGGAGATATGCTGTTCCTCTCACCGCAGAAACGCCTTTAAGCACTCGGGGGTAGTTATCGTAACACTGTATGAAAATAGCTTTTCCTAATGTTCTGCCTAAAGATTTTGCCAAAGCCCCTGCGGTTTGCTTTGCGCTTTGAGCCGCCATCACCATGACTTCCTGCCTAATCTCATCCATGTTTGAAAGAGATGTTTTTTCAATCCTTACGTCAGGTATTGAAAGTGACTCCAACTCCTGAAACACTTTTGACAACATGTCTGTTGAATTAAGTCTAAGCTGGTATGATTTTGAAGTAAGAACTTCGTCTTTCTTTAAGAGATATTGTTGAAGCAGTGTAAACATATCCTGAATTTGCAAATCTTCCTTAATATCTATTCCTAAGGCTGTTAATCTCTTAAAAAATTCTCTCTCCTGTTTTTCCAGAGAGGTTTTTCCTTTGTTCTCCTTCTCCTTTATGGTGATATTCAGATAAATCTCGTCAGGTGCTACTTCTCGTTCTGCCCTTCCGGTAACTTCAATATAGTTCTGGTCAATAAAATTCTTCTCCTGGGCAGACAATGTCATTGCTCCAAGTACAATTGAAATGGTTAATAATAGTCGTTTCATACAGATTATTATAAATTAATTCTTTAAGAATAATGGTTACACAAACTATACCAAATCGAGCATTTTTTATTAACTTTAAAAAAGGATTCCTTTCTTTATCCTAAATTATGGTAGGGTAAAATAAATTAATGCGGTAATATTATAAAAGCTTCTTAATTACTTCAGGGACGCAAACTTTAAACTGTCGGGAGAGTTGTCTGAGAGTGATAATTACTTTGTGTCCCTTTATGGGGCCGCAGATAACTTTGAGTACTCTCTCAACAGGGAGTATAAGTTTAAATGCATTCGAAAAAAACATACAATTTTTTGCCGGAGCGGGTTATAATAAGATCTGGAGCAATAACTCCCTCACAAGGTTGTTTCTTAAATATTCACACCTTGATAACAGTAGTGAAAAAGTTTTATCTCTAAACAGAAATAATTACTACACAATTAAAACGGATAATTTAGTGTCAGAAGCAGGAGCAAGTTATGAAAAGAGATTTTATTAAAGGAACAATTGTTCTGGTATCATTGTTTGTTGCGTTCTCCTGCAGTAAAGAGCAGACGACAGAAGAGAGCAACCTGATAACAGCAAACTCATCAGGAGAGATAATTGCTGTTAAAAGCACTGGAGTGACAACATTTAATGTCGCAACCATTACTGCGCCGTTTGATTCAACTGCTGACCTCACAACCGATGAGATAGAATTCTTGTATGCGGTGAGAGATGATGAAAAGTTGGCGAGGGATATCTACGCTATTATTGGCAAATCCGAATCAACTCATATCAAAGCTATTGAGAGGCTGCATGATTACTATCAGATAGAGTATCCTCCTGTTGGAGAGTCAGGGAAGTTTGTAAATTCTCAACTTCAGTCTTTATATGATTCTCTGCTTGTCAAGGGAGTTTCGCAACTGGAAACTGTGTGTGCGGGTTATGGCACAGATTGAGGAGTCAAATATATTTAATTACAAAAATGTAATCAAAACCATCATCAATCCAAACATTAAGACTGTGATGGAGAATCTGGAGAAGGGTTCTGAGAATCATTTTAAAGCTGCAATTCGTGAAATTACTGCTCTTGGAGGACAATATACCCCAATTCTTCTCTCCTCTTCTGAATATAGCGACATTATTGCTGTCGGATTCGAAAAGGGGAAAAGATACAAGTATCTTAACAACGGTCAGACAAACAACCAAGGTAAGAGTATCAATGCGCAGAATGGAAAACGTGGTGCTGTCAATAGCAATGGAGAATGTGAAAAATGTTCTAACGGAGTTGCCCCAGGTACTCGCAGAGGTAACGGGCAACAGGGCAAAGGATACAGAGGCAGGGCTTAGAGTGCCATTTCCTATTGAGACCTGTAGGATATTAATAAGAGACTCACAAATATTATGTGAGCCTCTTTTCCATTATACCATAATTATACTCTATAGCACTCCACGCTCAACATAGTGTGTGTGAAGTAATTCATGAGAATGATGGCCTAAAGGCTCAACTAGAAATTCGTCATAAAGGGCTTTTATTGCTGGATTTTCATGTGACTTTCGTATCGGCTTTAAACTATCTTCCCTGTAAATTGAGATGGCTCTCTTTTGTCTGATTTCCCAGGTTGTTGGTATTGCCTGACCTCCACCGCCGAGACAACCTCCCGGACAAGTCATTACCTCTATGAATGCATAAGGAGATTTGCCCTCTTCAATTTGTTCAAGCAGTACACGAGCATTTTTTAAAGTGTGGGCAACAGCTACTTTGATTTTTGTTCCATTAAGGTCCAGTTCTGCCTCTTTAATGCCTTCAAAGCCTCTGACAATATTTAGATCGATTTTATCCATTGGCTTGCCTGTAATGACCTCATATGCAGTTCTTACAGCAGCTTCCATGACACCTCCGGTTGCTCCGAAAATAACGCCGGCACCTGTGGATATTCCTAATGGATGGTCAAAATCCTCTTCTGGCATATGTCTGAAATCAATCCCTGCTTGTTTGAACATTCTGGCAAGTTCCCGGGTAGTTAAGACATAATCGACATCAAAAAAATTCTCTTTTTCTGCAAGATTAAGTTTATCTTTCCAATAATGAAAAGCAGAATTCATTTCAGGCCTTTTACATTCAAACTTTTTGGCTGTACAAGGCATTATTGATACAACAACAATTTTTCTTGGATCAATATTCATCTTTTCTGCATAATAGGTTTTCGCTATTGCGCCAAACATCTGCTGAGGTGATTTACAGGTGGAGAGATGATTCAGTGACTTAGGGAAGAAATGTTCTATAAATTTAATCCAACCGGGAGAACATGAGGTTACCATAGGTAATGTTCCATTATTTTTAATACGGCTGATTAATTCAAAACCCTCCTCCATAATTGTAAGGTCCGCGGTGAATTGGGTATCAAAAATCTTGTCAAAACCAAGTTTTCTCAATGCAGAAACCATCTTGCCGGTAACCAAAGCGCCTTGCTCCATGCCCATTGCCTCTCCAATACCGACCCGGATTGCAGGTGCTGTCTGAACAATAACAATTTTATCAGTATTATAAATATCGGCAAATACTTCTTTTGACTGATCTCTTTCAGTAATTGCTGCCGTAGGACAAACGAGGGCACATTGCCCACAGTTGGTACAGGCAACATTGCCTAAACCTTTATCCCGATAGGTAGATACTTTAGTTTTTAAGCCTCTTCCTGCAAAGTCGATAGCATAGACAGTCTGGACTTCTGAACAGACAGCTATACAACGTCCGCAAAGAATGCATTTTTCAGGAGTGCGGATTAACGATAAAGATGTATCATCAATTTTCTCAACTGATTTTGTTTTGCAATAGGGAGTCTCTTTAATTCCCAAAGTAGCCGTCATCTCCTGCAGTTCGCAATTTCCATTTCTTTCGCAGATAAGACAATCCTTGGGATGGTTTGCCAGAATCAGTTCCAGATTTGTTGTACGTGCCTGATTAATTGCAGGTGAGTGAGTTTTGATATCCATCCCTTCTGAAGCTTTGCTTACACAAGATCTCACAAGAGTTTTTGCTCCCTTAACCTCTACAACACATATCCCGCAGGATGCATTCGTAGAAACATCTTTAAGATAACAAAGAGAAGGAATATTAATGCCAATCTCTTTGCAGGTTTCAAGTATAGTTTTACCTTCTTTAACCTGATATGCAATTCCATCAACTGTAATATTTATTTTTTTGTTTTCCATAATTATTCCTCCTCAGTATTTACGGTTACACGAACATCGCAACGAAGGCATCTTGAGGCCTCTGCATAAGCCTGTTCTTTTGAGTAACCAAGATTAATCTCTTTAAAATTGCCAATACGTTCTTCAAGCGGACGCTTAAAAGTATAATGACGGTTCCCGCCTTCTGGTTTTAACGGAACTTCGTCACTATATTCAAATCCCCTGAACAATTTATGGAAACGTCGTTTATTCATTAGGTTAAAATCGATAATCTCTGCTGCTTTTTTAGCAATACCCATTGCCTCTGCTGCTGTTGCTGGCCCTGTTACAGCATCACCTATTGCATAAATTTTCGGATGGCTTGTTGCAAATGTGAAATGATCGGAATAGATATTTCCATTACTGGTTGTTCTTATTCCATACTCTTTTACAAACGAAGCATCTACCTCTTCACCCACAGCAGTAATTATAGTATCGCAAGGAATAATAAATGATTCACCGGTTGGTACTGGTTTACGGCGGTTAGAAAGGTCAATATCTCCGCAAGCCATTTTCATAAGCTCAATTCCTCTGACCTTGTCACTGGTATCTGCGAGGATCTCTTTTGGATTGCAGAGGAACAGGAAATTAACTCCTTCCATTTCTGCCCCTTTAATTTCATCTTTATTTGCAGGCATGTCCGACTTTAATCTACGATAAACAACAGTGACATCAGCACCGAACCTCTGTGCTGTGCGGGCAGCATCAATAGCGACATTTCCAGCGCCGATAACTACAACATTTTTACCGATGCTTAACTGTTTACCTTTAGCTACATCTTTCAAAAATTCCAACCCGGACAGAACTCCGTCCAGTTTGTTTCCGTCAACACTTAATGGGATATCACTTTGAGCACCTATACCGAGTATTATTGTATTGTAATCTCGTTCAATATCGGAGAGAGCGATATCTTTCCCGACAGTTGTATTAAAAATAAAATGGACCCCAAGATCTTTTATGAATTGAATTTCAAAATCCAATGTTTCCAGAGGGAGCCTGTATTTTGGAATTCCCCAGCGGAGAATACCCCCTGCCCCGGATTCTGACTCAAATACTGTAACATCGTGACCCAGTCGTACAAGATAATATGCTGCAGTTAAACCTGCAGGACCAGCTCCGATAATGGCAATTCTTTTGTGAGTTTGCGGCAGTTTCCCCTTTTTTATTTTGTCGTAAACAATTTGTGCCTTTCCCTCTTTGTATATCGTGTCTGAAATGTATCTATGTATGTCTCCCTGAGAAACAGGAGCATCGATACTCTCTCTGCGGCACTTCATCTGACAGTGGAAATGGCATATCCGGCCAATTGTAGAAGGCAGAGGGTTGTCCCTTAGTGTAGATTCAAATGCATCTTCCAGTTTATCCTCTTTTAACAACTGGAGATATCGAGGGATGTTCATATGAAGAGGACAGCTATTTTCACAAAGTGCACTAAAAAGGCTTTGACAAATACCTGGCTCGCATTTTTTCTCTATCATATGATGATCATACTCGTCCCTGAAGTACCTTAATGTGGTAAGAACAGGATTTGGAGCAGTTTGACCTAAACCACACAGCGCTGTGGCTTTTATTACTTTACCAAGGTGTTCAAGTGTGTGAAAATCCGCTTCAGTTGCCTTACCTTCTGTAAATTTGGTAATAATCTTAAGGGTTTGGGCCAGTCCTTCTCTGCAAGGAGTACATTTGCCACAAGATTCTCCGTTTGAAAATTCGGTAAAATATCTCGCAACGTCCACCATGCAGTTATCCTGGTCCATAACAACCATTCCGCCTGAGCCCATAATTGATCCCAGAGAATTAAGTGACTCGTAATCTACAGATGTACTCAAATACTCTACTGGAATACATCCGCCGGAAGGACCACCGGTTTGCACAGCTTTCACTCGTTTTTGAGAGCCTGTCCCTTCACCGATTTTAAATACAATTGTCTCAAGTGTTGATCCCAGAGGTAATTCAATAAGTCCGGTGTTTTTTACTTTTCCTACAAGCGAAAAAACTTTAGTGCCTGCACTTTTTTCCGTACCGGTTTCTGTGAACCAGTTGCCTCCTTTTGAAATTACTACCGGAATATTGCACCAGGTTTCAACATTGTTGATATTTGTGGGTTTACCGTATAACCCTTTTTCTGCCGGATATGGAGGACGCGGTGTTGGACGGCCGGATTTACCTTCTATACTGTGTATAAGAGCAGTCTCCTCTCCGCATACAAATGCTCCCGCTCCTTCAACAATTTCAATGTCAAAGTTAAAGCCCGAATTCAAAATGTTATCACCGAGGAATCCATACTCTTTTGCCTGGATTATTGCGCTTTTTAACCTGCGTACGGCCAGAGGATACTCAGCTCTTATGTAAACAACTCCTTTTGATGCACCCATTGCGAATGCACCTATTGTCATTCCTTCTATAAGCATAAAAGGATCACTTTCAATCTCGTTTCTATTCATGAATGCCCCAGGATCTCCCTCATCTGCATTACAAATGATATACTTTTGATCTGCTTTTACTTTGGCCATCAATTCCCATTTAACTCCGGTCGGAAACCCTGCACCGCCGCGACCTCTGAGTTTTGAGGCTTTTACTTCCTCAATAACTGATTCAGGGGTCATATTGTGCAACGCTTCAAATAACGGAAAGTATCCTCCAACAGCAACATACTCTTCAATATCATCAGGAACAATAAGCCCGCAGTTACGAAGCACAATCTTTTTCTGCCATTTAAAAAATGGAACTTCATTCCATAATGGATAATCTGTCAATCCTTTACCAAAATCAAATTTGCCGGTTATAAAATCCCACTCTTCAATTCTGCACAATACATTCCTGTATGGCATAATCCCTTTTAGTATCCCGGTTATGATAGGAATAACATCATTTTCTGATACCTGGTGCATAATTATTAACGGGTGTCCGGGAATATATATATTAACTAGTGGTTCTTCTGAGCAAAAACCGAAGCATCCTGTTTTTTTAAGGATAATGTCAAGATTTCGTTCATTAATTGTCCGTTCAAAGTTGTCGAATAACAATTCTGCACCTCTTCCGATACCACAGGTACCCATTCCAATTGCAACATATGGCTTATCAGGAAGAATCTTATTTGCAGCATTTTCCTTAAGCTCATTGAGCTTAGCTAAGTCTGATATTTTCATCTTTATTATCCTCCTGTAAGTTTTCTAATAATTTTTTAATCTGTTCCGACGTTACATTACTATAGATCACTCCATTAACAGCTACGACAGGTGCGAGGGCACACTGTCCGAAGCAGGCAACTGTTTTAACTGTGATAAGCATGTCTTCTGTTGTAAAAGTAGTCTCTCCCTCATCGAAAGCCTCTTTACAACCCGGTAGTGTTGTAAGATCGTCCAATAAAATTTTTGACCCCTTTGTATGACAGGCAGTTCCCCTGCATACAATTAGTGTGTTTTTGCCTTGTGGTTTTAAGTTAAAAAAAGAATAAAATGTAGCCACGCTGTAAATTCGGGAGAGTGGCACATTTGTTTTTGAGGAGAGATAATCCATACTCATTTCGTCCAGGTACTTGTAATCATTTGCTTCCTGCACCTCTTCCATTACAGTCAGCAGTTCTCCCGGTTTTCCTTTGTGTTTGGAAATTATCTCGTCGATAATTCTCGTATCGACTCGATTTTCAAGATTTGCGTTCATTAGCTCGGTTTTTAATGTGGTGATATTATTATTTTTACAGGATTATTTGCTAAATAATCCTGCTTAGTGTCAATTGCCTTACAATCAATACTATCTCGTGAATGTATTGGTTGAGTTAGTACCTCTTTCTTGGAGTGTATTTGGTGTGTAATAGCTTGTGAGATTTCTCTCCCAGCGGTGCGATAAGAAAATCTTTGTATATTTTAATAATTTCAGGATTTTGATGAGATTTTCTCAGAGGCATACCTGCATCTTCGGCATAAATTGCTTCTGTACGTTTCGCTCTAATTTCAGGATTAGTAGGAATAGGTTGTCCTCCACCTCCCAAACATCCACCCGGACAGGCCATGAACTCTATAAAATGATATTTTGATTCACCGGAAACGATAGAATCCATAACTTTTTTAGCATTGACTAATCCGTGTGCAACAGCACAATTTAATTCAACACCCTCAAGAAATGACCATTTTTCAAGAGGATTTTCAATTTTGATTGAAGCCTCTTTAACCCCCTCCATTCCGCGAACAGGAATAATGTTCAGGTTTTCAAATGGGACTTCGCGTCCTGTAACCAGTTCGTAAGCTGTTCTCAGAGCTGCTTCCATTACACCGCCTGTAGCTCCGAAAATAACTCCGGCACCCGTAGATTCTCCCATCAGGCGGTCATAATGCATATCTTTCAACTTAGCAAAATCAATTCCTGCCTGTTTAATCATAATGGCTAGTTCGCGGGTTGTCAAAACATAATCAACATCTCGGTAACCACTGTCGTGCATTTCTGGCCGGTTAGCTTCAAACTTCTTTGCTGTACAAGGCATAATCGAAACAGAGACAATTTTATCAGGATCTATGTTACGAGCCTTGGCGTAGTATGTTTTTACCAGCGCTCCAAACATTTGTTGTGGTGATTTGCAACTTGATAAATGATCCAGAAGAGCGGGATACATATGTTCAATATATTTTATCCAACCAGGAGAACATGAGGTTGCCATAGGGAGTTTTATATTAGGATCTTTATCTACCAATGCTCCTTTGAGACGTGTAAGTAATTCTGTCCCCTCTTCCATGATTGTGAGATCTGCTGTAAAATCAGTATCCATCACTGCATCAAATCCCAGCCTTTTTAAGGCGGCTACCATTTTTCCCGTCACACGTGTTCCAGGCTCGAAGCCCAGCTCTTCTCCCAGTCCAACACGCACAGCAGGAGCCGTTTGTACAACTACGTGCTTTGTTTTATCTGCAATGGCATTCCATACCTCCTCTATGTAATTTTTTTCGACAAGAGCACCGGTCGGACAGTGATTTACACACTGACCGCAACTGGTACAAACTACATCGTTCATTGTCTTCTCGAAGAAGGTGGTAATTTTCGTGTGGTCTCCCTTGTAAGACATCGTTAATGCATTTACCCCCTGCAGTTCTGCACAGGTTCTCACGCATCGCTGGCATCTTATGCATTTGCTGTCATCTTTAATGATTGATGGGGAGAACATGTCGATGGTGTAGTTCTGGAACGGAACCAGATGAATGAAATCCTGATTCATGATCTTATATTCCGAAGCAAGTTTCTGTAATTCGCAATTGCCATTTTTATAGCAGTTTGTACAATCTGCATTATGTTCAGAAAGTAACAGCTCTATAATGTGTTTTCTGGAGTTCCTGACTTTTAAGGTGTTAGTAAGAATATCCATTCCCTCATCACAAGGAGTGGCACAAGCAGGAGCAAGACGTTTTTGTCCGGCAATTTCTACAACACATACCCGGCAGTTCCCTGCTACACACAAATCCTTATGATAACAAAGAGTAGGAATTATTACTCCTGCCTGACGTGCAGCATCCAGTATGGAAGTTCCTTTCGCAATCTCAACAGTTTCTCCGTTTATTGTAATTTTTATCTTCTTTTCCATAACAATTAAATTTGCAGAATTAGTAAATCATCTCTTCCCTGAAATTCTCAACAATTGATGAGAATGAATTGGCAACCGACTGTCCCAACCCGCATTTGGCCGTAAATTGCATTGTCTCGGCCAATTTTAACATTTTGTCCAGATACTGTGCGTTCTTTTCCCCACGTTTTACCGCCTTGATGCCTCTTAGTAATTGCTGGCACCCAACACGGCAAGGAGTGCATTGTCCGCAGGATTCTTCTGCGAAAAAATTCAGATAATTATCAAGCACATTGAACATTGAGCGTGAACTGTTGAAAAGCATCATCGAACCTCCTGTAGGGAGAGAAATTCCCACCAGTTTTCCCTGAAAACCGATATTGGTTTCATTAAACCTTTTACGCGGTACCAGAAATCCAGATGCTCCGCCAACCTGAACGGCTTTAGTATCATCATCTCCAAATTCATCTACAAAATCAGCCAGACTCATACCTAATTCAAGTTCATAAATCCCCGGTTTTGGAGTGTCTCCGGAAACTGAAAATAACTTGGATCCGCGTGAATACTGAACTCCAAGGTCATAAAAGCGTTTGGATCCATACTTAAAAATGGTGTAAGTATGTGCAAGAGTCTCAACATTGTTTATTACAGTTGGCTTTCCCATATAGCCAAACGCAGAAGGAAACGGTGGTTTATTTCTTGGTTCGCCGCGTTTTCCCTCCATAGACTCGAACAGTGCAGTCTCTTCTCCACAGATATAAGCTCCACTACCCATAAATATTTTTATTGTAAAATCGAAGTTTATTTCACGGCAATAATATTCAAATTCATTGATGGCTTTATTCAGCTCCGTTTGCAAGAAGAAATACTCTCCCCTGAGATAGATAAAACCAATTTTTGCCCCTATAACATGGCCGCAAAGAGCTATTGCAGTTAACACCTTAAAAGGGACTCTTGATAAAATTTCCCTGTCTTTGAAAGTGCCTGGTTCACCTTCGTCCGCATTACAGATAACATATTTTGTATCGTTAACCTCTTCGGATGAAATTTTCCACTTTAATCCTGTTGGAAATCCGGCACCTCCTCTGCCTTTTAATTCTGAGCTGATCAACTCATTTATCAATTCATTAGGAGGACGATTTATATTTTTACTCAAAACCTCTTCCCAGTCGTTCTCATCTTTAAAAATGAAATCGACTCTTTTTAGCTGATAATTAGTTGACATTTTGCCCTCCTTCATTTTTATTGTTCAAATACATAGTCAAAATTTCACGGACCTTCTCTGGTGTAAGTTCTGTGAAAACATCATTGTTGATAAGCATAGCAGGAGCTTTGTGGCAAAATCCAAGACAATTGGTCTGGAGTAAAGAGAAACTTCCGTCGGGAGTTGTTTCTCCTACTTTAATTTTCAACATATCTTCAATTGCCAGCAGAATCTGCATTTCCCCTTTCATAGAACAGGTAATGGTTTTGCAGATACGAATGATGTATTTGCCCATTTTTTTGTATTCCAGAAAAGAGTAGAATGTTGCCGTGCCGAAAACTTCTGTTGCCGGCAGGTCAAGCTCGCGGGCAATCTCAATCATTGAGTATTCCGACAGATATTTTTCCTGCTCAACAACACCCTGAAGAATAGGCAGCAGACTATGTCTGTCCCGGCCATGTTGGTCGGCAAGATCCTTGATTAGTTCAGTAATTGGTTTCATCCGAAAATATTTAAGTTAAAAAGTTATACTATTCATATAGTGCGAGCAAGCCAACAAAAAAGGCCAAAAAGTCAAGTTTTTATCTTAACTCTTTGGCCTTATTAAATTGGTATATTCATATAGCCTGTCTGTGAAAAATTTATTTTGTAAATGTACAAAAAATATTAAGAATAAAAAATCCATAATTTTTATAGGGTATTTCATAGTTGAACGATCTTAATAGTACAGACAACCATTATTCATCTTATAAAAAATGCGGATATGAAAACAAAAATCAGACAATCTATGAGATTTCTTTTAGTACTCCTTTTAATCTCGGGAGGCTCTCAGTTATGGTCGCAGCATACCAAGGATTACTATGCTGTCAGGGGAGTGGTAAAAGACAAGGTATCCCATAAGAACCTTGTATATGCAAACATCTCGGTTTCGGGGACAAATGTTGGGACAATCACTAATATTAATGGAGAATTTTCCATTAAAATCAAAAATTCGCTGAATGCTAAATCGATAGAAGTATCTCATTTGGGATATTCTAATTATCTGATACCAGTAAAAGGTGAAAGTATGCAGGATTTAACAGTTTATCTGACACCTAAGGCCAATCTGCTTGATGAAATTACCATTTATTCTTTAGATCCTAAATCACTTGTAGAAGAGGCTATTCGCAAAATAGAAACTAATTATAGCTCCAGTTCTAATTTGCTTACCGGATTCTATCGTGAAACCGTAAGGAAAAGGCGCAGTTATATTAACGTGTCCGAAGCAGTAGTTGATATTTACAAAACGCCTTATAACCAGGGTGTAGAAGGAGATGTAATCCAAATTAACAAAGGGCGTAAACTTGTCAGCCCAAATTTGGATGATACACTTATGGTCAAGTTGCTGGGAGGGCCGAATCTCTCTATATATATTGATATTGTAAAGAATCCCGACCTTATACTCAACATAGATAATCTGTCGAATTACAAATTTTCTATGGAGCAATCTGTAGAGATAGATGACCGCCAGCATTACGTTGTAAGTTTTAAACCACAAGTAATACTTCCATATGCACTGTACTATGGGAAATTGTATATAGACAAAAATAATCTTGCCATTTCACGTTCAGAATTCAGTCTTAGTATGGACGATCGCAACAAAGTTGTGCAGGCAATCCTTAAGAAGAAACCATTCAGCATGCGTTTTAAACCTGAGGAGATATCTTTTCTGGTTACCTATAAACAGCGGGATGGTCTAAGTCACTTAAATTATGTCAGAAACGAGATTCGTTTTAAGTGTGACTGGAAAAGACGTTTGTTTTCCACAAATTATACTATTGTTTCAGAAACTGTTATTACCGGTGGAAAAGGAGAAACAGCAACGAAAATTCCACATAAACTGGCATTCAGAGACAGTCAGTCTCTTTCCGACAAAGTAATCAGCTTCTTTGACAAAGATTTCTGGGAAGATTATAATATTATTGAACCTGACGAATCACTGGAATCAGCAATTGGCAGACTAAAAAAAGAAGAGAAGAGATAAATCTGTCACTTTTTGTATATTTGAGATGAGTATTCATTAAAACAATAATATGCTTAACGATCTATTGCTGCTCAAAAAGATAAAAGAGGGGGATATCAGGACGTTCGAAGATATTTTCCGGAGGTATTATACCCCTCTTCTCTTTTTTTCTGTGAGTATAACAGGACGGATGGATGTTGCAGAAGAGATTATACAGGAGTTGTTTTATGTTTTGTGGAAAAAGCGCGGGAATCTGCAAATACTTCGTTCATTAAAAGGGTATCTTTTCGGAGCGGTCAGGAATCGTTCTCTTCAGTTTTGTGAGCGTAGAAAATTAGACGAAAATTACCGGAAAAGTGTATATACAGTTGATGTGGAGATTTCCGGTTTTGATCCGCAGGAGAAACTGGAGTACAAAGAGTTGGAAGAAATAATTAAAAAGACGATGGAGAAGATGCCTGAGCGGCGTCAAAGAATATTTAAGATGCACCGTTTTGAAAACAGAAAATATATGGAGATAGCAGATATTCTCTCGCTCTCTGTTAAAACTGTTGAGGCAGAGATAAGCAAGGCACTTAAAACATTAAGAAAAGAAATTGAATATCACACAAGTGTATTATGACTTTAAAAGATAAAAACAACAAAAAGAGTGACCAGGCGTGGAACCTTCTTTATTCACGTCTGGAGCAGGAAGGGTTACTCAATGAGAAAGAGGTGGTCAGACAATCCATATTCCATTCTGCTGCATTAAAGTGGGCGGCAAGTCTGGCAATTCTCATAACCATAACTCTGCTAATAAGAGATGTCAACATTTCGCAAACAGATATGCTTACTTTATATAATGGTGAAGAGATCTCTACTTTTGTTACAACCCTTGAAGATGGTTCTGTTGTATATTTGGCTAAAAATGCATCCTTATCATATCCCAGACATTTTCAAAAGCGTAAACGAGAGGTTTTTCTGCAGGGAGATGCTTTTTTTGAAGTAAGCAAAAATGCCCGATCGCCATTCATTATAGAAACAGGCCTGATAAAGATAGAGGTACTTGGCACATCATTCAATGTAAAAATCAGTGACAAAGTTTACTCGTCACTTTCTGTAAACTCAGGTGAGGTAAAAGTTACATTAAAGCGAGATGGTCAAAGCACCAGAATAACAGCGGGTGAAACCCTGTTAATACACACAGATCGTTTGCAAAAAGTACAAACTCATGATATGGAGCAATTCACCCGCTATTCAGATTGTATGCACTTCAAAGACGAAAGGCTGGCAGATGTAATAAGGGTAATCAACCGAAATCTGGATGGCCTCCAATTAGAAGTTGCTCCTGAGCTGGAAGAGCGTTTACTCACTGCCACTTTCTCTAAAAACTCAGCAGACTCTATGGCCCAGTTTATCTGTATAGCACTCAACCTGAAGTATTCTCAGCAATATAATACGATTCGCATTTATGAATAAAGTAGCTCAGAATATATGAAACAGAGAGCTAAATATTTTTTTAATTGTCTTCTTCTTTTCTTTTTTCTGTCGCTCCCGATGAACCTTTTGGCAGATATAAGAAATGATCAGGACATAAAGATTAAAATACCTAAAAGCAAGGGAAGCATATACGAGTTACTTAATCGTGTTTCTGTACAGTCGGGATATATGTTTATATACGACAGTCAATTGATCGACAATGACAAAATAGTGAGAATTCCTTCTGGTGAATATACTCTGCAGGAAGCTATTCATATTATAACAGGGAATAACCAACTAAATATCCGGATAGTGGGTAATCATATTCTGTTGTATATGCCGGCAAAAGATGCTATTACTCCACCTTTGAAAGGAAAGCCTGAGGAGAAAGGCTACTTTGCACTGGAGGGATCTCTCAGGGACCGTATAACTGGAGAACCCATTATTTACGGAACGATAAGTGTCAGCAACTTCTCCTATGGTACAGTTTCCAATCAGAACGGAGATTTCAAGCTTACTCTTCCAGATTCCCTTCTTCAATCTTATGTAAAATTTTCTCACGTAGGCTATATCACCCGGGAAATAGGAGCCTCCCTTCTTGCAGACCAGCATATCATTTTCTATCTGGATCAGAAAATTATACCACTGCAGGAGATTGTAGTACGTATTGTAGATCCGTTACGCATTTTGAGGGAGATGATGCTTAAGAGATCTTTTAATTACTCACGCAATCCCGTTTACCACACAGCCTTTTATCGTGAAGGAGTTGAGTATAAAAAAAGTATTAGCCTCAGCGAAGCAGTTTTAAAAATATATAAATCTGGATATATGAGCAGTGCTGGCAGTGAACAGGTTAAATTGCTCAAAATGCGCCGTATGACCGATACAGATGAAAAAGATACACTGGTTGCTAAAATTAAATCGAGTGTCAACTCCTGCCTGCTTTTGGACCTGGTGAAAACCCCACCTGATTTCCTTTTGCCACAAACTCATGAACAATACAATTATTCACATACAGATATAACCACTATTGAAGACAGAAGAGTATATGTTATCTCTTTCGTGCAAAATGAAATGATAACAGAGCCCCTATATAGCGGGGAGTTATACATAGATGCAGAAAACTATTCACTGTTAAAGGCAAGTTTTGAGATTAATCCGGATTATGTCAGAAAAACATCGGACGATTTTATTATAAAGAAAAGCAAAAATTTTGAAATAACTCCGGAAAAGGTAGTTTATGAAGTATCATACAAACCATTGAACGGAATCTATTACATTAACCATATACGGGGAGATTTAAATTTTAAAGTCAGAAAAAAGAGAAGACTTTTCAGCTCAGATTTGCATGTGTGGTTCGAGATGGTCATTTGTAAAACTGACACTGCAGATGTAAGACGCTTCTCAAGTGACGAAAGGATCTCAACCCGCGATATTTTCTCTGAAACGACCTTTACATATGACAAAGATTTTTGGGGTAACTTTAATGTTATTCTGCCGGAAGACAAATTAAAAGAGCTTATTGAGAAGTATGAGTTTAATCAACGGTAATACTTCGCAATTTACTCCGGTTTTATCAGGGAAATGCGGCTTTCCACAGATTTCCGGCAGGAATCCGACAAATATCTCTTGTATAACCTTCTTGGATTGGTATATCTGAGCAAAAGACAATCATTGGGAGGGCTTATACTTGAGAGGCATTGGTGCATTTTTCCTGATTCCGCATATCATAGGAGCTGGTCATGCATGGCTCAGTACCTACTGGCCGCTGGTTTTTGTATTGGTGGGAGTTCTGCTTTTGTTTAAGCTTATCAGACCAAAAAGACATCATCACTTTCGGGATAAGTTTTCACAAGAGGCATCGTATACCACCACAGAGAAAGGTTTTGACTGGATTATTTATGCGTGTTATTAACAATTTTATCTATATATCTGGAGTTTAAAATTTTTAAAGTTCCTGTGTAATCCATTTTAAACTCAATAAAATCTCCAGTTTTATAACCCTTTTTATTCTCTCCCAAATCGGCAACTGTTACATCTGAGCTTACTCCAACGATTTGGATATCAGTATCTTTTGGTGTTATATGTTGTTGGTCAACATCTAATAACCCCACATCCAGTAAAGCTCTGTAACTTTTATAACTTGTCTTATCTGCAGAAAACTCAAATACATGCCCCACCAAATTTGTACCCATTTCGCCAATTGGCTGACTTGGTTTTTCTTTAAGTTCAATTATCTGCGCATAAAACTGAAATAGATTTACCTGCATCCCTTTAATTACAGAGTCATTATATACATCAGTTCCTAGAAATAGTGTTTCTCCTACTCTAAAATGGTTAATACCTTTAGGAAGGAGATTTTGAAATATCAGTGGAATTGTAACAGAAGTGCCCCCTGATAAATACTTGATGCTTTTATTGAATTTTGCCTCGATTAACTGTTTATATATACCTAATTGAATCAATTTATCGTGACTGGGAAGCACTCCGTACATACAGGAGAGGTTTGTTCCTATTCCAACAACTTCTATATTACTAAGGCTGAAGGTTTTTTCATAAAAATTTATAAAGTTTTCGTGTAACACTCCCTCTCTAAGTTCTCCCATCTCGAGCATTATAATTATTTTATGAATTTTGTTTTGTCTTTGAGCCTCTTTAGACAGTAGCTGAATAGTACTTATTTCCGTATTCATGCTAATATCGGCATATTTAACTATACTGCTGATAGAACGTTTTGCAGGTGGCTTAATATATATTGTTTCGATATTTGGCTTAATAGACTTAATAACATTAAGGTTCACAACTCTAGAGTCACAGACCTGATTTATATCAAGTTTAAGCAGCTCTGTTAAGAAGTCTTTATTCCCACATAACATTTTTGTGACCACAGACCATTGAATATTATTCTTTTTAAAAAGATTGTCAAGGAACTCATAGTTTGCTTTAAGTTTATCAATGTTTAAAGTTACAAAGGCCATTAGTTTGTATTTTTAATTAAACGCATTTCCAAATATTTACTTGTGAACCCAATTTTCTCGTATAGAAATTTTGCGGGATTATCAGGCTCAACATGTAGTGCTATATTGCCATATGAGAGATTAATAGCCTCTTGCATAAGTTTTTTGCCAATACCTTTTCCCCGATGTTTATTGTGGGTTGCAATATAAACTAGAATGTTTTCCGGGATATATCCATTCATGCCTGTTTGATTAATAACTACGGCACCTAAAAGTTCTGAATTATCGTAATATGCCAGCACAAACCCCCCAAATGATTTATACTCTTTTAATGAATAATCTATAGCCTTTTCAATATCCTCTTTAGAGTCACCAAATTGTTCCAGATGAGTATGTAGAAATTCAGCTATATCTGCTTTTTCGTTTTTACTTAGCTTGTGATGTTCGTTGTAGATTTTTAAATCGCTCATAATTATAGAGTATTATATATTACTAAATTAACAATATTCTCTCAAGTTTCGCCTGGCATTTTAGATTGTAATTATAAGCAAGTTGCTGTGCTTATTGGTTTGAGAGTTATGGAGATGAATTTACACAATCCGAGGGAAGATCTCATTTACAAATTTGCTTTTCCACCTAAATTGACGAAGAAACAATATAACCTAAAATAGCCATTTACGTAAATTTAATTAAATAATTGCTAAAACAAAAAAAAATTGAACTTATAAATTAATATTATTTGCTTCAATATGGTTCGTTTCTCAAAACCTAGTACCAAAAAATTCCTGTAAATGAGGAGCCATTTCTGAGAGTCCTCTCCATGTTTTTATCTGTACCATTCTCTTTTCTAATAAAATATAACTATTTGGCTCGAAATTTGACATCTTCTTCATAAATTACAATAAACCAAAAAAGCATGAAAACAGTTAGATTTTTTTTACTAACAATAATGTTCAGTGTTATTGTCAGTGGTTCTGCAAATTGCCAAACAAAGGATCAGATTGGATACCTTGAAACATTCTCAAAAGCTTATGGATATGTTAAATACTTTCATCCCAGCGATGAAGCAGACAAAATTGACTGGGATAAATTTGCAATTTATGGTTCTCAAAAGATAGTTGAATGCAAAAATAAAAAACAGCTTATCAGTACTTTAACCGAACTTTTCCTGCCAATTGCTCCAACAATTAAATTTTTTGATAGTAGAAAAAAGGTCAAATTTGACATCAATTCAATCACCCCGCCAAATATTGATGGATACAAGCCTACTTACTGGCAGCATTTGGGAGTAGATAAAGGGATGGAGGCTCAAAATGTTTTGTATAAAAGTATTCGGGTCAACAGAGATAAAATCATCACAATAAAACCAAATCAATATAGCGGCTTCGGCCCATTTTCAACTTATTTAAAAGCAAAAGAGTATGTTGGCAAACAGATAAAATTTACAGGGAGTGTAAAGCTGAAAGATGGAACTACTGGAACTGGGCATCTTTGGTTAAGAGTAGATATACCAAATTCAAAATCAGGATTTTTTAATAATATGGATAATAATCCAGTGACTAAAACAGTATGGGGTAGTTATGAGATCATTGGCAACGTAGATTCTCTTGCATCTGGAATAGCTTTAGGCTGTTTTCTGAAAGGTGACGGAGAGATGCTGGTTGACGATTTCCATTTTTACTATGAAGAAGGGGGTAAATGGGTAGAAGTTCCTATCAAAAACAGTGATTTTGAAGTTGAAAATTATGGAGAGATGGTAAAGGATAAATTATGGTATAGCGGCGGAAAGGGTTATGAATTTTCAATAAATGGACAGGAGAGTTTTCAAGGAGCAAAGTGCCTGTCAGTAAAAATAGATTCAAAAATTGAGGTTATTCCAGGGAATAAGATTTTTGACAAAGAGCTAAATATTGGTGAGGTAATTAACGAAAATATCGGCAGTGGAGTTTCTTGCATTATTCCATTGGTTTTGTATTGCACCAAAGAGAGCACATACCCTGTATCCGACAAAACTGAGTTGGACAAAACTCTGACAGATATAAATAAAAACGAATACAATCTTTCACAGAGGCTGGGCGACATAATAATAACCTGGAACGTATTCCAGCACTTCTTCCCATACTTCGATGTAGCAGGTGCCAACTGGGATAAAGAACTTGAAAGAGCATTGCAAAAGAGTTTTAAGGATAGTAGCGAATGGGATTTTTTAATCACCCTCAGACAGCTTACCGCCACTTTAAAAGATGGTCATATCAGAATCAGTTCACCAAAAGACAAATATCATATCCCGGCAATTTCCTGGGAATTTATTGAAAATAAACTGGTAATTACCAGGGTATACGATAAAAACATACCATTAAAACCGGGAGATATGGTTGATAAGATTGAGGGGCAGGATCCTTTTGAGTTCTTTAAAATAGTAAAGAGCAATATTTCTGCAGCCACTGACGGATGGATGGCATATAGGGCAAACATTGAGTCTCTTGTTGGGGACAAAGGTTCTAAACTATCTCTTGTAGTCAACAACCAACCGTTAGACCTGATAAGGAATCAGACTCAATATTCGCTAACGACTATAGATAAGAATTTTGGATCAAGCAGTAAATTTAAATCTATAGATGAAAATATAATCTATGTTAATATAGATCAAGTGGATATGAAGATTATTGATAGTCTGCTTCCACAGTTGGTTAAAGCTAAAGCAGTAATCTGTGATCTGAGAGGTTATCCAAAGAACACCACCAAGTTTATTTCCTACTTGCTCAGCAAAGAGGATAGCTCTAAATGGATGTTTATTCCTCAGTTTATATATCCCGACCAGAAAAACATTGCCGGTTATAAAGAATATGGATGGGATCTTAAACCTACCGAACCCCACATTAATGCTAAGATAATATTTATAATTGATGGTAGAGCAATTAGTTACGCCGAGAGTTATATGGGTTTCATAGAGGGATATGATTTAGCGACAATAGTAGGACAGCCTACAGCGGGAACAAACGGTAATATCAATCCTTTTACATTGCCAGGTGGCTACTATATCTCCTGGACCGGGATGAAGGTAACAAAGCAAGATGGAAGTCAGCATCAAGGTATCGGTATTATCCCGGATATCCTTGTCAACAAGACAATTAAAGGAGTTAAAGAGGGGCGGGATGAGTTTCTGGAGAAGGCCGTAGAATTAGCCAGGAGCTCGGAATAGAAAGGATATTAAGTATTTCCATATCATTACCCGAGATTTCGAAATGATCTACTTTTGTATTTTCCACCATACGTTTATATGTGGTCGTCTTTGGAAGCGGAAGAGTTCCCCTCTGCAGGGCAAAACGTATTAGCAGTTGTGCGACAGAGACTTCATATGAGCTTGCAACCTCATTCAGAAGCTTGTTGCTTAACGCACGGCCGGTAGCCAATGGAGAGTATGCCTCAATAAGTATATTGTGTCTGTTGCAGAAAGCTACATACTCCTCCTGTGTGCGACCTGCGTGAAACGCTATCTGATTTGCCATAGGTGCAATTTCGCAATTATCAAATTCTCTTTTAATACCTGTTTTTGGAATCCTGACTCCATTATACAGTATGTAATTTTCGCGTAGAATTGACATAGTAAAACACTCCAACAAACATTGATTTTTAGCGGAGCGAGCGAAGTGAGTAATTACGAAGCGCAATCTGCGTTCTGCGTTACGTGCAGACACTTTGAATTAAGACCTGGTGTCTATTTGAATATCGAACCGATTTTGGAAAACCCATCTTTAAAAGATTCAGATGCAGACGAAAACGCATTTTTAACCTCTTCCCAGTTTTCTTCCGATGAATCCTTAAGTTTGTCATACTTTGCCTGCAGGTCATCTTTTTTTGACTTCAGTTCAGAAAGTTTTTCTTCGTATTCAACTTTGGCTTTACCTGCAGCCAGGTCTTTTTTTGCTTCCAGTTCGTCAATTTTAGAAAAGATTTCATCTATGCTTTGCTTTGCTTTGTTTTTAAAATTTTCTCTGTCCATTTCTAATAATATTTATGGTTGATAATAAAGCGATGTATGTAATACGTTCTAAATATACACATTTTTTTTATTACATCAATACTACAGGTACACCATTATTAGAAATAATGAATGAAGCCATTGATAGCGACAAAAAGGTAAATGTAATACATTAGCACAAAATGGGACAGGCCAAACATATAAAAAAGCGGTTATGCTTTAGTTTAGTTTCAGGAGAAGAGACAGATATTCTGAACAACCCATCTTTAGCAAACATGGCCAGGGGAAAATTTGTGTATATGTCTAATATTCTTCCTATAAATAATTTTGTTATCTTTACTAAGATTTGAGTCCTTATTTGGGCTTCCACGTCAGCGGAATTGTACCGCTGTATCCCCACTGATTATTGCTCTGTGCTTCGTTTCCGCCTGCAATGTAATTGGGCCATTGGGTTGAAATAAAGTCCAGAGCTTTTTCTTTACTTATTATCGGAGACGAATGATCATCAAAGTTGCGGAACACAATGTTGTTGTCATTTGAATTATTTTTATTATCTTTGTCAAAAGCGGAGGTCGTTTCGGGCGTTGGAGTAGGGTTGTTATTAAACATGAACTCGCCGCTTTTTGACCCAACTTTGTCTTTTACCTCATCGCTATCCCTATATCTTTCAGCACTTTCAATGAAGTAACATTCTTTTGATTTTTCAGCCTGTTCTTAGACCTCAAAGCATAAAGGCAATATCTCCCTCGTTCATTTGAAGATCTATACCAATAGACATGAAAACATCCCTGATTATGGCTTTTATCTTCTGCCAGATAGTCAGCCCTTGTGTAATCAGGAAGAGATTTGAATATTCTCTCCATTGTGGGATTAAACTCACTTCCAAGTAATCTTAGTCTTTTATGAGCGACAATTTGTTTGGAGAGACAATCACAACCTCGTCAGTTTTAGGGTTGTACCAACCTTTTGCCTTACTTTTCTTTAACTCGGAAGTGGTAAGATCGTTTGCGTATTCAGTTCTATCTAAATTACCTCTATTGCATAAAGTATTTTCCACTGCTTAAGTGTCTGATTTTGAAATTTATTATATTTGAAGCAGAAAGCTCTTGATCGGTTAACGAGGATGTCCCCTTAGGAGGGACTAATCCTAACCAATCAAGGGCTTTTTCTTTATTAATACATCTAAGGCTCTCTTTTCTAAAGTTTGTTTTCTTTGTATTTATTCAGTATTTTGAGGAAATATAACGACACGATGCCTAAAGACTGGAGCTGAAAGTAGAATCTCTGCGAAATGACAAAAAATATATTTGAAGAAGAGTTTGAAAACGAATTAAAATTTATAAGTTTGTATAAAAGCGAATTAGCTATGGAGATTGGTGTTCTTATGAGAGTACCCAAAGGGGCATTATAAAACATCGGGGGAGTCAATTTACCAGCACATGTAGCCAAACGCACAAAACAGCACATATGCAAACCTCAAAACGACAAACGACCGAAGTTTGCAAAAGAGCTATTTTCTTGCCGACGCAACAACGGATATGTGTATCTTTGAGTTTAAAAATTAACAGCCTTAAAAAAATAATGGCAAAAAAGAACGGAAACGATAAAACAATTGAAGTAACCCTTTGGGATGCCGCTAATAAACTGAGAGGCAGCGTAGAACCAGCCGAATACAAACACGTAGTATTGGGACTGATTTTCTTAAAATTTGCCAGCGATAAGTTTGAAGAACACCGGGCAAAACTTATTTCCGAAGGCAAAGAAAAATACATTGAGATGGCCGACTTCTACAATATGAGCAACGTGTTCTTTTTGGAGGAAACCAGCCGCTGGACTTATCTCATTAAAAAATCAAAACAAAACGACATTGCACTACTTATAGATACGGCTTTGCATACCATTGAGAAAAACAACAAAGCCCTGAAAGGTGCATTGCCTGACAACTATTTTTCCCGCCTTGGCTTGGATGTTACCAAACTGGCTTCGCTGCTCGATACCATAAACGACATTGACACAACCAAAGACCCCAAACACGATGTGGTGGGCAAAGTGTATGAATACTTCCTTTCCAAATTTGCATTGGCAGAAGGTAAAGGTAAAGGAGAATTTTACACCCCAAAAAGTATTGTAAACCTGATTGCAGAAATGATAGAACCATACAAAGGCATTATTTATGACCCTGCTTGCGGTTCGGGTGGTATGTTTGTGCAATCCGTCAAATTTATTGAAGCACACCACGGCAACAAAAAGGAAATTTCCATTTACGGCCAGGAATACACCAATACTACCTACAAACTGGCAAAGATGAACCTTGCCATAAGAGGCATTAGCGGTAACCTGGGCGAAAAAGCAGCCGATACTTTTGCAGACGATCAGCACAAAGACTTGAAAGCCGATTACATAATGGCAAACCCTCCCTTCAACCAAAAGGACTGGCGTGCCGAAAACGAATTGATTGACGACCCACGCTGGCGTGGTTACGATGTGCCGCCCAAAAGCAACGCCAACTACGGCTGGATTCTGAATATGGTGAGCAAGCTCAGCGACAACGGTGTGGCCGGATTTATTTTGGCAAACGGAGCATTGAGTGGCGGTGGCGAAGAATACAAAATACGCCGAAAGCTGATTGAAAATAATTTGGTGGAAGCCATTTTAGTTTTGCCACGCAATTTGTTTTATACTACCGACATCAGCGTTACGCTTTGGATTGTAAACAAAAACAAAAAAGCACATTGCAAAAAAATAGGTGACGAAACTCGCAATTACCGTGACCGTGAAAAAGAAATTCTGTTTATGGATTTACGACAAATGGGTGAACCATTTGAAAAGAAATACACACAGTTTTCAGATGCCGACATTCAAAAAGTAACAAGTACTTACCATCAGTGGCAAACAAAGGAAATTGAAAACATACCGGAGTTCTGCTATTCGGCAAATTTTGACGTAGTTGCCAAAAAAGATTACTCATTAGTACCAAGCAAATACATTGAGTTTGTAAACCGAGATGAGAATATTGACTTTGACGAAAAAATGCAAACCCTGCAAAGTGAGTTCAAAGAATTGCTTAGAGCTGAAGAAGTTTCCAGGAAAGAATTGTTGGACGTATTTAAAGAGTTGGGTTATGAGTTATAAACGGAAACAAAGAGGAAAAGAAAAAGACGGGGTTGTTTTTCCGTTAGCCGAAAACCTGTCGGCAATGCCCAAAGGCTACCAATCGTTTATAACAGGGCTTAAAGAACAGATTAAAAGAGAGCGGCTGAAGGCAATGCTATCGGCCAACAGCGCCATGATTTTGATGTATTGGAATATCGGAAAATCAATAATAGAACAACAAAGTAAAGAAGGTTGGGGCAGTAAAGTTATCGACAGGATGTCGTATGACCTTAAAGAAGAGTTTCCCGATTTGGCAGGATTTTCACCCCGAAACCTCAAGTATATGCGAAAATTTGCCGAAGCCTGGCCGGATATTAAAATAGTGCAACGCACCGTTGCACAAATTCCGTGGCGCGGTAATATCACGCTTTTAGATAAATTAAAAGAACCGGAACTAAGATTATGGTATGCACAAAAAACCATAGAAAACGGGTTTGGAAAAGACATGCTCGTTTTTCAGATTGAAAGCAAACTGCACCTGAGAGAAGGCAACTCCGTGTCGAATTTCAAAATTTCGCTTCCGGCAGCAGATTCAGATATGGCAGTACAATCCTTTAAGGACCCGTATATTTTTGATTTTATAGGAAATAGCCAACATATAAAAGAGCGCGAATTAGAACAAACCTTGATTAACCATATTCAGAAATTTTTGCTCGAACTGGGTCAGGGCTTTGCATTTGTCGGGCGACAAGTACATTTGGAATTAGGCGATTCCGATTTTTACCTCGACTTATTATTTTACCACGTAAAACTTAAATCTTATGTGGTGATAGAGCTAAAAACAGGAAAATTTGACCCCGGCTATGTGAGCAAACTCAATATGTACCTCAATGTGGTTAACGATGTGTTGTGCCAACCAGAAGACAATAAATCCATAGGACTTTTACTTGTAAAGGAGAAGGATAAAGTGGTGGTTGAATATTCCCTTTCAGGTTTTAACAATCCTATAGGCGTATCGAACTGGGAAAATGAGATCATGGCCTCTATCCCCGAAAACATAAAAAATAGTTTGCCGAGTATTGAAGAGATTGAAAAAGAATTGAATGAAGATGAAAGCGAACTATAAACCATTAGGCAAATACATTCAGCCCGTGGCTGGGCGAAACAATGATTTGGGTGATTTGCCTTTAATGGGTTTGAGCATTCAAAAAAAGTTTATCCCTTCCATTGCTAATACAATTGGAACGGATATGTCGACTTATAGAATCATTGAGAATAACCAATTTGCGTACGGCCCTGTAACTTCAAGGAATGGAGACAAAATTACTATTGCCTTGTTTAATGATTTTGAAAAGGCATTGATTTCACAGGCTTACATTCCTTTTGAAGTAAAAGACACTAACGAACTCGACCCCGAATATTTGATGATGTGGTTTCGCAGACCTGAGTTCGACCGCTATGCACGGTTTAAAAGCCACGGAAGTGCAAGAGAAATATTTGATTGGGAAGAAATGTGCAACACACTTTTGCCCGTTCCCCACATCACTAAACAAAGAGAAATCGTAAAAGAATACAACGTAATTCAAAACCGCATAGACCTTAACAACCAACTGATACAAAAACTCGAAGAAACCGCACAGGCAATATATAAACAGTGGTTTGTGGACTTTGAATTTCCTGATGAAAATGGTAACCCATACAAAAGCAATGGCGGGGAAATGGTTTGGAATGAGGAATTAGGGAAAGAGACTCCGAAGGGGTGGAAAATGACGCCAATCGCTGATGTTGGCGAAATAAAAGCAGGTGGTGATAAACCAAATGTTTTTTCAGAAGTAAAAACAAATAAACGTCAAATACCCATTTATTCTAATGGAATTACTAATGACGGACTTTATGGATATACCAATAAACACAATTACCCAAAAAATAGTATTACAATATCAGCAAGGGGAACTATTGGATTTTGTGTTTTAAGAAGAGGAGATTTTGATGCGATAGTTAGACTTTTGGTATTAATTCCTAAATATCCCAATTCCGCTATTTATTTGTGGCAAACAATTAAAAAAATAGAATTTGATCATTCAGGCTCTGTTCAAAATCAACTTACAATTCCACAAGTCTCTGTAATAAGCATTCTATTTCCTGAACATGGGGTTTTAAAGCAATACGATTCTATTTTAAACTTGTTATACAAGAATATTGATTTGCAGACAAAAGAAAATCAAAAGCTAAGCGAGTTGAAGGAATTGCTATTGAGTAAGATTACAAGAGAAAACTAAAATTAACCAATATGGAAACATATAATTTTGATAAAGGTGCTCAATGGCTAAAATGCGATTTACATATCCATACACCATTTTCTCATTGTTCTGAATATGGAGGACAAACAGATGAGGTTTGGGCAAAGTTTTTTGAAAAACTTGAAGCATTATCTGATGAAATAAAAGTAATCGGAATCAATGATTATATCTTTCTTGAGGGATACAAAAAAGTTTTAGAATATAAGAAATCAGGAGGCTTAAAAAAAGTTAAACTGTTGCTCCCTGTAGTTGAACTCAGAATAAGAGATTTTGTCGGGAGCAATGAATTAAACAAAATCAATTATCATATAATATTTTCTGATGACAGTCAATTATCAGCAGAACAAATTTCTGCCCAATTCTTATCAAGTTTAAAGGGGAAAGCCATATTAAATGAAGAGTATAATAAAGGTTACTCTTGGGGCGGAGTTATTACACCCGAAACTTTAGAACAATTTGGGAAACATATCTACAATAATACACCTGAGGATAAAAGGACAAGTATAAAGTCTCTTGAAATTGGATTTAATAACATCAGTTTTGAATTAACAAAGATTTCAGAACTGCTAGGTGAAGGTTCAGAACCAAATACGTTTTTAAAGGGAAAATATTTGAAGGCTATTGGAAAAGCTGAATGGGAAAGTTTCAGATGGGATGGCTCTTCTGCCGATAAAAAGACAATAATTAATAGTGTAGATTTTGTTTTTTCTGCTTCTCCAACCATTACCTCTGCAATAAAAGGAAAAGAATCTTTAAAAGCTCAGAATGTCAATAGCAGATTGTTGCATTGTAGCGATGCACATATGTTTGCATCTGATGAAACAAATACTAAACCCAAGGAACTTGGGCATTGCTTCACTTGGTTAAAAGCAGACCCTACATTTGATGGCTTAAAACAAATTTTGATTGAACCAGACGAAAGAATTTTTATTGGAGAAATACCTCCCATTATTGAAAAAGTAAATAACAACAGAACAAAGTATATTAAAAGTATAGCAATAGATTGCATTGAGGGCTATGATAGCAAACATGGGAAATGGTTTAAGAATATAGAAATAGAGCTAAATCCTGAATTGGTTGCCATAATCGGTAATAAAGGAAGTGGCAAAAGTGCTTTAGCAGATATAATTGGATTATGCGGATTCTATAAAAATCAAAAAGATTTTTCATTTCTTAATACAGAAAAATTTAGGAACGGGAATGTTTCCAAATACTTTGAAGCTAAATTAACTTGGGAAAGTAATGAAGTAAGCCCCAAAATCCTTTCTGATAGCTCTGATAAAGGGGAAATAGAAACGGTTAAGTATATCCCACAAGGCTATTTCGAAAGACTAACAAATGAAATATCAACTACCGCAGCATTCCAAAAGGAAATTGAAAATGTAGTATTTACTCATTTGAAGGACGAAGATAAATTAGGATTTCAATCTTTCGATGAATTAATAAGACACCATAAACAAAGTGTTGAAAGGGAAATCAAGTCATTGATAGAATCGCTAAGTGATTTAAACAACCAAATAATTAAACTGGAAAAGAAATTAAATCCGAATTATAAGGCTGAAATTCAAAACAAACTAAAGCAAAAAGAGAGCGAACTTCAAGCTCTGATTGAACCTATTCAAGTCAAAAATCCTACAGAAGATGAAGAGGTTTCGGCTCAAAATAAATCAATACTCGAAGAAATCGAAAAGATAAAAGTTAAAATTGGACAAATAGAAAAGAGTATTTTAGTTAGTGAACAAGAGAAAAATGGTTTATTGATAAAATTGAGAGATTTAAAGGAATTAAAGAAGGAGATTGAGTTTAAAGTTGAAGAAATCAAATCGTTTAAAGAACAACGAAAATTGATTGTCGAGAAGTATAATTTAGATTTTAACACCTTACTAAATGTAACCAGTAATTTTGAAAGCCTAAATATTCTTATTAGTAAAAAAGAGGGCGAATTACGTAAGGTCAAAGAGTTTTTAGGTGAAGAACCTTCTGTTCTTCCAGAGTTTATCTCTTTAAAAAAGCAATTAGAAAATCTTAACTCAAAACTTGGTAAAGAACAAGAAAAGTTGGATACTACTTTACGGCAATATCAACTTTATTTAAAAGACAAAAAGAATTGGGAAGATAAAAAGAGTAAAATAACCGGAAGTGAATCAACACCAGACACAATACTCTTCTTTAAAAAGGAATTAGAGTACTTGGAGAATTTATTGGATGCTGAAATTCAAAAAAATAAAGAATCAAGAATTGAAATTTCAGAGAAAATATTTGACAAAAAGCAAGATGTAATTAATGTTTACAAAGATGTAAAACAAAAACTTGATGCAATTATTGAAGAAAATACAGATTTGCTGGGTAGTTATAAGATTAACATCAATGCTAGCCTTTCATTTAATCCTAGTTACAGCGATGTTTTTTTAGGAAATATTCTGAAAAACCAAGCGGGGACATTTTATTCAATCGAAGGTGGAAATGTGCAATTCAACAAACTCATTAAAGATGTTGATTTTGACAATAAAGAAAACGTAAAAAGTTTTTTGGCTAATATTGTAGAAGCAATCTTTGAAGACAAAAGAGAGAACTATGGCAATCAGAAGCGATATTTAGAAGAACAAGCAAAAGACCCACTTGCTTTATACAATAGTCTGTTTTCGCTTTCATTCCTTGAGTACAACTATCAGTTAATGCAAGGTAAAAAGAAACTGCAACAATTATCACCTGGAGAAAGAGGAGCTTTATTACTAATATTTTATTTATTATTGGATAAGGACAATAAACCACTTATTATTGACCAACCCGAAGATAATTTAGATAATCATAGTGTCGCAAATATTCTTGTTCCATTTATTAAAAAAGCAAAAGCTAACAGACAAATAATTCTTGTAACGCACAATCCTAATTTGGCGGTAGTATCCGATGCAGAGCAAGTAATATATGTGAACATTGATAAAAAAAATGAATATACCTTTGAATATAAATCTGGCAGTATAGAAAATAGAAGTATAAATGAAAAAATAGTTCAAGTATTGGAGGGCGCTATGCCTGCTTTCAATAAACGTAAAAGGAAATATTACGAAGAAAAGTCACTATGAAATTCACTAAAAATTTATGCCCGAACAACAGAACATAGAATACAAGCAAAGCTGGCACGACGATTATCTGAAATGGGTATGTGGTTTTGCCAATGCTATCGGAGTAATTATTTACATTGGTATCGATGACAAAGGAAATATAACCCATCTGGCCGATTATGCAAAACTCATGGAAGATATTCCAAGTAAAATCCGTAATTCTATGGGTATAATTTGTGATGTGCAGCTTGAAGATGAACAGGGTAAAAAATATATTTCTATCAAAGTCAATCCCTATTCTGTGGCTGTTTCGCTTAGAGGCAGATATTATTATCGTACAGGCAGTACAAAAATGGAATTAACAGGTGTTGAGCTTAACGAATTTTTATTAAAAAAGGCAGGTAAGACCTGGGATGATGTGGTTGAAGAAGGCGCTACCATAAAGGATATTGATGAGAACAGCATTGCAAAGTTTATTAAAGATAGCAGGGAAAAAGGTAGAATGCCGGAGACAAAAGGCTTATCTGTTTTTCAAATATTGGAAAAACTTCAACTTACCGACGGGAGTAAAATAAAACGGGCTGCTATTGTTCTATTTGGAAAAGACCCTAACAAATTCTACCCGAATATTCAGGTTAAAATTGGCCGATTCGGAAAAGATTCAACCGATTTAAAATTTCAGAAAGTAGTGGAAGGTAATCTGATTCAAATACTTAGTGAAGTTCAGGTGCAACTGAATCATAAGTTTTTGACCCGTCCGGTAGATTTTGTTGGAATTCAACGTGTGGAAAAAGATGAATATCCTGTGGATGCTTTGCGCGAAATGTTACTAAACGCATTGATTCGCAGAGCTTACATGGGAGTGGTCCAATAGGTAGTCCAATCGAAGATTTGACAGATAGACAAAGAGAAATTTTAAAACTTATAATTGAAGATAATAAACTCACCAAAAGAAGTCTGGCTAAAAAACTCAACATTAATGTCTCTGCCGCTCAGGGACATTTAGATAAGCTCAGAGAAAAAGGAATAATAGTTAGAATTGGTGGAACAAGAGGTTATTGGAAAATAATGATTAAATAATGAAATTCACCGAAGAAAAATTAGATTTGATAATTTCAAAATGTCCAGTATTTATGTTAATAAACTGGACAAAATAACTACATTTGCATTACAATAAACATAATGAAAACATCTGAATGCATATCATTTACAATCGACAGGTTTCCGAAAGGATATGTTTTCACCTATTCCGACTTTACTACTGCGGTGAATCAAAAAGAAGCGGTAATAAAAGCATTGAACCGTATGGTTGCTTCGGGTAAAATTGCCAAATTATCCAAAGGTAAATACTACAAGCCCGAGAATACCCCATTTGGCAACCTTCAACCCAATCAGGCACAAGTAGTAAAAGACTTACTGGAAGAAAACGGAAAAATCACTGGCTATCTCACAGGTTACAGCATCTACAACCAATTAGGTTTAACCACGCAGGTAAGCAATACCATACAAATCGGCAAAAATCAAGTTCGCCCCAATTTTAAAAGAGAACGCTATACCATTTCATTTGTAAAACAAAAAAACACCATTACCAAAGAAAGTATTCCTTTGTTGCAACTTCTGGATGCCATTCGCTATATCAAAAAAATACCCGATGCCAATATTGAATCATCCTGCAAGCGTTTTTTAGCCATCATCAAAAACTATTCGGATAAGGAAGTCAATACTCTGGCTCGCTTGGCTTTAAAATATCCGCCGGCTACAAAGGCTTTATTGGGTGCTTTATTAGAACAATTGCAACAAACCAAAGCAACAGAATCGCTTTTCATATCATTGAACCCAATTACTAAATACAAACTGGCAGGTGCAGCGAAAGTGCTATCAACCACCGAAAAATGGAATATAATATGAAGTTGCACTATGATATAAAATTATTTTCCGATACATTAAGAGCTGCATCACAGCTTCTTGATATAAAACTGGAGTTTGTGGAGAAGGATTATTGGATAACCTTGGTGTTAAGTCGCCTGGCATTAAGTAAATACGTTGAAGACACGGTTTTTAAAGGAGGCACTTCTTTATCAAAAGGATATAATCTTATTGAACGATTTTCAGAAGATGTTGATTTAGCTATCGTGAATAATGGGGGTAAATCCGGGAATGAAATAAAAACGATTATTAGAAATGTAGAGAAAGAAATAACAGAGGAGTTGACAGAAGTACCAACGGAAGGCATTACCAGCAAAGGGTCAAGATTCAGGAAATCAGTTTTTGAATATAGTACAACCGAAAAAGGCAATGCCAACAATAAACTTATTGTAGAAATAAACTCCTTTGCAAATCCATTTCCCTTTCAGAAACTCACCATCAAAAGTATGGTGTGCGATTTTTTAACTCAAACAGACAATGAAAGGTACATAGGCCAAAATAATCTTGAACCCTTTGAAGTAAATATACTGAGCAAAGAACAAACATTGCTGGAAAAATTGGTTTCACTCATTCGTTTTTCTTTGGATGCAGAACCCAAAGTAAGTATTTCAGGAAAAATAAGACACTTTTACGATTTGCATTTTTTAATGACAGACCCTGAGTGTATGAAATTTGTAGCAACTGATGTATTTAAAAAGCAATTTTATAATCTTCTGCAACACGATAAAGAGATTTTTGATGAACCCAATGGTTGGCAGGGCAAATTGATTTCAGAATCGCCATTGATAACTGGTTTTGAAGCTGTTTGGATAGCGATTAAAGGACAATATCAGACAGAGTTATCAGCTTTAGCATACAGACAGATTCCAGATGAAAAAGATGTGGCAAAAACGTTTGTAGATTTAATAAAACGAATTCAATGAAATTCACCGAAGAAAAATTAGAAAAGGCTTTTACCGAGTTGCTGGGACAAGAAGGTTTCTCCCACCACTTGGGTATTACTATTGCCAGAAAACCGGATGAAGTATTGATAGAAGAGGATTTACGATCTTTTCTTCTAAACCAATATGCACCACTAGGCATTACACACAATGAGGTCAATTCAATTATTCTTCGACTTAAGTCGCTTCCTTCATCTGACCTTTACGAAAGCAACAAAACTTTCCTGAAAATGCTTTCAGATGGTTTTATTCTGAAAAGAGAAAACCGCAACCAAAAAGACATATATGTTCAATTAATCAACTATGCCGGACTTGACAAGCAAAGACAACCAAAAGCAGACCAACTGATTGCCATTCTTACCGATCCTGTAGAGAAATATCCACCCGATAATAATATTTACAAGTTTGTAAATCAATTAGGAATAGTTGGTTCAGAAAAACGAATTCCAGATGGCATTGTCTATATTAATGGTTTGCCTTTGGTGGTTTTTGAATTTAAAAGCGCTATTCGCGAAGAAGCCACTATTTTTGATGCTTTCAAACAATTAACAATACGTTACCGCAGGGATATTCCGGAACTGTTTAAATACAATGCCTTTTGCGTAATAAGTGATGGCGTAAACAACAAGGCAGGTTCGTTCTTTGCCCCTTATGATTTTTTCTACGCATGGCGGAGAGTCGCAGGATTGGCTAAAGATGTGGATGGCATTGATAGTATGTTTACACTAATCCAAGGGATGTTTGATAAAAAACGTTTTCGTGATATTATCCGCAATTTCATCTACATTCCCGATAGTTCAAAGAAAAACGAGAAAATTTTATGTCGCTATCCGCAATACTATGCAGCAAGAGCATTGTATGATAACATAAAAAAAGCCCAAAAGCCCCATGGAAACGGAAAAGGCGGAACTTACTTTGGTGCTACAGGTTGCGGTAAGAGTTT
>JBDKRJ010000019.1:0-42161 GCA_039683455.1 Rikenellaceae bacterium | reverse complement strand
TGGGTGTCAGCAGGCAAAACATTTGTTTGTAATGTGTCATTGAAAAGTTTGCAGAAATCATCGGCCAAACAATAAATTTCAGTAATTTTGTCATTGGTGAGCATATCTATCCCTTATTTCGAACTCACGTTAAATTATCAGGAAAATGAAAGAGTGGTTATTGGGCAATGGGATAACGCATGTAGCAATGGAGAGCACAGGTGTTTACTGGAAGCCCGTCTACAACATTCTTGAGCCCAGCGGCATAAAGGTATGGATAGTGAATGCTCGCCATATCAAGTATGTCCCTGGTCACAAGACTGTAATATAAAGCTGTCAAGTTTGGTGAGTTCCACAAGCGGTGTTACGGCAACAAAATTGATAGACAAGCTATGTGATGGCAAGATAGTAACCAGAGAGGATATTGACGAAGTGTATCACAGGAAGCTTCAATGCAGTAAGGATGATTTATATGAGGCATGCCAGGGAATTATAACTGACCATCATATATTCTTGTTGCAGGCAATAAAGCGGGATATAGAATCAACGGAATCTATAATCTCTGAGCTCAGTTCAAGGATTAAAGAAAGCTTGTCGGAATACGAGAATGCAACAGAAGCTGAGGGGCATACCAGGTTTAAATACAAAAACCGTAGAAGATTTAATAGCGGAGATAGGCTTGGATATGTCTGTTTTCCCCACTGAGAAACACCTTGCCTCGTGGGCAGGTATGTGTCCGGGGAACAACGAGAGTGCCGGTAAAAAAAAAAGTTCAAGAACACGACAGGGGAACAAACATCTGAAGGCCAACTCTTACAGAACTGGCATGGGGAGCCACACGCACCAAAAAAAAGTTATTACAAGGCCAAATACGAAAGTATGGTTAAGAAAAGGGCACTAATAGCTATAGGACATAAGATCCTTTGTGCCGCTTACCACATCATAAAAAACAAAGAAGAATTTAAGGAACTCGGTTACGACTATTTAATGGAAAGAAAACAGAAAAACAGACTTGAATATTTGAAGCGGGAACTTAAAGAACACGGATATAAAGTAGAAAAAGCAGCATAAAGAAAAACAAAGGTCGTTTTTTACTGGTGGTTAATCCCCGCGTATGAAACTGACATCAACAGATAAGCACAAACTCTTGTACCTCGAGTACGCGGATGAAAAAGAAAAAACTTTTCACAACAGAAGAGAGACTCAAAAAACTAAAAGAGTTGTCTAATCCTGAAATGGGATCGTTGAGCAGCGGAGTTGACTATAGCAACTTTACTGCATCCTTTAATCCAGGTGGCCCGGGTGGTACTGTCGGAGTGCATATACCATTCTAATATTTCTTAAATTTTATGAATTCTTTATTTTTGAAATCATTAAAAATCAATCTATTATAACATTAAACATAACTATCATGAAAAAAATCCTCTTTGTATTTTTGTTAGGATGTATCTCAACAACTATTTATGCTCAATCTACTGATCAATACCTTGGTGAGCTTATAAACAGACAAGAGTATTTTAAGTTGAAAAGAGTACTGGAGAAAACCGATTCTGTCCAAGTCAATAAGATAGTTTGGCATATGGCTAATGCTTTTGTTGGCACTTACTTCTATGAGCCAGAAAATGCTATTAAAAGCATAAGTATCTTATTAAAAAGCTATCAGAACCAAATAGGAGAGGGTAATACAATTGCTATGTTGAACTTGTTAATTGAGAACTATGCAAATATGCGTGAGTATAATAAGGCGGCACAAATATGTGAGAGTATTGTCAAGCAAACCGTTAACAATAATTTAACACATAATTTTTATAAAAATATGTGGAATACATATCGTGCAATGAATGGAATACCAAAACAAAATATTTTCTTTAGCAATAATCATATTAGTATCTGCAAGGATAGTATTGGCCTAATGAAAATTCCGGTAAAAGATGCTAATAATAATGAATATAGCTTCGTCTTCGATACCGGTGCCGGATATTCAGTAATACCTGAAAGTTTAATTCATGACTTTAATATCAGAATTATAGCAGATTCAATTGTTACTACTGGCACATCAAGTGTGCGGTCTAAGCTGGGTATTGCAGATTATCTCTATGTAGGAGATATTCGTGTAGAAAATGTATTGTTTACTATTCTTCCTGATTCGGTAATTAATATAAAACATGAAGACGAACAGGTGTACCATATCGATGGGATAATAGGATGGGATTTGATTAGTTGTTTTAAAACAGTGAAAGCAGAAAAGGGCAGTAAATTATCATTCAATATCAATGATGAATCTTTAACAGTACAAGGTAATTTGATGGTCTCTTCACGCAAGCCCTATGTAGAAGTGTTTTCCGGAAAAGACACATTGGTTTTAGATCTGGACACTGGTGCGGCAATCAGTGTTTTATCACCACATTATTACAAAAAATACAGAAGCGACATTAACCAAGAGAGAGATACTGTTTATAAAAGTAGCGGAATTGGTGGTGTGTCTGTTGAAAAAGCACGGGTTATGACCAATTTTCCATTACTGATAGGAGATCATTGCGTTATTCCGTCTATTAATGTTATTATCTCCGATAGTCCTCATTATACCTCAATGTTGCCAATAGTCGATGGCACTTTAGGTCAAAATATTATTGGACTATATGATCATATGATTATAGATATTGCAACTATGTCGGTAGAGTTAAAGAACAATTAAATTTATTATACTAAAATATTTGCATTAATAATCTAATGTAGGGTCTACTGAATAACCTGCAATTCATTTAATATCTGCATAATAAACGTCATAATCCCCTGTCTAAATGCAAATTAATGCTTATATTTACATCAAAAAGTTTGCATCTGATGAGAAGATATCGTCCACAACAACAGCTTTCGATAAAAGAATTCGCAATGCCTTTCGAGGCAGACCTGGATACAGAAAACCGCTGGGTTTTGCTTTCAAGCGTCATCTCATGGGGCAGGTTTGCCGACCTGTACTACCGGAACTTCAAGACGAACCGTGGGGCACCCACAAAAGATGCAAGACTGGTTCTGGGAGTGGTGATAATCAAGCATATGCTTAAATTGGATGATGTCGGGGTTATAGAGATGATACAGGAAAATCCATATATGCAATACTTTCTGGGATTGAGGGCTTTCAGTAAGAGGCCGGTAATGGACCCCTCGTTGCTGGTGCACATACGCAAAAGAATAGACCTGAATGTTTTTGAAGCCATGACAGATGAGTTGATAAAGAAAGGGTTGGGGTTGAAAGCCAAATACTACCTTTCAATAAAATCTTATAAACAAAAAAGAGACTGCCTACTTTTTAGACAGCCTCCTCTTTCCAAAATTAATAACTGAAAGAATTTCAATTAATGAAGACTCTCTTTACTCATCTTCAGGCCATCCTGTTCTACGATATCCTTTGATATTATAAGTAGTATTAGCTTTTGAAGAGTAGTAAGTAAACTCTATAGAATCTGATTTTCCCCCTGAAGGAGTAGTAGAGCCGTTGACAACTACCACACCATTGGTTACTGTATTTGTTGTACCTGTATATAAGACATTTGCAACATTAGTCCCAGAGAAAGCAGCAGCAGCAGGATCACAAGAAATCTTACATTTTGTTCCATATGTTGCATTATTGACCCATAACCACATTTGAGAGTTGGATTTATCCGCAGTATCATAGGTGTAAATTGTAGCTCTGGTAACCTTGGCATTAGTAGCTGCATTGAATATATCTACTCTCCACTCTCCGCATAGTGGAAAAACAGGAGAGAAATCCTGATCATAATCATCATCATAGGTTTCACATGAACTTAAGCCTGCAAAAGCGAGACATGACATTAAGAAAATTTGTATAAATCTTTTCATTTTCAATAATTTAATATAGATATTATTTTATTTATGCCACCATTGTTTCACAGTTATTGCAACAGCCGTTGGTGCATTAGGATTATTGTCAGCTGAAGCCTTAGGATAAATCATTCTTTTTGGAAACTCACTGGGAGCCAGAGAAGATTCGACAACAGGGCTTAATTCACCCAGAACATAACCCGCATCCGTAGGTAATTTTGAGCCTAAAGCAGGAATACCTGTTCTGTTAATGTCAAAATACGAATCCCAGGCCTGACAGCGTGTAGCAGCTATCCACTTCTGAGTTAAGATGCATTTTAACATTGCATCTGTAGATGTACTATTAAATTCATAGGCTCCACCTGCAGCGATGAACGCTGATGCACTAAAACCCCAGCGGTCGAAAGCTTCAGTAACACCATTATCATAAGCTGTTTTCGCAGCTACCCTATTATCCAACCTGGCATAAGCCTCAGCTTGTAAGAAGTATGTTTCGGCAAGAGATGTAAAATAGACAGGATCTTCAGGTGCTAACATAGCGCGGCTAATCTGGCCAGAAGGGATCTCAGCAATTGGAGGTCTATCGCCACAGTTTAGGCCAAAGTAACCGCCACTAGTATTTTTCTCATAAAATACTGCTATTCTGGGGTCGGAATTTGCTAATAGATAATTAACAAGAGTTGCACTGGCTGCAATATTATTTTTAGTGTTCAACTTCCTCCTGTCATTTTCATACAATGGATTAGAATTGTTTTCTTTATCAGAAAACTGATCCATTTTTGCATCTACTGTCAGGAATCCGCCAGCGGTTAAAACCGATTGAATTGCCGCTCTGTTGGTAGCAAAATCTCTCATCAGAAGTTTCAATTTAAGAGTCTTGGCAAATGCTACCCAATTATCAAGGTTGCCACCAAAAACCAAATCTTCTTTATCAATTTTTGTTGCTACGCTTTTAGCATCGGCTATTTTAGCGATTGCAGCATCCAACCTAGCTATTAAAGCAGTATTAATAGTGGTTCCACCATCATATTTCGGATAAAGATTCCCTTCACCTAAAAGGGCTTCAGAATAAGGAACATTTTCATACCAGCTCGCTAATATATGAAATCCAAAACAGGTCATGATATCGGCAACAAGTGAATAATTTGCTAAATTGGCTTCATCGGCCTTTTTAATGACAAGAGCTAAGTCAGGCAAGGCAACTGTGTAAGGAATACTCCAGAATCTGCTATAACTAGTATTGCTAATTGTATAGTTTACAGTAGTATTGTATTGATTGGCAGTGGAATTTTGGGTATAGTGCTGGCTCCAGAGTCCACCAACTAACTCCATATCTCCACCGACAATACCAGCAATAGCAATCTGCCCGGAAGGTAACAACATATTTACATCAGCATCTCCAGGGTAGTTAGGATTTGTATTTATATCCATATAACTGTCACAAGAGCATAACAACACTACCAGTGACATATATACATATTTTTTTATTATATTTTTCATATTTTTACTATTTAAGATTTAAAAAGTAATTTTAATACTACCTCCAAATGTACGATATGTAGGTGCACTGGCAAATTCACCAAACTCAGAAGTTATGTCATTACCATAATTTGTGCCCTCAGGATCTACAAAATTATTCTCTTTTGGAGTCCACATAAATAAATTTCTACCTATTGCACTAATTGTTACACCTTGGATCGCTTTAGTTTTCTCACAAATTTTCTTAGGCAGATTGTAAGAAAGAACTAATTCACGTAGTTTTACATAATCCTTTTTAAGTACCCAATTTTTGTATTGAGAGTAGTTGGAAGCATTATTATAATAGTTGTAAGTATTCGCCCAACGGATAGGAATATCGTTTTCTACATAGCTACCATCACTAGCTTTTTTAACTGAGTTAGGAACAATAAATGGCTGTCTGTCATTGTAAACAGTAGGAGTAGCATTACCAGAAAAGTAGTAAAGCTGAGCAGTATAACAGTAGAAGTATCCACCTTTTCTCCAGTCAAGAACAGCTGATAATGAAAAGTCCTTATAGGAAATTTTAGTATTGAAACCCATTTGGAAATCTGCATTTGATGTACCAAGAGTCTCCTTCTTGGTATTATCAATCTGAGGTAAACCTGCGCTAGTTACAACTGTCCTGCCCTGTTCATCCTTTAGAACAGCAGGAATTTTAAATTGGCCAAGTGGTTTACCAACCTCTGCTACGTAAGAAACCTGATATGCAGATGTCATGGTATATTCCTTCACATCATCCCAAAGTTTTTTAACCTCAGACCAGTTTTTAGTAAAAGTTGCACCAATGTTCCATTGAACATCTTTGGTTTTAATTGGAGTACCGCTTAACATAAGCTCAATACCATGGTTGCCAATCTCACCAATATTTCTTGTTCTGGAAGTATATCCTGTTTCAGGGGAGACAGCGGCAGAGATAATCTGGTCCTTGGTTATTTTATCGTAATAAGCGCCATCAAATATAATCCTGTTATCCAAGAAGTTTGCACTTAAACCAATCTCCCACTCTGTTGTAATTTCAGGTTTAAGATTCATATTCGGAATAATATTGCTCTCAGTTAAACCAGGCACACCGTTAATAGGAAGATAAACATTACCAAAGCCTAAACTAACCTGAGTTGGTAAAAAGGAAGAAGATGTTCTGTATATAGGAGCATCATTACCGGTTTTACCATAAGCAGCTCTTAGTTTCAAGAATGATATACCAGAGTCTTTTAAACCGGTAAAGCAATCAGTAAAGACAAACGATGAGTTTATGCCCCAATAGAAGAATGTGTTGTCGTTAATAGGCAAAGTTGAAGACCAGTCATTTCTGGCAGTAGCTGTTACAAATAAATAGTTTTTATATGCAAAATCAGCTTGCGCAAAAACGCCCATTAATCTTCTGCGGGAAAAGGCTGATGTAGTTAATGGTCTATCAGCACCATTCTCCAAACTAAACCACCCCGGATTATTTAAACCGTATAAATATGAATCCAGATTCGAAGTAGTTCTTTGGTTAAAATTATAACCGACAATGCCACCTAATCTGATATCACTACCTATAGAGTAGTCTGCATTCAATAAAAAAGTCGCGTCGAGTTGTTCGTCTTTATTATAAAATTCTCTGTATGTACCAGGAAGAGCACTCTTACCACCAACAACAGACCATGCATCGGATGAATAATCAAATTTCTCGTTCCATCTCTTTTGACGTGCATTTGTGAAGTCACCGCCAATACGGGCTATTGCCTTAAGTCCCCTTGTAATTTCGTATCCTAATTCTATCTTGCCATTTACTCTATCATCCTGATACTTGTTTCTGTTATTATCAATTACCCAATAAGGGTTGTCTGCATAGAATGTATAGTAGTTATCCGGGTTGAAATTTGAATTTTTATAATCTTTCATCGCTTCAAAAGGGACATCTGCTCCATATTGCAGGATTTCCTGGAACATAGAAGCACCATCGTTACCTTGACCTGCAGTAGGTTGAGACATATCTACTCTAAAATAGTTAAAACTAGCATCTACGTTTAATTTTTTGTATCTGGCGTTAGTTCTCAATGAAACGGTATTTCTCTTGTATGTATCAGAAGAATTAGGAAGGACACCATCAGAATCTGTATTGCCATAAGACAATACCATACCTAAATCCTTATTACCAACAGAAATAGAAAGATTGTTATTCATTTCAAAACCAATATCATAGAAATTACGGATATTGTCTTTCGCAAAAGTAAAAGGTTTTTCCAGCACTTGGTAACCTGCCGGAGCTGTGCCATAATCTTCTGTGGCCCATGCGCCCCATGGCTGAATCCTTCCATCCATCTTAGGACCCCAAGAACCATTTTCTGCAGGGTCCCATAAAGGCCAACCTTCACCAAAGATATCCTGGCCTTGAGGAACTCTTAGAACATCAGAACCCATAAATGTACCATCGTAGGTAACCTCTATCTTATTTTCCTTAGCTCTTTTTGTTGTAATCATAATTACACCGTTGGCAGCTCTGGATCCATAAAGAGCCGTAGCAGAAGCACCTTTAAGGATTGTCATGGATTCAACATCCTCCGGATTAAAATCATTTGTCTGGCTACCAAAGTCAACAGCGTCTTTAAAATCGGCACTTCCTGAAAACGAGTTACTCACAGGAACACCATCAATTATATACAATGGATTGTTGCTTAAAAATGAAGAATAACCACGAATGATAACTTTTTGAGATGTGCCGGTTCCTCCTGAAGAAGAGACACTGACGCCGGCAACTTTTCCCTGAATACCACTCATTAAAGATGATGATTTTGCCATTGTCAGATCATCAGCTTTAACAGTAGAAGTAGCATACCCAACCGATTTTTGAGAACGGGTCATACCCATTGCTGTAATAACAACCTCATCTAAAACATTAGATGTTTTTAAACTGGCATTAACAATAGATCTTCCATTTACAGGAATTTCCAGTTTCTCGTAACCAATGTAGGAGAATATCAAAACTGCATTCGCAGAACAAGAAATAGCGTACTTACCGTTTTCGTCGGTCATTGTTCCTCCGCTACTTCCTTTTATCTGGACGTACGCTCCTAAAAGAGGACTTCCATCATCTGCTTCAGTAACTGTACCAGTTACAGTCGAAGTCTGTGCTATCAGCACATTTCCCGCAAACAACAAAAGTGTCGCGAGTAGTAATCTGATTTTTTTCATTTAGTTTAGTTTAATTTAGTTTAATTTAGTTTAATTTAGTTTAGTTTAGTTGAATTTAATTTAGGTGAATTAAAATAATTAGTTTAGTTAATATACATTCATAAAACAGTTGTTAGCTTAATTTAAGTAAGCTTTTCAGTGAAAATCTTTACAAAATTAATAAATATTCTCTCATTCCAAAATTTTTTTCATCCCAAAATAGATTCAATGGCAGGAAAATACACTGCCCGGTAGTTGGTGATGACTCCAGCTTACCTGCCTCTGCTACATGTAACAGTTAACGGCAAAATGATACAAGATGCATCACTGAGAAAGCGGCATCACTGAGAAAGCGGCATGATTATATAGTTTTTCATATCTTTGATTATGAAAGCTGATGATGAAAATGACTCACTTGGCTATATTAAATTAAAGCAAAAAACAGATGAAAAGAGCAAATTAATAAGATTGATAAATTTTTATCTAATAGCCATTATTGTATCAAATAAGTTTGCAAGTCCACTCATTACTGCCTGGTCACTAATATTAATAAGATGGAAGAATGAAAAACTATTACTAACGGCTAAAAACAAGCAGAAAAATTAAGTAAAACATTATTAAACAAAGAATTATGAAAGAGCAAATTATTAAATGGGCAGAACTTATTACACCCTGGCTATTATCCCATGGGATTAAAATATTAATTATTGTTGTAGGTTCACTATTATTAAGTAGAATTATTAAAAAGGTAATTGAAAAAACTATCAAAGTAGCTATTGTTTCTGGAAAATTTGTATCGAAAACTGCAGAAAAAAAACGAGAAGAGACATTGATAAGAATTTTTTCCGGAATTATTAAAGTAGTAATAATCACTATAGCAACATTGATGATCCTTTCTGAATTGGGACTGATGATTGGACCTATTTTGGCAGGTGCTGGCATTGTAGGCCTTGCTGTTGGATTTGGTGGTCAATACCTAATTCGGGATATTATTGCCGGATTATTCATTATTATTGAAAATCAATATCGCGTAGGAGATGTTGTAAGTTTTGACGGCACAGGTGGATTGGTTGAAGACATTAGTTTAAGGATGACTACAATGAGGGATTTAGACGGCACTGTACACCATGTTCCTCATGGAGAAATAAAAAAAGTATCTAATTTTTCAAAATATTTTGCACGGGTAAATTTGAATATTGGCATTGCCTATAGCTCAAATCTTGAGCAAGTAATTAAAGTGGTTAATCAAACAGGTAATGAATTAGCTGAAGATCCAATATGGAAAGAATATATTATTAAACCACCCCAGTTTCTGAGAGTGGATGATTTTGCCGATTCTGCAATTATCATAAAAATCACAGGAGAAACTCAGCCTATTAAGCAATGGGATGTCAGTGGAGAGTTCCGCAAGAGAATAAAAATCGCTTTTGATAAAGAAGGGATAGAAATTCCTTTTCCTCAAAGAGTTATCCATCAAGTAAAGTAATAGTCATTGTTATATATTCGCCAGTTAGAACACTTTGAGATGCCTTTTAATTGCCTCTCTGGAGTTCCGGTTTCCCCTCCTTGTTCTTCACACAAAAGATGGTAGAATTATGGGTGTTGAAACAGGCATACATTTTGTCCGAGTTTCATATGTATTTGCTATGTTCCCGCAATTTTTCTAAATTTGTGACATTAACTTATTGAAATAATTATACAAACACTATGGTTTTCCAAATTCTAACAGCTATAAGCCAAGGTTCAGTCGAGGCTGCAGCACAGGTAGTCGCTCCTGTAAAATCGGAGATCTCTTTTTCATTAATAGATATGGCTTTTAAAGGCGGATGGCTGATGATCCCTCTTTTCATACTGTCGGTTTTGACTGTATATTTATTTGGAGAGAGATGGTGGGCAATAAGAAAAGCTTCTCAGATAGATGAAAACTTCATGAGAAATATACATGACTATGTGCACGAAGGTAAAATTAAAGCTGCAGTAAATCTCTGTCAGTCTCAGGAGACTCCGATTGCAAGATTGATTGAAAAAGGAATCGAGAGAATCGGCAGACCACTGACAGATATTCAAACAGCGGTTGAAAATACTGGAAACGTAGAGGTTGCAAGGTTAGAGAAGGGATTGCCGTTCCTCGCAACTATCGCAGGAGGCGCTCCAATGATCGGATTTCTGGGAACTGTTATTGGTATGATTCAGGCATTCTACAATATGTCTCAGGCAGGGAATAATATTGACATTACATTACTGTCCGGAGGTATATACACAGCAATGGTTACTACTGTGGCTGGTCTTATTGTTGGTATTGTTGCCTATTTTGGTTACAACTACCTTGTGGCCAGGATAGACAATATTGTATATAAAATGGAAAGTTACACAATTGAGTTTATGGATCTGCTCCACGAACCTGCAAATAAATAAACTGAGCTATGGCACTAAAACGTCGTGCAAAAGTGGAAGTCTCTTTCAGTATGTCATCGATGACAGACATTGTGTTCCTTTTGCTAATTTTCTTTCTGGTAACTTCTACACTGGTAAACCCCAATGCGCTTAAATTACTGCTACCCAAGAGCAGCAATCAGGTCTCCGCAAAACCGACAGTGAGTATATCAATAAAACACTACCTGCCGTCAAATACTTTCTCATATCATATCAATGGCAATAACGTACCAATCCCTTTTGGAGAAATAGAAGGTCTGATACAAATGGAGCTACAAAGTGTTGAAAACCCGACAATCTCTCTGAATGTAGACAAAACTGTTCCCATGGAACAGGTTGTTAATGTAATGAATATTGCAAAACGAAATCAATACAGAATAATACTGGCTACGGCCCCTGAATAAATTATGTACAGGGTTCCAAGAAAAATAGGAAAAGAAGATAAAAGGGCTAAAATTATTGGCGCCGGTATGGCTGTTGGCATTCATCTTCTGGCATTGCTTCTTTTTTTCTCTACCGGATTCAATGTAATCTACCCCCCTCCTGCTGAACTGGGGATTGAAGTAGATTTTGAAATGGAACCGCCAAAGATCATTGAAGTAAAAACCGGAAATGAACCCAAGGTAGAAAAACCCAATCCTGAGAAAGATATAAGGCTGGTTCAACGATCTGAGTCAGCAATAAAAGGAAGCACTGCCAACAAAGGAGTAGAGAGTACTATGGGAGATAAGGGTGATGTCGAACAATATGAAGCTCCACGTCCCAAAAAGATTGACAAACGTGCCCTGTTCCCAAGCGCAGCCAATGCAGACTCAACGGCACCGCAGGTTGCCAAAGATATAAGTGATCGTCTCTCTGCAGGACATGCCAGCGGGAACACAAGAGTGGGTAGCCTTGAGGGCGAACCTTCTGCAAGACTTGCAGGAAGGAGTCTTATGGGGAATCTCCCAGAGCCTGAATATACTGTTAATAAAGCAGGTAAAGTAATAGTAAAAATATCTGTAGATCAGTATGGTACGGTCATAAACGCAACTCCCGGCATAAGCGGGACTACCGTTCAGGACAAGACTTTGTGGGAAGCAGCAAAAAAAGCTGCACTCAAGGCTAAGTTTAATATAAGTTCTGCGTCTCCTGTTGTGCAAGAGGGAACAATAACCTATATCTTTAAGCTTAAATAAGTTTGTCGCAATTTCCCCTAAGGAATTACTCGTATCTGAGGGCCTCAATTGGGTCCAGTTTGGATGCTCTTACTGCAGGAATATAACCGGATGCAATGCTTACAATCAGACAAACCATCACTCCAAAGAACATCCATAGCCATGGAATAACAAACGGACTTTTCATAATTGCTCCAGTAATGTTTCCGACGATTATTCCAAGAATTATTCCGAGTAATCCTCCAAGCTGACCAATCACTATCGATTCAAAAAGAAATTGTTGTTTTATAGTTTTTGAATTTGCCCCCAGAGCTTTTCTCGTACCAATCTCTCTTGTTCTCTCCTTGACAGATACAAGCATTATATTCATTAAACCAACTGCGGCTCCCAGTAGAGTAATGATTCCTATTATAAAAGCAGCTACTGTAACATAGGACATTATCTTCATAATATCTTCCATAGTTGCGTCAGATTTTGTAATTCTGAAATCTGACTGATCCATCGGACTTAACCGTCTGACAGATCTGAATAGTTGTTCTGCAGCATCAATAGCTTTTATCTGATTGACTCCCTCATCTGGTATTACTCCAACTATATAGAATGAATTATCATTTAGAAATGTTGTTCTCGCATTGGATATTGGAATCCAAACCTGGTTATCTACTCCTCCCCCAAAAGTACTGCCTTGCGATTCCAGAGTACCTATAACCTCATACCTTACTGAACCTACAGAGATGATTTTTCCAATTGGATTGATCCCCTTAAATATTGAAGATACAACGCCAGATCCAATAACTACGTTAAATGAAGCAGCTTCAATATCTCTGCTGTTTAAGTTTCTGCCGGTCGAAATTTTCGCACCAACATATCTTATATAACTATTATCCACGGCACGCACTCCAAAAGTTGGATTTGTTTTATTTGACCCGTATTTAATGGTGGCATTATTTACAGCAGTTGCGTAAATTGTTGTTATGGAAGGTATTGTATAATTATCAACAAAGTCTGTGGCTTGTGTATAAGTAATATTCCTTCTGTTTATAACTCTTGCCCTTCTGTCTCCTGATTGACTGTCGGAAAACTGTGATCTTATTGAGAATGAATTTGCCCCCATTTTTCCAAAATTTTCTTTCATAAGGGCTTTCAACGAGTCAGTTGCAGTTAAAATACCTATAAGAGAGGTAATTCCTATTGCAATGATCATAATTGTAAGAACAGACCTAAGTCGGCTACTTAATATTGACTTTAAAGAAACATTGAAGTTCTCTTTTAAAAGAGGCGTAAAGCCCAGTTTACGAACAATTTTGGATATAATTGCTGCCATTAAAACCTAATTATGCTAAATAAGTATGTAAAAGTAGGAAAATATATCTTATTGACATAACTTTGCCTCCGAATTCTATATAAATGAGAAATAATCCAAAACCAAGTCGTGCCGGAGCAAAGTCTTCAGGCAGATCAAAAAGAGCTTATGGCAGCCGTGATGGTAAGCCATTTGACAGTGACAGACCAAGAAGGTCATCTGATTCAGAGAGACCTAAGAGAACCTATGGCAGCCGTGATGGTAAGCCGTTTGACAGGGAGCGTAAGCCATTTGACAGTGACAGACCAAGAAGATCATTCGATTCTGACAGACCTAAGAGAACCTACGCCCGTCGCGAAGACAAGCCGTTTGAAGGGGAAAGTCGTAAAAAACTCTTTGGAGAAGATCATGCAGAGAGACCTCAGAGAGATTATCGCCCAAAAGCAGAAGAGTATATTCCAAAACCAAGAAGGCGTAAAGCAGTTGACGAAATAGGAATTCGCCTGAATAAATTTATTTCAAACTCCGGCGTTTGCTCACGAAGGGAGGCTGATGACTACATTACGGCAGGGCTTGTTAGTGTAAATGGCCAGATAATCACAGAGCTCGGAACTAAAATTCAGGCATCTGACGATGTGCGCTTTAACGGGGAGAGACTTAAAGGTGAGGAGAAGGTTTACATTCTTATGAACAAACCTAAAGACTTTGTTACGACACTTTCCGACCCTAACGCAGAGAAGACTGTTATGGATCTTATTGCAGGAAATTGTCCTCAAAGAGTATATCCTGTTGGCAGGTTAGATAAATCCACTACCGGTGTACTTCTTCTTACAAATGACGGTGAGATGGCAGAAAAGCTGTCGCATCCATCCAATATGAACAAGAAGATTTATCATGTATTTCTGGATAAAAACCTGAGTGGAAATGATTTCAAAGCCTTATTAGACGGAGTGGAACTTGAAGATGGACTGATTAATGCAGATTCGCTATCCTATATTGATGAAGACAAAACTCAGGTTGGACTGGAACTGCACTCAGGCAGAAACAGGGTCGTTAGAAGAATGTTTGAACACCTTGGCTACAGAGTGAAGAAACTGGACAGAGTATTTTTTGCAGGACTTACAAAGAAAAATCTGCGAAGAGGACAATGGCGTTTTCTTACAGATCAGGAGATTGCTATGCTAAGAATGGGTGCCTACGAATAGTATGGAAAACAATAAGATACACAAAGCCGGATTTGTCAATATTATCGGAAACCCTAATGTTGGCAAATCTACTCTTATGAACGCCCTTGTTGGAGAGAGGATATCCATCGTTACATCAAAAGCACAAACCACCCGTCATAGAATTATGGGGATTGTTAACGGAGAAGATTATCAGATAGTCTATTCCGACACTCCTGGTATTCTAATCCCAAATTACAAACTCCAGGAGAGTATGATGCAATTTGTAGATACTGCTATTGGCGATGCAGATGTTATCCTCTATGTTACCGATGTTGTGGAGAAGAGCACTAAAAATGCCGATTACATTGAGAAGCTGAACAACGTAGCCTCTCCTGTACTATTGGTAATTAATAAGATAGACCTGAGCAACCAGACCACACTGGAGGATATTTATAAAAAGTGGCAAAGCCTCGTTCCAAAGGCTGAGATTTTTCCGGTATCGGCAACAGAAAAATTTAATCTTGATTCTCTTTTCAACAGAATACTCGAATTAATTCCTTCCAATCCGGCGTGGTATGACAAAGATGTACTTACCGACAGAAATCTAAGATTTTTCGCATCCGAGATTATCAGAGAGAAGATACTTATAAACTACAACAAAGAGATCCCCTACTGTACCGAGGTTGTTATTGAGGGTTTTAAAGAAAAAGAGGATGTATTCCATGTTGAGGCAATAATAAATGTTTTAAGAGATTCTCAGAAAGGCATAATTATCGGAAAAAAAGGCTTATCTCTTAAAAAAGTAGGTACTCAGGCACGAATTGACATGGAATCTTTCTTTGAAAAAAAGGTATTTTTGCAGATATTTGTAAAAGTAAGTCCGAACTGGAGAGAGGACAAAAGAAAGCTTAAACAGTTTGGTTACATCTTAGATTAGATTTGATAACTTAGAAAGAGAATGAGTATCCCCGATCTTGATTTTGATATGGAAGCAGTTGACCCGATCGACAATTCCGATACAACAGAGAGCAGCAAATATGACAAACTTATAAACGAGGGCGACAAAAAATACAAACTTACGGGTATGTACAAAGAGTGGTTCCTCGATTATGCTTCGTATGTCATTCTTGAGAGAGCAGTTCCTCATATCAATGATGGTCTTAAGCCTGTTCAAAGACGGATACTCCATGCAATGAAAAGGATGGATGATGGCCGGTACAATAAAGTGGCCAACATTATTGGCTATACAATGCAATACCACCCTCATGGAGATGCCTCAATAGGTGACGCACTGGTACAACTGGGTCAAAAAGATCTTCTGGTAGACTGCCAGGGTAACTGGGGAAACATTCTTACCGGAGACAGTTCCGCTGCACCCAGATACATAGAGGCAAGACTCAGCAAGTTTGCCAACGAGGTCTTGTTCAATCCCAAAACAACAGTGTGGATGAACTCTTATGACGGCAGGAATCAGGAACCAGTAAATTTACCTTCAAAGTTTCCACTTCTTTTGGCACAAGGTGTAGAAGGAATCGCCGTTGGATTGGCTTCAAAAATTCTGCCCCATAACTTTAACGAGTTGATTGATGCCTCAATAGCCTATCTTAACGGAAAAGAATTCACTCTGTATCCAGACTTTACTACAGGTGGTCTGGCAGATTGTTCCAGATATAACCAAGGGTTGCGCGGTTCGATCATAAAAGTAAGGGCAAAGATTACAAAACTGGACAAGAAAACCCTTGTAATAACAGAAGTTCCCTATGGTCAGACAACTTCCAAATTGATTGAATCCATAATTAAAGCAAACGATAAGGGTAAGATCAAGATTCGTAAAGTAGACGACAACACCTCAGAGGGAGCAGAAATTGTAGTTCATCTGCACAACGACATTTCTCCTGATAAGACTATTGACGCACTCTATGCATTTACCGATTGTGAGATATCCATCTCTCCAAACTCTTGCGTGATAAAAGATAATCACCCTCAATTTTTGGGAGTGGACGAAATTCTCAGGCACAATACAGATTATGCAAAATCCCTCTTACAGCAGGAGCTGGAGATAAGACTTGCTGAGCTGGACGAGTCCTGGCACTACACTTCTCTTGAAAAAATCTTTTTCGAGAAAAGAATTTACAGAGTACTGGAACAGGAATCCAAAAACTGGAATACCCAGCTGGAATCTGTGGAGGAGGAGTTGCTCAAATATCAGGAGATGCTTAAGAGAGAGATTACTCCAGAAGATGTCCTCAGACTGGTTGAGAAACCAGTAAGAAAAATCTCTGTTTTTGATATAAAACAACTGGATGATTCTATTCAGAAAATTGAAGCGGAAATGGAAGAGGTAAAAAACAACCTTGAACATCTGGTCTCATATACGATACGATATTTCAGCCAACTTAAGAAGAAGTACGGGCCAAAGTATCCCCGAAAAACCGAATTAAGCAATTTCGAAACAATCCAGGCATCCAAAGTTGTGGTTGCAAATTCAAAACTCTACGCCAACAGAACTGAAGGTTTTGTCGGAATGGATCTCAAACGTGACGAAAATGCAGAATTTGTTTGCGAGTGCTCAGACATAGATGATATTATTGTTTTTTTAAAAAGCGGTAAGTATTTCGTTACAAAAATAAGCGAAAAGGCATTTATCGGCAGAGATATAATTCACATAGACGTTTTCAGCAAAAATGATGAAAGATGTATATACAATGCAGTATATAAAGATGGCAAAGGTGGAGATATATACGTAAAGAGATTTGCTGTAACAGGAGTTACCCGGGACAAAGGTTATGACCTCACACAAGGCAAGGAGGGATCACAGGTATTGTGGTTTACCGCCAATCCTAACGGAGAGGCAGAGGTTCTTAAAATTTTTCTGAAGCCAAGGCCTAAGCTTAAGAAATTAATATTTGAATTTGATTTTTCTAACCTTGCAATAAAAGGAAGAGCATCGATGGGTAACATTCTGAGCAGAAATCCGATTCATAAAATTCAACTGAAATCCATTGGTGTATCTCAATTTGGCGGACAGTCAATCTGGTTCGATCAGGATATAAACAGGCTTAACACAGATTCCAGAGGTCAGTTCCTTGGTGAGTTTCTGAACCATGATCACATTCTGGTTGTATGCAAGAATGGTGAGTTCTACACTACAAATTTCGATCTGAGCAACAGATATCAGGGAGATATCCAGATCGTTGAAAAGTTGAATCTGCATAAAAAATTTTCGGCCATCTATTATGACGGAGAACAAAATTGTTTTTATATAAAGAGATTCTGCTTCGAACCTAATGACAACATTGTTACCACTTTTATAAGTGACACTCCGGGATCGTATCTGCATAGTATTTCAACGGACAAGTATCCTCAGATCAAGATAAGGTTTGGAGGGAAACATTCTAAACGCCCATCCGAGTTGATAGATGTTGAGGAGTTTATTTCCAGCAAAAGTTTCCGTGCCAAAGGAAAAAGACTTACTACATTTGAGGTTGACGAAATCAGCTTTATTCAACCGCTCATCAAAGAGGAAAATAACACTGAAATTCTGGATACAACCGCAGAAGAACAGGAGAATAACAGAGCAGAACTATCAGCAGATGGTATCTCTCCAACTCTTTTTTAACAATGATAATATCACTTACCGGTTTTATGGGAGTTGGAAAGAGCACAATTTCCGAAAGACTTTCAAAGCATCTCTATTGCAAAGTGGTGGATCTGGACAGATATATCGAGCATAATGAAGGGCTTTCTGTTAAAGATATTTTTCGAATTAAAGGAGAACCCTATTTTCGGATAAAGGAGGAGTTCTACCTCAATCAGCTATTGACCGAAAACAGAGAAAAGGTACTGGTTTTATCACTGGGTGGAGGTACTCTCATATCGAGCATAAATCAGAAACTGATAAAGGAGAAAACATTCTGTATATATCTTAAAGCCAGTCCGGAAACTATGATCAGGAGGTTATCCAGAAGCAAAAAAACAAGACCGGGAATCGAGGGATTATCTGCCGATGAATTTATAAAAGGGATTGAGGCGCTTTTTGAAATAAGAAGAGAGGGATATGAGTACTGTAACTCTCTTATAATTGATGTGGACAATCGTTCTGTCAAAGATATGCTTGCAGAGATAATTAATGCTATATAGTATCCTCAATTAGTTTTATGTCCCTGACTCTGAGTTGAAGGTTGGCAATACCTCTATAATAATTTTCTGCAATCGAATAACATATATCCACAGGATTTCCAGATTTAAGATGTTCAAAATGTTCCGATCTGTTGAACGCTATCGCGGAGATGTGCCTATGAAAATCATCTTCCTGAATAAGCTCCAGTTTAAGGTGTCCCGACTCTGAACCAACCTTCCTTCCATTTCCATTATCATATACTCTTTCCGAAATAAAAACCGGCGATAAATTTCCAGGACCAAATGGCTGAAACTGTTTTAGAACATTAAAAAATCTTGGAGTTATCTGCTTGAAATCTAGAAATGAATCTATGTTAATAACGGGAGTCAGAATCTCATTTGTAATTTTGTTGGCAACGAAAGATTCGAATTTTTCGCAGAACTTTTCAAAGTTTGCCTCCTTTAAGGTTAGTCCGGCAGCATACATGTGTCCTCCAAAATTTTCAAGAAGATCTGAACAATGCTCTATGGCCTCATACAGATCAAACCCCGGTATACTTCTGGCAGAGCCGGTAATAAAGCCATTCGATCTGCATAATACAATCGTCGGTTTGTAAAATGTCTCAACAAGCCGGGAGGCTACAATTCCCAGTACCCCTTTATGCCAGTCGGGGTTGTAAACAACCGTAGATCTCTTTTCAGAAAAATTTCTTACCAAAGCAGCCATCTCGCTTGCTTCCATAGTGATTTTTCTGTCTTCATTCTTTCTGTCGTTATTGTGAGTGTTTATAGTGTCTCCGATATTTTTGGCATCAATATCACTTCTTGAGGTGAGCAGGTCCACCGCAGTTTTGCCGGACTCCATCCTGCCAGCTGCATTAATTCTCGGTCCAATTTTGAATACAATATCGTCAATTGTAATCATGTGCTTTTCAAGACCTGCAAGCTTTATTATTGACAGAAGCCCCTTTCTGGGAGAGAAATTCAACTGTTTTAAACCGAAATAGGCTAATACCCTGTTTTCTCCTGTGATAGATACCAGATCAGATGCTATGCTAACAGCAAGCAAATCTAGAAGAGGTAATATTTCCTCAAAAGGAATTCCCTTTGTTTTGGAAAAAGCCTGCATAAATTTAAAACCTACTCCACATCCGGAAAGATCGTTAAAAGGATATCCGCAATCCGTTCTCTTTGGGTCTAAAACAGCAATGGCATCTGGTAAGTAATCATCCGGGAGGTGGTGATCGCAAATGATAAAATCAATCCCTCTCTCTTTTGCATATTTCACCTTCTCAACTGACTTGATCCCACAATCAAGTGCTATAATTAGTGAAAAACCGTTTTCATGAGCCCAATCAATACCCATGTATGAAATACCGTATCCTTCTGTATATCTGTTTGGTATATAATATTCAAGATTGTTTTCGCTATACCTCCTCAGAAAAGTGTAAACAAGAGAAACAGCTGTAGTTCCATCAACATCGTAATCCCCGTAAATAAGTATTTTCTCATTTTTATTCAAAGCCCATGTTAGTCTCTCGACTGCTTTGTCCATATCTTTCATAAGAAAGGGATCATGGAGCTGATCCAACTGGGGTCTTAGAAATGATCTTGCCTCCGATTGGGATTTAATGTTTCTTTGGACTAAAAGGTTGGCCAGCGTCTGGTCTATCCCCAACTCAGAAGACAATTGACGCACTAATGCCGGATTGCCCGGTTCTCTTACTATCCATTTTTTATCTAAGGCCATATCTTTGCAAATGTACTTAATATTTCCAGAAGTTGATAAAAAAAGTTATTTTTGCGACTCATTAAAAGATCGATTTCATGGAGTATTCAGAACTAAACGAGCAAGAACAGAACAGACGGAATTCACTTAGAGCAATGCAGGAGTTGGGCATCAATCCATATCCGGCAGAGGCATTTGAAGTAAATATTACAAGCCAGCAAATAAGAGAACAGTTTGATCCGGAGAAAAAAAACCTGCAGGATATTAAAATTGCTGGCAGAATTATGACTCGCAGAATCATGGGGGCAGCAGCTTTTATGGAGCTTCAGGATGAAAAGGGGAAAATTCAGATATATATAAAAAGGGACGAAATTTGTTCCGGAGAAGATAAAACACTATATAACACTGTCTTTAAAAAGCTTTTGGATATCGGAGATATTGTCGGTATCAAAGGTTTTGCATTTATCACCCAGACAGGCGAGTTGAGCATTCACGCAAAAGAGTTAAAAGTACTCAGTAAGTCTTTAAGAGTACTGCCTATAGTTAAAGAAAAGGAAGATCAGGTTTATGATGCATTTTCCGATCCTGAACTTAGATATCGTATGCGATATGTAGACCTCATCGTTAATCCGGCTATAAGGGATACGTTCATTAAAAGAAGCAAGATAATAAACACCATGCGTAACTTTTTTAATGAGCATGAATATCTGGAAGTGGAAACCCCTATTCTTCAGCCTATCCCAGGAGGAGCAACTGCAAGGCCATTTCTCTCTCACCATAATGCACTCGATATTCCTTTATACTTGCGAATAGCAAATGAACTTTATCTAAAAAGGCTGATTGTTGGAGGATTCACAGGAGTTTACGAGTTTGCTAAAGATTTTCGCAATGAGGGTATGGACAGAACCCACAACCCTGAGTTTACTGTTCTGGAGATATATGTAGCTTATAAAGACTACTTCTGGATGATGGAGTTTGTAGAGCAGATGATCGAGAGAGTTGCTCTGGCTCTTCATGACAAAACACAACTCATACTTGGTGACAAGGAAATTGAGTTTAAAGCTCCTTACAGAAGATTACCTATGCTTGAAGCAATTAAGGAATATGCAAAAGTAGATGTTGCCGGAATGAATGAGGATGAACTCAGAACCGTTTGCGATAAATTAAATGTTCCTGTCACCAAAAGCATGGGTATTGGCAAATTGATCGATGCGATCTTTGGTAAGTATTGCGAACACCATCTGATTCAACCGACATTTATTACAGATTATCCGGTAGAAACTTCTCCTCTCACCAAAAGACACAGGTCTGATCCCTCCCTCACAGAACGCTTTGAACTTTTTGTGAACGGGAAAGAACTTGCTAATGCATACAGCGAGCTGAATGATCCGATTGACCAACTTGAAAGATTTCAGGAGCAGATTAAACTCAAAGACAAGGGTGACGACGAAGCTATGTTTATTGACATGGACTTCGTGAGAGCTCTTGAGTATGGAATGCCTCCAACTTCCGGTATGGGTATCGGCATAGACAGACTCACAATGATTATGACCAACTCCCCTTCAATTCAGGATGTGCTGTTCTTTCCTCAAATGCGTCCAGAAAAATAAAAATATGTATATAGATAATCTCTCTTCTGTCAAAAACCAAAAAATCAAGGAGCTTATTGCACTTCAGGAGAGATCTAAAGAGCGCAAAGATAAGGGGTTGTTCATAGTAGAGGGAGTAAGAGAGCTGGAAGCTTGTATCAAGTGTGGATACGAAATTGATACAATTCTGTTTCTTCCAGAAGAATACTCTGCAGAAAAGATTAATAGTATTGACTGTAGTCATGTATATACAGTCACTCCCGATATCTACTCTAAAATTGCATACAGAGGTGGTACAGAAGGTATTATTGCAATCGTAAAGGAGAAAAAACGTTTACTCTCAGATATCAAGCTTTCCCGTAATCCTCTTGTGATTGTTCTGGAGTCCGTCGAGAAACCAGGAAACCTCGGAGCCGTACTCAGAACAGCAGACGCTGCTAAAGTTGATGCTGTTATTGTGTGCGATCCGTTAACCGACCTGTTCAATCCAAATGTTATACGATCCAGCCTGGGTGGAATTTTTACCAACCAGGTATGCAGTTGCAGTTCAGAAGAGTGCTACTTATGGTTAAAGAAAAATGGAATCAATATTCTCACATCTGAGCTTCAGTCTGCCACATGGTACCACAATACCGACATGACAATCCCTACAGCGATAGTAATGGGAAAAGAGTCGGATGGACTAACACAGTTCTGGAGAGACCGGGCAGACGCCCGAATAAAAATTCCCATGAACGGGGCTATTGATTCTCTTAATGTATCAGTTTCCGCTGCAATATTATGCTTTGAAGCATTAAGACAGAGAGATTTTGAATATTAACGCTTTTAAAATACCGGATAAATGCGATTTGCTCTTATAGGAAACCCAATTTCTCACAGTTTAAGTCCAGCACTTTTCCGTGCGGCCTATCCCAATTCCAGGCACACCTATGAACTTCTGGAAACATCTTCAATTGATGAGGCTGTAATGAGGTTTAGTGAAGAAGGTTTTGATGGTTTAAATGTAACAACTCCCTTTAAGGAGGAGATCCTGAAATTTACAAACAAAAGGGATCACCTGACAGAGTTAATTGGTGCATCAAATCTAATTTTAAAGGATGGCAATCTTGTATCTGCCTACAATACAGATTTTTTTGGTGTAAAAGAGTGCATAAAAAGCTTAGTTTCCAAAGACGACAGAGTACTGGTACTAGGGTGCGGAGGAGCCGGAAGAGCAGCATCACTCGCTGCCAGTTCAGAAGGATGTAATGTCACCATTGTCAACAGATCTTATGACAGAGCAAAAAAATTCTGTGATTCTGCAGGGATGCTGTATAACAGAATTGAGATGCTCACAGAAGAGTTTCAGAACTGTAAGCTATTTATTAATACTCTTTCCACCCGCTTGGAAATACTCGATAGTTTTGATTACAGGGGTAAAATAGTTCTGGAGGCGAATTATCGCTTTCCTCAGTTATCATTCATAGAAAAACGATACAATGCAAAATATATATCAGGCAAATCGTGGCTATTATATCAAGCTGTTCAATCATTTCAGATGTTTACCTCATCCTTGCCCGATTTTGACTCAATGCAATTTATGTTAAATAATATTTAAAGTTTTTTATCTTTGTAAAGAATACAAAGGAACGCGTTATGTCGCTAAATAAGGTAATGTTAATAGGTAATGTAGGCAAGGAACCGGAGATTCGTCATCTTGAAAACGACTCGATGGTTGCCAGTTTCACTCTCGCCACAACTGAACGTTACAAGGACAAAAACGGAGAGTGGCAGGAACAGACCGAGTGGCACAATATAGTCTGCTGGCGGGCTCTTGCCGAGAGGGTGGAGAAGTACGTAAAAAAGGGATCCCAACTCTTTGTAGAGGGCAAAATCAGAACTAACAACTGGGTAGATAAAGATGGACAAAAAAGGTACTCGGTAGAGATACTGGCAGATACCATCCAATTACTGGGTAAACGAACAGAATCGCCTGCAACACCCCAGAGTATTCAACAAATTGTTGCTCCATCAGAAGCTTCAAACGAGGATTTACCTGATGATCTGCCATTTTAATAAATTTTTAATATAATACGGATGAAAGTTGATATTATTCTAGGACTCCAATGGGGAGATGAGGGGAAAGGAAAAATCGTAGATGTTTTAGCAAAAGGCTATCCCATTATTGCAAGATTCCAGGGTGGACCAAATGCAGGTCACTCGCTTCAGTTCGAAGATAAAAAATTTGTTTTGCACTCAATTCCTTCCGGAATTTTTAGAAAAAACACTCAGAATGTTATTGGTAACGGAGTTGTTCTTGACCCTATCATCTTTATGGAAGAGTGTCACAAGTTGCTGGAATTAGAAGTTCCTGTGAAAGAGCGCCTTCTAATCTCCAAAAAAGCACATCTGATATTGCCTACTCACAGAATCATTGATGCTGCCTCGGAAGCTTCCAAAGGAGCTTCCAAAATTGGTTCTACATTAAAGGGTATAGGGCCTGCCTACATGGATAAAACAGGCAGGAACGGCCTGAGGGTCGGTGATATTCTCTCACCAAATTTTTCTGACAGGTTTTATGCTCTCAAAAATAAACATATCAGTTTTTTGAAACAGTTTGACTACACTTATGACATTAGCGAAAATGAGACTCAATGGCTGGAAGCGATTAATTTTCTCAAAAACTTCACTCTTATTGATGGTGAGTATGTTATAAATCAGTTTTTGGAAGATAATAAGCGCGTTCTGGCAGAAGGAGCACAGGGCTCAATGCTCGATGTTGACTTTGGCTCGTATCCTTTCGTAACTTCTTCCACCACTACATGTGCTGGCGCCTGTACCGGACTGGGGGTTCCTCCTTCAAGCATCGGAACAGTTTCCGGAATTTTTAAAGCTTATTGTACAAGAGTCGGAAGCGGACCTTTCCCAACTGAACTAAACGACCAGACCGGAGAAGATCTTCGCAGACTGGGATTTGAATTTGGTGCCACAACGGGCAGGCCAAGGAGAACAGGATGGCTGGATCTTGTTGCACTAAAATATGCCGTTATGGTCAACGGAGTCACCCAGTTAATTATGATGAAAGCAGATGTTCTGGATACACTCGACACTATAAAAATTGCTGTATCATACAAGGTGGACGGGGAGATTACCAATCAGGTACCATACGATACATTCGCAGAGATTGAACCTATATACAAGGAGTTCAAGGGGTGGAAACGTGACCTTACCAAAATTACCAGGGAGGACGACCTTCCTTTTGAGTTCATGACATATGTCCGCTTCATAGAAAAAGAGACAGGGATTCCGATCAACATCATCTCCCTGGGCCCGGACAGAGAACAGACTATAATTCGCACTTATTAATAATATCTATTCATAATAAATAATAACTTAATAAACTTAATCAAATGAAAAAAGCCGCAATGCTTAACGACAGTACTGCCACCAGGTGGACAATGCTCATATTGGTAGCGTTCCTAATGTTTGGGGTCTATTTTGTCTCCGATGTTCTTTCTCCGCTAAAAACGATGCTCGAAAGAGATTTATTCTGGGATAGCAGGGATTTTGGCCTGTTCAGCGGCTCCTATTCACTATTCAACGTAGCTCTGTTTATGTTGATTTTTGGAGGTCTTATGCTCGACAAGATGGGAATCCGATTCAGTGGCATCACATCCGGAATAGTGATGATCGTTGGTATTGGAATAAAATACTGGGCAATGACAAATGATGCCCTTGTTGGCCAAGCTATTTTTGGGATGAAGGCTCAGGTAGTATATATGGTATTGGGCTTTGGTATATTTGGTGTAGGTGCAGAGGTTGCCGGTATTACTGTCAGCAAGGCTATTGCTAAATGGTTTAATGGCAAAGAGATGGCACTGGCTATGGGAATGCAACTTGCAATTGCCAGATTGGGTTCTGCTCTTGCCTTGAGTGTCTCTCCCATAATTGCAGAAAGTTTTGGTAAGGTTTCCACTCCCGTACTTTTCGGTCTGGCACTTCTGTTGATAGGTCTTATCTCCTTCATAATTTATACATTCTTCGACAAAAAACTTGACAAACAAATAAGTGATGCAGCAGATGTAAAAGAGGAATCTTTCAAATTATCTGATGTCAAAGTAATCCTTAATAATAAAGGATTCTGGCTTATTGCATTTCTTTGTCTCGTTTTCTACTCTGCCGTATTTCCATTTCTAAAATTTGCTTCCGACCTTATGGTTAATCAATTCTCCGTTGACCCTAAGCTGGCCGGTCTTATCCCGAGTCTTTTGCCATTCGGGTGTATATTGCTCACACCTCTTTTTGGCACACTGTATGACAGGATTGGCCACGGTGCAGACCTAATGATAATAGGAGCTATCATGCTTACGACAGTGCATATATTGTTTGCAACCCCATTCACTACAAGCTGGGTGGTTGCAATCATATTGATGATTATTCTTGGTATCGCTTTTGCATTGGTACCATCCGCAATGTGGCCGTCTGTTGTTAAGATTATTCCTAGCAAACAGTTGGGAACAGCATATTCTTTAATATTTTACATTCAAAACATAGGTCTGCTTTTGATGCCTATAGGAATCGGATATGTTTTGGATACATTCTGTAGAAATGAGACCGGAACCGGAGCTGCATATGACTACACTATTCCTATGGTGATTTTTGCAGCAGTGAGTTCTATTGCGATCATTCTCGCTTTTCTGTTGAAAAGAGAGGATAAAATTAAGGGTTATGGACTTCAGGAAGCAAATATGCAAAAAGCAAAATAATCAATTTCTCATCTGCAACAAACCTGACTGATTGTTGTTAATTGTAAAGACTCCTTTTAATTTGCATGAAATATTTAGATAAAATCAACTCTCCTGATGATCTCAAAGAGCTAAAATCAGATCAATTGCAGGAGCTTTGTGAAGAGCTCCGTGAGTATATTATTTCATGCTGTTCAGAAAATCCAGGACATATTGGGGCTAGTTTAGGGACTGTCGAACTTACTGTCGCCCTTCATTATGTGTATAATACTCCAAAAGATAAATTAATATGGGATGTAGGCCATCAGGCCTACTCCCATAAAATTTTAACCGGTAGGAGAGACCAATTCGTAAACAATCGTAAATACAAAGGAATAAGCGGATTCCCTAAAATGTCCGAAAGTCCTTATGATGCTTTTGGTGTAGGACACTCCTCTACTTCAATTTCAGCAGCACTCGGAATATCTGTTGCCTCTACTCTGCTTGGCAAAACAGATAAAATTGTGGCAATAATTGGTGACGGCGCACTTACAGGAGGTCTGGCATACGAGGGTCTGAATAATGCTGGAGCACTTAAATCGAACATTCTTGTTATTCTTAACGATAACCAGATTTCCATTGATCCCAATGTGGGAGCTATGCATAACTACCTTCTGCGAATTACAACCTCTCAATCATACAACCGGTTTAAAAATAAAATCTGGGATATTATTGGTTCAAAATGGCTCAGAAGTACAATTCAGCAATTTGTGTTTAGTACAAAGGCTGCTATATTCAAAAGTGGTTCCATTTTTGAATCATTGGGCTTTAGATATTTCGGTGCTATCGACGGCAATAATCTCGGACAACTTATAACAACTCTGTCCAACCTTAAGGAGATTAAGGGACCAAAACTCCTTCATATAGTTACAAAAAAAGGCAAGGGATTCAAACCGGCAGAACTGGACCAGATTGGTTGGCACTCACCGGGCATATTCAATAAAATTACCGGCAAAAGAGTTGTGAACAAAGAGGAAAAGAGAACCAAATATCAGGATGTATTCGGGGAGACTCTTTTATCGCTTGCCCGTACAAATCCAAAAATTATCGGAATCACCCCTGCAATGCCTTCCGGCTGTTCTATGAACATTATAATGAAAGAGATGCCGGAAAGGTCATTTGATGTTGGAATTGCTGAACAGCATGCAGTAACATTTTCTGCAGGGCTAGCCTCTCAGGGTCTGCTCCCCTACTGCAACATCTATTCAAGCTTTATGCAAAGAGCATATGATAGTGTCATACATGATGTTGCAACTCAAAATTTAAAAGTAATCTTCTGTCTGGACAGAGGAGGACTGGTAGGTGAAGATGGTGCCACACACCATGGAGTTTTTGATTTATCCTATTTCAGATGTATTCCCAATCTGATTATATCTGCTCCTATTAATGAGGTTGATCTTAAAGATCTTCTTTATTCCGTGCAATTCCCCGAATATGGTTCAACAGTCATAAGATATCCGAGAGGATATGGTGAGGGACTGGACTGGAAAGGAGAGTTTAAAATGGTTGAAGTTGGGAAGGCAAAGCTTCTTAAGGAAGGAACTAAAATTGCCGTTCTTAGTATTGGAACAATTGGCAACAAAGCAATTGAGGCTGTTGAGAGAGCTGGCAATATCGGGATCTCTGTAATGCATTACGATATGCGTTTTGTAAAACCTATCGACAGGGAAGCATTAAAAATTGCTTCTGATAAGTGCAAAACCATAATTACAGTAGAAGATGCCTCTGTAATTGGAGGATTATATTCTGCAGTAAGCGAGTTTGTAGCATCTAATGCTCTTGCTGTTAAAGTTATAGGTCTTGGGGTTCCAGACAGGTTCATTGAGCAGGGAACCATTTCGGAATTGCAGTCAGAGTGCGGATACGATGAGGAGAGCATATATAAAACGATTTTAGATGTTGCACAAAGAGCATAACCATAGACTATATACCTCTTCCACTCTATAGAAAACACTCATTTCAAAAAAAGCTGGACTACTGACAGCAGCATTTTTAGCATATAAAATAGGGTTGCTTCTTTTTATGTAGATTTATTTTTTTAATGTAACCGATTATTTGATAATTTTTTTTGGAGTTTAATCAAAAACCTATATCTTTGCAATCCCTTAAATGAAAAAGGGAGTTAGCAACAATGCCGATGTAGCTCAGTTGGCCAGAGCAGCTGATTTGTAATCAGCTGGTCGGGGGTTCGAATCCCTCCATCGGCTCTAAGTTTTTTGAACAACTATTATAATGGGGAGATACCAAAGTGGCCAACTGGGGCAGACTGTAAATCTGCTGGCTTACGCCTTCGTAGGTTCGAATCCTGCTCTCCCCACTATATTTTTATTGCGGAAGTAGCTCAGTTGGTAGAGCATCAGCCTTCCAAGCTGAGGGTCGCGAGTTCGAACCTCGTCTTCCGCTCTTAGTAAGCCAGTGTAGCTCAGAGGTAGAGCGCTTCCTTGGTAAGGAAGAGGCCATGGGTTCAATTCCCATCACCGGCTCTACAAGTATGTAATTAATTCATTATAAATTAAATTCTATTATTATGGCAAAAGAAACTTACAAAAGGGACAAGCCGCACGTAAACATCGGAACCATTGGTCACGTTGACCATGGCAAAACTACCTTGACTGCTGCTATCACAATGGTTTTAGCACGTAAAGGTCTTTCTGAGATCCGTTCATTTGACTCGATCGACAACGCTCCTGAGGAAAAAGAGCGTGGTATTACTATCAACACTGCGCATATTGAGTATTCAACAGAAGCACGCCACTATGCACACGTAGACTGTCCAGGTCACGCTGACTATGTTAAAAACATGGTTACTGGTGCTGCACAAATGGATGGCGCAATTCTTGTTGTTGCTGCAACAGATGGTCCTATGCCTCAGACACGTGAGCACATTCTTCTTGCCCGCCAGGTAAATGTTCCTAAAATTGTAGTATTTCTGAACAAAGTAGATATCGTTGACGATCCTGAGATGATTGATCTTGTTGAGATGGAGGTTCGTGAGCTTCTAAGTTTCTATAAATATGATGGCGATAATGCTCCTGTTATCCGTGGTTCTGCACTTGGTGCATTAAACGGTGATCCTAAGTGGGAAGAAAAAATCATGGAGCTTATGAATGCTGTTGACTCATTCATTCCAATTCCTCCACGTGAAAATGAAAAACCATTTCTTATGCCAGTTGAGGATGTATTCTCAATCACAGGTCGTGGTACTGTTGCAACAGGCCGTATTGAAACAGGTGTTATAAAAACCGGTGAAGAGATTCAGGTTATTGGTCTCGGCGAAGAGCCTAGAAAATCGGTCGTTACCGGTGTTGAGATGTTCCGCAAAATCCTTGACAGAGGTGAGGCTGGTGATAATGTAGGTCTTCTCCTTCGCGGTATCGATAAGAAAGAGATCAAACGTGGCCAGGTAATTGCTAAACCGGGTACAATCACCCCTCACAAGAAGTTTAAAGCTGAGATTTACGTTCTTAAGAAAGACGAAGGTGGCCGTCACACTCCTTTCCATAACAGGTATCGTCCTCAGTTTTTTATCCGTACCCTGGATATTACCGGAGAGATTATGCTTCCGGAAGGAACAGAGATGGTTATGCCAGGTGATAACGTTACTATTACAGTTGAACTTATCTATCCTGTAGCAATCAACCAAAATCTTCGTTTTGCAATTCGCGAAGGCGGTCGTACAGTAGGTGCAGGTCAGGTAACTGAAATATTAGACTAATTTATAACGAGTTAGTCGCTCTGAAAAGGTGACTAACTTAAAGTTTAGGGGCATAGTTCAAGGGTAGAATAGCGGTCTCCAAAACCGTTGATGGGCGTTCGAATCGCTCTGCCCCTGCAATACTGGGGGTTACGATCTAGTAGTAAATAATCCGCCTGAAACAATGCTTCCTTTGTTTCAGACGATAATCAAAAAAAAATGAACAAGATTAAGTTGTATCTTCAAGAATCGTACATTGAACTGGTAAAAAAGGTTAGCTGGCCTTCATGGAGTCAGCTACAAAGTTCGGCTATCGTTGTTATGATTGCCTCACTGATTTTTGCTATAGTCATTTTTGCTATGGACTTCGGATTCAGAAACATTATGACTTTTATTTACAAGCTGTTGTACTAAACTTATGAGTGAGATTTCCAAAAAATGGTATGTCATTAGAGCTGCCGGCGGAAAAGAGAAAAAGGCTAAAGAGTACATAGAGAACGAGATCAAGAGATTGAATCTCCAAGACTATGTATCGCAGGTTCTCATTCCCACAGAGAAGATTTACCAGGTTAAAAATGGCAAAAAAGTGAGCATGGATAGAATATTCTATCCGGGCTACATTCTCATTGAGGCTGCTCTAACCGGAGAGATTCAACATCTCATAAGGAATCTTCCACATGTTTCGGGTTTTCTGACAGAAAAAGCTGGAAAAGACAAAGAACCTGTTCCACTTCGTGCGTCTGAAGTTAACCGCATTTTAGGACGCGTAGATGAGCTTGTAGATATGGAAGAAGAGAATATTACGCCTTTCATCATAGGAGAAGCTGTTAAAGTTATAGATGGTCCCTTCAATGGTTTCGACGGAACTGTAGAAGAAATTTTCGAAGACAAGAAAAAGTTGAAAGTTATGGTGAAAATTTTTGGAAGAAAAACTCTGTTGGAGTTAAATTTTGTTCAAGTAGTAAAAGAATAAACAATAAACATTATGGCTAAAGAAGTTGCCGCTCTCATTAAATTGCAGATTAAAGGCGGCGCAGCTAATCCCTCACCACCGGTAGGGCCCGCTTTGGGTTCGAAGGGTGTAAACATAATGGACTTTTGCAAGCAATTTAATGCTCGCACCCAAGATAAGGCAGGTAAAATATTACCTGTTATTATCACTGTTTACAGCGATAAATCATTTATATTTATCGTAAAACAACCCCCCGTTGCCGTGCAGTTAAAAGAGGCTGCGAAGATCCAGACAGGATCTGCCGAACCTAACAGGAAGAAGGTAGGTTCTGTCACCTGGGAACAAATCCGTGCGATAGCAACAGATAAAATGCCCGATATGAATGCTTTTACCCTTAAATCGGCCATGTCTATGGTTGCGGGTACAGCACGCAGTATGGGTATTACTGTTTCCGGAACATTTCCCGACGATGTTAACTAATAAATCCTGCGAAAATGAGTAAGCTGACAAAAAATCAAAAAGTAGTATACGCAAAGGTAGACTCTTCTAAACAGTATAAGTTAGCTGAAGCTTGTGATTTGGTAAAAGAACTCTCTTTCACCAAATTTGATGCTTCTGTTGATATTGCTGTACGTTTGGGAGTAGACCCTCGTAAGGCGAACCAGATGGTACGCGGTGTTGTAACTCTTCCGCATGGAACAGGAAAAACAGTTCGTGTATTGGTACTATGTACTCCGGACAAAGAAGCAGAGGCCAAAGAGGCCGGTGCAGACCTGGTCGGACTTGACGAGTATATTGAGAAAATCAAAAATGGCTGGACAGATATAGATGTAATCATTTGCACCCCATCGGTAATGGCTAAAATTGGTGCAATTGGTCGTATCCTTGGTCCCCGTGGTTTGATGCCTAACCCTAAAACCGGAACTGTTACCATGGATGTTGGTAAAGCTGTAACCGAAGTAAAAGCCGGTAAGATTGATTTTAAGGTTGACAAACAAGGTATTGTGCATGCCAGCATAGGTAAGGTTTCATTTCCCTCACTCGCTTTGGCAGAGAATGCAATAGAATTCTTAAATACTGTTGTTAAATTAAAACCTCAGGCATTGAAGGGAACTTATGTGAGGAGCATCTTTTTGTCTTCTACAATGAGCCCTGGTATAAATATCGATAGCAAGACCATAAGTGCTGCTGAATAATAAATATGTTTTATGAAAAAAGAGGAAAAAAAACAAATTATTGAAAGTCTGGCAGCGCAATTAGAGCAAACACCAAATTTCTATTTAACTGACATATCTGGTTTAAATGCGGATAAGACAGCTAAATTGCGTCGTGCTTGCTTCGAAAAGCAGATCAAGCTGGTTGTTGTTAAAAACACCCTCCTTCGTAAAGCTTTGGAAAAAATGGCTTTGACTGACGCCAAGTTACTATTCCCTATATTAGAGGGTCCTTCTGCAGTTATGTTCACAGAGACAGCCAGTGGTGCCCCTGCAAAACTGATCAAAGAGTTTGGTGTGAAATATGGCAAACCAATCTTAAAGGGAGCTCTTGTACAAGAATGCGCATATGTTGGTGAGAATCAGCTTAACGCATTGGTATCTATTAAATCACGCGAAGAACTTATCGGTGACATTATTGGTCTTCTTCAATCACCTGTCAACAACGTTATCTCTGCACTTCAAGCAAATGCAGGTGGTAAAATTACAGGTATTGTAAAGGCCCTATCAGAAAAACAATAACAAGAATTTTAAACGTTTTAAAAATTTATAAACATGGCAGATATCAAAAAATTTGCAGAAGAATTAGTTAACCTGTCTGTAAAAGATGTACAAGAATTAGCAAAAGTTCTAAAAGATGAATATGGAATTGAACCTGCAGCTGCTGCCGTAGCTGTTGCTGCTCCTGCAGCCGCTGTTGCCGCTGTTGAAGTGGAACAAACTCAATTTGATGTTATTCTTATCTCAGCTGGTCAGGCCAAATTACAAATCGTTAAAGCTGTAAAAGAAATTACAGGCTTAGGTTTGAAAGAGGCTAAAGATCTGGTTGATGCAGCTCCTAAGGCAATCAAAGAAAAAGTTTCCAAAGCAGAGGCAGAACAAGTAAAAGCTCAATTAGAAGAGGCAGGCGGAGAAGTTGAAGTTAAATAACTCCAAAATCCCGTTAGTCGGGCACACTAACAGGTTTAGAGCTATTTAGGCTCTAAGCCTTTTTGTCGTTATTTTAGTTTATTTTCAACCAATCCACAAACAATGTCGCAAAAAACAAATAATCAGCGGATTACATTCGCGACTTCCAAAGCCCTCCTAGATTATCCAGATTTTCTAGAGGTGCAACTGAAGTCTTTCAAGGATTTCTTCCAACTTGAAACCACACCGGAGAATCGTAAAAACGAAGGTCTTTTCAAAGTTTTTCAAGAAATTTTCCCTATTACAGATACCCGTAATAATTTCGTACTTGAGTTTATTGACTATTTTATTGACCCCCCTCGTTATTCAATTGAGGAGTGTCTGGACAGAGGCTTAACATACAGTGTCCCTCTGAAAGCAAAACTCAAACTGTTCTGTACAGATCCGGAACATGAAGATTTCGATACGGTTATCCAGGATGTTTACCTTGGGACAATTCCTTACATGACCCCAAGAGGTACATTTGTAATTAATGGTTCAGAGAGAATCGTTGTGTCACAACTACACCGCTCTCCTGGTGTGTTCTTCGGACAGAGTGTGCACGCAAACGGAACCAAACTATATTCAGCACGAATTATCCCATTTAAGGGTTCGTGGATCGAGTTTGCAACTGACATCAATAATGTGATGTATGCATATATCGACAGAAAGAAAAAACTGCCTGTTACTACTTTGCTTAGAGCAATCGGGTACGAAAGTGACAAGGATATTCTTGATATTTTCGGCCTGGCAAACGAAATAAAGGTTACAAAGGCAAATATTAAAAAATGTCTGGGAAACAAACTTGCAGCACGAGTTTTAAAAACATGGAATGAAGATTTCGTAGATGAGGATACAGGAGAGGTTGTTTACATCGAAAGAAACGAAATTGTTCTGGATCGTGAAACTATTTTAGATGAGCACCATTTAGATATTATCATGGAATCAGGTGTAAGCACAATCCTTGTTCATAAAGAGGAGGCTAACATAAGCGATTTCGCAATTATACATAATACATTACAGAAGGACCAATGTAACTCGGAGAAAGAGGCAGTTTTCTATACATACAGACAGCTTCGTAATTCTGAACCTCCAGATGAGGCCACTGCGAGAGATGTTATTGACAAGCTATTCTTCTCGGATAAAAGATATGACCTTGGAGAGGTAGGAAGATACAGATTAAATCACAAACTCAATCTGACCACTTCTAACGAAACAAGGGTTCTTACAAAAGCAGATATCATAGAAATTATCCGATACCTGATCCAGCTGATTAATTCAAAAGCTACTGTTGACGATATTGACCACTTGAGTAACCGTCGTATCAGAACTGTCGGGGAGCAGCTTGCGAATCAGTTTAGTGTCGGCCTTTCCCGTATGGCACGTACAATCAGGGAAAGAATGAATGTAAGGGACAACGAAGTCTTTACTCCTATCGATCTTATCAATGCAAAGACACTTTCATCTGTCATAAACTCATTCTTTGGTACCAGTCAGCTATCACAGTTTATGGATCAAACCAATCCTTTGGCAGAGATGACACATAAGCGTCGTCTTTCAGCTTTGGGTCCTGGTGGTCTGTCAAGAGATAGAGCCGGATTTGAGGTCCGCGATGTTCACTATACTCACTATGGGCGTCTGTGTCCAATAGAAACCCCTGAAGGTCCTAATATTGGTCTGATATCGTCACTATGCGTTTATGCAAAAATTAATGATCTCGGATTCATAGAGACACCTTACCGTAAGGTAGAAAACGGCGTTGTGGATATGACTGCAAAAGGTTGTGTTTATATGAGTGCAGAAGAAGAAGAAGAGAAGATGGTAGCTCAGGCAAATGTCCATATCGATGAAAATGGAAACATGACAGACGAAAGGATCAAATGCCGTTTTGAAGCAGACTATCCGGTAGTGGGTAAAGAAGAGGTTAACCTTGTGGACGTATCTCCTAATCAGATTGCTTCTATAGCTGCATCACTGATTCCTTTCCTTGAGCATGACGATGCAAACCGTGCCTTGATGGGTTCTAACATGATGCGCCAGGCAGTTCCCCTTATCAAACCTGAAGCTCCAATTGTAGGAACAGGTCTTGAGGGACCGGTTGTAAAAGATTCAAGAACACAGATCAATGCAAGAGGTAAGGGAGAAGTTGTTTATGTAGATGCCCGTGAAATTCACATCAAATACGAACAAACAGAAAGTGAGAGATTTGTAAGTTTTGAACCTGAAATTACAGTATACAAACTGCCTCTGTACAGAAAAACCAACCAGAATACATCAATCACCCTTAAACCAATTGTCAGAAAGGGAGAAAAAGTTGTTGCAGGTCAGATTATGACAGACGGTTATGCAACTCAAAATGGAGAACTGGCTCTGGGTCGTAACCTTAAAGTGGCATTCATGCCTTGGAAAGGATACAACTTTGAAGATGCTATCGTTCTGTCTGAAAGGCTTTTAAGAGAAGATGCGTTTACTTCTATTCATGTGGATGAATATATAATGGAGGTTCGCGATACCAAACGTGGTATGGAAGAGCTTACATCAGATATCCCTAACGTGAGTGAAGAGACAACAAAGGATCTTGACGAGAACGGTATCATAAGGATTGGCGCAAATATTGAACCAGGAGATATACTTATAGGTAAGATTACTCCTAAAGGCGAAAGTGATCCATCTCCGGAAGAAAAATTATTAAGGGCAATCTTTGGTGATAAAGCAGGAGATGTTAAGGATGCTTCTCTAAAGGCCTCTCCATCATTGAGAGGCACTATCATTGACAAAAGACTCTTCTCAAGAGTAGCAAAAGAGAACTCCAAGAAAGGAAAATCCGCGTCTAAAAATCAGATACAACATGCAGAAGAGAGCTTCAACAGAAAAGCAGCTCTTCTTCGTCAGAATTTTCTTGAAAGACTGATCTCAATTCTTGATGGTAAAGTTTCTCAGGGTATAAGTGACCTTTATGGGGTAGAAATCATTGGCAAGGGTGCTGACTTCAAATTTGACATGATTGAAAAGATCGATTATGAAAATATTAACCCTGTTAAGTGGACTTCAGATAAAAACACAAATAATCTGATTAAGCAACTTATCAACAACTACCTTATTGCCCATAAGGAGTATGATGCTGAACTTAAAAGAATCAAGTACAACCTGACAATAGGGGACGAGCTTCCAACCGGAATTATGCAATTAGCTAAAGTATATGTTGCTAAGAAGAGAAAAATTAAGGTTGGTGATAAAATGGCAGGTCGTCACGGAAATAAAGGTATTGTTGCCAAAGTTGTAAGGGACGAAGATATGCCGTTTCTGGAAGATGGTACCACTGTAGATATAGTACTTAATCCTCTTGGCGTACCATCCCGTATGAATCTTGGTCAGATATACGAAACTGTTTTGGGATGGGCAGGAGTGGAGCTTGGTCAACATTTCAGTACTCCTATCTTTGATGGAGCAACTCTTGATGAGATCTGCGACTTAACTAGTAAAGCCGGCATTCCAAAATACGGAAAGACATACCTCAGAGACGGAGGAACAGGTGAGTTGTTTGATCAGCCTGCAACCGTAGGTGTGATTTATATGCTCAAACTCGGTCACATGGTAGATGACAAGATGCACGCCCGTTCAATTGGTCCTTACTCTCTTATTACACAACAGCCACTGGGTGGTAAAGCTCAGTTTGGCGGTCAGAGATTTGGAGAAATGGAGGTTTGGGCACTTGAGGCATTTGGAGCTGCCAATATTCTTCAGGAGATTCTCACAATCAAATCTGACGATGTGGCTGGAAGATCAAGAGCTTATGAGGCAATTGTAAAGGGTGATCCTATGCCAGCTCCCGGTATACCGGAGTCTTTGAATGTGCTACTCCATGAACTTCGTGGTCTCGGACTTAGCGTTACCCTGGACTAATTTGTTAATAGTATTTGAAAATTTGATAACAGAATAATATGTCTTTCAAGAAAGAGATTAAGGTGAAAAGCAATTTCAACCAAATTACTATAGGCTTAGCTTCGCCAGAGGAGATTCTCGAGAAATCTTCCGGTGAAGTCTTGAAGCCAGAAACAGTAAACTATCGTACCTATAAGCCAGAGAGGGATGGTCTCTTCTGCGAGCGGATTTTTGGTCCTTATAAAGACTATGAATGTCACTGCGGTAAATACAAGAGGATTCGCTATCGTGGTATTATTTGTGACCGATGCGGTGTTGAAGTAACTGAGAAAAAGGTACGTCGCGAGAGAATGGGTCACATAACCCTTACAGTACCAGTTGCTCATATCTGGTATTTTCGTTCTACTCCAAACAAGATAGGGTATCTGCTTGGTATCCCTTCAAAAAAATTAGAGGGAATTATATATTATGAGCGTTATGTTGTCATCCAACCCGGAATAAAAGAAAAAGATGGTATTAAGACAAATGACTTCCTTACAGAAGATGAGTATCTTAATATTCTCGATTCTTTACCTAAAGAAAATCAATTGCTGGACGATCTGGATCCGAACAAATTCATGGCAGGAATGGGTGCAGAAGCTATCTATAAGATGTTGTCGAAAATTAATCTTGACGAACTCTCATATGAACTTCGTCACAAGACAGAAACTGAAACATCTCAGCAAAGAAAAGCTGATGCACTTAAGAGACTTAGTGTTGTTGAGGCTTTCCGTGAATCAAGGGATATTAATAATCCTGAGTGGATGATTATGAAAGTCATCCCTGTGATTCCGCCTGAACTCCGTCCTTTGGTACCATTGGATGGGGGCCGCTTTGCCACATCCGATCTTAACGATCTGTACCGTAGGGTAATCATACGCAATAACCGTCTAAAGAGACTGATAGAAATTAAAGCTCCTGAGGTGATCCTCAGAAATGAGAAGAGGATGCTTCAAGAGGCTGTGGATTCTCTGTTCGATAATTCACGTAAATCCAATGCAGTTAAAACTGAGGCGAATCGCACACTTAAGTCTCTATCAGACAGCTTAAAAGGAAAACAAGGCCGTTTTCGTCAAAACCTTTTGGGTAAAAGGGTAGACTACTCTGCCCGTTCGGTAATTGTAGTTGGGCCGGAACTGAAAATGCACGAATGCGGTATTCCGAAAGATATGGCAGCAGAGCTTTTCAAACCATTTGTAATAAGAAAGCTGATTGAACGTGGTATTGTAAAAACCGTAAAATCTGCCAAGAAAATTGTAGACAGAAAGGATCCTGTTATCTGGGATATACTGGAGAATGTAATGAAGGGTCATCCGGTTCTTCTTAACCGTGCCCCTACCCTGCACAGGCTCGGTATCCAGGCATTCCAGCCCAAACTGATAGAGGGAAAGGCAATTCAGCTTCATCCACTTTCATGTACAGCTTTCAATGCCGACTTTGACGGTGACCAGATGGCAGTTCACCTCCCATTGGGAAATGCTGCTATTCTTGAGGCACAACTTCTGATGCTGGGCTCACACAACATTCTGAACCCTGCAAATGGAGCTCCTATCACAGTACCATCCCAGGACATGGTTCTTGGATTATATTATATCACAAAACCACGTGCCGGTGCAAAGGGCGAAGGAATGAAATTCTACGGCCCGGAAGAGGTGGTTATTGGTAATAATGAAGGAAGAGTAGCTCTTCATGCCGAGATTGAAGTTAGATTGCCAAAGGATTTCATGGATCTGTCAAAAGGTTACGCACTCAGAAAGACCACAGCAGGAAGAATTCTGTTTAATCAGGTTGTTCCAAAAGAGGTCGGTTATATCAATGAGGTTTTGACTAAAAAATCTTTAAGAGACATAATCGGAAACATTCTTAAGGTAGCAGGAGTGGCCAGAACTGCACAGTTTCTTGACGATATCAAGGAGATTGGTTACATGATGGCATTCAAAGGTGGCCTTTCATTTAATCTGGAAGATATAATTATCCCGGCAGAAAAGAAAGAGCTTGTAGACGAAGGTTATAAAGCTGTTGAAAATATTATGTTTTCGTACAACAACGGTCTTATCACCAATAATGAGAGATATAACCAGATTATTGATATCTGGACAACAACAAATTCAAAACTGACAAACATTGTAGAGAAGAGGATTGCAGAAGACAAACAGGGATTCAATCCGGTCTATATGATGCTCCACTCAGGTGCACGTGGATCCAAAGAGCAGATTCGTCAGCTTTCAGGTATGCGTGGTCTGATGGCCAAACCTCAGAAATCAGGGTCTTCAAGTGCGGAGATTATTGAAAATCCGATTTTGTCTAATTTTAAAGAAGGGCTTTCTGTTCTTGAGTATTTTATCTCTACCCACGGTGCCAGGAAAGGTCTTGCCGATACAGCTCTTAAAACAGCTGATGCCGGTTATCTTACCCGTCGTCTTGTAGATGTGTCTCACGATGTGATTATCAACGAAGATGATTGTGGAACTCTGCGGGGACTGGTAGCAACAGCTATCAAGAACAAAGATGAGATAGTGGAGTCTCTTTATGACAGAATTTTAGGCAGAACATCTGTACATGATATTTACAATCCGCTTACCGGAGATAAAATTATTGATGCAGGAGAACAGATTACGGAGGATATCGCATCTCTGATCCAGTCTCTTCCTATTGAACAGGTTGAGATACGCTCAGTGCTCACGTGTGAATCACGAAAAGGTGTCTGTGCCAAGTGTTATGGCCGTAATTTATCGACCGGCAGAATGGTTCAAAAAGGCGAAGTTGTTGGAGTAATTGCTGCGCAATCTATTGGTGAACCTGGTACACAGCTTACACTTAGAACATTCCACGTTGGAGGTACTGCGTCAAGCATTGCATCTGAAAACGAGATTATTGCCAGATACCAAGGCCGTCTTGAATTTGATGAACTCCGGACAATCTCCAGAGTTGGGGAAGATGGAGTTATTCAGGAGGTTGTTATCGGACGTACAGCAGAAATGCGTATTGTGGACAGCAATACTGGCATCGCTCTTTCTCAGCAGTTTATTCCTTACGGAGCAACTCTCTACTTTAAAGACGGTGATCTTGTCAAAAAAGGAGACAGAATTTGTGAATGGGATGCATACAATGCAGTAACCATTGCAGAGATTGCAGGTAAAGCTGTATTTGACGGTCTCATCGAGGGTGTCACATACAGAGAAGAGGCCGCAGATGAATATTCACTTCACAAAGAAAAGGTGGTTATTGAATCACGTGACAAGTCTAAGAACCCTACTATCAAGATCATGGATGAAAAAATTGACCTTAGGCAGTACAATCTGCCTGTAGGCGCTCACATTATGGTCGAAAATGGTAAGAAAGTAAAAATTGGTGATATTCTCGTCAAGATTCCAAGAGCTATCGGTAAATCGGGTGACATCACCGGTGGTCTGCCAAGAGTTACAGAGTTGTTTGAGGCTCGTAATCCATCAAATCCTGCAATTGTTGCAGAGATAAATGGAGAAATTCTGATGGGCAAAATAAAAAGAGGAAATCGTGAAATCGTTATCAGATCCAAGACCGGAGAAGAGAAACGTTATTCGGTTCCTCTCTCAAAACAGATACTGGTACAAGAGAATGACTATGTAAGAGCAGGTATGCCTCTTTCTGACGGCGCTATATCTCCTACCGATATTCTGACAATTCAGGGACCTACAAAAGTTCAGGAGTATATCGTCAATGAGATCCAGGAGGTATATCGTATGCAGGGTGTAAAGATCAACGACAAACATTTTGAGATAATTGTTCGTCAGATGATGCGTAAACTCGAAATCGTCGATCCTGGTGATACTCGTTTTCTGCCTGAACAATTAGTAGACAGGTGGGACTTCATGCACGAGAACGACAATATTTATGACAAAAAGGTTATTCTTGACGCAGGTGACTCGCCTGAATTAAAACCAGGCCAGATTGTAACTGTTCGCAGACTTCGTGATGAGAACTCAATACTTAAGCGTAAAGACCTTAAAATTGTTGAAGCTCGTGACGCAATGCCTGCAACTTCAAATCAGATACTTCAAGGTATTACACGCGCGGCTCTTCGCACAACCAGCTTTATGTCTGCGGCATCATTCCAGGAGACAACAAAAGTCCTGAGTGAAGCAGCAATCCACGGTAAAAAAGATTATCTGGAAGGGCTTAAGGAGAACGTTATTTGCGGGCATTTAATTCCTGCAGGTACTGGAACCAGAGAGTTTGAAAAGGTGATTGTAGCCTCTATGGAGGATTATCAAAGGATGGTAAAAAGCAAAAAAGAGTAGTTAAGTACAAACAAATTTTTGGTGTAAGAAAGCCGGCTCGATATGAACCGGCTTTTTTATTTTTAAGTACAACTCTATTTCAGAACAGGCGGTGCGAGTGGAACAAATAACAGTGGATTTACACTCTTAGTATAAAGTTCCGCAACATTGGAAGGAATCTTCTGGATATCCAGCCTTATAAACTCTTCCAAACTGTAAGTATATCCGGAATTTGTAAGAATTTTCTTTACCATAGCCTCCCTGCTTGGAGCATTATAATATGCTTCGTTATATATCATACAGCTTGAAAGTTCCGGCCTCCATGCGCCAAAAGAGTAGTAATAGGCACCTTCATAAATCCCCACCCTTTCATATCCTTGTCTATTAAAGAAATGTTTCCATTTAATGACCGTCG
>JBDKRJ010000018.1:0-256603 GCA_039683455.1 Rikenellaceae bacterium | reverse complement strand
CGTATCTGGCAAGCATGGAAGAGATTAACACAACAGTCACTTCTCTCTTTTTTAATGTTCTTGCTGCACAAATGGCCCTTGAGATGGCAGAAAAGAACTACAGTTCCACAGAGTTAGCCTCAAAGATAGCCAAAGAGCGATATGAAATAGGAACAATTTCCAACAGCGACCTGCTCCAGCTCAGGCTGAGACTGTTCAACGACAAACTCTCTATCAGCGACAACCGGCTCGCTCTGGAGACGAACATACTTGAGTTGCGCTCATATCTCGGCTTTAACGAAACTGTGGAATTAGAATTGGTTTTGCCCCGAAAGGGACCGGATATTCAGCTTGATTTCGATGAGGTTTATACCAGAGCCACTGACAACTCTTCATATACTATTGATAATGAACTTAAAATATTAGGTGCAGAACAGGACGTTGCAAGAGCAAAGTCTGACGTAGGTCTCCAGGCAAAATTCTTTGCACAGTTTGGTCTTACACAAAAGGGAAGCAATTTATCCGATACTTATAGCAACCCAATGGACCAAGAGGTTATAGGGCTAAGTCTATCTCTGCCGATCATCGACTGGGGGCTTGGAAAGGGCAAGATCAAGCTTGCAAAATCGAGAGAAGATGTAATAAGAACACAGATAGAGCAGGCATATTTTCAATACAAACAGGATATTCTCATTAAGGTTCTGCAGTTTAACAAACAGAGCATGCAGTGCTCAATCTCCGCAGAGGCAGATTCGATTGCGCAACTCCGTTACAATATAACACTTGAACGGTTTCAAAATGGCACAATAACAGTTACTGATCTTAATACTGCCCAGTCTGAGAAGGATAATGCAGCTAAACGATATATCTCAGATTTGAGCAACTACTGGCAATACTATTTTACAATAAGAAAGATTAGTCTTTATGACTATATCAACAACCGTAAGGTATCTGCAGACTTCGATAAAATGATTGACAATTAATACCTTCTAAAATGGGAAAATACCTCATATTCTCGCTTTCCGTCTTTATGATACTCTCGTGCTCGGGAAAGGGCGGAAACACCAGCGCAGAGAGCGATGCCGCAAAGGCCGATTTCGTTTCTGAAAAAAACCTTGTAGACACTATTTCTCTCAAAAAAAGAGATTTCAACAAACAACTCTTAAGCAATGGCAAGTTAAGGGCAATAACGAAAAGCGAACTGAATTTTCTTTCTTCCGGTGTCATTTCAGAAGTTTATGTTAAGAACGGTGAAACCGTAATTAAAGGGCAGCCATTAGCCAGCCTCGATAAAAAACAGGCCATTTATAAACTGGATCAGGCTAAACAAAAGATGGAGAAGGCAGAGCTCGATTTTGCCGATGCTCTTATTGGTTACGGTTATGGAAAAGACACCTTAAAAGTACCTGCAGACCTATTGAAAATTATTAAAATCCGTTCCGGCTATCTCTCTTCTGTAAGCGACCTTAAGCAGGCAGAGGAAGACCTGAAAAACACAACGCTCATCGCCCCGTTTGGCGGAAAAGTGGCTAACCTTACAGCAAAGCCTTATGAACAAGCATCCGGCATTTTTTGCACACTTATAGATGATTCACTGTTTGATGTAGATTTCAGTCTTCTCGAATCTGAAATGCCATTTATTAAGATAGGCAGCAATGTTAAAATTATCTCGTACTCAGAGCCAGACAAGCAATACCTTGGAGTGGTTACCCAGATTAATCCGCTAATAGACGATAACGGCCAGGTAAAAATTCTGGCGAAGGTAGCAAACAGCTCCGGCCGCCTGATTGAAGGAATGAATGTTAAGGCTATGGTTGAGAATATTGTAAGAGACAAGCTTGTCGTTCCAAAGAGCGCAGTTGTAATGAGAGACAACTTTGATGTTCTCTTCCGGCTGGACACAGCAACAGGAAAGGCAATGTGGACCTATGTAAAAGTAGAGGCTTCCAATAGCGAATCACATGTAGTTACAGCAAATCTCGATAAAAACGCAGAACTGAATATAGGAGATATTATAATAATATCCGGAAATCTCAATCTGGCAGACGGTTCAAAAGTAGAAATAAAAAAGAGATAATATTATGATTGGCAAACTCATAGAGAGACCCATAGCGGTAACAATGTCAATTATAGCAGTTATTGTTCTTGGCTCTGTTGCTATTGGAATGCTGCCTGTGTCTCTGATGCCCGATGTGGATATCCCGCAGATAACTGTACAGGTTAGCGCCCCGGGCTACTCCGCCAGGGAGGTGGACGCCTCTGTAATAAAGCCATTGAAGTATCAGTTGATGCAGGTTGGACATTTGAAAGAGCTGAGGTGCGAATCCAACAACAATACAGGAAATATATTCATGGAGTTTCAGCAGGGCTCCGACATTGACTTCCTCTTTATTGAGGTTAACGAAAGGATAGACAGGGCAATCTCAGGAATGCCCAAAGAGGTGGAGAGGCCAAAAGTTATCAAAGCCAGTGCCACAGATATTCCTGCATTCTTCATAAATATCACCACAAAAGATGTTGGTAAAGAGAAGTTTCTTGAGTTGGGCAGATTTGTATCCGATGTAATATCCAAAAGGATAGAACAGATTCCTGAGGTTGCTCTTGTAGACATCAGCGGACTCTCTCTTCCTGAGCTTCTTGTCACACCATACGCAGACAAGATGAAATCACTCGGAATAAGTGAGAGTGAACTGGAGGCAGCTATAGAAAACAATAATCTTAAACTTGGCAACCTTTCCATTAAAGATGGCTACTACCGCTGGGATATCCGTTTTATCTCAGAGATAAGAACCAAGGAAGATATTGAGGATATTAATCTGAACATAAATGGCAGGGTTTTCAAATTTAAAGATCTGGCATCCGTAGTTGAGCAACCAAGGCGAAATAAAGGGGTGGTAAAATCGGACGGCAAAAGCTCCGTTACACTTGCTGTAATCAAGCAATCCGATGCAAAAATGGCAGACCTTAAAAAGGGAATAAACACCCTGATGGATAACTTTACAAAAGAGTATCCGGGTATTGAATTTGAAATTACGCGAGATCAGACCCAACTTTTGGACTACTCAATCTCTAACCTCAGGAACAACCTGATATTAGGAGCAATACTGGCTTGCCTGGTATTATTTCTGTTTATGAAGGACCTCCGGTCACCTCTTCTGGTTACCATTACAATTCCTCTTTCACTAATTGTCTCGCTGCTGTTTTTCTTTTTAGTCAACATCTCTATCAACATCATCTCACTCTCCGGTCTCATACTGGGGGTAGGAATGATGGTGGACAACTCCATCATAGTGATTGACAATATAACGCAGCTAAGGGAGAGAGGTTACAAATTAAAAGAGGCGGTTGTTAAGGGCGTTAGTGAAGTATTTGCACCAATGCTGAGTTCTGTTTTAACCACCTGCTCCGTTTTTGTCCCTCTTATTTTTCTGAGTGGAATTGCCGGAGCTCTCTTCTATGACCAGGCCATGGGAGTTACAATCGGGCTATTCTCTTCTTTGATTGTTTCTGTTCTTGTTATACCTGTTTACTACTATCTTTTGTACAGCAGGAAAGGAGAACCAAAACCTAACAAGTTTCTGGCAAAGTTGCAGCCTGTGGATGTTGTCTCTCTTTACGAGCATGGCCTTAAATGGGCTTTACGTCATCAAAGATTTGTCTGGATACTCTTTATTGCAGCTATTCCCGCAACTTACCTGTTGTATCGTGTTATTGATAAATCCAAGCTTCCGCCTGTAACCCACGACGACATAATATTAAATATTGACTGGAACCTTCCTCTTACAGTAGAAGAGAGCGAGATGAGGACAGCGGAGGTCTCTTTGTCTGCTAAAGATCTGATTGCTCACAAAACTGCATTTGTGGGTATCCAGCAGTTTTTATTATCTCACACCCCGGATCTTACCCAGTCGGAGGCAATGATCTACATAAGGGCAAACAAACCCTCAGATCTTCCGGAAATTGAAAAAAGCCTTTCCCAGGTGCTGACAGACAAATACCCTGACGCAACATTCAGGTTTTCCCCTGCAAATAATATCTTCAATTTGATTTTCTCAGATAAAGAGTACAATCTGGTTGCAAAAATAATGAACAAAGAGGGCGGTGCTGCCGATCCGGACAAGTTGAACCATTTTCTGGAAGCTGTATCGAAGAAATTGCCTGACCTCTATATTGAGCCGGTTCTGTGGCAAGAGCAAATCCTTTTTGTTGTCAAGCCCGAGATGTTGTCGCTTTACAAGCTAAACTACTCTTCGGTCTATAATACTCTGCGCAGTGCAACTAAAGAAAATCAGCTCTTCTCGGTTAACCACGGGACCTATTCTGTGCCGGTAATTGTTGGCGATGAAGGTGATTTTGCCAAAGACTTGTTTGCCCTTACAATTAAAAATGCCGATGGTGCAGATATACCCCTTTCAGTAGTTTTGAAAGAGAGACGGGTGAGAGACTTAAAAAGCATCATTACCGGTACCGAGGGAGATTACTACCCACTTAATCTAACGGTTCCCGACAACAAAGTAAAAGAGGTTATCGCCTCAATAAAGGATATTGCAGATAGTGATGAGTCGTTTGACGTAAGCTTTAGTGGGAGTTATTTTTCTAACCGTGAGATGATTCGTGAGCTGATAATAATTCTTACCGTAGCTCTTCTGCTTCTCTTCTTTATTCTTGCCGCACAATTTGAATCTTTGATTCAGCCTCTGATAATCCTGTCAGAAATTGTTGTAGATATATTCGGTGCCCTGTTGGTACTCTGGATGTTCGGCGCCGGGCTTAATCTTATGTCTATGATAGGGCTGGTTGTAATGTGCGGCATAATAATAAACGACTCTATTCTCAAAGTTGACACAATAAATCGCCTGAGAAGGGAGGGATATTCCACTCTCAGGGCAATCATTACCGGGGGGTCAAGAAGGCTGAAGCCTATTATTATGACCAGTCTTACTACCATCCTTGCCATTGCTCCTTTTCTTGTAAGAGGAAACATGGGCTCAGATCTTCAGTATCCCCTCTCTCTTGCCCTGATAGGAGGAATGGTTGTGGGAACTATTGTGAGTCTCTTTTTTATTCCTGTATTCTATTATAATATTTATAAAAACCGAAGCAAATGAGGCTTCCGCCTTTTTCTGTCATACTTGTCTTTGTAGTACTGGTTATAATGGGTGCCGGCATTATGCCCCTGCTCAATATACAGTACACTCCTACCATCAAGGAGAGGAGCATGTCTGTAAGTTTCTCATGGAATGGAGCCTCTGCAAGAGTGATTGAGGCTGAGGTTACATCAAAACTTGAGGGAATAATCTCTTCTGTAGCCGGGATTGGCAATGTGAACTCGGTCTCAAGGAAAGATGGTGGAACGATAACCATAGGTCTTAAGCCCAAAGCAAATATAGATGCAATACGGTTTGAGGTAGCTTCGCTTATACGTCGAATTTACCCTAAATTGCCTGATGGAGTCAGTTATCCGTCTATTTCAGTCTCTTCTACAGGAGAGAACATATCACCTATACTTACATACACCCTTAACGCAGATTTGCCGACAAATCAGATAGAACAGTATGCTCAGGATTATATTGTAAAAAATCTCTCGCTCATTAAAGGGATCAGCGGCGTATTTCTCTCCGGAGCAACTCCTTTATACATGGAGATTTCATTTGATCCTGATGAAATAGCAAAACTTGGAGTTTTACCAGAAGACATTACCTCTGCAATCAACGCTTATATTGGGAAATCCGATATTGTGGGTAGTGTGGACGGAGAGACAATTATGCTCACAACGGAATCAGGAAATTCTTCTCTCTGGAATATTCCTGTTAAAAATTCGAACGGAAGAATTATACGTCTGGAAAATGTTGCCACTATTGTTTACAAAGAGAAGATACCTGTATCTTATTACAGGATAAACGGATTAAATACGATTAATATCACTATCTATCCGGAGAAGAGTGTTAACACACTGGAGCTCTGTAAAGAGGTTAAAGAGAGAATGGCTCTGCTGAGCAAGAGTTTTCCGGACAAGTTCTCTGCAATAATATCTTTCGACTCCTCTATAGAATTAAAGAGTGAACTCAACAAGATTCTTCGCAGAACATTATTCTCGGTTGCCATATTGCTGCTTTTTGTGTTTATTGTAAGCAGAAGCTTCAGGTATCTTGCTGTAATTGCAGTTACTCTTGCAGCCAATATATTCATTGCTTTTATCTTCTACTACCTCTTTGATCTGGAAATTCATATCTACTCTCTGGCAGGAATAACGGTCTCTCTGGGAATCATTATAGACACCAGTATTATAATGATCTCCCACTACGGATATTACAAAGACAGAAAAGCCTTTATTGCCATTCTGGCTGCCCTGCTTACCACAATCGGAGCTCTTGCAGTTGTATTTTTTCTTCCGGAGAATATGAAAAAAAATCTGATGGAGTTCTCTGCCGTTATTATTATCAACCTTGCTGTTTCGTTAGCCATAGCTCTGTTCTTTGTTCCTGCTCTGATTGATATGTTCCCGATAAAGGGCATCAGAAACGATCAAAGCATTACTGCCAGAAGAAAAGTAGTTAAGTTCAATATATTATACAGAAGATATGCACTTTTTGGAAGAAGACACAGGTGGATATATATAGTTCTCCTCGTACTGGGCTTTGGTTTGCCAGTCCATCTGCTGCCAAATAAAATGGAAGAAAAAAGCAAGGGACCGGATCCTGATGAAAAGAGTAATGGCTTGGCTGTTGCCTACAATAAAACGATTGGCAGTTCATTTTATCAGAATAACCTTAAGGGGATTGTAGAGAAGAGTCTTGGCGGCAGTCTCAGACTCTTTCTTCAAAACATGAGAGGAGGTAGCTTTTACAGAGAGCCTCAAAGGGCAACTCTTTTCATAAACGCCTCTATGCCTGAAGGCTGTACCGTACAGCAGCTTAATGATATCGTTGTCTATATGGAGAACTATCTCACACAGTTTCCTCAGATAGAAATGTTCAAGACTCGGGTAAACTCATATAACAGCAGCTCTATTTCTGTTACTTTCAAAAAGGAGTTTGAGAATAGCGGATTTCCTCTGATGCTCAAAAACGAGGTTATCTCCAAAGCGATTGATTTTGGAGGAGCCAACTGGTCTGTATATGGCATAGATGATCAGGGATTTAGTAACAATATCGGTTCCTCTGGGTATAAATTCAACAGAATTGAGTTGGCCGGTTATAACTACGATCTCCTGTACAGATATTGCCAGGAGTCTGTGAGTTCTCTTTCTCAAAACCAAAGGGTAAGTGAACCTGGTATCTACGGACAAGTTGACTGGGGTGTGTCTCTGACCAGAAATGAGTACTTTATAGACTATGACATGGAGAAGATGGCCCAGATGAAAATTAGTCCTTCCGATGCTTATTCTGCACTCCGCAATCAACTCTTTTCTTCCGGAATTTCCGGCTATTTCGATGACAATAAATTAATAAAAATGGAGGTAGTCTCTTCCCGCAAAAATGATCTCGATGTCTGGCATCTGCAAAATGAGCATCTCAATATGGGTGGTCGTCCTATTATCTTTTCAGAAATCGGAAAAATTGATATGCGCAGGACTGGTAATGATATCTACAAAAAAAATCAGCAATATAGCTTAACGGTTGCTTATGATTTTATAGGTCCTTACGAACTCTCCAGAAGAGTCATTGACAGAGAGGTGGAGCGTCTGAATAAGGAGGTGTTGCCAATCGGATTCAGGGCACAATCAAGTTCCTCCAGATACGATTTCGATGGTTCCACTTATTTCTGGATACTGTTCATAATCATTGCTATTATCTATATTATCTGCGCAATACTTTTTGAATCCATCGTTCAGCCACTTATAATAATACTTCTGATCCCCATCTCATTTATAGGACTCTTCCTTACATTCTATTTCACAAAATTCAATTTTGACCAAGGCGGATTTGCTGCTCTCATCATGCTGAGCGGAATCTCGGTAAATGCCGGTATTTACATAATAAATCAATACAACATCCAGAGAAGATACGGTCACGGAAAACGAGCCCCGGTTAATGATTTTATAAAAGCATACAATCATAAAATCATCCCAATCCTGCTGACAATACTCTCAACCGTTCTCGGACTGATCCCTTTCCTGTTTGACGGTAAGGATGAGGTATTCTGGTTTGCTTTTGCAGTGGGTACAATGGGGGGGCTGGTGTTCTCGATAATCGGGATAATTTTCTTTTTGCCTGTCTGGAATTTCCGTGATTGACTATTTGCATTATTGCTTTATGATAATTATCTTTAGATAATATTTTAAATTTTTATCCATTATGTCAATTCTTACCAATCCATTTGTTACCAGCGGATATGTTTCTGCTGAATATTTTTGTGATAGGAAACTGGAAAGTGAACGTTTGATTCGAGAAATTAAGGATGGGAATAATCTGGCACTAATTTCTACCCGCCGTATGGGCAAGACTGGATTAATTCAGCATTGTTTTAACGACAAAAAGATTCAGAAAAATTACTATACTTTTTTTGTCGATATATATGCAACTAAGTCGTTGCGTGAATTTGTGTTCTCACTAAGCAAAGTAATACTGGAAGGGCTAAAACCGTTTGGAAGGCGAGCGTTGGAAAGCTTTTGGAATAGTGTTAAAACCTTGCAGGCAGGTATTTCATTCGATGTGGCCGGTAATCCCTCGTTTAATGTAGGTTTGGGAGATATTCTGTCGGAAGAGGTTACTTTGAATGAGATATTCAAGTACCTTAGTAGTGCCGACAAACCGTGCATTGTGGCTATAGATGAGTTTCAGCAAATTGCGAGTTATGCAGAAAAGAACCTCGAAGCTCAGCTTCGTACTTATGTTCAGCACTGCAATAATGCCCGATTTATCTTTGCAGGAAGCCAACGCCACACAATGGGCAATATGTTTTTGAGTGCTGCCCGCCCTTTTTATCAAAGCGTATCGATGATGCATCTCGGATGCATCTCTTTACCCAAATACATTGAGTTTGCAACTCACCACTTTAAAACAGGAAGTAAAACTATCACTTCGGATACTATAAATGCCATATATGACCAGTTTGATGGAGTAACCTGGTACCTGCAAAAAATGCTTAATGTATTATATAGTTACACACCTCAGAATGGTGTATGCTCTCAGCAGATGATTGCCATAGCAATTGATACTATTATTGATTCCTATAGGTACACCTATTCCGACATTCTCTTCCGAATGCCTGAAAAGCAAAAGGAACTTCTTATTGCAATTACCAAAGAGGGCAAGGCAAAAGGTCTTACTTCCGGCGATTTTGTCCGCAAATACAAATTAGTCTCATCAAGTTCCGTTCAGTCTGCTTTACGTGGCTTGTTAGAAAAAGATTTTATTACCCACGAAATGGGAGAATATCGAATCTACGATAAGTTTTTGGGGATTTGGTTGCAGAGAAATTATTAATGTAATCTTATATAAATGAACTAAAATATACAATGTCATGAATAACGATAATGATAAAATTATAGAGATATTCTCTGGGAATGAATGGGAATGTGAAATGGTTAAAACACTTCTTATAGATGAAGGAATAACTTGCTTTTTACGTAATGATTTAAGTAACATATATGCTCTAACGGCCCCCGAATCCGTGAGAATTATGATTTCAGAATCCGATTATGACAGGGCCAAAGTAATAGTGGATAGATATTTACTTAGTAAGCAGCACCAGTAGAATAATGCACCACCCAATCCAAGGGTGTATTGTTTGCACAGCAAACTGGAAAGCCCCAGCGCGGGTGGTGCATAAAAGATTATTTAGCAGCCTTACACTTGTCAAAATAACTTAAAAGCTCCGTGGCTTTATTATCTGTAAAATAAAGAATTGAAGTGTATGGATTATAGGAGAAAGGAACATATTCCAACAGTTGAACAGCGAGGAACTGTTTGTCTTCAGATGAAATTAACTCAACCTTAGCATTTCCGTCTGATTCGAATTTTACCGGCATGGCATCCTTGAAATTCTCTTCAGATAACATAGACTCCAGTTGAGCCAGTTTCTCCTTTTGAATAAAATAGTAGTGCGACTTGATGGTACTGCCAGTTTTTTCATATACAGTCCGTTTGAATTTCACTATAAATAATATTATTCCTATAACTATCAGTGCTATTCCTAATGCAACCTGCGGCAGAAACATGCTTCCTGCCCCGAGTGCAACAAGAATTGCTGCTGTTAGTATTGCCCGGTAATTTGTGCTCCTGGTTATTTGCAGGTGATTGGTTGTCTTGATATCTGGAATTTTTTCTTGCGATTTCATATTGATATAATTTATTGTTAATAAATAGAATAAGTACCCAATCATACTTCTTCATCCGGTTTGATCGGATGAAAATTTAAGATTGTAAAATGAAAAAAGTTATGAAACCGTTAAATGATAATCTCCCTGAGGACAAATACAAAGTATCTGCCCGGGGTACCCGAAAAGTGAATTATGTACTGAGAAAAAGGTGATACAGATATTCTGTGACGAAATTTTTCCCTCAAATATGAATATGATAGTATCTTTTCCAGAAAATAGCTGGCAAAAAGGGGCATGGATGTCAACTGTGCCTCCGAACCGCAGTTTCCATCTCCGTTCAGAATAGCTGTGCTGCTTCCCAAAGGGGCGTTTCCGCTTGAAAAAATATATTGATTTGAATAATCCGGGTATGCAGATGCATAGTATTTTTCAGAATCCGCTTTTGATTCGCTCAAATATGGACTAAGCAATAGGATACTGCTTATTATAAGCAGAATACACGATATAGATATGCTTCTTACCATTCGCATTTGTGCAAAGATAGTAATTAACAATCAACCGGGAAAATGGTTACTCCTTGCGCCTGCCGGATATTACAACCTCCGCCCCTATTCCAGCAATCAGAAGTATCAACAATAATCCCGAACTTATCCTTGAGTAGATAGCCCCTTTACGGAAGGATTCGGGTTCAAAAACAAACTCAATCTGATGACTGCCAGCCGGCAATTTTAATGCCCTTAGTATATAATTGGCACGGAATATCTCTGCTGTCTGCCCGTCTATGGTTGCCATCCATCCTGCCGGATAGTAAACCTCGCTGAACAGAGCAACCCTCTCTTTTGATGCACTGTATTGATAGTTCAGTTTGTTTGGTGCATAGGCGGTAAGCATTATGGTGTCGTTCTCTGCAATTGAGGAGAAGGCTGCAGATGATGAAGTGTAAGCTAAATTGATTTCCTCTAAATCTTTTGCAAATTCTTTTGATACCACTGCTGTGCTTTTAACATCTGCTGAACCAAGGAATTCTATCTCCTGATTTGCATTATCTGCCCATTTAATACTGTCGGCAAACCAGGCATTCCCCATTGCCTTACTATTGATTAACGGCGGGTTTTCTCCTCCCACAATAATATATTTTGTATTGAGCATGTTAAGTACCGGATAATCGCCAAGTTTTGCCTGTGCCTCATCAATTGTCATGCTTCCGTTTATATCCTTACCAATCCTTTGCATCTCAGGAGCAATATAGTAGTCGATCATATCCTGGTATCGTTGCAATTTGGCAGGACTGTAGCCTCCGATTGTCTTGTGGTGGTAACTAACATGAGAATCGTTAAAGGTGTTAATGCTAAGATCCAGAACCCTGTAATCCGGATCCTTGTCTTTAAGTATGATCTCATCTACGGGCCTTTTGGCATATTGATTGGTAAATTCTCTGTTGGAAACAAAATGTGAATCATTAAGATATCTTTTGTCAACCGACCAAAGGTCTGCCAATACAAGCAGTCCCAGAATTCCATAAAAGTAGGTTGGCTTTATCTTATTTGTGAATGTAAACCATAGAGCAGCCGCGGCTAAAAGAATGTAAATAATTGATCGGAAGGCATCTGCTCTCAGCAAGGATATCCTGTCCATAATAAGGGAGCTCCTCAATTGTTCAGGAATCTGACCATCGCTGGCTCCGCTAAAAGAACCAGCCAAAGTTGGCATTATTACCATAAGCAGTGCGAAACCCACGGTCAATAATAAAGATATAGTCAATCCCTGCTTTACTTTTTTCTTATCAAAATCGCCTTTTAGAATTTTATCGGTTGTAAGGAAAGCCAATAATGGTATTGTAATCTGGAGAATAACCAGTATCATCGAAACCGTCCTGAACTTGTTGTAAAGAGGAGCATATTTAAAGAATAATTCTGTAAAGAACAGAAAATGAGAACCCCATGAAAGCAGAACCGCTATCAGACTCACAACTGCAATCCACCATTTTATTGGCCCTTTAAGCAAGATAAGTCCCAGAATAAAGAGGAACATAGAAATTGCTCCCATATACATTGGCCCTGCAGTAAACGGCTGTTTCCCCCAGTAGAGAGGCATCTGTTTAATCACCTGTTCTGCTCCCTGATAACCGGCATTTTTAAGTGTCTTATATGTCTCTGAGTTTGTCGAGAGCTCTCCTACTGATGCTCCGCCGTTATAGTTTGGAATCATAAGGTTCGGCATCTCTTGCGGGCTGTAAGACCAGCTAGTTGCATAAGCGATGTCAAGGCCCTGTTGCTTATTATTATCTGTCAGTTCTGAGCCGCCTCTCATTGTGTACTTAGAATATTCGAAAGTTGGCCACAGATGGTTGATGTTGGTCGCTATTCCAATCGCTCCTGCCAGCAGAAGGTAGATGGACGTTTTAAGAAATTTTAAGAAATATTTCTCTTTGATAGACTTGTATAATTGTGCGAAGCCATATCCTAAAACAATAATTGCAAGATAATATGTGATTTGCGGGTGGTTTGCCTTTATCTGGAAACTCAGGGCAAGGGCAAACAGAATGGCTCCCAATATTGTTTTTTTTCGATATGCATATGCAACAGCGGCAAGAACCCATGGCATAAATGCTATTGCAACCATTTTTGAGTTGTGCCCCACTTGAATTATCTGAGGATTGTATGCACAAAAGGTTATTGCTATTGCCCCTACTACAGACAAATATACATTTACTCCAAATGCAAGGAACAGTAAAAATGATCCGACCAGGCAGATAAGAAGATAACTTGGTGGTCTTTGCCCCACAAAAAACAGTTTATAGAGATAGTCAGTATAATCTCCATCATATTCTACGGAGATTGTTGTTGCCGGCATTCCTGAGAACATTGAGTTTGTCCATAGAGTTGGTTCTTTATCGGGGTTAGCCTCGTTATATTGAATTATCTCATTAGCCATTCCTCTCCAGGATGCTATGTCGGACTGATTTACTACTTTCCTCTGAAACACCTGAGGTGTAAAAAAATAGGCCAAAAATGCAAATGCCAGAATTGCAAGAGCATAAGGCAGGTATTGTTTGTAATTATTCATTTCTGAGTTGTTTACTATCTGTTAATATTCTTATTCTGTATGAGTTCATCTAAAAGTTCTGCCATGCTCTTGCACAGACCTCTTCTTGAGTAACGGTCTATCTTGCCCGAGGTCACTGGTGTTTCGCCCTTTTTAAACAGATCGTACTGACGGTCAATCCACTCTTTTGCTCCTGCATAGTCGCTGTAGTCAAACATCTCTCCGGCCTCACTCTCCTTAAGAGCAACATCCATGTCTCCGCCGATAGGTCCAAATCCGATTATCGGCCTTCTTGCTGCAAGATACTCGAAAAACTTTCCTGTTAATATCCCTTTTGCCTCAGGCTCCTGACCTCCGGCCAGAAGCAGTACGCTGGCAGATTGCTGCCACTTTACAACCTGGTTGTGCGGCATGTAATCCACTTTTACAAGATTGTTATCCAAGCCGTTTGCAGAAATGTCTGCCCAGATCCTCTCGTCTGTCTGCCCGATAATCCTTATCCGAAGATCTTTTGCAAACGTTTCGTCCGACGCAACTTTCTCCCCCAGCAATTTCCAAAGCTCTTTCGGGTTTCGGTCTTTCACAAACAACCCGGTGTAGGTAATCGTAAAACTCTCCTCTAACAACTCAGGCTCTTCCGTAAAATCGGTTTGATCAAAACCGTTGGTAATAATTTCTATCCGTTTGGGGCTAAACTCCAGAAACTCCTCCCGCATTCCGTTGGTAACAACTACAACAGCATCTGCCTGTTGAACAACATTTCTCTCCATCTTTTTATGGATTGCCTCTGCCAGCTTGGTGTTGTTCATATACTTGAAATTGTACATTCTTGTCCACGGATCTCTGAAGTCTGCAAGCCACGGAATTCCTGTTGCCTTTGCCAGCCCCTTTGCAATCATATGCATTGAGTGGGGAGGCCCAGTACTGACGATTGCATCAATAGGATTTCCATTCAGGTATTTTTTCAAAAATCTGACAGATGGTGAAATCCAGAAACACTTGGGGTCGGGAATAAAAAAATTGCTTCTGATAAAGAGAGATATTCTTTCCGATAGAGGGACCACGTTAACCTTTCCTGCAGACTTGCTCTCTTTCGCAGAAGACTTACTCTCCGCAATAAAACCTGGTTTAATGTTCTGACCTTTTTTGCCTGTGAATATTTTGTACATCGAATACGGCTCAAATATTTTCCTCTTTATCACGATCACTCCCACAGGAATCTCAGCAAGTAATCCCTCGTCCGTAGCCATTCGCTCCGGGTTAAGCGGCGTGTACACAATAGGCTCATAACCAAACTCTCTAAGGTATTTGACAAACTTGAGCCACCTTTGCACCCCTGAGCCACCTGCCGGCGGCCAATAATATGTAATCACCAATAATTTTTTCATAGTCCAACGTTTTGAGCCCTATGCTTTCATGGTGGCGTAGGGCTGCTAGTTCTGCACAAAAATTTTGTAGAGCGCTCTTATAACATCTCCCTGGATTGTTGTATAACCATCTTTATATACCACAGAACATCCGTTTGTCATCATCACAAAGCCGAACTTTTTGTCTGGTTCAAAGAACATGGCACTATACAATCCATAAGCAGATCCCGTGTGTCCCACCATATCCTCTCCGGGGATGAGGTTGGTCGTATGTTTGAGGGCCATGCAATAGTTATTCCATTTATCCGTGGCAATAACCGGTGTCTGCATCAGGCGTGCACTTTTTTTAGAAATAATCCTGACAGAACCAGATTTCCCGTAATTCATATGCATAATCATGTACCTGGCCAGATCCTGAGCAGATATCTTTATCCCTCCGGTAGGAGAGAAAAGAGGTGTGCTGTAGCCCATTACGTAGCCAGAAGCAATCTCTGCAGCCCTGCTGCGATAAGCCGTCGGATCTGGAACAAACTTATTATCTGCTTCTTTTGTATAAAGAGTAACAAACTTATTAGCATCCAGAGAATCTACGTTGTGGTTTGCATAAAGTCCCAGAGGTTTAATAACATTATCCCTTACGTAATTGTCAAACCTTACTCCTGATAATTTTTCTACAAGTGACCCGATTATATTAAAACCTAAATTACAGTAATCATATTGCTTTCCAGGAGCATAATAGCTGTGGTAGGCCTTTGCATAGCCTGAGTTTTTTGAAGGATTGACCACATCAAGTTCAAAATAACCCAAAGAGTCGCAAAGGCTGGAGGTGTGAGAGAGAAGCATCTTTACTGTTATTGGAACATCGGGGTATTTTGGGTTACGCAATTTAAATCCTATAAGATCACTTACGTCCTGGTCCAGAGTCAATTTCCCCTTTTCTACCAGCTGCATCAAAGCTGTGGTTGCAAAGGATTTGGAAATTGAAGCGATTCTGAAGATGTCTGTCGGTTCAAGATCAATATTCTTCTCAATATTTTTCTTACCGAGTGATTTTACGAATATTATCTTTCCCTCTTTAACAACAGCTACTGCCAATCCAACGGCATCTGTCTGGGTCATGATCTGCTGAAGCTCTTTTCCAGCCTGCTCTTCTTTGGTCAGCTTTTCCTGAGAACTGGCTGTATCAGAGATAGTAAGAAGCGCAAAAATAAAGAGTATCATCTGCCTGATACTTAAAAATGTTTTCATACGTGTTTATATTTTTCTAACATGTTCGTTTTATAATCTGTTTTTGTTATAAGGATACTATACAAAGATAAAGTTTTGAAATAAAATTATCTACTTTTGTATGAATGAACGAGGATAAAAAGATAGTTGAAACCCCTTTGATGAAACAGTACTTCTCAGTAAAGTCGAAGTATCCTGATGCCTTGTTGCTTTTTAGAGTAGGCGATTTTTATGAAACATTCGGAGAAGACGCTATTACAGCCTCAAAAATTCTTGGAATCGTCCTGACCAGAAGAGCGAATGGTGCAGCCCAATATGTAGAACTTGCAGGCTTTCCTCATCATTCAATCGATACATATCTGCCTAAGTTGGTAAGAGCAGGGCATAAGGTTGCAATATGCGATCAGCTCGAAGACCCAAAGCTTACAAAAAAAATTGTTAAAAGAGGCATAACAGAACTCGTCACACCCGGGGTTGCATATAACGATCAACTCCTTTCGCACAAAGAGAATAACTATCTGGCCTCTGTTTACTTTGAGAAGGATCAGGCTGGGATTGCTTTTCTCGATATCTCAACCGGAAGCTTCCGGGTAGCAAGCGGCTCTCTCGCATATATCGAGCTGCTTTTATCGAGCATTGCCCCAAAAGAGATACTTCTGCAAAAGGGATACAAGAGTGGATTCGAAGAACGGTATGGTCGCGATATTTACCTCTCCACAATGGACGAATGGGCATTTGTCACAGATTCTGCTTACGAAAAACTGCAGCAACACTTTTCAGTATCATCCCTAAAAGGGTTTGGAATAGATAATATGCCAATGGCCGTTACTGCGGCCGGAGCAATTCTCTTCTACCTTGAGCTTACCCGTCACGAGGGGCTCGGCCATATCTGTTCAATTTCACGTATAGATGAGGGGGAATATGTATGGATAGATAAATTTACCTTCAGAAACCTGGAAATTTTTGGGAGTTATCAGGAGAATGCCGCCTCGCTGCTGAGTGTAATAGACCGCACATCTTCACCCATGGGGGCAAGATTGTTAAGAAGCTGGCTGGCGATGCCAATTCTAAATATCGAGGAACTGACACTGCGTCAGAACATAGTGGAATACTTCTTAAATGAGACGGAACAGAGAGAGGCGCTGCAGAAACATCTGAGAGAAATTGGAGATCTGGAGAGAATTATTTCAAAAGCTGCTGCCGGCAGGATTTCACCAAGGGAGGTAGTTCAGCTTAAAAGAGGGCTCGGACAAATCATTCCTGTCAAAGAGCTCTGCTCAGACTCCGGACTAAATGAGCTCCGGGAAATTTTAGATCTTCTGGACCCATGTAATACTCTGCGTGAAAGACTAAATAAAGAGATGCTGGCAGAACCGGCCAGCCAGTTTGGCAAAGGAGACATCATTGCAGACGGTATAAATCGAGAACTGGATTCTCTAAGAAGGATTACCAGACATGGAAAAGAGATCCTGAACGAGATCCAGGAAAGAGAGGTTGAAAGAACAGGAATAAGCTCTCTTAAAATAAGTTACAACAATGTCTTTGGCTATTATCTCGAGGTAAGAAATACTCATAAAGACAAAGTTCCGCAGGACTGGATACGCAAACAAACTCTTGTAAGTGCAGAGCGTTATATTACTCAGGAGCTAAAGGAATACGAAGAGAAAATTCTCGGTGCCGAGGAAAAAATCCTCATTTTGGAGCAAAATCTCTTTGCTTCAATAGTGTCAGAAGTGCAAAGTAACATATCTGTTATACAGAGAGATTCTTCAGTGTTAGCAAAACTCGACATTCTTGTAGGATTCGCTCAACTTGCGCATAATAATAATTATAACAGACCGTCTATCAATTTAGGGAACTCAATTGTTATAAAAAATGGACGTCATCCTGTCATTGAGACACTAATGGCTCCGGGAGAAGAATATATTGCCAACGATCTATTTTTAGATACTGATAGCCAGCAAATTATAATTCTCACAGGGCCAAATATGTCGGGTAAAAGTGCATTGTTAAGGCAAACTGCTCTGATTGTTCTTCTCTCGCAAATTGGAAGCTTTGTCCCGGCCGATTCTGCTGAGATTGGAATTGTGGATAAAATTTTCACCCGCGTAGGTGCTTCGGACAACATCTCCCGGGGAGAGTCTACTTTCATGGTAGAGATGCTTGAGACCGCAACAATTTTGCATAATCTTTCCAGCCGGTCTCTTGTTTTGCTCGACGAAATTGGCAGGGGAACAAGTACTTATGATGGTATGTCTATTGCGTGGTCAATTGTAGAATATCTTCATGAACATCCGGAGCACAGAGCAAAAACTTTGTTTGCTACGCACTATCATGAACTGAATGATTTGGAAGAAAAATTTGACAGAGTAAAAAACTTCCATATTTCTGTAAAGGAGGTAGATAAAAAAGTTCTATTTTTACGTAAATTACTTCCGGGAGGAGTCGCCCACAGCTTTGGTATCCATGTGGCAAGAATGGCAGGGATGCCTCAGGAGGTGGTAAAAAGAGCAGAAAGAGTGCTAAAACAACTTGAATGCAAAGAGAGAGACCTGTCAAAGACAGATAAAAAAAGAAGGATGACTATGAACGAAGATGCTGTTCAGCTCTCATTCTTTCAGCTGGAAGATCCTCTTCTGATAAGCATTCGGGACGAACTCAATGAGATGGACATCAACACAATGTCTCCACTGGATGCGTTTGACAAATTACGTGGTTTAAAGAAAAAGATCGGTTTATAAAGAGAGAATATGATTAGTTTTTACAGAAAATTTACAATGATTGTTAAGTTGATATTTGGGAGTATCAGCTTTGCATTCGGTTCGCTAAAAGGCGACCGTTTCAGAACGTTTCTCTCTCTGTTTGGAGTAAGCATCGGAATTTTTTCTATAATTACAGTATTTACTGCAATTGATGCTTTGCAAAAAAATGTTGAGACCGGATTAAACAGCTTTGGTGGTAATACGTTGTATATTCAGGAGTTTCCTTGGGAGTCGCCTCCGGGAGAAGAGTACAAGTGGTGGGAATACCGCAAAAGACCTGCACCTAAGTATGAGGAGTTCCAATATATAAAAGCCGAGGCTAAGACGGCGGAATCTATTGCTTTCGTAGTATTTACACAGAAGAATATCCGGTATAAAAGAAACTCCTTCAACAGCGGTTTCATCACTGCTCCAACAAGTGACTGGGACAAAATTTCAAATGTCGAGATTGAGACGGGAAGATATTTTTCCACATTTGAAGCCCAGTCATCTACTCCAGTGGTTATTCTCGGTTACTCGGTTTATGAATCACTCTTCAAGGGAGAAGACCCCATAAACAAAGTTATTAAAATAGGATCAAGTACCGCCAGAGTTATAGGGGTTCAGAAAAAAGCAGGAGAGAGTATCATAAGTATTTTTGATACAGATAATTCTATTTTAATTCCCTACAGATTTGCAAGCACAATAATAAATGTAAGAAATGCAGAGTCTATGATCTGCGTTAAGCCTTTAGATGCTGCAAACAGGGACGATTTTCTTCTCGAAATGAAGTTGTTACTTAGGTCTATAAGAAGATTAAAACCCAATCAATCAGATAATTTCGCATTAAACGAAATGACTTTCCTTCTTAATCAGACAAAGACAATTTTTGGAGGGATAAACCTTGCCGGATGGATTATTGGAGGCTTTTCAATTCTGATAGGTGGTTTCGGCATTGCCAACATTATGTTTGTCTCAGTTAAGGAGAGGACAAATCTGATAGGTATCCAAAAAGCCCTTGGAGCAAAAAAATACATGATTCTTAGCCAGTTTCTTGCAGAAGCGGCCGTCCTTGCCATTGCTGGAGGAGTAATCGGATTGCTAATGGTTCTGGGGGTTGTTCTCGCCACGCAGGGGAACCCTGCTTTTCCTATGGAACTGAGTGCCTACAACATTATCCTGGGGATATTGATCTCCTCGGTTATTGGGATAGTATCGGGCCTTATTCCTGCATACACAGCTGCGAGACTTAATCCGGTAGATGCCATTAACTCAAAATAATTCAGTAATATCAGTCTCCTAAGTTTAAGTTACGTACTTTTCGTTTCTTGCAGCGGCAATCAGTTTGGTGAGGTCAACAAACTCTTCTACTGATAATTGTTCTGGACGTTGACCCAGTAGATAACTGTCGGTGAGAATTACTCCGTTGAGCAGTGGTTTTATAGAATTTCTTATGGCTTTTCTCCTCTGATTAAATGAGGTTTTCACAACCAATTTGAACAGTACTTCGTCACAATTTATTGACTCTCTTGAGTTCCTCTTTAACCTTATAACTGCAGATTTTACCTTTGGCGGAGGGCTGAAAACGTTCTCGTCCACAGTAAAAAGATACTCTATATCATACCAGGCCTGAAGTAGAACTGAGAGAATTCCGTAATTTTTTTCCCCCGGAGGAGAGGCGAGCCTTTCTGCTACCTCTTTCTGTATCATCCCCACAACCATTGGAATACGTTCCTTATAATCAATAACCTTAAAGAAAATCTGCGAAGAAATGTTATAGGGGAAATTGCCTATAATCAAAAATTTATCAGCAAATTTACCGGTAAGATCCATCCTTAGAAAATCTCCCTCCCAAAGTCTTTCACCAAGTTGCGGATAATGAATTTTGAGGTATTCAACAGACTCTCTGTCAATTTCCACAACAGATAAATTTATTCTGGCATCCTCTATCAGATACTGTGTGAGCACACCGGTTCCCGGTCCTACCTCCAGAACATCTGTGCCATCCTCAACAGTCAGACTCTTCTCAATAGTCAGACTCTCTACAATCTTTCTGGCAACGCCGAGATCTTTGAGAAAGTGCTGGCCAAGTGATTTTTTTGCTTTTACATACATGCTACAAAGTTATCTATTTTGTCTTACAATTTTTCTATTGTAAACATTATCGGCAGATGGTCGCTGATTCCACCATTATACCTTGGCCCTGTGTAACTCCTTTTTGGCTTGAAACCCAGGTACTCTTTATCTCTTTCCAGCAGAAATGCGGGTCTGTAGATTTTCATTGACACAGAGTCGCAAAAAATTGGTTCGCTCCTGTTTGTAAGATTTTTTGAAACAAAGAACTGGTCTATCAACTCCCATTTACCTCTGTATCTGATAGTACCTTCTCCTCTAAGAGAGAGCACTTCTGCGAGGTTTAAAAAGTTTTTGAAATTATTAAATAATACTGAATTTGGAGTGTCGTTAAAGTCTCCTGTCAGTAGAATATTTGCATTAACGTTTTTGTTTAATATGGAATCACACCTGTTTTTTAAAGCAGTAGCCGCAGCAACTCTGTTTGGCTGAGAAATTGCCTCTCCTCCGAATTTGGATGGCCAGTGGTTGACAAATATGTGAACTGTGTCCAAATCTTCAAATACCCCTTTAGTGTACAAAATAAGCCTTGTCTTTGCCGCTGAATCCGCGAGGTGCACATATATGAAATCTGCCGAAAGTGGTCTGAAAACCTCCTTTCTGTATAAAAGAGCCACATCTATCCCCCTCTCATCTGGAGAGTCCCTGTGAATTATGCCATAATTTATCAAAGATAGAGGGGTGGACCTTACAAGCTGTTCAAGGACAAATCTGTTTTCTACCTCTGCAAGAGCTACCAGCGAGGGATAATTTACCTCACTATGGTTTTGTTTTTTTCCCAGGTTATTAATCTCCCCCGCTGATATTATGACCTTGGCAATATTATTTCTCTTTGACGTGAACTTCTTCCAGCTCCAGTACCTCTCTCCAAAAGGAGTAAATTCATCATCAGAAGTAGCAGGATCATTAAATGTGTCAAAATAATTTTCCAGATTCCAGAACATAATGATGTATCTGTCAACACCCTTCCTCTGTTCAAAAGTCACGTGCTCCTGCAACTTAATGTAATCCTGCGAATCAATACATTCCGGCGTCTCAATTAAAACAGGTGTTCCAACTAAAACCGGTGTAATTAAGCTCAGAAGTACAAGTAATAATGAAAATACAAGCAATAACGTCTGAACACATTTTAAGCTCGTCTTGTCCAGCCTGAGAGCTCCTCTCATCTTCTTCCGGCTTTTTTGTCTGTTAATTATGTTCTTCCAGATATTCGTCATTATTGCCCGTTTTATTTATGTAAAAATAGAAACTGCATTTATATATGCTCCCTGGTAGCCATATAATTATCTGATATTATGACCATTTTATCTGTTTTTAGATTTTCCCGTAATATTTAACTATTTTTACCAACTCAAATAATAAAATTCTGGAAAAATGTCACTTCAATGCGGTATAGTAGGTCTTCCCAATGTCGGTAAATCAACTTTGTTCAATTGTATCAGTTCCGGCAAGGCACAATCAGCAAATTTTCCCTTTTGCACAATTGAGCCGAACATTGGTTCTACAATTGTTCCGGATGAAAGGCTCCAGGTGCTTGAAAAACTTGTAAAGCCTCACAGAGTTGTTCCTGCAACAGTAGAGATTGTAGATATCGCCGGGCTCGTGAAAGGCGCCAGTAAAGGAGAAGGGCTTGGCAACCAGTTCCTGGCCAACATTCGTGAGACCGACGCAATTATTCATGTTATCCGGTGCTTTGAAGACGCCAATGTTGTTCATGTAAATGGAAGCGTTGATCCTGTAAGGGATAAAGACATAATAGATACAGAACTCCAGATAAAAGACCTGGAGACCGTAGAAAACAGAATCAGTAAAGCTCATAAACAGGCTCAGACCGGTGGAGACAAATCCGCTAAGAGACTTTATGAGATACTTCTTAAATACAAATCTGTCCTGGAAAAAGGGGTATCTGCCCGCACCGTTCAGTTTGACAACGCAGAGGATAGAAAACTGGCAAAGGAGTTATATTTGCTTACTGACAAACCCGTTCTCTATGTATGCAATGTAGATGAGAAGTCTGCTAAAGAGGGAAATCCTTTTGTTTACAGTGTGAGAGAAGCCATTAAAGGAGAAGATGCCCAGCTACTCATCGTCGCAGCAAAAATTGAGTCAGAAATTGCCGAGCTGGACAGTTTTGAAGAGAGGCAAATGTTCCTCAACGAGATAGGACTTGAGGAGTCTGGCGTTTCCCGTCTGATTCGTGCCGCTTACTCCTTATTGAATCTTGAAACTTACTTTACGGCGGGAATTCAGGAAGTAAAGGCATGGACGTTTCATAAGGGCACCAAGGCTCCTCAGGCTGCAGGAATTATCCATACAGACTTCGAAAAAGGATTTATCCGTGCAGAAGTTATCAAATATGAAGACTATGTTAAATACCGCACAGAGGCAGCTTGCAAAGAGGCCGGCAAAATGGGTGTAGAAGGCAAAGAGTATGTCGTTAAGGATGGTGACATCATGCACTTTCGCTTTAACGTGTAGGCTACGTCCGTCTATCTCACTAAAAGAATTTTGTTCTGTTATCTTTTACGTCAGCCGCCTTTTCCAAAATTGAAGGCAACATTTGAATCTGATAGCCAAACATTTGATTTGATCTTGCCTTTGCATCATCTTCTGTAAAGAAAGCTCCTGTCTGTCTCGCATCTACATTAAAGATGTAAACACCCACATTACCACTCACAGGACCTGTAAGAGTGTTTTCTTTGGCTCCGGCAACTGATCCCACAAACTTAGGGTCAAATGATCGAGATCCGATGGCACCGAATGAAATGCCTGTTTGTTTACTTACAACAGAACCCAGTTTAGCAGCAATCTCTTCCAGACTGGTCATTCCCTGAACTTGTTCTTTAATGCTCGCCAGCATCTTTTCGTTTGTCTTTTCTCTCTTAAGAATTGCAGCAATATTTGACTCCACGTCTGCAAGTTCCGGTATTCCTGCCTCGCGGGCAGCGGTTAAAGCAACTACAAAGAAATATTTGTTGTCTACAGAAATAATCTGCGATACATCCCCAACCTTTGCCTCATATGCCCAGCGGCTTATTTCTCGTGCGTTTGGATAAGTAGCAACAGTTTTCGCTCCTTCAGCAATACCATTTGCCGGAATGGGCGATAAATTAAATTCCTTGACTGCAGCATTGAATTTCTCTATCTTTCCGTCCGATTTTGAAACCAGATCATTTGCTTTTGAGTAAAAATTCTGGAAAGTCTCCTTGCTTGCAACTGCATCCTTCTCCAGAATTGCCAGTTGAACCTTTTTTACAGGTTTTGTTCTCTCTTTAACTCTTACAATATGCAGACCGTAGTTTGTTTCAATCGTAATCATCTTATTGGGAGCAATCACAAAACATGTGTCAAACCCAGGGATATTATAACTCTGAGTCATCCATCCCAGTTCTCCGGGAGCAGCATTTGGGTTCTTGTCTGCAGAATTCGCTGCTGCAACTGCGCTGAAGTCAGCACCACCCTCAATTAACTTGATAAGTGAGTCTGCTTTTGCTTTTGCCAGTACTTTATCTGCATTTTGAATAAGAATATGCTGAACATTCACTGAATCCGGAATCTGTTTGATAGAGCTGATCCTTGCAGCTCTGAATACATTACCCTCTTGATATACAGGCAAAACAGATGATAACCCGGCTTTGAAAGCAAAGCTGTCCAGAATTGGAGATATTGCTGCCAGTTCCCCGGCTTTGTAAAAATATGAGTTTAGAGGTCTGTCTGAGTTTCTTGCAAGAAAAGATTTAAGATTTGATGCAGACACGAATTCATCATAAACTTTATTGATGTCTGCCTGAGCTAAATTTACATCATGCAGAGAAGGGACAACTTCATAAACAACGTATTCAATATCTCTGCTTGCATTTTGTTCAAAGTTGTTTTTATATTTGTTGTAGTAATTGCGAATCTCCTGTTTGCTAACAGTTACTGTTGTATCTACAGCCATGCCGAAAGGCTGGATAATAAACGAAACATCAGACGTGATGTTATTCTCTTCGATAGATCTCCTTAGTTCAACAGGATTGGCAATATTGCTTTTTGCGAGAAGAGATATATATTTTGTGAACATCTGCTCATTTTTCATGCTGTTTTCCAAATACTTCCAGTATGTAGAAAGGTTTCCGCTATTGTCTTGTGGAATAGCCTTTATAAACTGTACCAGCCTGCTTCTGTCAAACTGACCATCAGGAGCAATAAACGACTGTTCCCTCAAAAGAACCGGAGATATTTTTGATCCCTGACTCAGGTCGAACAGTTCATCCTCCCCCACTGCTATACCTGCAGATTTTATCGCCGTAATCAGTACGTTTTCGTTGATAAAATCTTGCCATGCACTCTGATTAACCAATTCCTGGCCCTGTTCATCAAGCGTACTTGAGCCGGTTGTCAGTTGGTGGATCTGTGTGTAGTAATCAATCTTTTTCTGAAAATCTCGATAAGAGATAGCTTTCCCATTAATCTCTCCTACATCGTTTTTAGAAGAAAACATAGAGAGTGCCGATTGTAATGTGTCTGCGTCAATGATAAACGAGAGGAGTGCAACACCAATAAGAAGTGTGATAAAAGCTCCCAGTTTAACGCGGATCTTCTCTAGAACTGCCATTTTATATTAGTTTTTTTTAGTTATTTTCATATAACCCGCGAAGATAGTAATTTTTTTGTAATCTCTTTATTCTTCAACAACTCTCAGCTCGACCTTTTCTACTCTGTTTGAGGTAGTTTTTAATATTGTAAAATACATGTTTCCATACTCCAGCACATCTCCTTCAGATGGAATGTTTTCATGGAAAAATGTAATAAATCCTGCTAATGTCTCATAATCTTCCGATTCCGGCAAATCAAGTCCGTATGTCCTGTTAAGGTATTTAATCTCTATTCTTGCAGAAAAAATGTATTCATTATCTGAAATCCTTTTTTCAATCAGCTCCTCTTTATCCAGTTCATCAGAAATTTCGCCAAAAATCTCTTCAATCAGATCTTCCAAAGTAACAATTCCGGCCGTCCCTCCATACTCGTCCAGAACCACTGCAATAGACCTCTTGTTCTTTGTCAGCATCGCCAGAAGAGATTGAGCACTCATCGTCTCCGGAAGATAGTCTATCTCCCTTATTAACTCTTTGACCGGTTTTTTCCCGTTAAAAAGATCTCTCGAGTGAATGTAACCAATAATCCTGTCGATGTTTTCTCTATAGACTATAATTCTTGAGTAGTTAGAATCTGCAAATTGTTCAAGCAACTCCTCATAAGTAGCATCCTCCGCCACAGCACAAATCTCTGTTCTCGGAACCATACATTCCCTCAGGATAACCTCAGAAAAATTAAGAGCGTTTTGAAAAATGGCAATGTCTTTTCCTGAATCCGGACTGACCACTCCCTCCCTTTTTACAATCCTTTTTGTTAGTGGAGAAAAAGCTATGTACGAGAGGTTTGCAAACCAATAGAAGGTCTCAAGCACTTTATTGGGGTTCATAGTAGAAACTGCAAATGATAATAGCTCTGCAACTATCAGAATCAAAAGGGTCACACCTGTAATCTCAATAGCAATTAACAATCCCCTGCTCATAATCAGGATCTGAGACAAAACGGGGTCAAAAATTGTAGCCATAGATAATGCGAATATCAAAAGAAAGAGTGTTCTTCCTACTTTGAAAGAGGAGATAACCTCTCCCTTATTCTGAGATAATTTGTCCACTGTCTCGGCGTATCCTTTCTCCTGCTTCTTATCTACCTCCACTTTTAGCATGTTATAACATTGAAAGGCCCTCTCAAGAGCCGAGTAGAGAGCCAAGATAAACAATGATATCAGAGCAAAAACAATTGAAACAATCATATCACTTCTTTTTTTTAGGGATTAAAGGTCCGATAAAATTTATTGTATCTATGTAGGGCACCTCCAAAGAGTCCCTTACGACAATAGCATAGCTATCAAATGGTTTCAATATTATAGCATTCCTTGCCATATCGTCAGACTCCATGCCGTATCCCTGCATAAAGAGGTCCGGAGTTGTAAGTTGAACCCAGCAATTGGTAAAAATTTTCTTATTTATCCTGTCCCAGTAAAGAGTGTCGGTAACCATTCTTTCGCCTTTTATGTAGTTGTTAACAACCACATTTCCGTGTGCTTCCCATACTTCCCGAGTCGCCGCGTTTGTGTGTTTTGCGAAGTTTGCCCTTATTTCGGTCTCCAAAAGACCCTCCTTTGTGAAAGCCTTCACGTTTAACCCCTTTGGAAAATTGTCATATGGCTCCTTTTCGTTTGTAAATCTTTCCATTAACGGAGCTTCAATTCTTAAAACAACTATACCCGCATCTGTTTGTTGAACAGACATGTTTTCCATTATTTGACTGGGAAATGTACCTGAGTCAACAGAGTCCGTTGACGGTAGGTTTTCTTTGCAAGACAAAATGATAGTAGCAACCACAAAAGTGACTGCTACCATAATAAATTTATGTTCTCTGCTGATCCTTTTTCTCGCCATTTATTTTCGAGTTCTGACTATAGTTGTTGCGCTCATTCCACCGCAATAGACAGTATAAGATGAGCCATCAATAATATCGTACATAAAAGCCTCTTCCTGCATAGGAAAGTACTGGCTGTAATTCCTGATCAGTCTTTCTGCCTCCTCTGTAAGAGAAGAATCCGCAGCCTTGGCTCTTATAAGGTAATCCACTGCCACCCAATACTTGGCTCTCGATTCAATCTCGTTTCCACCACACTTTTGATTTGCCCAGATTGTTCCCATAATTAGATTAGATTTTCCTGCAACAGCAGAAGATTTTTGAGCAGCCAGCCTGGCAGTTTCTGCTGCTCTGGCAGGATTATCCATTTTTGTCAAATAGTAAGTAGCCATCTCAATTAACATATCTGCATCCTCGGTATCATTTGATTCCGGACTGTCAATAGCTTCCTGCAGAAGTTTTATTGCATTCTGGTTTTCATCTCTTGATGAGTAAAGCCTGTAAAGATACAGGGCAGATTTATATGATGGTTCCAGTCTGTACATTGCCTCTACAGTGTTAATATATAACTCCGTTTTAAAACACTCGGCATCATTTAGAAGTCTTACTATTCTTGAGACAAGTTCTTTATCGTTAGGGTTTTCTTTGAATTTTGGACCAAACATTGTAACGATGTTCTCACAACTGGCCACACCACTGTTTGCAAACAGAAGATCGATATCTTTCTTGGCCTGATCTGCCTCCGGTATATTTGCCTTAGCCTGGCTCTCAATAATAGGAGTGAGCTGAGAGTAGATGTCCAAAATCTGATCTGATGTAATTTGCTTGTCTGTAAACATTTTACAGGCAGTTTGCATGTTAATAACCAAAATTGACGGCTCTGTTTTATTGCCTGCCATTTTAATAACCTTCTCTGAGGCCTTAAATACTCTCTTGTCAGCTCCTCCAATGTAGTTTACCATATCAAAAACCTTATAGGTCTGAGCACTTATGGCATTCCTGGGAAAATACTCGGTCCTGAGATCATACATCATCATCAAAGAGTCAATCAACAACTCCTTTAATTGTGGATTGCTCTTGTTATTCTCAATAAAATATTTGTAGAGCTTCTGTCCGTCAAAATACAGTTTTTCTATCGAACCCGGAGGGCATAGGCGAAAAGCCTCCCTCCAACAAGGGGCTGCTTCAATAAAGTTTCCTTGCTTCATATAGCCATCATAGAAACCCAGATTCTTTAGACATTCCACACTATCTTTACCAAACCGCCCCTGTGCGTTGCCGGCAGATGATGCAAGGATCATGATAGCTAATACAAATAAAATGCGCACTTTCTTCATAAAATTGAATATTAATATTATATGTTTATTATTAGTCGTATTTGTACTTTCTGAACCAGGTAATATCATGAAGTCCTACGTTGATAATAAACATCAGGTACCTCTCCCTCACCATGTTGTTTTTTATACTACCCCTTTGTCCCATATCTACAGCAATTCCAATGGAATTATACCATCTGAAGATTGGAAAGCTTGCCCCCAGAGTCAATCCTGCAGAGTTTACCTGATTGCCACCCAGGCTCATGTATGATTTTTCATAATACGCACCACCTCGATAAGTTACTCTTCTTAAATAGTATCTTACATCGTATCTGTTTGGCGTAAATTCAAATCCAAGTTTATATGTGTTACTTAGTGATGATTCAAAATTTATACCAGGAGTATCTGTGAAAGAGGTGTTACTCCAGTCTTGTCTCACGTAATCTGCACCTATCATCCATTTGTCAGCTTTTCTCAGTGATGCTCCCAGAGCAATCTCGGATGGTATCTCCATCTGTGTTCTGTGTGTTGTGTTAAATGTTATCGTATCAATAGTTCCTATGCTGTTAATGGCGAAAGAGTACCTTGTAAGATCTCCCTTCAACTGCGATTTTAAAAGATATGTGGCACCCAGTGACAAGTTCATATTATTGGCCAGCTTCTGAGAATAAAGCAATCCGAACTTTCCGGAGAAAGAGCCTACAACATAATCCATACCGGTTTTAATACTCCTGTATGTGCTGTTTGAATTAAACAGAATGTTTGAGTACCTGTCAATTGTTCCAAAGTAATAGATTCCCTCTGCCCCAAACGAAAGGTTATTAGACAGCTTCAACGAACCTCCTAAAAATAATTTGTTTATACCCCCTGTTCCATATTTCTGGTATTTTACATCTCCCATTTCGGCTACAATTGCAGGATCTGTCTCAGTCTGCTCAAATTTGTATCCGACGCTGCTGTATGGAGTAATCCCAATAATCATTGCCGATTTTTTGAAAATTGGCAGAGTGATTATCAGATGGTGCACATCGAATGCGTTATATGCAGATTTTGTTTTGTTATCCGACATATAAAAATTTTTCTGTTCCAATCCGAAATCGAGCATGAAAGAGAGGGTATCCCTGTCTGAAATTGCAGCAGGGTTAAGATAGTTGATAACGCGATTGTCCCTGACACCAACGCCTATTCCTCCCATTCCCATATTAAATGCAGTGCCGGGTCTTAACACATCGCCCAATCCAAAAATTGAGTATGGTGTGAATGAGTTAAGGGCATCAGTATTTTGTGCAATAATTTGCTGACTGAATAGAAGCAGAGTAATTAAGAATACTCCTTTCTGAATTTTTTTAAGATTTCGCATGGTAATCTGCTATACGGGCCAAACCCATCAACACTAAATTGTAAACTACAAATATGGAACTTTTCAATTTTTCTGCAAAATAAATCGCATCACCGCCGGTAAAAATATAAATATGATCGGGAAAACGGCTTAGGTAACCCTCAACTTCAAAAATCAGACCTAAAACAACGCCAGATTCAATTGCTTCATTGGTAGTGGACCCCAAGAGGTTTACGTCAACAGGGTTTTCCAGTAATGGAAGTTGTTGAGTATAATGGTTTAAGGCTTTAAATCTTGTTCTTAAACCAAGTGAAATATTACCCCCTAAAAATTCTCCTTTTTCACTTAAAAAATCTATTGTGAGAGCTGTACCAAAATCAAATATCAAACAATTCCTACCTGGAAAGAGATCTGCGGCTGCTACGGCTGAAGCAAGCCTGTCCGGGCCTAAAGTAGAAGAAGTTGAATATTTGTTTTCTATAGGGAGCTTTGTCTTTTCGTTAAGAATAATCAGTTTCTCACAATCAGACTCCAAAGACTTGTAAAAACCTTCATCAAAAAGCCTTACAGAAGAGACTATCATTACATACGGTTTTTTTACTAAAGTAAGTTCTTTAATAAACTCTAACACATTCTCTCCCTGATACCTGTGTGTTTGGCCAAGATCCACACCATCGGCAAAGGCCGCCTTTAAGGCTGTATTTCCAATATCTATAATAAGGTTCGTCACTGCCAGCAAAGTTATAAAAAATCAGGACTTCATCTCTAAAAATATTTTATATGCTCTCTCAACGCTCTCAACAGGGTTTACTGTTATATAGAGTTTGTCTTTCTGTTCCTTAAGCCTGAAGCGTTTTGCCTGTTTCTGCAGAAACTCCAGTATTTTTGCAAAATGTTCCGATTTGTAATATGACGATAGCTGATTGCTGACAAAGTATGCCAGCATAATTCCATTTTTAAGGACAATCTTTTCGAAACCAAGCTCCATAGCAAGCCTCCTTAACCTTACGGTGTATGCAAGCTGCGTTACCTGTTCTGGTATTGGGCCAAATCTGTCTGCCATAGCATCCAGAAACTGCTGCAGCTCCATCTCCTCTGTTATTGCGTCGAGCTCTTTGTACAACCTGATTTTTTCTGCAGTAATTCCGATATACTCATCCGGAATTAATATTTCCAGATCTGTATCTATGCTACAGTCTGAGATATATTCATACTCCTTTTGACCTCTCTCTCTCATATCCTCAATACCTCGTTCCTCTCTTAACTCAGAGAAAGCCTCGGCCAGAATTCTCTGATAGGTTTCAAAGCCCATATCTGCTATAAATCCACTTTGTTCTCCACCCAGCAGGTTGCCGGCTCCTCTTATGTCCAGATCCTGCATCGCGATATTGAAACCGCTGCCAAGATCGGAGAATGTCTCAATAGCTCTTAAACGTCTTCTTGCATCTTCTGTTATCGAAATCAGCGGAGGGACTATAAGATAGCAGAAGGCTTTATTGTTCGACCTGCCCACTCTGCCTCTCAGTTGGTGAAGATCGCTCAGGCCAAAGTTCTGGGCTTGATTTATTATTATTGTGTTGGCATTGGGTATGTCAATTCCATTCTCTATTATTGTTGTAGCAATAATAACGTCATAGTCTCCGGCCATAAAATCGAGAGTAACTTTCTCTAATTCCGCAGGTTCCATCTGGCCGTGTCCAATACAGGTTTTTACCTCCGGACACAACCTTTTCACTATGTCCTCTACAGACCTTATGTCCTCAACTCGGTTGTGGACAAAGAATACCTGACCCCCTCTCTCAACTTCAAAGTTAATTGCATCTCTTATCTCTTCTTCGTTAAAGTCGATGATCTCTGTCTGTACCGGCAGCCTGTTTGGAGGAGGAGTATTTATAATCGACAGATCCCGGGCGCCAAGAAGGGAAAATTGCAGCGTTCTGGGGATGGGAGTAGCAGTGAGAGTAAGGGTATCGACATCCAGTTTAAGCTGCCGGAGCCTCTCCTTTGCCGCAACTCCGAATTTTTGTTCTTCATCTATTATTAACAGACCTAAGTCTTTAAATTTTATCTCTTTGTTCAGAAGTCTGTGTGTCCCTATAATTATATCTACCTTCCCTTTTTCCAACTCCTGAGTTATTTCCCTGATTGCATTTGACCCCTTTAATCTACTGATATATTCTATATTACATGGAAAATCCATGAGTCTTGAGCTAAATGTTTTGTAGTGTTGCAATGCCAGAATAGTAGTCGGTACAAGCAAAGCGACTTGTTTACTATCCGAAACTGCCTTGAAAGCTGCTCTTATTGCTATTTCTGTTTTGCCAAATCCAACATCGCCACAAACGAGTCTGTCCATAGGAAACGATTGCTCCATATCCTCTTTTATGGCCTTAGTGGCCTTTATCTGATCAGGTGTATCTTCATAAATAAATGATGCCTCCAGTTCGTTTTGCATATAGGAGTCGTGAGAAAAAGCGAATCCTTTTGCATCTCTCCTTTTTGAATAGAGATCAATGAGATCTTTTGCAATGTCTTTAACCTTGGACTTTGTCTGAGTCTTTAGCTTCTGCCAGGTACCCGTGCCTAGTTTGTATATTTTTGGAGGGACTGAGTCTTTGGATTTATATCTCGATATTCTGTGCAGCCCGTGTATAGAAACAAATATGACATCTCCGTCTTTGTACACAAGTTTAATAGCCTCTTGCTGCTTGCCGTTTATCTGTGTTTTTACAAGCCCTCCAAACTGTCCGATACCGTGGTCTATATGCACAATATAGTCCCCTATCTGGTATGAGTTCAGTTCGTTAATTGTGAGCCTTTCGCTCTTTTCAACTGATCTTTGGGTTTTAACCCTGTGATATCTTTCAAAAATCTGATGATCTGTATAGAGGCATATTTTAGATACATGGTCTATGAATCCTTCGTGCAGCGAGAAATTCTGAGTATAAAACACAATCCTCATCTTTTCAAAAGATGCAAAAATCTGGCGAAGCCGCCCAATCTGATTAGGGTTATCGCTTAAGATTGAGACTGAGTAATTCTGTGCAGTTCTATCTGATATATCCTTTGCCAGCAATTCAAAATTTTTATTGAATGTTGGCTGAGGAGTTGTATGATAGGAGAGGCTCTTCCCTGCTCTTAACTCCTTTGGAAGAGGTCCGAAAAATATTCTTTTATGTTTTTCCAGATTTTTAACAAAGCTATCTTTGTCGAGCAACTTTTGCCCCTCCCTTTGGTGCTCTTTCAAAAGAGCTATCTGCTGTGTGAAAAACTCATAATCTGTAACCCAGATCGTTGATTCTCCTTTTGTAAAGGTGAAGTAATCAACCATCTCTTCTGCCTCATTTCCTTCGTAAATATTGGGAAATATTTCTATAGTCTCAAGTTCCTCTGTGGACCTTTGAGTCTCAATGTCAAAAATTCTTATACTCTCTACTGTATCTCCAAAAAAATCAATTCTGTAAGGTCTGTTGTATGAGTATGAGAAGAGATCTATTAACCCTCCTCTCAAAGCGAATTGCCCGGGTTCAGAAACAAAATCGACCCTCTCAAAGGAATAAGCAATGAGCGTCTCTTTTATAAATTCATGAGATAAAGAGTATCCTTTAGAAATAGTTAATATGCTCGAGTTTAATTTTTTTGGGTTTATAAACAACTCAGAAATTGAATGAGGATATCCTACCAGAATTACCCTTTGGAAGTTTTTTTCTCCCTCCTGATAGGATTTAATTGCCTTTATAGCAGCAGTTCTCTGCACCTGATGCGAAGAATCTTTTACACTATTCCTTAAATTGAAATTTGAAGAGCTGGGGAAAAAATATACACTCTCTTTATCCAGAAGACTGCAGAGATCACTTGAACAATAAGCTGCATCCTCTTTGTTATTAAGAAGGACAAGGTGCAATCCCTTCTGCATGGCAGACGACATGACAAAAGCCTTTGCAGAAGAGTAAAGCCCATTCAGAACAATTAATTCTTTTGAAGGTTTTTTAATCCAAGCAACCAGCTCTTTATTAGACTCTTGTTCAACAAAATTACTCTCTAAAATTTTATCTCTCATGATACTTGTTAATAACTCAGTTTAGAAAATGTGAAGAATTTATTAAAATTATATTTTAAAAATTGATATTAATTTTTATATAATTTTTATTCCTTATTATACAACCTTTTTTCAGCCGACTTTTTATCTTTTTATCCAAAAATTATCCACACGCAATATTTGTTATTAATAGCCGATAATAGTTTTTAACATCTGTTTATAACTTATTATTATATTTTATAATATATTTATTTAAAAATATTTATGAAAAACAATAGAGGTTAATAACAGTGTAAAATTGTGTTGAAAAAATAATATTTAGTTTAATAACTTTAATTATTAACATATCAACAAACATACATTAAAAACAAAATAACTATTAAAAGTTTAATTTATATTTGTAATAATTAATACTGTTAATAAAATGACAAGCTTCGACCCTCATAACGAGAAGGAAAACAAAGATAGAGATTTTGAAGGACAAATCAGACCACATGATTTTGCTGAGTTTTCCGGACAGGAAAAGATTATAGAAAATCTTAAAATTTTTGTAAAGGCGGCACAAATAAGAGGAGAAGCATTGGATCATGTTTTACTTCACGGCCCTCCTGGATTAGGCAAAACGACTCTTGCTCATATTGTTGCTAACGAACTTGGTGTAAATATGAAGATTACATCTGGTCCTGTTCTGGATAAACCTGGAGATTTGGCAGGACTTCTAACGGGACTGGAAAGGGGAGATGTACTGTTTATAGATGAGATACACAGGCTGGCACCAGTTGTTGAGGAGTATCTTTACTCAGCAATGGAGGATTTTACCATTGATATTATGATAGATAAAGGGCCTGGAGCAAGATCTGTTCAACTTACCCTGAATCCTTTTACACTTATAGGCGCAACTACACGGAGCGGTCTTCTTACTTCTCCTTTACGGGCAAGATTTGGAATACAATCACACCTCGAATATTATGATGCAGAAGTACTTCTTAAAATAATAACAAGAAGTGCTTTTATTTTGAATATTGGAATCCAAAAGGAAGCTGCTATGGAAATTTCCAGAAGAAGCAGAGGAACCCCAAGAATTGCTAATTCACTTCTGAGAAGGGTAAGAGATTTTGCACAGGTAAAAGGCGATGGAAATATTGATCTTAATATAACAAAATACGCTCTAGATGCTTTAAATATTGACAAGAGAGGGCTGGACCTGATGGATAACAAGATACTTTCTACTATTATTCACAAATTTAAAGGAGGACCTGTTGGCGTTAGTACGATTGCAACAGCAGTAAGCGAAGATATTGGTACCATAGAAGAGGTTTATGAACCATTTTTGATAATGGAAGGTTTTATTCACAGGACCCCAAGAGGCAGGGAAGTCACCGACCTTGCATATAAACATTTGGGACTTAACAGAAACACAATAGGAGAAGATTCCTCTCTCTTTTCTTCTTTATAATAATCTTACTAATTTTTACATAATGATGAAAAAATTTATTATTATCCTTTTTTTTACTCTGCTGGTTATCTCAAACAGCCATGATCTTACTGCATGTACATCAGCAATTATTACCGGAAAAATTACTCCGGACGGAAGACCACTTTTGTGGAAAAACAGGGATACAGGAGAAGATAATAACCGAATTCAGTATTTTAAGGGGAAAAAATTTGACTTTATTGCTCTTGTAAATAGTCCGGACACTTCCGGGATTGTTTGGATGGGTACAAACAGTACAGGCTTTTCCATTATGAACACAGCGTCATATAATTTAAAAGATGATGATATTAAAGAAGCAGACAAAGAAGGAGAGATAATGTTTGAAGCGCTTTCTGTCTGTAAAAATCTGGCAGACTTTGAAGATTTTCTTGAGGAACATGTAAAACCGTTAGGAGTTGAGGCAAACTTCGGTGTTATTGATGCAGAGGGAGGAGCTGCTTACTATGAAACCAATAATTCAAAATTTGTTAAGGTAGATGCAAATGACCAGAAAATTGCTCCTGAAGGCTATCTTATCTATACTAATTTTTCATATACAGGCAGGTTTAACGAGGGAATGGGTTATATCAGATATAAAACCGCAAGCGAGATAATATCCCGGCAATCCGCTCACATGAACATTACGCCCGAATGGATTTTTAATAATTTATCCCGCTCTTTCTACCACTCCCTTCAAGGTTTTGATCTTCTCAGACCTGACCAGTCTCCGGAAAGATTTAGCGGATGGGTTGTGGATCAGGATTTTATTCCTAGAAAATCATCAACTGCTTCTGTTGTTGTACAAGGTGTTAAACCAGGGGAAAATCCTGAAATGACTACGATGTGGACAGTATTAGGCTATCCCCCTGCTGGAGTAGCAATTCCATTGTGGGTTAAGGCAGGAGAGAGCCAACCCTCTGTCGTTTTGCGTTCAAAAGATTCACAAAACGCAATTGCCTGTGACAACGCCCTGTTTTTAAAGTACAAAACCTTCTCTTTAAAGCGTGGAAACGGGGGAAAATACATGAACTTCAACCTTATCTATAATAGTAAGGGAAACGGTTATATGCAGGAGCTGAGGCGTGCAGAGGAAATGGTGTACCAGCTCTACAAAAGCCCTATTGAAAAGTGGAGAAAAGAAGGACTTAATCTTGAAGAACTGAAAACACTTAATGAACGTGCAGTAAAAGTAGTCAATATATCCTACAATAAACTCTCCGTTAACAATTAATCAATTTTTAGTTCCTGAAAAGCTACGGTATTGGCGTCATTTGGAGCTGTTATCTGTATCCGGACTGCCATTACTGTTTGTTTGGGATAAATTACTGCCACACCATATACAAAAGAATCGCCTTTAATGAAATCTGTGCCGTTGTATGAGTATTCTACATACCCATCAGTTACCGGATAAAAGGTAATATTTGAAATGCCAGTCTCGACGGTTATCCTCTTTGTGTTTACAGGTTGTTTGAATTTATATGTAAAGTAGTCACCTGCCTTAAGTTTTCCGGCACTCCTGATAAAGGTGCTTTGCTTGTAGTCATAAAGATTTTCTATAGGAGTACTTCTGTTTATTGCAATAGATGTTTCAATTTCATATTCAGGTTTCTGATACTCATATTCTACATTTGAAACCTTGACAACAGAACTTCTGAGTTCGTCATGATAGAATGTTGCAAAACGGAACTTAACAGGTTTGTCTGTAAATATTTCTCCTTTGTAAACAGGAGAGTAGGGTGTTGGATTGGTTTCATCCATTGTGTATCTTACTATAGCCCAGGGGTATGGCGTTTCTGCTTTAACAGATCCGTTCTCATAGAGTACGGTAGGTGGAGGAATGCGGAAAGCAATACCCATTTGGTTCATCCTTTCGAAATGCTCTTTGATTAGTCTGTTATTGAAATCAGGCCAGCTTCTTAACTCCTGGCTGGTCCAGCCAACCTCAGCAATTGCTGCTAATCGCGGGTATGTTTGATAATCAATAAATCTTGCTGGTCTGCCTAACAATTCTGTCCAAAGAGCACCTTGAACTCCAACAATAAGTTTAGACTCTTCCTCGGTTAATTCTGCGGTTCCAACAGGATCCAGGGAGTAACTTTTTTCTGTTGATACAATCCCTGCCCAGTTGTGACCTCTCTCTTCTGGTGATTGTTTCATGTCAAAATAGCAAAACGAACTAGGCATCATTATTGTCGGCTGTCCTTTCTTAACCGATTGAATGCCTTTGGCTACGCTCCTCCATGCATATACTCTTGTATCTGTTTTCAGGGCACCTCCATCCAGAATCTCGTCCCAACCAGCCATATGTTTCCCATGTTTCTCAACAATTTTCTCCATTCTTCTTACAAAATAATTAAGCAACTCAGCCGGCTCTTTCATTCCTTCTTTTACCATCAAAGCCTGACAATCGGGGCAGGATTTCCATGCAGAGAAATTTACCTCATCTCCCCCGATATGAATATACTTCGAAGGAAATAGTTTTGAGAGTTCTTTTATAATGTTGTCAAGCATTTTATAGTTTTGCTCGTTGCTGACGCACCATACATTTTTCTCTTCTCCCTGGACACTCACACTGTTATCGTTAATTTTACAGGCAACTTGCGGATAAGATGCAGTAACAGCTCTGCTATGACCAGGAAGGTCAATTTCCGGGATTATCTCTATATGCCTCTCTGTTGCATAAGCAACAATTTCCTTTATCTGATCCTGAGTATAGAAACCGCCATATCTCTGGTTACCTGAGCCAAAGGCAGCAGAGAGCACCTCATCTGGACCTCTCCATGCACCTTTATTGGTCAACTCAGGATACTTTTTGATCTCGATTCTCCATCCATTATCATCTGTTAGGTGCCAGTGAAAAGTATTTATTTTATGATAAGACATCCAGTCTATATACTTCTTGACTGTCTCTGCATCAAAAAAGGTTCTTGATACATCGAGCATAATCCCGCGGTAACTGAATCTGGGAGAATCTTCTATAGATAGGACAGGAACACGCCACACCTCAAAACCAATAGTTCTTCCCGAGTAAACAGCTGGTGGAAGAAGTTGTAAAAGTGACTGAATGCCGTAAAAAATACCTGAACTGCTACCGGCTTTGATAGTAATTCCCATTGTTGAAATATTCAAAAGATATCCCTCGCTGGCAATGTTGTAATCTTTAGAATAATCGAGACAGATAAAATTATCTGCCGGCAGGTTTTTTGTTTCGCTAAAAGGGAAGCCGGTTGCTTTGACAAGTTTGTTTTTAAGGTAATCTAAATTGGAGGAGCCCTTTTCATTCGAATAAATAACGCATTTTTCATCTAATTGAAAGTATCCCTGACCAATTTCTATCTTGTTGGGTCTTGGGATAATTGTGGTTTGTGCAACCAGAGAGATGGTCAGGATAGACGAAGCACAAATTGTCAGTAATCTCTTCATTGATTAAATTTGGGGTTAGTAGTTTAATGATTGAGTAAAGATACAAAAAATGATATATTATTGGTGTTCTTCTTTAAATTGCATAGTTTTGTGCACTTTTTTAAAATAGAAAAAATGTCCGAAAAGCTGATTTCTAAAATCCCTGAAGGGCCTTTGTCCTCAAAGTGGACAGAGCATAAAGCTCATATTCGTGTTGTAAGCCCTGGAAATAAACGTAAGTTAGATATTATCGTTATTGGCACTGGTTTGGGCGGAGCATCTTCCGCAGCTTCACTAGGCGAACTTGGCTACAATGTTAAAGTTTTTTGCATAGGTGATTCACCTCGCAGGGCACATTCTATAGCCGCTCAAGGGGGCATAAATGCTGCAAAAAACTACCCTAACGACAACGACTCGGTTTATCGCCTCTTTTATGACACAATTAAGGGTGGTGACTACAGAAGCAGAGAAGCAAATGTTTATCGTCTGGCGGAGGTAAGCAATCAGATTATAGATCAGTGTGTTGCACAGGGTGTCCCATTTGCCAGAGAGTATGGTGGATTGCTCGATAACCGTTCTTTTGGCGGCGCTCAGGTTAGCAGAACTTTTTATGCCAGAGGCCAGACCGGTCAGCAACTTCTGTTGGGAGCATATGCTGCTCTCAATCGTCAGATTCACCTTGGAACTGTTAAATCATTTACTCGTCATGAGATGCTCGATTTGGTTCTGGTAAACGGAGAAGCCAAAGGTATAATCGCAAGAAACCTGGTTACTGGTGAAATTGAGCGGCATGGAGCACACGCTGTGGTGCTTGCGACAGGAGGTTATGGAAATGTCTTTTTTCTCTCAACCAACGCTATGAACAGCAATGGATCAGCTGTATGGCAATGTTTCAAAAAGGGAGCATTTTTCGGAAATCCTTGTTTTGCGCAAATACATCCGACATGTATTCCTGTTCACGGTGAGCAACAATCTAAGCTTACTCTTATGAGCGAGTCGCTTAGAAATGACGGTAGAATATGGGTTCCAAAGAAAAAAGAGGATGTAGAGAAAATCAGAGCCAAAAAAATTATGGCTTCGCAAATTCCGGAAGAAGACAGAGACTATTATCTGGAGCGCCGTTACCCAGCTTTCGGAAACCTTGTGCCTCGTGATGTAGCCTCACGGGCAGCAAAAGAGAGATGTGATGCCGGTTTTGGTATTAACGAAACAGGATTGGCCGTTTTTCTTGATTTTAAAACTTCTATCGATCGCCTTGGGAAACACGTTATAGCAGAGAGATATGGCAACCTGTTCCAGATGTACGAAAAGATCACAGATGTAGATCCTTATAAAGAGCCTATGATGATCTATCCGGCCATCCACTACACTATGGGAGGAATCTGGGTTGATTATAATCTGCAGACAACAATTCCCGGGCTTTATGCAATTGGAGAGGCAAATTTCAGTGATCACGGAGGAAACCGCCTTGGAGCATCTGCTCTTATGCAAGGGCTTGCAGACGGATATTTTATACTTCCCTACACTATTGGAGATTTTCTTGCCGGTAAGATTCAGGCGCCTAAAACAGATACGAATCACCCTGCCTTTGAGGAGGCAGAGAATGGAGTTAAGGAAAAAATTGCCAGATTATTTGCAGTAAAAGGCAAAGAACCTGTGGATTTTTTCCATAAGAAACTGGGTCATATAATGTGGGATTATGTGGGTATGGCCAGAAATGAAAAGGGTCTTGAAAAGGCTGTCAAGGAGATCAAGTCACTTCGTGAGGAGTTCTGGAAAAATGTTTATGTGCCCGGTGAGAATAATGAATTTAACCAGGAGGTAGAAAAGGCACTGAGAGTTTCAGATTTTATTGAAATGGGAGAACTTATGGCCAGAGATGCTCTTATGCGTTTTGAGTCCTGCGGGGGCCACTTCCGCGAAGAGATGCAAACGGCAGATGGCGAAACTCTTCGGGATGATGAAAATTACATGTATGTTAGCGCATGGGAGTATATGGGTGAAGGGAAAGATCCTGTAAAACACAAAGAACCACTCAAATACGAAAATATTAAGATAGATACAAGAAACTATAAAGACTAAGAAACTTATTCATTATGGACTTAACATTAAAAGTTTGGCGCCAGAAAAGCGCAAAAGATAAGGGACATTTCGTAGTCTACAAGGTTACGGGTATCTCTCCTGATTCATCATTTCTTGAGATGATGGACATACTTAACGAACAACTCATCCGGGAGGGGAGCGATCCTGTAGCTGTCAACAAAGGCTGTAAGAGCGAAGGGCCTGTAGCATTTGACCACGACTGCCGCGAAGGCATTTGCGGCATGTGCTCCTTGTATATAAACGGAAGGCCACACGGACCGGACAATGAAGTAACAACCTGTCAACTGCACATGCGTAAGTTTAAAGATGGTGACACAATTACAATTGAACCCTGGCGTTCGGCAGCTATGCCTGTCATTAAGGATCTTGTTGTTAACAGGGAAGCACTGGACCTTATTTTGCAAGCCGGTGGATATGTGTCAGTTAATACTGGTGGCGTTCCTGATGCGAACTCTATACCAATTCCAAGAGATAACGCGGAAGAGAGCATGGATGCTGCTGCCTGTGTAGGCTGTGGCGCTTGCATCGCCGCTTGCAAGAATGGATCTGCGATGTTATTTGTATCTGCAAGAGTAAGCTCACTTGCTCTGCTTCCACAAGGTAAAATTGAAGGCACCAGAAGAGCCAGGGCAATGGTTGCAAAGATGGACGAACTTGGTTTTGGAGCATGTACAAATACACGCGCATGTGAGATGGAGTGTCCCAAGAACATCTCTGTTGCCCATATTGCCCGTATGAACAGAGAGTTTCTCCTTGCCAAACTAAAGGATTGATAAAATTAATTACAACGAGGGCCGAACATATACCCCAACTCCGTCAAACCCCTCAATGAGATTTGAGAATGTCTCCTGCGTATCGTCGGCAGGAGTTAAAATTGAGTACAGAATACTCATCATATATTCTTTACTGTAATAAATTTCCAGTTTTTGATTGTTTGAAGCTCCTGTAAGACCATTCGGGAAGATTGGGTTTTTAATGTTTACATAAATCTCAAATTGTTCAAACGTTCCCACGACTGGTGGAGTAGAGGAGGAGGCTTCATATATAAAATTTACCGTATTCGGGGCGACAAACTGAATTATTTCGGGTTTCTTTATCTCTTTTAAGATTTTATCTTTATTATCTTTAAGGAATTGTATTGCACTTGGGTACTCTGATGCGTAGCTAGAATTGTAATAAATTTGTAAAAAAGTTGCTGTGGGATCCAGTTGCCATGAACCTGTAAGAATAATTGGATCAGGATCTTTATTGCATCCTGATAATGAAAGGGAGATAATTGCAACAGTAACAATAGACAGGAATTTTGTTAATTTCATTTTAAATCATTTTGGTAAATTAATAAATTGCAGGTCTAGATTAGTACAACAAAAATATAAAAATTACTCCAATATCTATTAAATTTGTAAAAAATATAACCAAATGGAATTTTTTGCGACCTGTAAAGGCATCCCTATTCACATTTCTGACAGTAAAAAGGGCGAAATAACAGTTCTCCTGCTTCACGGATATCTGGAGACCCTCTATGTTTGGGATGACTTCATTAGCCCGCTGTTGCCAAAGCTAAGAATAATTTCTATTGACCTCCCCGGGCACGGACTTTCCGGTTCTCACAAAACTAACAACAGCATTGAATTTTCTGCAGATATTGCAAAGGAAGTTCTGGATATATGCAAAGTTGAATCTGCCTGCATAGCAGGCCATTCAATGGGAGGTTATATTGCTATAGAGGCAGTAAAGAGGTATCCAGAAAGATTTACTTCTCTGATATTGATGCATTCAGGGCCACTTGCCGATTCAGAAGAAAAAAAAACCGACAGAGACAGGGAGATTGCATTGATCCACAAGTCGAAACTGCAGACAATAGCAAAAATGGGAATTCCAAAAATGTTTGCTCAGGAAAACTTAAGAAGAATGGATGAAAACATCCGAGAGATTGTTGAACTTACGGAAACCCATGATCCGGAGGGTGTTGTCGCTTCTTTGGAAGGACTTAAAACAAGACCGGACAATTTGGAATTTCTCAGGAGTTATACCTCTCCGTTACTTCTCATTTTAGGCAGGCACGACTTTCACATTCCTCAGGAAAAGGCCGATTTGCTAATGGAAAGTCTGCCTAAAGCAGAGAAACTTATCCTTGAACACTCAGGTCATAACGGCTTTTTGGAGGAGCCGTCAATTGTGCAGGACAGAGTACTTAAATTTTTGAATATTGAATAATGAAGAAATTGTTTATTCTTGCAATTGTGTTTTTTTCTAACCAGTTGCTTGCCCAGGAGAGGGTAAGGGATTACGGAATCGAAACGGGAGTGTTTAAAACGGGTAAAAATAACGCCATTACAGATGTCGAAGGTGTTAAAGTCGGACACGTAACTCTTATTGAGGGTGATGATATCAGAACGGGTGTAACGGCGATTATTCCTCATGACGGAAATATATTTAGAAAGAAGGTTCCTGCAGCCATTTATGTTGGCAACGGATTCGGTAAACTTGCCGGCTATACCCAGGTTAAAGAACTTGGAAATATTGAGACACCTGTCATTCTTACCAATACCCTAAGCATAGCCGCTGGTTTAGAAGCGCTGATTTCATATACGCTTGCTCAGGAGGGTAATTCCGGTGTGAGTTCTGTAAACGGAATTGTTGGAGAGACCAATGACGGGGGACTAAACAATATAAGGACACGCGTTATAAAGCCCGAACATGTTTTAATGGCTATAGAAAACGCAAAAGATGGCAAAGTAGAGGAGGGTTGCGTAGGTGCGGGAACAGGTACAATCTGTTTTGGTTTTAAGGGTGGCATAGGAACATCTTCAAGAGTATTGCCTGAGTCTCTTGGTGGCTATACTGTCGGTGTATTGGTTCAGTCTAACTATGGAGGTGTTCTTGAGATTGCCGGAGTTCAGGCAGGGCAGTTGCTGGATAAATTTGATTATAAGAACGATATATCACAGCATGCTGATGGATCATGCATGATGGTTGTAATAACCGATGCTCCCATGACATCGAGAAATCTTGAAAGACTTGCAAAAAGAGCAATGCTTGGTCTTGCTAAAACGGGCGGAATTGCATCAAACGGAAGCGGAGATTATGTAATTGCACTTTCGGTTGCTAAAGAGAATCTGATAGACGAGTCGTCTGACTTTTATATGCCAAAAGAACTTCATAATGCGTCAGTTTCACCTCTTTTTCTTGCAACAATCGAAGCAACTGAAGAGGCTCTTCTTAACTCACTGTTTGTTGCAAAGACAATGAAAGGATACAAAGGCAGAGTAGTAGAAGAACTCCCTGTCGAAAAAATCATTGATGCTGTTAGATCAAATCAGACAAAAGAAGCAGGCAAGTTTTAATTTACCAGATTACCATAGAAAATTATCAAACGGATATCTGCCGGCATGAATTTCTGCGACCATCTTGTAGAGGTCATTTCTCAATTTGTCGATTTGTAACTTTTCTTTAGCAGAAATGAATATGCATGGATCATGTTCCTTTCTCATCCAGGAGTGCTTAAGCTCGTTTAAGGTATAATTTTCCTGCTTTTTAGGCCCTAAATCATATTCGTCCTGAGGAATGTACTTATAAAGATCAATTTTGTTAAAAACAAGGAAAAGGGGCTTGTCTTTGGCTCCGATTTCTGTAAGTGTTTCGTGAACCACCTTAATCTGTTCTTCAAAGTTTGGGTGCGATATATCTACAACATGCATCAGAATATCTGCTTCACGGACTTCATCAAGCGTGCTTTTGAACGATTCTACAAGCTGATGAGGAAGTTTCCTGATAAATCCTACAGTATCGCTAAGAAGAAAGGGTACATTTTCTATCACAACCTTTCTGACTGTTGTATCGAGAGTTGCAAACAACTTGTTCTCTGCAAAAACATCGCTCTTGGCAAGAAGATTCATAAGTGTGCTTTTACCCACATTTGTATATCCGACAAGAGAAATTCGCACCAGGTTACCCCTGTTGCCCCTTTGTGCAGACATCTGCCTGTCAATTTTTTTAAGCTGCTCTTTGAGGCGGCTTATTTTATCGAGAATTATCCGTTTGTCTGTCTCAATCTGGCTCTCCCCCGGACCTCTCATGCCAATACCGCCTCGTTGCCGTTCCAGGTGGGTCCACAAACCGGTTAATCTAGGTAAAAGATATTGATATTGAGCAAGTTCTACTTGAGTTTTTGCATATGCTGTTTTTGCTCTCTGAGCAAAAATATCCAAAATAAGATTTGTCCTGTCTAATATGCGACACTCAAGGCCTCTCTCTATATTTCTCAGCTGAGAAGGCGTTAGTTCATCATCAAATATAACCAGGTCAATTTCATGCTCCTTTATGTAAGCCTTAATCTCCTCGAGTTTGCCTGCCCCAATATATGTTTTAGGATTCGGTTTATCCAATTTTTGTATAAACCTCTTCTCGCCAAAAGCACCGGCAGTTTCTGCCAAAAACTCAAGCTCATCCAGGTAATCATTAACCTTTTGCTCATCATCGTTTTGCCTGATAACACCTACAAAAATGGTTTTTTCCATATTTTTATATTACCCTTTTAATTACAGAAAAGGCTGCTTCAAACGAGGCAGCCTTTTCCGTTCATTTGAATGTTAGTTCTATCTCAACTGGAAGATCACAGGGAAAGTGTAACGAACCTTAACTGGTTTGTTCCTTTGTCTCCCTGGTTTCCATTTTGGAGAAGATGACACAATGCGTACAGCCTCTTTATCCAGTGAGGGATCAACTCCTCTGAGAACTTTAACATCACTGACGCTGCCATCTGTATTAACCAGAAACTGAAGAGTAACACGGCCCTGTATGCCATTTTCTTTAGCAATTTCCGGATATACCAGTCTGGCAAAAACCCACTTTGTAAATTCATTTTCGTCACCACCCTGGAAGGTAGGTTTTTCTTCAACGATTAGGAACGGAATTTCTTCTTCTTCAATTACCTCTTCTCTCCCTCCCTTGACATATTCTTTAATTTCCACTCCAAGTTTACTATTATCTTCTGTGTTTATGATAAGATCATTAGACAACTTCATGTCATCGTCTACAACTTCGAGGACGTCGGATACAACCGGAATTTTTGGCATCTCAGGAGGAGGGGGAGGAGTTTCCGTTGTGATAGGAATCATTTCATCCTCAATAATGGTTGCAGACTCATTCCCCAGAGTTGATACAGATTTTTCATATGATTTCCATTCAAAAGCCAGTAAGACCAATACTAATGAAAGAATCAAGCCAATTTCTGTAAATAGAAATTTTTTGTTTTCCAGGTTTGCCTTAGGTGTTTTCTTTATTTCCATAACTTAATTTGTGTACAAATGTTTATCAGGTGTAAAAATAGTAAGAAATAATTATTAGACAAAAGTAATTGTGGATAAACTTTTATAAAATAACTCTAAGTGCAAGTAAATTAGATCGATAAAATTCTGCTAAATTGTTAAAAACTTTTGTGGAGCATATCGGAGTCGAACCGATGACCTCTTGCATGCCATGCAAGCGCTCTAGCCAACTGAGCTAATACCCCGGATCTTCGCGTTGCAAAGATGCAAAATGTTTTTAGTATCTCCTAAACCAGATTCAGTTCTTTAAGTACCTGATTGGTTGACCGGACAGAATCTGCGCTCTGCTGAAAGAGTGCTTTCTCTTCTGCGTTAAGGTTTAATTCTACAATTCTTTCCCAGCCATGTCTTCCTACTACTACAGGAACCCCTATGCAAATATCATTTTGACCATACTCTCCCTCGAGCATTACACAGCATGGATTGATTTTCTTTTCATCTAAGACAATGGATCTCACAAGTGCAGCAGCAGCAGCACCTGGAGCATACCATGCAGAAGTTCCAAGATATTTAGTTAGAGTAGCACCCCCTACCATTGTATCTTTGGCAACCTTGTCAAGAACCTCCTTGGAAATAAGCTCTCCTACAGGGATGCCTCTTAAATTTGCAAATCTTGTAAGTGGAATCATTGTTGTATCTCCGTGACCACCTATTACCATTCCTGCTACGTCACTTGCAGGAGCATCCAATGCTTTTCTCAGATAATATACAAACCGGTTGCTGTCTAATATCCCACCCATTCCAATTACTCTGTTTTTTGGCAGTTTTGTTGTCTTGAGAGTAAGATATGTCATTGTGTCCATTGGGTTGGAAATCATAACAATAACTGCATTGGGAGAATATTTGAGTGCATTCTCTATAACTTCATTCACTATCCTTGCATTGGTACCGATTAACTCTTCACGTGTCATGCCAGGTTTACGAGGAATGCCAGATGTGACAACAATAACTTTTGATTTTGCTGTTGCTTCATAATTATTCGTAACTCCTACTACTCTTGTGTCGAATCTTAATAATTTTGCAGTTTGAGTCATATCAATTGCTTTTCCCTCTGCAATACCGGGTTTGATATCAAGCAAAACTACTTCTGATGCAAATTGCATCATTGTCATTGCGTTTACACAAGTTGCTCCAACATTACCAGCGCCAATAACGGTTACCTTAGCCATAAATTTTTAAATTTTTAATTTATATATTTTTGTAGTTTTGCATCAAAATTACATTTCAATGGAATCGATAAACAATTTCCGCACATATCGTGCCAAAATGAACAAAATTATTCTTGATTCGGACAATTTATTCTTCAAGCGTTTTTTCAATTTAGACACGTGTACTTATGAAAACGGAGCGCTTCCTGCTCAGACAAAAGAGATGCTGGGGCTGGTGTCTTCTTTGGTTCTTAGATGTGATGACTGTATTAAATATCATATTGAAAAGTGTTTTGAAATGAATGTTACCAGAGAACAGTTATTTGAGATATTTTCTGTCGCGAACCTTGTAGGTGGATCGATTGTTATTCCACACACCAGAAGGGCGATTGAATATTGGGATCAGCTGGAGGAGATGAAAAGTAATGATTAACTATTTAAGAGAACAAACAAAGTTTAATTTCGGAGGCAGGCGAGCCTGTACTAAATGGATAAAATCAGTAATTCTGGAAGAGAGTTTCGAATGTCCCAAAAGTGTCGGTGACATATCTATTGTGTTTTGTTCAGATAAGTATCTTTTGCAAATTAACAGACAGTTTCTTTCTCACGATTACTTTACTGATGTCATAACATTTGATAATTCTGAAGATAATGTTATCTCTGGTGACATTTTCATTAGCGTTGACAGCGTAAGGTCAAATGCAGAACTGTATAAACAGGATTTCATGAATGAACTCCATCGTGTTATTATCCATGGGATTTTACATATGTTAGGATATAAAGACCGGACAAAAGAACAAAAAAAAGTTATGAGGGAGAGAGAAGATTTCTATTTAAATAAAAAATTGTCCTCATGACTGATAGTTACGATATAATTGTGATAGGAGCGGGGCATGCAGGTTGTGAAGCAGCTCATGCAGCAGCAAAGTTAGGATCCCGAGTTCTTTTGCTGACTATGGATATGAACAAAATTGCGCAGATGTCTTGTAATCCGGCTATCGGAGGCATAGCCAAAGGTCAGATAGTAAGAGAGATAGACGCTTTGGGGGGGTATATCGGCTTGATAACAGATGCAAGCACTCTGCAATTCAGAATGCTTAACAGATCAAAGGGTCCCGCAATGTGGAGTCCAAGAGCCCAATGTGACAGACAACACTTCTCATTGAATTGGAGATTTCTTCTGGAGCATACAAAAAACCTTAATCTATGGCAGGATACCGCTACTGAATTTATATTTGATGATGGTAGAGTAGTCGGAATTAAAACTTCTCTGGGAGCTGTTTTTTACTCAAAAGCAACAATACTTGCGGCGGGTACTTTTTTAAACGGGAAGCTTTTTATTGGTCAGAATTCGGCAGAAGGAGGGAGAATAGGAGAATTACCCTCTTTATTTTTATCTGAACAACTTGTTAGTAAGGGGGTTGAAGTTAATAAAATGAAGACGGGAACTCCACCACGTTTGGACGCTCGCTCGATAGACCTTACTAAGCTGCAAATACAGCAAGGAGATACGGTTCCCGAGAAGTTTTCTTTTCTAAATATACCATCTCCAATACAAGGCAGTATAAATCAGATGTTTTGTTATATGGTTCATACCAATCAGGAGGTTCATGACATTCTCAAAGATGGGTTTAAATTTTCTCCCCTTTTCTCAGGAAAAATTTCCGGACGAGGGCCAAGATATTGTCCAAGCATAGAGGATAAACTAAAAACGTTTTCAGATAAGACGACACATCAACTATTTCTTGAACCGGAAGGATGGAATACAAATGAATATTATCTTCAGGGATTCTCTTCATCTTTACCTCTTGATACACAATATGGAGCGTTAAGGGCAATACCTGGTTTTGAAAATGTTGTAATTTACAGACCAGCATATGCGGTAGAGTACGATTATTTCCCTCCAACTCAACTGAATCATACTTTAGAGCTTAAATCTATTCCGAACCTTTATTTTGCCGGTCAGATTAATGGAACTACAGGCTATGAAGAGGCAGCAGCACAAGGTATAATGGCCGGAATAAATGCTCATCTGAAAATTGTTGGAAAGGAGCCATTTGTTTTAAAAAGAGACCAAGCATACATTGGAGTGCTAATTGACGATTTAGTTACAAAAGGAGTAGATGAACCATACAGAATGTTCACTTCAAGAGCAGAATATCGTATTCTTCTAAGACAAGACAATGCAGATCTCAGACTCACTTACTTATCACATCAAATTGGACTTGCTTCAGATGAAAGGTTGAAGTTAGTATTAAAAAAATATAGAGCTGTTCATCTCCTTACCGATTTTATGGAAAAGTCTTCCATCTCTCCAGAATTGATTAATTTCTATCTGCAAGAAAGGCAATCTTCAATTATTCCCCAGAGAAAAAAACTTGCGGAGATCTTAAGCAGACCACATGTAGAGATTCTTAATCTTCTTAAAATTGTTCCACGAGAAACATTTCAACAATATATTAAAGAAAACCAGCTTATTAACGACCAATCAGAGGCAAATACTTTTTTGCACGGATTGAGTCTTATTTCAGGCACGGATTCACCTGTCGACGAAACATACCAAATGTTAGCTGATAATCTACAGGGCTTATTGCCTGGAATAAGTGATGCTTTTAAACTCCCATATGAAGCTGATGTTTATCAAGACGAATCTACCTCTGCTGCTCTATTGGTGAAAGAAATTATTGAATCTGCAGAAATTTTGGTAAAATATAAAGGGTATATTGACAGGGAGAAGAGAATTGCAGATAAAATTCTTAAGTTAGAAGAGGTGAAAATTCCTGATGATTTCGATTATACCTCTTTAAAATCTCTTTCTATTGAATCAAGACAAAAACTGGAAAAACACAGGCCAAAAACTATTTCACAGGCGTCAAGAATACCTGGAGTTTCTCCTTCAGATATCTCGGTATTGCTTGTCTGTTTTGGAAGATAGGAGATTGTTCCATGAGAAACAATTATGGTTATTCTAATGGCAAAGATAAATGGAGCTTTTCAAGAAGCGGAGAAAGATTTTCGTTAAAAGGGTGTAATAGAGCTGATCGCTGTACTGTATAGCTAACGGACTCCAGATAACTTATAGGTGATTCAATCTCAGTCTCCTCCATTCCGGGATATTCCCCCTTAAGTATTGAGAGTAAATACTCAATTTCAATGGGATTTTCAGCATTTGTTTCCAGAACTTTGATTTTTGTGCTGATTAATTCATCCGGATACGCGATATAATATAGCACACGATTGCTGTTCCCATTGGTTATCTCAAACTTCTTACACGATCCGGATCTGCTTAGTGCTTCGATTATTACATAGCCAAGAATCTCTTTAGGCCATAGATACCGGGTATCCGCAAAGGAGGCTTCGCGAATGGAGAACAGATCAGAAGCATTAAGAGATGTTATAACCAATGAACTATCATTTCGACCGACCGACTCCTTTGTTAAAAAGGTAGAAACGCTCTTGAAAAGGATTCTGTCAAAAGAAGAATCAAGATAAAACGGGTAAAGGTTATCGTTAGCAGGTTTAACCAGCAAATACGACAACCCTTCGCTTTTGCAATCTTTAATCGCGCTTTCCATCAGTACTTTTGAGTATGAATTACCTCTATATTCCGGGAGAGTCCCAACAGCATATAGGTAACCACCTCTGATCTGTTTGAAATTCATTAATATATAAGATGGAATCACGGATAGGCACGAAACGAAGTTCTCTTTTTCTAATCCTAAAAGCCAGGTTTTAGTATGAGGGACGCAATACTTAAGATAGTTTGTTATATAAGCCTGATCATCAGTGAAACAAGCGTGCCATATCTTAAATATATATTCAATGTCTTTATTTGATGCCAATCGGATAATCATCTAGTTGTCATTCTTGTAGATATCGTTAATAAGCTCTGCGTATTTTGCGCGAATCTTATTTCGTTTTAGCTTTAATGTCTGAGATAGCATATCATTTAGCGGAGTCCACTCGTCATTAATAAGTTTTGGACGCTTGATCTGTTCATGTGCAGCAAGTTTTTGATTAACATTATCTATCTCTCTGACTATTTTCTTTTGAACTTCAGGATTTTTAATCAATTCATCGTTATCTGCAAATTGAATTTTGTGTTTTGCTGCCCAGAAGTTCAATTGGCTAAATGACGGTATAATAAGAGCCGAAGCAAATTTCTGATTCTCTCCGACTATCATACAGTTTTCTATGTATGACGATTCTTTTAACATATTTTCAATTACCTGTGGCGCTACATATTTTCCAGCTGAGAGTTTGAAAATTTCTTTCTTTCTGTCAGTAATTTTCAGGAAAATCTTGTCCACCATAACTCCAATATCACCGGTATGGAGCCAGCCATCACTATCCACTACAGTTTTGGTATATTCAGGATCTTTGTAGTAACCCATCATGACATGTGGTCCGCGAGTTAATATTTCTCCGTCTTCTGCAATCTTCATCTCTGTTCCCTCCATCGCCTTACCTACGGTGCCAATTTTAATGATCATCTCCTTGGGATTATTTACTGCAATAACAGGAGAGGCTTCAGTCATACCATACCCCTCAAAAATATACATCTTTGCAGCTGTAAAGAGTCTGATTATTTTTGCCTGAATTGCTGACCCGCCCGAAACGATAAGCATCTCTTTGCCTCCAAGTTTCTCCCTCCATTTACTGTAAACAAGTTTATCTGCAATGCCGTACATAATTTTATAAAGAGGCCTGTTTTTAGTGTAATCATACTTGCAGGCGATACTGAAGGCCCAATGGTAAATAATTTTTTTAATTCCCTTAAGATCTTTTTCTGCTGCCTCTAACTTGCTGAACATCATTTCCAGAACTCTTGGAACAGCACAAAAGCCATCTGCCTTGCAATCTGCAAGGTCGCTGGCAATTGTTGCCAGGCTCTCCGCATAATATATGCTAATTCCAACATACTGATAATCGTAGTTCATGCCTCTTTCATATATGTGACAAAGGGGCAAAAAGCTCAACATCTTATGTTTATAGCCTCTGATTTGCTGTATTGCAGTGCCAATAAAATTGAATACCAGATTTTTATGTGAAAGCATTACCCCTTTTGGGATTCCGGTCGTGCCTGATGTATAGATTATTGTAGCAAGATCATTCTCGCTGATTGTCTTCTTATTCTCCTCAATAACAGAGGTATATTCAGATGCTTTCTCCTCTCCAAGTTTGAAAAGTTCTGCGATGGACTTATAACCGGGAGTTTCGTCCATTGTGTAAATTTCGGGCGGTGTGGCCATTCTGGCAATAATAGGAGCGATTTTTTTCATTACCGGTTCACCTCCTGCAATTATAATTTTTGCATCACTATGAGTGAAAATATGCTTATAGTCGTCGTTACTTAAAGTTGTATAAACAGGAATATGTACCATGTGAGCCATAGAGAGTCCCATATCGACAAAGTTCCATTCCGGACGGTTACTGCAAATGGTAATAATCTTATCCAGTGGCTTTAACCCCAAGGCAAGAAAAGCATACGACAGTGTATGAGATAGTTGATAATAATCGTCCACCGAATATTTTATCCATTTTCCGTTTACTCGTCTGCTTAAAATGTCGTCTTTTGGGTACCGATCCCTGAGCCTCTCAAGGAGATCAAAAACTCTGGTTACTTCCATAATTATAGGTTTTAAGTTGTTGTTTTACACGAGTGATTTAATATCATTTATAAAAATATCTATATCTTCTTTTCTTGTATTGAAAGAGCACATCCAGCGCACCTCGGTTGTATCTTCGTTCCAAATATAGAAGTAGTGTTTTTTCTGCAGTTTTGCACATAAATCTTTTGGAACATACGCAAATACAACATTAGTTTCTACTGGCCGGCTTATTATTATTTGTGGAACTGATTTTAGTTCACTTTCCAGATATCTGGCCATGCCGTTTGAATGGCTGGCAAGTTTAATATTTAAATTTCCGGTAAGATATGCTTCAAATTGCGCAGCAATAAATCTGTTTTTGGAGTAAAGTTGTGCCGCCTGCTTTCGGATATATAAAAAGTTCTCTGACAGCTCTTTCTTGAAAAACACAACTGCTTCTCCAATTAAAAGGCCGTTTTTTGTACCGCCGAAAGACATTGCATCAACTCCAAGGTCGGCAGTAAAACTTTTAATTGGCATCTGTAAAGAAGCAGCGGCATTAGATATCCTTGATCCGTCAATATGAAGATAGCAGTTGTATTCATGCATCAGATCTGCCAGTTCTTTTATCTCTTTTGGAGTATAAAGCGTGCCAAGTTCTGTAGGTTGGGAGATTGATAGCACTTTTACCTGAGCATGATGTTGAAAACCAAAACCTTTTAACTCTTTTTCTACATTCTCCGGACTGACTTTTCCCTCCTTTGCAGGTATTGGTACCAGTTTGCATCCGGTCATCTTTTCCGGAGCTGCACACTCGTCCACATTAATATGAGCCGAATCGGGACAAAGAATTGCATTATAACTGTTAGTCATGGCTTTAAGCGCAACAATGTTTGCTCCAGTGCCATTGAAAACAAAAAAGGGTTCTGCACTATCCCCGAGTTGTTCCTTAAAAAGCAGAATAGCAGATTTTGTTATTTCATCCTCACCATATGCAACAGCAAAGTCTTTATTGGCTTTAATGATTGCATCAAGTATTTCAGGGGCTACTCCCGAATGGTTATCACTTCCAAAACTATGTAACATATAGAATTTTATAGATGATTGATAAATAATTGTCTGGTGTAAATATAATAAAAAAACCCTTTAGCTTAATTCCAAAGGGTTTTTGTTTAATGGGTATTTAATAAGGCTACAAAATCGCTTTATATGCATCAGCATCCAGAAGGGCATCAACTTCAGACAGATCAGACATTTTGATTTTTATCATCCATCCTTCTCCGTATGGATCTTTGTTAACGGATTCAGGTGAATTTTCGAGATTCGAATTTACCTCGATAATTTTGCCGGATACAGGCATAAAGGCATCAGCTACGGTTTTCACTGCTTCAATCGCACCAAAAACCTCCGTTTTATCAAGAGTTTCACCTTCTGTTTGGATATCTATAAAGACGATATCACCTAATTGGCCTTGTGCGAAGTCTGTGATACCAACCGTTGCGATATCACCTTCTACTTTCACCCACTCGTGGTCACTACTGTACTTAAGATTTGCAGGAATATTCATATTTTAATGATTAAATTTTTCGCAAATGTAACTAAATATATTTAATATTATAATCGTTTTAAAGCGAGCTTGATTAGTTCCTCCAGCTTGTAAGCCGGACTCTCTTTGAGCAGAGAGTCAATTACTTTGTCTACGTTGACCCGGGAAAATCCAAGAAGGACAAGCGCTGTTGTAGCCTCTTCTCTTTGAGTTGAGTTGGCAGAAGTGATAAATGTAGAAGTACCTCCGAGGTTCCCGCTTTTGACAATTTTATCTTTTAGCTCAATAAGCATTCTTTGCGCTGTCTTCAGACCTATTCCTTTGATACTTTTCAGCTTATTAATATCACCGCTGATTATAGCATTTCTGATCTCTTCAGAAGACATAGACGAGAGCATCATTCTGGCAGTATTTGGGCCGATACCTGAGACCTCCAGCAAAAGGCAAAAAATAAAGCGCTCCTCTTTATCAAAAAAACCGAACAAAAGCTCTATGTCTTCTCTAAGATGGTGGTATATAAATAATTTCACATCACTACCTGATTTTAGTTTAGAATAGGTCTGCAGAGAAATTAATATTTTATACCCTATATTGTTGGTTTCCACCACAACTTCTGTTGGGTTAAGTTCTGTAATACTTCCTTTGATATAATCGTACATAGCCGGTTAAATAAACAATTAGGACAAATTTATGTTTTTTAAAATAGAAACTGAAACTTTGTTTTGCTAATTTTGCAAATTAATGACAGGAAATAAATACAAACACAAATAAATGGAGCTGATTAAAGATGTTAACAATATAAGAAGTCTCTTTCCTGCGCTTAAACAAAGTGTCAATGGCAAAAATTTAGTTTACTTTGATAATGGAGCAACTGCTCAGAAACCCGTCTCTGTTATTGAGTTCATAAATAAAATGAACTCAGGAGTAAATGGCAATATCCATAGGGCTGTTCATGAATTGAGCGCAAGGGCAACAGAATTCTATGAAGGAGCGAGGGATGATATTCAGAGATTTATCAATGCAAAAGAGCGGGAAGAGATAATTTATACATCTGGAACCACAGCTTCCATTAACCTGGTCGCTACTAGTTTTTGCCAGAACTTTGTGAAAAGGGGAGATGCTGTAATTGTCACAGAGGCTGAACATCACTCAAACATTGTTCCGTGGCAGATGGCATGTGAAAGGAACGGTGCAGAACTAAGAATTCTTCATGTTAACGATAATGGAGAGTGGAAAATGGAAGAGTTGTCAGAAATTTTGGACAGCAGGGTTAAAATTATCTCTGCTGCCCATATATCAAACGTTCTGGGGATAGTTAATCCCATCAAAGAATTAATAGAAGTTGCCCACAAAAAAGGTATCCCGGTGATGATTGACGGAGCGCAGGGTATTGTTCACTCCAGGGTAGATGTTCAGGATATGGATTGTGATTTTTATGCCTTTTCTGGACATAAATTATATGGTCCTACCGGTATTGGAGTCCTTTACGGAAAGAGAGAAATTTTGGAGAAAATGTCTCCCTGGATGGGAGGGGGCGATATGGTCGGAACCGTTTCGTTTAAAAAGACCACTTATGCAGAATTACCCCTGAAGTTTGAGGCGGGAACTCCAAACTTTATAGGAGCTTCTGCGCTTGGAGAGTCTGTGAGGTTTATTCAGACAATTGACACGGAGTTTCTGAAAAGCCATGAAAAAGAGCTTGTTGATTATATTGTAGAAAGACTTTCATCAATTAATGGACTTAAGGTATTCGGGGTATCAGCCAATAAAATTCCTCTCTTTTCCTTTACTGTAGAAGGGGTGCATCCCACTGACCTGGCAATGTTGATGGACAAAATGGGTGTTGCACTGAGGTCGGGGCTGATGTGCTCAGAGCCACTAATGACTAAATACGGGGTAACAGGGATGCTTAGAGCATCTTTGGCAATGTATAACACAATGAACGAAGCAGAGTACTTTATTGAATCTCTTAAGCGGTCTGTAAGGATGCTGTCATAGTTAAGGAACTTATAATATAGATAACGCTATATAATAAAAAGAATATAAGAAAAATATATAATGACGCTTAAAGAATCAGAACAGGAAATCATAGAAGAGTTCTCAATCTATACGGATTGGCTGGATAAGTACGAATATTTAATTGAACTTGGTAAGTCTTTGCCGATAATAAGTGATAATGGCAGGCAGGAGAGCAATCTTATAAAGGGGTGTCAATCCAGAGTCTGGCTGGCTGCCGACTACAAAGACGGTAAAATATATTTTACAGCGGACAGTGATGCTATTATAACCAAAGGGATAATATCTCTGTTAATCAGGGTTTTCTCTGGAAGGACCCCAAAGGAGATTATTGATGCAGATATTAACTTTATAAAAGAGATAGGTTTGCAGGATAATCTTTCACCTACCAGAGCTAATGGACTTGTCTCTATGATTAAGCAGATAAAATTTTATGCAATCGCATTTGCAGCAAACAAGTAAATTTAAATTTTAAGTAATGAACGATAATGGTGTTGAAAGAAATATTGTATTGGCCCTTAAACAGGTATATGACCCTGAGATTCCGGTGAATATTTATGACCTTGGGCTGATTTACGAAATTAAGGTAGACGAAAATAACAAGGCATTCATAAAGATGACTCTGACTGCTCCAAACTGTCCTCTGGTTGACGAATTGCTGCAGGATGTACACGACGTGGTTTCTGATGTTCCTACAATTGAAGATGTGGCAATTGAGCTAACCTTTGATCCACCTTGGGATAGAAACAGAATGAGTGAAGAGGCCCTTCTGGAGCTGGGATTTTTGTAAAATGGCAGAGGTTTATTTGCTTTTGGGAAGCAACGAGGGAGACAGGGCTGAAGTTTTGAAAATCGCCAGAAGGAGGTTGCAAAATCTTTCCAGCAGGCAGATTGTTGTCTCTTCTTTGTATGAAACAGAACCATGGGGTTTTGAAAGTGATGTTTGGTTTCTGAATCAGGCCATAAAAATTGAAACAGAACTTGACCCTCATGTTTTGCTTGTGAAGCTTTTGAAAATCGAGAAGAGTCTGGGTAGGGTCAGGGAGGAAAAGAACGAAAAAGACCAGAAGGAATCATGCTACTCTTCCAGAACCATTGACATTGACATACTATTGTATGATAATGTTGTCACTAACACTGCAGAGCTTCAGTTACCACATCCACGAATGCACTTGCGCAGGTTTGCACTAATGCCTCTTTCTGAGATAAACCCCGGGATGATTCATCCTCTTTTGAGAAAGAGCATAAAGGAGCTTCTGGAAGAGTGTCCGGACAGATTTGGAGTTATCAGAATTTAAATGACGACAAAGTTACTGCGGGGCACAAATTGAACAAACGCAATGCAATAACTGTTAAAGCATCCAAATAATCAACAAATAAATTAATATGAGCATAATAAATAATCTTAAATGGAGATACGCGACCAAAAGGTTTGATACTACAAAAAAAATATCATCAGACAAACTGGAAATTTTAAAAGAGGCGATTAACCTGGCACCTACCTCTTACGGACTTCAGCCTTTCAAAGTTGTTATCATTGAAAATCAGAAAATTCGTGAAGAATTGAGAGAGGCAGCCTGGGGACAACCGCAAATTACAGAGGCTTCGCAGATATTTCTTTTCTGTAATTTTACAGAGATGGGTCCCGATAAGATTGACGGATACCTGAAGCTAAGAGCAGAAATTAATAATACTGACGTCAATGAAGCTAAAAGTTATGGTGATATGATGAAGAGCCAAATGGCAGCGCTTACTCCTGAACAAGTCTTGGCATGGACAGCAAAACAGGCATACATTGCATTAGGAACTCTTGTTGCTGCTGCGTCTGAACTTCAGATTGACTCTTGCCCTATGGAAGGTTTTGATAAAGTAAAATTTGATGAGATACTCTGTCTTAAAGAGAAAGGCTTAACTTCTGCAATGCTTGCAGCAGTAGGATACCGTTCTGCTGAGGATGGTACCCAGCATTTCAGAAAAACCAGAAAACCACTTAGTGAAATTTTTGAAATTTTAAAATAGAGATCTATTTTCTTTTTTCAAACTCAGCAATACCCGACTCAAGAAAACTCAGGAACTCATCAACAGAACACTCCCCCACAGGTTTAACAAGAATCTCCTGATTTTTATCAATCAGAACATAATATGGTTGTGAAGCAACACCAAAACGGGTAAGTTGATAGTCTCTGAGCTTTCTGCCCAAGGTGTTTTTTATTTTCCTGTCAATAGAAGAAGTTATCTGCTCATCTGCAGGAAGTTCTGTTCTGTTGTCTACATACAGGTTGGCAAGAATAATTTTGTTTCTGAGAATATCGAGTACCCTTGGATCACTCCAGACAGTTGCTTCCATCAGTTTGCAAACGCTGCAGGTAACCGCTTTGAAAGAGAGAAGAACCGGTTTGTTTACCTGTTTTGAGCACTCTACGGCCTGTTCAATCTCAAAGTAAGCTGCGAGGCCATAAGGAGCCCTGTGCTTTGGGTCTGCATACTTTGCAGGACCACAGAGACCTTCCGGAATAGCTGCAGCAGAGACCTCTGTGGTGTTTGTGCCTGATCCCGATCCAATTACAAATGTACTCTTATCTGCTGGGGGGAGAATACCCGAAAGAGAAGAAAGCGGTGCACCAAAAAGACCGGGTACAAGATAAACTGCAAAAGAGAATGATGCAATTGCAAATATCAGCCTCCCTGTACCAACATGATCGAGATCTGAATCGTGTGATGTTTTGATCTTGCCCAGAAAGTAGAGTCCCAGAAGAGTTGCCAGAACAATCCAGATTGAGATAAAGAGAGAACGGGAAAGTATCCCCCATCCGAAATATGCATCCACAGATGCCAGATATTTTAAACTGAATCCCAGTAATATAAAGGCAAATACGACCTTAACCACATTTAACCATCCGCCGGATTTTGGCATCTTCTTCATTAATGAAGGGAAGGAAGAGAAAAGGACAAATGGTAAAGAAAAGGCCAGTCCAAAAAAGAACATTCCTAAAACAGGCTTCAACGCAAGCCCTCCGGTAACAGATACTGCCAGAATTGACCCCACAAACGGACCGGTACAGGAGAAAGATACAATTACCATAGCAAATGCGACAAAGAAAGAGGCTATATAACCACCTTTGTCTGCCTTGGCATCTGCTTTGTTTGCAAGACCGGTTGGAAGTGTAATCTCAAAGGCTCCAAAGAAGGATATGGCAAAAATTATAAACAGGAGGGCAAATAAGAGATTCGGAATCCAATGGGTGCCCAGTGTGTCGGTTGCATCTGTGCTTTGAAATACGGCTACCAAAACGCCAATAAGGGTATATATAAGAGTTACGGAAAGACCAAAAACCAATCCTTTGATAATTCCTTCTCTTTTTTTGTCTGAACCGCTCAGAAAGAAGCTTACAGTCATGGGGATCATCGGAAAAACGCAAGGAGTGAATACTCCTCCAAGCCCGGCTGCAAATGCCATGAGCAGGAACATCAACATTCCTCCGGATTCTTCTGTTTTTTCCTCTATACCAACTTTGGCGGCTGCTCCCTTAACGTCAAAAACAACATCAACTTCGTCCATAAGACACTCGCCACCATTACAGGTCTGAAATGTCAGCAGCCCTTCAACTTTAACAGAGCTGCCGGTGGTTTTTCTGATTGTCTGGACAAATGAGGCGCTCTTCTCGAATATATTCACCTCCAGACCAAATGATTGGTCCATCTTTTTCTTTGTCTCTCCTATGTCGCGCAATTTACCCACCGGTTCAAACCCAACGATATTTTTAAACTCAAAGGTTGTTGGAAGAGGCCCGTTTTTGATTACGTCTGTGTTGTACATATACCATGGTTCTACAATATCCGCCGAGAATATCAGATCAATAGTCCCGTCGCCGTTATCTTTCTGATCGTAGCTCCACGTAGCGGTGGACTGGGCAAAAAGTGTTGTCATTGCAAACACAGAGAGAAGTAAGGATATTAGTTTTCGCATTATCGCTAATTTTTATTCATTAAGGGTGACAAATTTATTAAAATTCCTTAAAATGCACTAATTTTGCTATTTATTAACGGTAAACAGATATGACACAAGAGGAGTTATTTAAGAGTTTGATTGCACACGCCAAGGAGTATGGCTTTATTTTTCCTTCGAGCGAGATATATGATGGGCTGAGTGCCGTTTATGACTATGGTCAGCTTGGCGTAGAGCTAAAAAACAACATTAAGAAATATTGGTGGGATGCAATGGTGCGTCTTAATGAGAATATCGTCGGGCTTGACTCGGCTATTTTTATGCATCCAAAAATATGGGAAGCATCTGGCCATGTGGGGGCTTTTAACGATCCTCTTATTGATAACAAGGATTCAAAAAAGAGATACCGTGCAGATGTGCTTCTGGAAGACCACATAGCAAAGATTGAAGAGAAGATTGAAAAGGAAGTTGAAAAGGGGCGTAAGAAATTTGGCGAAACTTTTGATGAGGTACAATTCAGGGCCACAAATCCTAATGTATTGCGAAACAGAGCTAAGGCAGACGAAATTACTGCAAAAATGAACAGTGCTTTTAACGCAAATGACCTTGAGGCAATTAAACAACTGATAATTGACTGCGAAATAGTTTGTCCAATCTCTGGTACCAGAAACTGGACGGATGTCCGTCAGTTCAACCTTATGTTCTCAACCCAGATGGGAAGCGGGAATGAAGATACCAACATTATCTACCTGAGACCTGAGACTGCGCAAGGGATATTTGTCAATTTCCTGAATGTTCAGAAAACGGGAAGAATGAAAATTCCATTTGGTATAGCTCAGATAGGGAAAGCTTTCAGAAACGAAATAGTTGCCCGCCAGTTTATCTTTAGGATGAGAGAGTTCGAACAGATGGAGATGCAATTTTTTGTACGTCCGGGCGAAGAGATGAAGTGGTATGAACACTGGAAAGCAGCACGTCTGCGTTGGCATAAAGCTCTTGGATTGGGTGATGACAAATATCGTTTTCACGATCACCAGAAGCTGGCACACTATGCAAATGCTGCAGCCGACATAGAATTTGAGTTTCCTTTTGGGTTCAAGGAACTGGAAGGTATCCACTCGCGCACAGATTTCGATTTGAGCTCACACCAGAAGTTCTCTGGGCGTAAGCTTCAGTACTTCGACCCCGAGACAAATGAGAGCTATGTTCCTTATGTAATTGAAACTTCAATTGGACTGGACAGAACATTTCTTGCTGTCTACTCGTCTGCATATTGTGTTGAAAAACTGGATGACGGAGAGGAGAGAATTGTTTTGAAACTTCCTGCATTTCTGGCTCCAGTTAAACTTGCTGTTCTGCCACTTGTCAAAAAGGATGGACTTCCTGAGATGGCACGTGGAATTATGAACGACCTTAAATATGATTTTAATTGTCAGTATGACGAAAAGGACAGTATCGGAAGAAGGTACCGTCGTCAGGATGCAATTGGTACGCCATTCTGTGTGACAATTGACCATCAAAGCCTGGAAGACAACTGTGTAACCATCAGATACAGAGATACAATGGAACAAGATAGAGTTCCTGTTGAAAAATTGAAATCTATTATAGAAGAGAAGGTTAGCTTTAGAAAAGTTTTGGAAAATATTTAATTACCCATATTATGAATAATTTATCTGTAAATTACATAGGGCTTCCTCTGAGCAGTCCGCTCATTGCAGCCAGTTCTGGTCTGACATCTCAGATTGATAAGGTAGTTGCTTTTGCAAATGCCGGGGTAGGGGCGATTGTTGTAAAGTCACTGTTTGAGGAGCAGATAATTAACGAAGCGGAATTTTTAAGCACTCAGTCGATCGATTACCCGGAGTCTGCTGACTATCTTTACCACTACCTTCGTGAAAATTCAATTTCTAAATATCTGAAGCTGGTAAAAGATATTAAAGGAGCAGTATCTGTACCTGTAATAGCCAGTATTAACTGTTACTCTCCCGGGGTATGGACCGCATTTGCAAAAGAGATTCAAGATGCAGGAGCAGATGGGTTGGAGCTTAATATTTACTCTTTGCCGCTTAATATTTTGAAGAGTTCAAATGACATCGAAAAAGAGTATTTAGAGGTAGTTGGCAAGGTCTCCAAATTGTTGAGAATACCGGTTTCAGTAAAAATAGCCAATACCTTCACTAATCTACCGGGTTTCGTAAACGGGCTCAAAGCATACGGAGCCAAGGGAGTGGTTATGTTTAACAGATTTTACAATCCGGATATTGATATTAAGAAGGTCAGAATTATTGCGGCAGATGCTTTTTCTTACGAAGAGGAGTATCTGAGGGAGTTAAGATGGATGGGGATTGTCTCTGCGCTGGTTCCAGGAATAGACCTCTCTGCCAGCAACGGTATTCATAACGGGACTACAGTAATTAAACAGATACTGGCAGGAGCATCAACAGTTCAGATGTGCACAGCTCTGTACCAGAAAGGGGCAGATGCAATCAGCCAGGCAATCGAGGACATTAACCTGTTTATGGATGCACATGGTTATGAAAACCTCTCAGACTTCAGGGGAAAATTGAACTATTCAAACATAGAGAATCCTCAGAAATTCGAGAGGGTTCAGTTTATGAAGAATTTCGGAGGGAAGTGATGTTATTCCGGAAGGCAGAGTTAAGGAGGGCCGTAATATTATCTTTGGGCACTGTCATTGAACAGGATTTCCCTCTTTATCTACCAGAACCACTTTTCCGGCTTCTGTAGAGTTTAATGGTCCTAATTGTGTTCTTGCATCACCTACAATAACATATATCATCTTGTCAGGTGCGAGGTCGTTTTTTATTATCTTCTTTACCTTTTCGACAGTCATCTTTTGTATTGTCTCCTCTTGTTGTCTGACGTAGTCTAAAGGTAAATTATACGAGGAAATATTGTTCAACATACTCACCAGAGCATCCAATGTTTCAAAAGAGGAAGCTTTTGATCTGATCATTGAATTTTTTGTTCTGTCTAGCAGTTCCTCGTCGTATTTGCTTTCATAATTGGTTATCAAGTCTTTGAATATCGCCACAGCCTCTTTTGTGGTACTGGCCTGTACACTGGAATATGCAGAAAAAATATTAGAATACTCTCCACAGTAAAATTTTGAATAAGCCCCGTATGTGAAACCTTTCTGAAGGCGAAGAGCATCAAACAACATTCCCTGGGAACCGGACCCCAATGCATAGTTTGCTATTAAACAGGGATAATAATCGGGACTGTTATACGGGACAGCAGTTTTGCTTACCAGTATCATCGATTGTGGGGCATTGGGGAAATCAATAAAATATATTCTGAAATTTCCTACAGGCTCATCTTGGATGGGAACAGGAATTGTAATCTCTTTCTCTTTCCAGTTTTTCACAAGTGAAGCAAGTGCTTTTTTACAGGTTCTCTGGTCAGTGGCTCCTGCAATATTAAAACTGGCAGCAGAAGGAGTGATGTAGGAGTTATAAAAAGCTTTTATATCGTCTAAAGTGATTGCATCAATACTTTCAGTAGTTCCCCAAGGTCTCCGGGCAACTGTTGATTCTTTTCCAAAAAGTAACTTGTATGTAACAGCAGTTGCAATTTCTTTTGGATCGGAAGATAATTGATTGATATATGATTTAACCTGGTTCTTTATTCTTGCAAAAGAGGCCTCATCAAATCTTGGCTGTAATATCATCTCTTCAACCAAAGCCATGACCTCTTTAAAGTTTCTTGCAAGGCAGGAAACTGAAATATCGGTTTCCTCTTTATCCGCTGAGACAAAAATCCTTGCTCCAAGAAGACCTAAAGCACTTTCAAACTCTTCCGGGGTTTTAAGGGCTGTCCCTTCATTCATAAGCTTTGCATTAAGATATGATAAGCCTGGTTTGTTTTCAGGATCAAGCAACATTCCCCCTTTTATCCTTAGATTAATCTGTGTTACAGGTAGCTCATTTTGGGTGATTCCTAAAAGGGACATTCCGTTTTTTAACTTTCCTGACCAAACAGAAGGCGATGCTATTGACGGGGTATTAGTTAAAAATGGAGGTTCGGCAGAACGGTCAAAAGAAGATTTTGTCCTTAAACAATCATTATCTACAGCAATTTTTCCGGTAAACTTCATATGTTGATCTTTAACCTTCTCTTCCTGGATTTCTGCAGGGACAGATCCGTTTATAGCAAGACCTCCTTTTCCTTTTGGAACGATACTCAGAATAAAATGGGGCTTATTTTTAAAATATTTATTATACACGGCAACAATATCTTCTTTTGTAACAGCCTGGTATTTTTTAAGATCTTCAAACGAAGCATCCGGATTTCCGGCAAACATACTTCCTTTAGCCAGCATTACGGACTTAAATTGAATCTTTGATAATCTGTTATATAAATTAACCTCTTGCATGACTTTTAATTTCTGAAGCTCCTGATCATTTACCCCCTCTTTTTCAAAACGTTCAAATGCTTCCTCAACGCTGGAATAAACTTCGTTCAGATTAATGTTTTTATAAGTCCGTATTGCAATCTGGGCATAGCCGGCGACCTCTCCTGCAACATTATACGCACTTACTGACGAAGCCAGTTTTTTCTCATTTACGATAATTTTATAAAGGGGGGAATTCTTACTGTTGGCGAAGATCGAGGTGAATAACTCAACGGCATAATAGTCGTTGTTATAATCTTCTACGGAAGGGAAATTTATATGTATTTCAGGAAGGAGAGCATAAGGATCTTCCCATACTATCTTTTTAGTTTGATCTATTATCAAAGGTTGAATTACAGGGTTTTTAACGCTCCGCCCTTTTTTTATTTCCCCGAAATATTTTTGGATAAGCTCTTTAGCTAGTTTTTTATCATAATCCCCGGAAAGGACGAGAGTAGCATTATTGGGTACATAAAAATCTGTGTAAAAACGCTTTACATCTTCGAGCGTTGCACTTCTGAGGTCTGCAATATCCCCGATGGTTGTCCAGCTATACGGATGCCCGGCAGGGAACATCTCTTTTGCGGTAATTATTGCTGCCTGCCCGTATGGTTTACTGTCATAACTCTGGCGCTTTTCATTGGAAACAATATCAATCTCTCTCTCCAGACCATCCTGGGTCACAGTGTTGATAAAATAACCCATCCTGTCAGACTCCATCCATAAAACCTTCTCAAGAGCATCTCTTGGAACAACTTCAAAATAAATCGTCCCGTCGGAATTTGTAGAACCATTGCAGATCCCGCCCATATTTGAGATCTTCTGTAAATAGGTGTTTACAGGAACATTCTCTGACCGTTGGAACAGGAGATGTTCAAAAAGATGAGCAAATCCTGTTTTTCCCGACTTTTCCCTTCCCGATCCAACATGGTATTGAACAGCAAGAGCCACTAACGGATCAGAGTGATCTTCAAGCAATATAACCTTTAATCCATTGTTAAGTATGTATTGCTCATAATCAAAATTTACCTTCAATTCTTTTGTTTTGCATGAGAAAGGGATAAGAGCAGCACTTAAAAAAAAGAAAGCTCTGAATAAATTTCTTATAGTCATAGAGTTATATGCCGAGTTTAGTTTTTATTTTCTGGGGGATGCTATTTTTGTGTACAACAATATTTATTGTTTTGTATTTCAAGTAGCTTACAGATACATACCATATTCCTTTATAATTTCCGGACTCTCCCCATGAATTCTTCACTATATAATATTTATTGCCATTCTGGTCTTTGGCAATGCCGTAAATATGCATTGCATGGTCGTCAGTTGTCTGGCCATTGTCAAAAGCAACCTGCCGGTCTTCCTGGGTGATTGTTCTTTCAGGAACGATTTGTTCAAGGCTGTATAATTTTGAATCAAGTTCTTTTTTAGGAACTCCTGTCCACTTTGCCTGGTCTGATCCGCTCATGTTCGTAACATCTGTTTCAGGGATAATAGCAACACCTTTTCTGTTAAATCCCTTTTCACTTACATCAACTGCCCATAAAACAGAATAACCCTTTTCAAGCGCAGAATCAACAATTTCCATAAGTTCATCGATCGGGACATTATAATATTGATCCCATCGCCAATTATCGGGAATTTCCAGCGCAAACTGCTGGTAAAAAGGATGATGAGTGTATGAAGTAATTGGTATATAATTATCCGGATCAAAAGAAAGCTCCTTGGCAAAAGTCAGAGGACTGTATTCTTTCCCTTTGTAGGAGAATTTCTGAGGAATTTCTCCAAGATAAGCATCTAAAATTGCATTAAAACCTTTTTTCCAAGCTGTTGTGTATTTGCCGTTAGGATTTTTTAACAAAGCATTTACATAGCCCGAAAGTCCCTTATCCATCTCTTTGTGTACGTGTGTCTTTGTACCATAGTTAAGGCCGGACATTATTTCTTCAGGTACAATTCCGTAAGTCTTCCAGACTGTAAATACGTCTCCGAAACAACTTCCCGGAGCGAAATTAATATTACCATGTGTACGGATATATTTATCCGCTTTATCGTAATAAGAATTATGAATAATGTACATTTCCGACAGGTCAAATTCTCCTTTACCGGTTCTGATAAGTTCTGATTCGATAAAAGAGACAGTAGAAAAACTCCAACAGGTACCTGATGAAGATTGATTCTTTACAGAGGTGACAGGTAATTCCGTCACTGTAGTAAACTGGTACCCGCATTTTTCCGGGGAGTTGTCTTGTGAATAATTATTTGAATAACAAAAGATAACGAATAAAATTATTATAAATTTTTTCATGGAGGGGTTTTTAATATTTGTTAAAGAAAAATAGATAAAATTCATATTGAGATTAGGAGACACATTTTAAAAAGAGTAACCAAGAGCCAGGCTAAACATCCCGGCTTTGTTATCAGTGTGGTACAGAAGATCAGATGCTGTCGTGTAAAGATATCTTGCATCAATGTATAAAGAACCTGCCTTTCGGGTTAAATTCAAAAAGCGGGAATATCTTAATCCAGCCTCTCCTTTGAACTTTCCGGTGGTTAAAAACTCATACTCCCTGTTTAGCATATCTTCATTGTGGTATGGAATAATATCCTCTGAAACCTGGTCTTCACCGGAAGCAGAGATATGCTGTTGTAATTTATCCCCATTCCCTTTGCTGTAAGAACCGGAAAGTGAAAAATCAACCATGCCTTTTCTCCACAGAAGATTCTTATTTGCCTTTATATAGCCCATATTTACAGCTACCTTCTGGCTGAAATAGTAAGGGTAGATAAGAGAACTCACAGATGATTGTAAAGAGTAATTATATCCGGCTTTTATATTCCAGGATGGGTTATATTTATATTTTCCTATTGCAAGTTCATACTCTGGATTAATGGAGAAATTCCATCTGGAAAATGTTTTGTTAAGTCCATAATATAAAACGACATAAATTCCTCCGATATTTTCCCGGTTGGTAATTTTGTCATAATTTGCAGCATCCGTGTAATTTGTGTTCAGCCTGAAATAATGCCTGATCTTCTCTTTTTCGTATTGGACGATGCCTTTGTATTCGTATGTCTCTGCTTTTGACTGGGAATATTCTTTGTCTGCTCCTGGCCCTGTCAGCCCATCTTGGTTTTTATATGTGACTTCGTTGAAAAACCGGATGTTTTTAAAAGTAAACTCCATCTGAAAAGAACACCCGTTGAGTATATCTATAAATGGTCTTGAAAGTTTTAGAACATCCTGCGACCATGTATCATTTATTCCAAACCACAATCCTTTGAACAGATAACCGTTGTAATTTATTTCGTCCTTTGCAATTTTGGAGAAAGCGACATTTTCGTGAAATTTCCGGTAATAATAATTCGCACCAAAGTTAACCAAATCTGTCTTGTAAATCAGACCTCCGCATAGTTCAATATCCAGCAGGTCAGTTTTATGCCTTAAATCTCTTCTCTTTGCTAAATTTGCAACTTCGTAATTAAATTTAAACCCGAACAATAGATTTTTTGCAACAGGAGCAGAAAAGCCACTACTTATCAGATAACTCTCTTTTGCTTTTTCTGCCGGAATATCGTCTGCGACAGTCAACAAATATCTTTCCGGATATATCAGACCGGACCATGTCATATTCTGCCCGATAAACTTATTGTAATCAAGTTTCCCGTAGTAGGTTATATTCCTGATCCGGGTATATGATTCTGTCCGGAGTCCAAAATTTATACTATTGTCAGATTCGTAATATTTAACAAATGAACCATCATTTTTCCCCATATAAGCTTCTATATAAGAAGAGTTTTTAAAGTCTATAAAGTGCAATCCCGCTGCATTATAACTTCCTGTCCAGGTCTGCTTTCTTTGAAGATCATCAAAGTGATATAAACATTTATCCTGAATTTTTACCTGTCCGTTAACCGGCATGACAAAGGTCAACGAGTAAAAGACAAGAGCAATTATTATGTGAAAAATATATTTGAATTTCATAATCATGGTTTTATACTATTCTTTGATTGACTGTGTGTCCCGTATGTAAAAATCATTTGAAGAGTTATTTGTATCCATGTAAACGACTCTTCCTCCGGCTTTTTGTGTGGCAACCGGGTCTGTCTTCCTATGTACAGTTTTTGACAGGTACCTGTCAGCGTCTGTCATCAGAGAATATGTAGCATCAACAGAGGCCGGAAGTCTTTTATTTAGAGTAACGCTGTTCAGACATTCAACCCCGTCTAAAATCCAGGCAGAGGGGATCATTACATATTCTGTTGCAGAAGTAGTCCCGGGTTTACGGCTTCTGTTCGCAGGATCGTTTACATATGCCTGCGCATCGACTTCTGGTATGCGGAATAAAACCGGAGCAGGACTGGTTGTCGAAAATCCATAGGCTTTTAATGTACTGCCTTTCCACAATAAATTCAGCCAGTGATCAGAAAGATTTGGCCCGGGAGAGGGGTGGTAATTTGCATTTGTGTAAATCTGGTTATAACATACCCAGTATCCGGGCACGTCCAGGTTTACTGAGTTGGGATAAAGAATAGTATGATTTATTGCAGCAGCGATGGCGACAACAGCTTCTTCTCCCGGTTGTAAGGCGTGGCTGCTGCCATCTCCCGGAAACTGCCATACTGCCTCTATTATTGGTATTGTGTCTCTTATTACTCGTTGTCCTTCACTGTTCAGATAGCTCCATGGAGTAGGGGATGCAGGAGCAGAAAAAGGTTCAACGACGCCGAAGCAGACTCCATCAAGGTATGCCACTTCATCGCTGTTATTGTATATTATAAGATACTTATCATAAAATTCGTAAGGTTTCCCATCCGGTTTTGCACATCCTCTGTAATAAATCTCCTTGATCACAAGCTGTCCGGCATAGGATAATACCAAGTCAACATTGATATTTAGATCTCCTTTGAGTGTATCGGCTATGCGTATTTGGTCAATACTTTTGTTAAATACGGGAATAGAGCCGGAAACAGGGGTGCCTTTGTCTGTTATGGATAGGCTGTAAAATCCGTACTGAAGATTGATAGTAGCTTTTCCTTCTCCATCTGATAATAGATTGTACTTTGTCCCGTTACTGGGATTTAAAATAGTAATTTCCGCACCAGCTTTAGCCTCGTCTTCAAAACCTTCAGGATATACAAGAGTAATGTTTAATCTTTTTATTCCATTACTGTACGGATTTTTGTCAACGAAATCCTGGAACATTTTCTGGCAGGAGGAGATTATACAAATAAAAACAACAATTGTCAATATGTATATACTTCTTTTCATATTCGTATAATTTAAAATTTTATCCTGAGAGTTGCCCCGTATGAAAAAGATATATTCTTAGCTGTTTTGACTCCGGTAGCCCAGCTTTTTATATACGGATTACTTTTTGTGAAATTATTAGCGTAGAAAGAAATTGAAGCAAGATCTCCGATCTCTTTTGTGAAATTTAAATTGGCCATAAAATAAGCACCATTTCCATCTTTAACATAAGTATAAACATTGCTGTCCTCTCCTATCATGGGAGCAAACCTGGGATCCTGAGCCTCTGCCTCTGTGAAGGGATGGACAACTCCGTCAAACCCTTTATATGCTACCGGCCATACGCCGGAATAATACTCTTTTTGATTATAAACACTTTTGTTGACTTTATTCCCGTTTTCATCTATCAGAAACGCCCACTCTTTTCCATTGTAATAGGTAAGATTCCGGGACCTGGCAAAGATAGACCCTTCCAGTCGCAGTGATATAGTGAGCCGTATATCAGGAATATGTGTCGTTGTGGTTATATTTGCACTGAGACCATCTTCCCATGATCCGTTATATGTCTGATATGTTCCTGTTCCCGCCAGATAATAGGCTACATATTCGTATGACCTGCCGGAATTGGTTGGAAGTGTCGAGTGGCGACTTGCAGGATAACTTTCTTTTAATCTTTCAGAAACTCTTTTTGAATATGAATAACTTGCATCAAATCTGAAAGAGGTGTTTATTGATTTAATCTTTCCAAAATCCAGAATTAATTCGACTCCCTGTCTTGTACTTGGATCACCGTTTGACTGCATTCCTTTGGCAATAAACAAAGTGTCTGTAACAGATTTTGGAATCAAATGCTCCCCCAACGAGGGATTATCCAGGTCTGTTACATAAATATCTCCGGTAACTTTGTCGACCCTGAATTTTGGATTGCCCGGAACTGTATAATTTTCATCTGTTTTGCTGTATGAGTAAGGTATATATGATGCTTCGGTTATATAGGGAGAAACAGATTTGTTATTATAATACACCAGAGAGATATCGATTCCGGCAATATTTGCATCCAGGCCTGCCTCAATATTACGGCTTCGCGACCATTTAAGATCAGGATTGAAATAATCGCGGAAGACGTTTGTTTTTGCTGCATAGAAATAGTTGTTCTGAGTGCCGTAGTTTTTGGAATACACCATAATATCATAATACTTATCAGTAGGGTAGAGGACAGATAAAGAAGGAAGTTTTTCCATCATGCCCCACCCGCCTCTGATATTGAGATTATTCAAGAACTCTTTCCTGGTTTTTTTATTGATTATAGTATAGCGGGCATTAAATCTGGGTGAAGCAGAGACTACATTTTTGTAATCCATTCCTTTAATAATATTCCCTTCGACCCGCACACCGCCGACTAACGAGAGAGGTCTTCCCTGCCGGAATAGTATAGTAATGTTGTCTTCTAAGTAAGTATTCCAGTTGTGAAGAAAGGGGATATCACTGTAAGGACGGGGCCTGTATCCATCTGGATATATATTCTCTTCATAATACTCTCCCTTACCGATATTGCCGTCACTTCTCCATCCGATTCCAAGCTTGATTTTATTCAACAGAGTTCCATATTTTCTGTTTAGTGAAGCTTTAACATTTACGCCGAAATTAAAACCTTTGCTATCAACGATTTTAAGATTATAAAATTGAACAGGAAGATAATTGGTTTCATAGTATCCATTATCAATTGCGTTTATTGAAGGGCGAATCGTAGCATAGGAAAAATATTCATTTTCCTTTTGGATATCATCTGTATAACTAGCGTTTACACTGAAATCCAACGAGGTAATATATTTACTGTTTATAAGCCAGTTTGCGCTTGCTCCAAATAATAATGAATTGTTCGCCGCGGAAGCCCAGGTATTTTCATATGCATCAGGATCCGTTTTTGTATCAAGACGGCCAAGTGTACCGCTAAGGCTGATGTTAAAAAGAACCGGCTGCTTGTTCCTGTTAAATGTATTGGTGTAGTTAATGCCATATCCGTTCCTGAAGTATGTTCTGTACGGGGAGACTGGATTTTGAAATGCATGAGTGTATTCTGCATTTAAGTTTAAAATGCCTCGGTCATTTAAAAGATCAAATCCTTTGCTGAGGGAAAACGATTTTGTGGTAGGGTTTAGAGATATGGAGAAAGAATACGGGGTCCTTCCCTTTTTTGTTTTTATCCTGACAAGACCCGAGGTCATATCTCCGTACTCAACGGAGGGAATTCCCGTGACAACTTCTATGGACTCGAAATTAGATGTAGGTAAATATCTTGTATTAACACCAAAGGTAGTGGAAAGATTATTGTTTGAAGAAAGTCTTATACCGTCGACTTCTACCGCTGTTCCAAAACTGCCGTTTCCATCGCCGCCACGAATATTAAAAATATTTTCACTGTTGAAAAAAAGGTTGGAATTTACAGTTTTACCTCCTGGCAATAGGCTCATTATATCTGTGGGGCTTATCACCTGTAAGTGGTCAATTGCTTGACGATCAATGTTTAAAAAGGTATTAAGGGCATTTTTATTCTCTGTTGCTGTTACAGTTACAGATTTAAGCTTTAAGTTTTCCTCATCCAGTCTGAAAAGAAGATCTTCGATATTTTTGTTTACAGTAATGACAGTGTCAAGCATACGGTAACCCAGGCTGCTCACTTGTATCTTTATTATGCCTTTCATTACTCGGCTGATATTGAAGATACCTTTTGAATCGGATGTCCCCCACAGGTTGAGATCTGGAAGGGAGACCAAAGCCATCTCGACCGGATTGTCAGACTTGTCTGTTATAACTCCTTTGATGGTAACCAAGTTGTTCTCCGGAGGAGATTTTTGATCTCCTGTTTTTGATTCTTTTCTGGCAATTGTTATTACATTGTTTACAATACTATAGGAAAAGCTTGTTCTTTCGAAAACGGAATTTAATATCTCTGCAAGAGTATTGTTTTTGAAAGATTTGTTGACTATTTTTTTCTCCATCCTGAGATTTTCGGAATCATAGAAGAAATTCATCCCGAACTGGGCCTGCATCTTCTTTACGGATGCCTCAACCGTCAAATTTTTAAATTCAATTGAATACTTTGCCGGTGGCTGTCCGTTCAAAGGAGAGACGCCTGAGAAGAGAATAAAAAATAGCACAAAAATTAACCCTTCAAACCCGCTTAAAAACGACCGTTTAAAGTAGTGGGAATAATTTTTTATCATAGTCATCATATTTAAGGTGTAAGAATGTGATACTATTAATAAGATACATATCAAATAACAAATCCCTACTTAAAAGCAAGGATTTGTTATTTTTTAAGAATAATGCAAATTAAGGGTTAAAAAATTGGATTAATATATGCTGCAGCAAGTTTCCCGTACATATGTACCAACAATCCATTTGTTTACCTTACTTTAGACGCTCTTTGAATAAAGGTCGTCAGCAGCCTTGCAAAAGTGATTTATCGGTGTAAGCATCCGGGAAGAAAAATCTGCAAACATCAACTGACAAAATGGTTCGTCGATGTAGATTTTATCTCCATAAAACACAGCGTTTTGCATTCTACCCCAGTTGTTTCGAAAAACATTTAGTCGCATTCAGAATCAGGTGTAATCACAATACTGTCAGGATACGGGAGTGTTCCTACAACTCTTTTAGTCAGAGCATGTAACTTCATGTCATAATAAAGACTCTTGTTGTTTTGAAGAGTCTCCCGGGCTGAAGAGCTCTGTTAAAGAGCCAAATAACCTGCAAAATGCCCCACTAAGCCGGTTTATTCGCTGGATAAACGCAACATAAGAGAGCAGTTTTGGAAAGCTGCTTCGCATGTGATTGGAGATGAATAAGTGCATATACTTTATTTTGGTCATATGTTCAACATTGGTGCAATAGAGGTATTTAAGCTCATTTTCATATTGATGACATACAAGCAGATAAATTTTAATTAACCCTTTTTACAACTTTTTTTATTATATTTCAACCCTTAATTCGCATGAATAATAAACAGATAATTCAGTATTTGTAAAAATGAATCACACCATCTTTATATTCACTGCGGAATGTTCTTGCCGCATTTAAAACTTCTATAATCTCTTCCAATTCCAGATTGTCAGGTATATTTCCGGAAAATTTTAGTGTTTTTATCCTTTCTGTGTGAAAGCAAACAGAGACATTAAACCATCGGGAAAGTTCTTCAGCCAAATTTTCCAACGAGACATCATTAAAATAAATACACCCATCTTTCCAGAAAATATTTTCACAACTATCCATATCTTTTGTAGAAACTGTTTTCTTTTCTATATCGTACAGTAATGATTGGTTTGGCAGTAAAAGATTCTCATTTTCTCCAATTTTCAATGAAACCTTACCCTCAGTCAGGCATATTTTGGTTTTATTTGAATCAAAATACGACTCTACATTAAAAACCGTTCCATATACGATAATGGAAAGATCGTTTTTCAAATCTACAATAAATGGAATATTTGCTTTTTCAATTTCAAAAAAGAGACGGCCTATTGCTTTAATTCTTCTCTCTTTTCCAGAAAATTCAGAAGGAAAGGATAGTACAGAATTTGAAGTCGTCCAGATTTTGGATCCATCTTCAAGAGTGACAGAATATCTCATACCTGTTGGGACCTTTATTTGAACTTCTTCTTTACCGGATATGGCTATCATCTCTTCCTTCTTGCCATTTCTAAAAACAATGGCGTTATTTTTAACATACATTCTGCTATCCCTGAACATATTTACATATGTTTCCCTCCCAATTTTTATGAGAAAGTCTTTTTCATTAAGGGCCAGGTTTTGGTTTGAAAAATCTTTGCCTTCCGGTTGGTCATTAATAGTAAGAAATTTGGGAAGAAAAGCTATAAGTAGCAATAATGCAGCAGCGGCAGACATTGATAAACATATAAATCTTCGCCGCGTTCTGGCTTTTTTTCTTTCTGACAGAAGTTGTTTCAACTCCTTAAAGCCGTCATTAGGGTTATAATTGTCATTAATGTCAATGCATTTATCCCAGACCCAGTCAATTTTATCTTTTTCACATTCCATCATATCCCCTTATATTATATAGATTCTTTAGTATTAAATATTCCCTATAAATTCTTTAATTCTTTTCATTGCCTTGGAGATATGGTTATCTACCGTTTTTACGGAAATCCCTACCTGAACTGCTATTTTAGCATAGGAAAGCCCCTCTTTTTTATTGAGCAAAAATACTTTTCTACATTGTTCAGGAAGTGACTTAATTGCCCTATCTAACAATTCCAATTTTGCAAGATCCTCATCATCAAATTCTTCATTTAAAACGCAATCATTTAGTTTTTCGTAATTAATGCTATCTGAATGTTTTTGATGAATCGATTTTTTCCTTTTGTCAAGCAAACACCTGTTATAGACAGCTTTCACTAAATATGATTGTAATGAAATATTGATTTGAAGTTTATCTTTTTTTTCAAAAACGGTTAAAAAAACTTCTTGTACAGCGTTTTTCGCTAAATCAGAATCCTTAAGTATCTTATAAGCAAACACACATAGCCTGGGGTATAACTCGAAATAAACCTTTTCGATTTCATTCATTGTAATACTCTCAAGCGCTTTCATTAAGTTGTTACTTTCAATTAATGAGTAGTCCTAAAAAACCATTACAGGTTTATTCGTCAAAATTATAAAAAATTAGGTAGTTGCAACCTCTTTTTATTTCACACTGATTATGCATTCTTTGTGGGCATATAATGAGCCATTAACATTGAGGCTGTCAGAAATATCATGTCCTGTTATCTTCTTTGAATAAGCATCTGTTAATAATAGGTTATATCGGAATAAAAAAAGCTGCTTCCACATTGTAAAAGCAGCCTTTTATAAGAGAAACCAAAATTTTCTAGAAATTCAGTCCGATGTTAACTGATATCAGATATCTGTATGTGCCTGGTAAAACTCCATCGAGAATGTTACTGAGGTTTCCGTCATTTACCAGAAATTGATGGTTGTAATTTGCTCCGACGTATGCTGTAGTTCCTTTTTCCGGATTAATTATACGTGTGTATTTGGCCCCAACGCCAACTTTAGCTCTGTCTGCTGTCTGGTATGCAAAATCGTGCTTTAAAATTGTGTTATTTAAAAGCAGGGAACCAGTGGTAATAGGATTGGAGACTTCCAGCATGGTGCCCTCTCCGTTTGTATAGCTACCACCAACATTAAGATCTATAAAGCCTTTCTTTTTCAGCTTGAAATTTTTGTTAACATCTGCATATATCTCTGTATTGGTATAATCCTGATGGTATTTTGCGGGATAGATCTTATAGTCTTTTTTTACAGAAATGTAGTTGGTTCCCAAGGTAAAGATCCAGGAACTGTTCCAGCTACAGTCGTTACGTTTTATGTAACCTTTGTATTCTGCCCCATAGTGTTGTACCTGCTGTATATACCTGAGGGTTTTACCATATTCAAAATATCTCCAGGAGTTAATTTCGTCTGGTATTTGTTCGTAGTTATTAACTACATTATATGCAAATTGTTCATCGCTTGAGAAAACGAGAGAAAGGTTGTGATCTACAATATTCCCTCTATAAGTAATCAGACCCTTATAATCGTATTTCAATCCCTCTGTAAATGCATATCTCTTTAGGAGACTTTCATCTTCAAAATCGCTTTCCCTGTTATAATCAACTTTAATTTGATTAAAGAAATTCAGATCCTTTCCCTTAATTTCTAACTGTGCTGCACCACCATAGATGTTTGTAAAGTAAGCTCTTTTTGTTATGGTTGTGCTTGTAATGCCGGTTTTATAAGTAAACCAAAGGCCCTCCATGTAATATATAGATTTTCCGGTAAGGTCACCGATAAAATCATAATCTACTCTTTCTACATTATGCTTGTATGCAAGATTAAGGCCCATTACAAAGATTCCTTTGCTATAAGTTACACCTGGAGAGACGCTAAATTTAGAAAGAGTGTTTGAGTTTCTTCCATCAGTTCTCTTGGCTGCCGTTGCGGTATGGTAATCAAAAGCGATACCTACAGCAAGGGCTCTATTAATGGGGTACCCAACTTTGCCAGCAAGAATATAATCTTCTCTCAATACCTTTCCTGGTACAGAGTCCAAAATTGGATTAAGGGTAGCATTTGGATAAATGGTACCAAGCCAGGTCTGGTCATGTTTAATTCCGTAATCATAATTGAACATACCATAAAAGTAAACCTTCTTTGCCTTAACGTATGATTTTGTCTGTATTCCGAAGTTGTCGTATTTTGCAGCTTCATTAAAGTTTTTGAAATCACCGTCCTGGTAGCCGTAATAGGCTTCGGCGTTAGAGAAATTCAACGCATTGTTAAAAACTAACCCGGCTCCGTTTTCAGAAACAATCCATGGTGTCTTATTCTCTAATCGTTCAAAACGATAAGCACATTTATCAGAAATATTTTGTGCCAACAGCGTACCAGACGGAAGAGCCATTGCCACAATAGTCATTACATATATAATTTTGTTTTTCATCTTAATACATTAAATTATTTGTTTAACAATGAGGCTGTTAATCTCTTCTCAAAGTCGTTTGAAGAGTTGTTCGTATCCATATAGACAATTCTTCCTCCGGCGGCGGCAGTGGCAGTTGCATCTATCTTTCTGTGTACGCTTTGACCTTGGCCTGAACCGTCTGTCATAGCAAATCCATTATCAATCTCTGGTCTTAGTCTCTTTGAATCTGTCGCATTTCTGAAGCACTCAACTCCATCTAAAATCAAGTTTTTATCGGCCATAAGACAGTCGAAATTTCTGTTAGATGCATAACCGGGCTTCCAGGTATAGGTGTCAATAACAAACTGAGCAGGGGTTTTTCCGCCGAGGGAATATATAAACAGAGCGGGGCTCGACTGAGAGACAACATAAGATGTTGCTGTTCCAACTTTCCAGAATCCCTGAAGAAGGTTAACACCTGGTTCCGGAGTAGACTGATTACGTGTCAATATCGGATCGTAAAGTGCCCAGTAACCAGGCTTACCGAGATTCACAGATGTTGAAACAGATGCATTGTGATTTATTGCGTTTAATGAAATAACGGTTTCCTCGCCTGGTTGTAATGGATTGTCAGTACCATTTCCGGGAAACATCCATCCAATTCCACAAACTGGAACAGAGTCTCTCAGTTCTGTTGTTTCTCCCTTAACCCAGACAGATAATTTTCCGTTCGTAGGTGCATTATAGGGATCTACCACACCTACGCAAAGAGAGTCAAGATAAGCTACCTCATCGGAATTGTTGTAAAGTATAATGTATTGATCTTTTGAATAGGACTTGCCAGTAGCGGGATCCATGCATCCGCCGTAATAAAATTCCTTAATTACTATTTGGCCTGCTCTTGAGACATTCAATGGGAGATTTACATTTACCTGCTTAGGATCTACAGGTGTAACTCTGACTTTTTCTGAAGTGCCGTTAAAAATATAAATCACTCCCCCAGATGCAACATGTTTTGTTTCAGTAGTGGCAATATATGTTCCGGGAGCCACTCTGATAGTCGCAATACCGGATTGGTTTGTGATTTCTGAAAACTCAAGTCCGGAACTCGGGTCAACCAGTTTGACTACCAGATCTTCTGTACTATAGTCGTAACCTGCCGGCATTTTAACACTTACCGATATCGACGAGCTTATAGCATCATCGGTAAATTCATCCATTTTTATATCCTTCATACACCCCCAGAGATTTAAGGATGCGATAAGAAGAAAAAGTATCTTAATATTTCTCATTTTTTTCAGTTTTAGAAGGTTATTTTTAACTCAGCACCAAAGTAGATGGGAGTGTTCATACGACGACCCACATCATTCTGTCTTGCCTTGTTCTTGAGCTTTGGAGTTGAGTTGGTAAAGTTGTTGGCATAGAAAGAGAGAGTTGCAATGTCCCTTATCTCTTTTGTAATACGAATATTTGCCATAAAATAAGGATTGTAACCTGTTTCCTTAAAATAGTAACTTTGATCGGTAGATTTTCTGAGAAGATTCAGACGGGTTTTAAGATCCTGGTCTGTGGTTGTGTAATAGTCGCTAAATGGCCTTACAACGCCGTTATGGTCCATATAGGCAACAGGGTCCCTATACAGGACAGAGAGATTATTTTTATTATTGTAGTCTCCATAGACAGGCTCTCCATTGGCATTCAGGGTATAGATATTGCCTTCGTCATATATGTTCCAGGAGTTTTGTAACCATATACACTGTGTTGACAGCGATACTATCATCCTTATAGATGGTATGTGGGTGACAAAACTGATATTGGTTGACAATCTCTCTGCTCCGGTACCGAAGGTCATTTTATAATCCCCTTCGTAAATTCCAACATAAGGTAACCTTTCTTTAGAGTTAATAGGGTCTATATAGTTGGTATTATTGTACATAAGGCCGGGAGTTGAATTTTCACTCCAGATATAGGCGCCGGTTACAATAACCGAGGTGTTGATTGATTTAATCTTACCAAAATCAAGGTCATACTCAATACCCCATTTTTTCATAGTTCCACGGTTATCAGGTTTTGAGTATAATTTAAACTCTTTGTTTGTTATGTAACCTAATTGAACATACTCTCCCGAAGAGTTCTTTACCCAAACTCTGCCGTTTTCATATTTAGGAGCAGCATTCGGATCGGACACAGAGTTGTAATAGTCATATGACTCAGAAACGTAATTGGCATTATCTGTTATTCCATCAGATAACCTCTCCCGGAAATAGGTCAATTGAGCCTCTACGCCCAAAATGTTGAAATCGACTCCGATTTCAGCATTTTTAGTTTTGGCAGGTTTAAGATTATAAGTGAGTTTATCATCTATTATTGAGGTTTGAATCACCGCCAATTGCTCGTTGGTTGTTGTATTTTTATATTGGAATAGCGGGTTGTCTATGTACCTTGGATCTGGATAGAGGTGAACGATTGATGGTAAACGCTGCAATATACCCCAGCCGCCCCTGAAGGCGAGAGATCTGATAACACCATCTCTTCTGGATGGAATTACTGTATATTTTCCATTAAAGCGCGGATCAAATGTAGGATCGTAGTCGTATCCGTCAATTAGCATCTGATTAAACCTTACCCCGGCACTTAACTCAAGGGATGTTTTGGCAACGACAGGAATATTAACTTTCTCTTCCAGAAAGAGGCTTAAATCTGTCATGAACGGGATATCTTTATAGTTTCTCTCCCTGAAGTACTGGGGAGCTTCGCCTTTATAATATACACCCCGTCCAACATTGCCTTTGGTGTTCCATTCCACTCCTAATAGTGTCTTGGTAAGAACTTTGTTGATTTTCTTATTAAGGCTGCCGGAAACTTTTGCATTGGCATAGATGGGTATCTCTTCGCTTCTATAATCCTTTTCATTTAGAGTGCGGGTAAATGTACCGAGACTTATGCCTTCAATGAGAGTACTTGTTGTAGGTAACGACAGATCATTTTTTACGGTAAAAGTTTGATTATAATCCCGCTCGTAAGTACCGGAAATATTGTAGTTCAAAGAGGTGATCCAGGACTTGTTAAGAAACCAGCTACCATAGATAGAAAGGGATAAGCTTTTGTCTGTGGTCTTTGTAAAGTCCAATTTTGAGACATCTGGGTCACTTGTGACGTCATTCCCCGATATAAAGCCACTCAATCTGGCATTAAACCTGAACGGTTTTTTATCTGCGTTAAATGTGTTTGAATAGGTGATTCCCAATGTTGTTCTGTCAAAGATATCAACAGGAGATATCCAATTTTTGAATGCTCTTGCATAATCTGCATCTATATTTATATTTCCGGCTTTTGGTCCAATAGAGAAACCTTTACTTAAAGAGAATGCTTTGGTTTTTGGATCGGACTTTACTCTCACTTCAAAAGGGGAGCGCCCGGCTTTGGTAGTAACCAAAATTGCACCTGATGTAACATCTCCATATTCAGCAGAGAGGACTCCTTTTAGAACCTCGATCGACTCAATATTGTTTGTAGAATAGTTTCTATAGTCAATCTGATTTGAAAGATCAGAATCAGGTTCTTTTATGGTCATGCTTGCATCTGTAGAAACCTTTGAACCGTTAATCATCAGGCTAACTCCTCTTTCATTGTTATTCTCCAGGTCACTAATTGATCTTATTGTGATTTTGTTTATACTTGTCAGATTCGGATTCTGAATAATAGTACCAGGTATTAACTGCATTATATCGGCCAGACTGGATGCCTGAACGTGATCTATAGCAGCCTTTTCTACCTTTGAGGATGAGTTCAGGCTATTGCCTGCCTTAGCTGTAACCACGACATCACTAAGTGTCAGGTTTTCTTCCTTGAGCTGGACCTTAAAGTCAGGGACATCCTTTGTAATGGTTACAGGAAGAGCGAATTTTTGATACCCTAAAGAAGTTGCTTCCAAGGTGTAAGTACCTGGGATAATCCCAGAAATCTTGAAAACACCATTCGCATCTGAAGATCCCCAAACGTTAAGCTCTTTAATCAATACATTAACGTAGGGAATCGGCTCGTTTGTGCCATAGAGAGTAACTTTCCCCTCAACAGTGTACTTCTTTTGCCCTTGGGCAAAAGAGACAGGGGGTATCATCCAAATGGATAATAACATCAGTAATAGAATTTTTTTCACTTTTATAGTATTTTGGGTTAATATATAGTATATAAATTGTGAGCAAAAACGTGCTAATGATAATAATGAGTCGCAAATTGCCTCGAAAATCTCTTGCATCTTAATATCCATAAGGGGTTGCAAGGTAATAATATTTTGATAAAACATAAAAATTTTCCAATTACATGAGTTTAATGCCTCCGCTAATGGGTTAATTTGGTATATTTCTCGAGGATTGAAAATAGTTCTTTCTTTATGATTGGTTTGGAAATATGATCATTACAGCCGGCGTCCAATGCCAGTTCTCTGTCATTTGAAAGGGCATATGCTGTCTGGGCGATAATAATGACCTCCTTGTTAAAGGACCGGATTTTTTTTGTAGCTTCAAAACCATCCATTTTGGGCATTTTAATATCCATGAGGATAATACCAATGTCCGGATTATTTTTGCAAATCTCAACAGCTTCGATACCGTTTTTTGCATGAAGGGGATCTGCATTTATCTCTTTCAGAAACTGAGTAAGAAGAATATCCGAAGACCTGTCGTCTTCTGCAATTAATATCTTTAACATACTTATGTGTTTTAGTTCGGCGTTTACTATTGCAGAATCATAAGATTCAGGTTCGCATTTTGGAAGACATTCACACGGTATTGTAAAATAGAAGCTGGAACCTACTTCCGGTTCGCTCTTAACCCAGATTTTTCCACCTAGTGCCTCTACATATGCTTTTGTAATTGTGAGACCCAGGCCTGCTCCTTCGTATTCTTTGGATAAAGATGTGTCTGCCTGAATAAAACGGTTAAAAATCACCTTCTGCTTGTCGCGGGATATGCCTATTCCGGTATCGTGAACAAAAAATGTTAGCTCTTTGTCTATCCGGTCGAAGCCAAACTTTATAAATCCGCTATTTGTGAATTTGGCTGCATTTTTAACGAGGTTGGTGACGATAGCATAAACCTTTTCCCTGTCGGATCTGACAGTAACCTCATTGGTAGGCAATTTTTTGTCAAGAAGCAATTGAATCCCTTTCTTCTCCACGTTTGGTTTAAAATACACATATATGTAGTCCAGTAACTCATTTAAATTAAATTGAGAGATGTTTAATTCGAGCATGCCTGATTCGATTTTAGAGATGTTAACCAAATCGTTGATTATACTAAGCATACGGGTTCCACTCTCTTGAATTATCTTAACATATTTTTGTTGCTGCTCTCCGGTAAGATCCGGCTCGTTAAGCAAACCGGCAAACCCCATAATCCCATTCATTGGAGTTCTTATCTCATGGCTTATATTGGTTAAGAACGCTGATTTTAACTTATCCGACTCCTCTGCCTTTTCTTTCGCTATTATAAGCTCCTCTTTTTGTTTAAGATGCCGTCCGAAAAGCAGGCCAATTTGTTTGAACTCTCCAGGGGCTTTCTGTATTTCGTTAATGTGCTCCTGGTCTTCTGTCCCGATAATAGATGTGACCAGCTTAAGTGGTTTTATGACCCATCTTGTAAGGGTAAAGTGGAGAAGTAACCATGTAATAATAATTGATGCAAGAAAAAATAAAATCATGTGATCAGAACTTTTCTTATAAAGTTCCAATCCTTCATGTTCTCTTGAGAAAAGCACACTACCTACAGATTTGCCATCCCAGCCGTTAAGATCAACGAGTGTATTTATCTTATATTTATCTGGTTGTTCCGGAAGATCTGAAGGAGATAATATTTTTATATCTGTACCGCTTAAATCGGATAGTTCACTAATAAATTCACTGTCCCAGTTTTTACCAACGAGCAGGTATCCGCTGGCCTTAGTGTTTTTATGTGTCGGGTCACTTGTCGGATGCACAGAAGCACCGCTTATCTCAAAAATTCCATCATGGGTTTTCAGATAGAAACTGGTCTGAGCACTCTTTTTGATCTCAGATAAAACGGCGACAGGAATAATATTCCTTACGGTCACACTTTCCGTAGAGGCTTCGTGTATAATATTAAAATGCTCGTCGTAGACACAAACATAATCCAAACGAAAAGAGGTGAGGATAGTTGTAATATTTTCTCTGTACCACTTTGTTTCTCTTGCCTTTATTGCTGTTACAAACTCATCCCGGTGGGTGTAGTCCCATGTAATCTGGCTCAGAGTCCTGGTACTTATGGTTATCAAAGAGTTTATCTCTTGATCCAGGTGCTGTTCAGACGTCTGAAAAACAATTTTATACGATCTCCTTTCGGACAGATAGAGATCAAGGATAGAAGCGAGAAATATAATTCCGGTTATTGTGATAATAACAAGCAATCGAACATTTACGCCATAATTCTTTTTCATCTGTGAAATTATTTATACAAACAACACAACCAACACTCTTACAGTGATTTTAGCTTGCAGTAGCAAGGGAGGGGGTTAAAAATTATTCACAAAGATAATAAAAGATCCTAAGGAGGACTAAGGGGTAACAATCAAGAGTACTTTACTGGCCAAGTATCAATTTTTTCAGTGACTTGATCCCATGTTTTATTGAAATCTTGTCTTGGTATAGTAACTTGGACATAGTAATGGAGTTAATCAGCTTAATATCGCTGATTTGTGCCATCTTTGCATATTCTGCAGCTATAATTCCCAGGCATGCAACAGACATGTTCAAATGGTCCATGCTCCGGATTGCCCTAAAGTACTTATAATTGCGAATCCTCATCCGGTTATTGTCAATCAATGAAAAATCGAAGCCGTTATCAGTAGGTAGATAGAGGACATTGCCACCGCTGTAGTCTTTGTGAAATATGCCGTTTTTATGCAGCTTGAACGAAAAACGGGCGAAGGCTTTCAGCGCCTCTTCTGATTCTGTGATGGGAAGCGTCAGCAGCTCCTCAAATGGTCTGTAATTGGTGTGACGGCATACATAAAAGCTTAGAGAAAGCAGGCCATGCTTGTAGCAGTCAATATATGCTATCGGTTCGGGGGTAGTTATGCCCTTGCTCAAAAGCAACATTGAGTGTTCGTATGACCTGCGTGCTTTTGATTTTCTTATATGTGCATAAATGAACCTGTTCGCAAAAGTGATCCGTTTGAAATACTTCACAACGAAAGGATTTCCCCTTACATCCACAAGATACACTTCGTTTCTTCCCATATGAAGGGGTGTGCCGGTCAGACTAAAGAGTTTGGGAATCTGGTGAATAAATGCGTTAAAGCTCGAATAGGCGGGATTGATATACACTTCCGTTTTCATTGGTTCCTGTAGTTTGTTTAATAATTGATAGACATTTTAGCTGCAATTCCAAAGCGTAAAACATGTAAGGTCCGGTTGAAGTAAATGTTGTAATAGTCCTGTCCGTAGTAATATTGGGCAAAGATACTTATATCTTCAAGAAAAGAGGGCCTGTATGAAAGAGTGTACCGAAAAACTATTCTTTTACTGTCAAATGATTTTGCTTGAGCAAAATCACCTGCAATCCACCCCAGTTTCAACGACTGAATAAGGTATGACTTATGATTAGTTTTGCTATTGATATTTAAAGACGTATTGTAGTCGTAAAACAGACGAAACCTTCCATAAAGAGGCTTTAATTCGGGGCTTTGGTGGTAACAATAACTGAAGGATATCTTATGATAATTGATTATGAATGGTCTCTTTTTGTCAGGACGGGATATAAAGGTCCCTCCCTCGAAAAAATTTGTGGCAAAATTTCCGGAAAGTGTATTGATTGTACAACTATCAGCGTTGAAAAAAGAACCATCCTGCCCGTTGGAGTGGTGATACCATGAGAAATAAGCAAACCAGTCCCTTTTATTGTCGGTTTTATCTATAATATTGTAGAAAAAAGTTATTCTGGGCATGAAGGAGGGCGTTCTAACAGGATATGATTCGCTGTTGTACATCCGGAACAAGATACGGGGAGATATCTCTATTGCCCATCTGGCCTTGCGGTTTATACTCAGTGTATAATATGGGACAATGTCTGCCTCGAATATCAATGGTTCCAGATTTCCAATACCCCCAAGTATAGTTATATAACTTGGATCGTGAAACATGTTGAATGTAGAAATTGCAGACAAAGTATTTTTGCCAGTATCCTGGGGATATGCAATACTGGAAAAATACAATAAAAGAATGGTGAAAATCGAATAAATTTTACTGTTCATAATTGGTTGAACAAGCCAATAGATTAGATTATATTGGCTCGTTCAAATTATTGTTTTTGTGTTTTTTAACCAATTTATCAAGAAGAACATAACATACCGGTACAACAAGAAGAGACAAAAACAGGGAACTGGACAATCCTCCAACAAGCACCCATCCCATCCCGTTTTTCCATTCTGCACCGGCACCGGAAGCAAGTGCAATGGGCATTAATCCGACAATAAGTGCCATGCTGGTCATAAGTATAGGCCTGAATCGGACAGAAGTAGCTTCGGTAATCGCATCTACGACATTTTTACCTTCTTCCTGTAGTTTATTGGCAAAGTCCACTACCAAAATAGCATTTTTTGCCACCAGCCCCATCAGCATGATGATACCCATAATGGAAAACAAGCTAAGACTTTTACCTGCCAATGCAAGAGCCAGCAATGCCCCAATTATTGACAATGGCAATGAAAGCATTACTACCCCTGGATAAATATAATTATCGTATAAAGCCACCATGATAAGGTACATAAGTACTATGGAAGCAATGAGCGCAATAAACATACTCGAAAATGATTTGCTTTGCTGTTCCATTTGTCCTGCATAAACCACATCAACTCCTGTCGGCTTATCCGTTTTTGCAAGCCGGGCTTTTATTTCATCACCCAGCGTACCTATAGTTATGCCAACAAGATTGCTGGATAACCGCACGGATTGTAGTTTATTATAGCGGATAAGCGAAGTTGGACTCTCTCCTTCGGTGATGCTTGCCACCTGAGAAAGTCTTATGAGCTGTCCTGAATGATTGACAAACGAAATGTTTTCAATGTCGGCCTTGCTTCTCCTGTCGAATTCATCCAACGATATAAACAGGTCGTATTCGTTGCTGCCATCGCGGTATTTGAGGTCGCGGTTGCCTTCATATGAAATGTACATCTGGGCACCAATTTCGCCAATGGTAAGTCCGAGTTTGGCTAGTTTCTCGCGGTCGAATTTCACCACCATTTCCTTATCGCCACTTTCAACTGACGATTCAACATCGCTCGTACCCTTGATATTTCGTAACTCATTAAGGACTACCTGGCTATACGCCTTTACTTTTTCAAAATCAGTACCACGTACATAAATTTCTACCGGAGCATCTGTGGTACCCAATATGCTTACTTCTTCTATTTTGAATTTGGGACCTGCAAAATAGGAGCCCAGGTCATTCTGAAGTTTTTTGGAAAACAATTTGGAACTAAGTTTCCTTTGGTCTTTAGGAACTAATTTTATCGTGAATTCGGCTCCGTAAGGAGTTTCAAGCATTGACAAACTGCCTCCTTTAGAACCGACTTTGGTGAATACGCTTTTTATTTCGGGGTATTGAAGCATTTTTTCCTCTATGGCAAGGCACATTCCATTGGTCTGATCCAGCGTGGCTGTCCGGTCCAATTCCATCGTTACAATAAATTCACCACGGTCACCGGCATCCATTAATTCGGTTTGAATATAACCTTTTGACACCAAAAGGAGTGATCCTATAAAAAGTACACTAACCATAAGGATGGTAATCAATTTATGCCCAAGTGTCCAGTGAATCCCGGAAAGCATTGCTGATTTAAACTTTGTAATAATATTTTCAAATGCAAGCAAAAAACGGTCTAAAGGTCTTTTTTTATTAAACACTTTAAGTTTGCCAAAACGTGAAGTAAGCAATGGTACCAATGTTAATGAAACCAAAAGACTTAGCAGGATGGAAATAACAATAACCAATGAAAATGAACGCAATACCTGCCCGGTAATTCCGGTGGTAAGCCCGATGGGAAGGAATACTGCCACCAGCACAATGGTAATAGAAATAACGGTAGTTCCAATTTCCTTAATCGCATCAAGCGATGCCTGTCGTCGGGTCTTGCCCATTTCGAGGTGTCGGTAAATATTTTCCAGTACCACAATAGCATCATCCACTATGACTCCAACGACAATAGACAATGCCAGCAGCGTTAGCAGGTTAAGCGAAAAGCCAAAAAGGTAGAAAAATGCAAATGTCGAAATAATAGAAATTGGGATGGATACAAAAGTAAACAACAGGTTACGAAATGTATGCAAGAACAATAGCATTGTAATTGACACAAGCACAATGGCAAAAACCAAATCGAGCATAACACCGTTAACAGCTTCATTGGTGAATTCTGATATATCGCTTGCAATGGTAAATTTGAGATTTTGCTTTGAGTATTGTTTTTCATATTCGGCAAACTGTTTTTTTACCTCTTTACTTATTTCCACAGCATTGCCATCGGTTTGTTTCTGAATGCTAAGCCCGATTGCCGGTTGTCCATTGATACGGGCGAGCTTGGTTGTTTTTTTGGCACCATCTACCACGGATGCAACATCACTCAATTTTATCACAGAGCCGTCGTGCGTTTCGCCTATAATCAAGTCTCTTATTTGATCGAGATTGTCGAACTTGCCTGCAAGCCTTACGATAAATTTAGTATTATCGTCCTTTATTTTACCGGTAGGAAAGTCAACATTTGCGGCTTCGATGGCCTGTTTTACCTGGAGCAGCGAAATGCCGTACTGCTCAAGTTTTTGGGCATTGGCTTTGATTTCTATTTCCCGCTGGTTGCCACCGATAATATCCACTTGTGCAACCCCTTTTATTTGAGAAAGCTTAGTCTTAATTTGCTTGTCAATGATGTCGTAAAATTCCTTATCCGGGATATTTGATTTAACAGCAATACTCATTATCGGGAACATGTTGATGTCGAATTTAAAAAACTGAGGATCCTTGCTGTTTTCCGGAAGATCATCTTTGATGGTATTTACCTTTCGTTCACATTCCTGCAATGACAGGTCTGCATTGATACCATCCTTAAACTGGATCAGAACTATCGACATGCTTTCTAAGGAATAAGAAGTTATATTATCAATTCCCTCCAAAGCAGAAACTGCATCTTCCACATGTTTGGTAACCGAACTTTCCACTTCGGAAGGCGCCGCCCCGGGATAAACCGTCATTACTGCATTAACCGGAAGATCCATTTGAGGGGTAAGCTCCTTATTCAAAAGAGAATAGCAAAACAGACCGGCAAGGGCAAGAAAGGTAAACACAACAACCGGTATGGTTGACCGTTTTATTGAAATTTCAGTTATTTTCATTCGTGTATTATATTAATATTATCACCGTCTTTTAAATTCAGCTGCCCGCTTATAATGATTTGTTCATTGGCCGATAATCCGCTAAGTACTTCCACCAGTTTATCATTACTTTGGTCGATAACGAGTTTGCGTTTAACCGCCTTCCCGTTCTGAGCGACATATACCTCCGGACTTTCCATACTGCCTATAATACACTCTTTCTTTATGATAAGTTTTGGATCATTTTTTACTGGTAGTTCCACTTCTGCATATAATCCACTTCTTAGATGGTTTTTGGAATCATTGACAAGCGTTATTTCCACATTGAACTTCATGGCAACATCTGCCTTTTCGGCAATGGATGTTATTTTTCCCGAAAACTTTTTGTCAGGGAAGCTACTCAGGTGGACTGATGCAACCTGTCCCTTATTGATTTCATAGACTTCGCGTCCGGAAACTTTAATATTGAGTTTCAGGGTGCTGTTATTTACAATTTCACATACAGGCGATCCTCCCCCAAGAAACTGTCCTAAGGTAACATTGTCACTATTGATATACCCGGAAATGGGTGACTTTATACTTGTGTTGCTCAATGCTTTCCTTGCACTTATCAGATCGGCTTTGGCTTTTTTTAAGCTGATGGAAGCTTGTTCCAGATCGCGTTTAGCTATGGCGTTTTCGGAAGCAAGACGCGTAAAGCGCTCCACATCTTTTTGATTTTGATCGTAATTTGCTTCGGCAGTGAGCACATTGGCGGCAATGACCTCATCGTCCACCTTTACAATCAGATCGCCGGCAGATACATAGTCGCCTTTACGTTTATATATTTTAACAATTTTCCCTTGGGTTTCAGAAACAAGAGTTAACACATCAGAGGCTTCCAATGTTCCTGTAGCAATGACATTTTCAGAAAGTGTCCCCATAAGCACCGTTTCTGTCTTAACAGGAATTTTATCTACCTTACGTTGACTAATGGCAATGTTGTTCTGAAATTCATCCTTGTTTGCTTTTAGTTTATATACAACAAATATTGAGGAAACAAGTATAGTGACAATTACTATAATGTATTTTTTACTGATTTTCATAAGAATATATATTATTGATTATTTTGTGTTTACAATGCGCATAAGGTTACCTGTAGATTTGAGCATCTTTATTTCTGAAGTTTTACATTTCAATACCTGTTGATTGTACGAATTATCTGCCTGTAAAAAATCCGAGTTGACATTTAACAAATCCGCAAGCGAAGCCATGCCTTCCTCGTATTGCAACATAGTCTGCCGATATACTTTTTGAGCAAGTTCCTTGTTGTCTCTTTGTACAACCAACAAGTTCCGGGCGGTTTGATATTCAGAAAATGCATTTTGATAATCAACTCTTAAAAAGTCTTTAGTTTGCGAAATATCCTCATACAATTGTTTTTGTTTAAGCAACGATTGGTTCACTTTGGCATGGTTTACTCCTGAACTAAAAATAGGTACCGACAAGCTCAATCCCACTGTTGTTATCTTATTCCAGCTATCAATGTCAGAACTGATGTTGTATGATGAATAGTTAAAATTACCAAATGCGGCAAGAGTTGGATAATATTTTGCTTTGGAAAGTTTCGTTTGTTGTTCGTAAATATCAGCCTGTATCATCAGTGCCTGATATGACGGAATATTTTCTATTTGAAATTCGCTGTTTACCAGTTTGTTTCCGGAATCGGGAATAAATGAGGCTGGATCAATCGTAATAGATGAATCACCAGGCATTCCCGCTAATGCTTTCAGATAATTTATCTGTGTACTTATGACGTTTTGAAGGGTTTGACCAGTCACTTCCAAATTTGTAATGGTTACCCTCAATCGGCTTACATCAGTTTCCTTTATCAAATCATTGTTATAGTTAAGTTGGGCAATACGGAAAATTTCCTCAAGATTTTTAACCGTTTTTTCTACAGTTTGTAAATTTAACATCAAAGAACCAGCCTGGTAGTAACTGTTTGCAACTTCGGCTATTAACTCTTCTTCACTTTTGTTTTTTAAAATCGAATAAAGTTCCTGCATTTTTTTTGCAGTTTGTACTCCGAGCCAATATGACTGACTATAAATCAATTGAGTAACCTGTACACCAGCTGAGGTTGAATAGAACTTATCAATGTTACCAAGTTTATCGAGCATGGGTGCATATTCTGATGGTACAGCTGTATATGCTGATGCCGGTATTTCAATCTTGTCGAACATCATTTTACTGTAACTGGCCGAACCTTCTATCTGTGGCAGCCCGTATCCAATGGCCTCCTTTCGCATGTAGTTTGCTTCCTGTATTTGAAGTTCGGATTTTCGAATTTCCCGGCTGTGCTCAAGCGCATAGTTGATTAAATTACCCAAATCTGTTTGTCCGCTTACATCTTGCGAAAACAAACCAAAACCGAACATAAAACAAATTAATACTTTTCTTTTCATAAATATGAATTATTATTTGACAATTCAAAACGAAGTGCAAAGGTGATATTTATATTGATGTCAGATAAAATAAAAATAATCGAAGCAGACAAAAATGAGGGCGAACTATGTCCAAGTCATTCGTGGGATAGTGCTGTATATCTGCGAATTACAAAACCCCAGCAAATTGTGTAATATCTTATATATCAGTGTTTTCCCACGAATGACTTGGACATCATTTCTCAAGCCAACTTAAAAATTGTGGCGTTTTTTCTTTGCTTACAACAATTGGATATTTAAAAGGGACTACAAGATTCACTAATAGTTTACGCGAAAAATAATGAGATATGTCTTTAATGGACTTCCGGTTTAATAGATATTGCCGGTTTGCCCGAAAAAAGTCATTTCCTGATAATTGCTCTAATTCTTCCAGATTTTTGGAGACAGAAAATTTTTTTTCAGAGAATGTAAGTAGTTGTGTAATTTCATCTTCGATATAAAATAGAGCAATATCATCAATATTGATGGGTAAAATTTTATCTCTGTAATTTACCAAAACTGAGGATGATTTTTTCATGCCTGTGTTATTTAAAATATCGAGAATAGCATCAAAATGAATTGTATTTTCTGTAAAAGTATTAAGAAGAGAGTGGTATTTATGCAGAGCGTCTGCTACTGTTTTGGAAGTAAATGGTTTTAATACATATTCAATTCCATTGGCTTTGAAAGCATTTAAAGCATATTCGTCATAAGCTGTACAAAAAATTACTGGCGATGGAATATTGAGAGATTTGAAAATGTCGAAACTAAGCCCGTCTCCTAACTGAATATCGCTAAATATCAGATCAGGAGCAGGATGCTTTTTGAAATATGATATTGCCTCCTTTATTGAGTATAGTATTGCAACTATTTGTGCGTCGGGCTCCAATGTTGTAATTATGTCTGCTAAATTTTCTGCCGTCAGCCGTTCATCTTCTATTATTATGATTTTCATCTTTAAGTATTTTTAGCATTACAGAAAAGGTTTTTCCGTTATCTTCTATAATAAGTTCATCATTTGATAAAACGCGGTATCGTTCAGCCAGGTTTGCCAAACCATAACCAGTGGACCCTTCAGTAGTGGTCTTTAATTGAAGGTTATTGGTTACCCTTATCCATTCTCCTTCCTGCTCAATTGATATATGAAGTGGAGATTCTTCTGTAAGTTCATTATGCTTGATTGCGTTTTCAAGTAATGGTTGAAGCGAAAAGTGAGGCATAAAGCTATTTTCAAGTTTTTCTTCAGAAATCGCGATAGAAAAAGTAAACGCTTCACCAAAACGCATTTTTTGCATTTCTAAATAATCCAGACAAAGTTTTAATTCATCTTTCAATCTGGTCAGATTGGTATTTTTTTTTGAGATGGATGCTCTCAAAAAATCAGATAAACATATCAAATATTCTTCTCCGACTTTAGGATCCTTTTTGTACAGCGTTTTGAGGGTATTGAGTGCATTGAACAAAAAATGGGGATGAATTTGCTGCAAAAGCAATTTATTTGCTGCTTCTGCATTGGCTGTCTTTAGATTCGAATTCTCCAAATCGGAACGATTTTTTTCATCTTCCAGAATAATGTTATTCTGAAGAGTCATAAAAGACATGACAATGAGTGACAAGACTATCAAAAGAGTGCTTAAATTAAACACATTCAATAGATAGTGGTCAAAATATCTAGAACAAACAACAGCAATAATATAAATACAAATAATTAAGATGATGTTAAAGAATATCTGTAACCTCCTAAAAACTGATAAAGGGAAACTAAATCTTCTTTCCAGCAGCAATAACACTCCAATATTTATAAACCCTGTTAGTGAAAAGAAAACTAAAGCTATTAATGAATAGATGAAAGCCTTTTTTATATCTTCGTTTGCAATATTAAAAGTAAATATAAATATAAACAATTCGCTTAACATGGCTATCATCCATGTTTGCCTGACCAATTTTTTTATGGGGAAATTTGTTTTCATACAAGAACAAAATTACAATATTTGAATATTGCCGGCTGTATCTTTAACTCAAGCGGACAAAAAGGCATGTAAATCCCCGTAAAGATTAGTGTATTATCGCTTGCCAAGGATCAATTTTTTCAAAGATTGGATTCTCTTTTTTGCGGTCTCCCGTTCCATATAGATCAATCTGACGAGAGTCATTGCATTAAGCGTTTTGATATCGCTGGTATTTGCCTCCTTAGCATATTCAGAAGCGATAATCCCAATACAATCAACCGGAATCTTTAGCCTGTTCATATTTTTGATTCCCCTTGAGTATTTATATTTGCGAAATCTCATTCGGTTATTGTCTATCAGAGAGAAATCGTACTCATTTTCTGAAAACCGGAAGAGGACATTGCTTACATTATAGTCATAGTGAAAAATCCCGGATTTATGCAGCCTGAGAGAAAAACGGGCGAAAGCTTTTAACGCCTCTTCTGATTCTGTGACCGGAAGCTTCAGCAGCTCTTCAAGGGGTTTGTAATTAGTATATAGACACACATAATAACTCATATAAAGCAGCCCGTTTTTGTAGCAGTTAATATATGCTATCGGTTCAGGAGAAGTTATTCCGTTGTTCAAAAGGTGCAATGAATGTTCATATGACCTGCGAGCCTTGGATTTTCTTATATATGCGTAGATGAACCTGTTCACGGAAGCGATCCGTTTGAAATATTTAATGACGAGAGAAGTGCCGTTTACGGTCACAATTCTTATCTCATTCCGTCCTGCGTGAACGACATCGCCCAGACAATTAAAGTTTTCCGGTATTTGATCAACGAAGTCTTTGAGGTGTGAGTAGTTGGAATTTATAAATATTTCTGATCTCATGATTCTTAGTTAAAATGTTGCAGTAAATAGTAGTCTTTTATATAACGGCTCTTTTTGCCTTTTCTGTAATTCATGTTTATTCTGCAGAGCCGCTCTGTTTTGTATTGAGGAAACTGATTTTTCAGAGCTAAAGTATCGTCAGCACCTACAACCAGACCAAACTGTTTCTCTATAGGAAGAGATGGTTGATTATTATTTTGCATAATCAACGGAATTGATTTACCAAAATCCCAGACTATTTCCGGGGCTATGTCGGATAGCCGGTAGGTTTTTATGTTATACTGCTCTTCGATAGCCTGTGCTTTGCTTGCCGGAGCATAGTCGGGATTAAAAAGGAATTTTTCTGACATAGGAATACCAGCCATTACCACAACTGTGAACAAAACTATCATGGAGTAAAATACCTTACTAAAAACTTTGCCTATCAACCCTTTGATAATTAAAAAGGAGCAGGCATATACCATTATGGAAGAAAAAATATAAATTAACAGATACTCCTTTATTGCCCCTTTAAGCAGAAAAATAAGGACAAAAGGGTATAGGAAACCGACAAGCGAAACAATTCCAAAAGAAAAATATACCCATATCTTCTCTTTTTGTAACATGTTTTTATTGAACCGGTTAATAAGGTATTCAATGTAAAATCCGGTTGTTAATGCTAACGGAATAAGTGCCGGAACTAAATATCTTACCTTTTTTTCCGGGATCAGAGACAGAAAAACAACAGTAATCAAAGTCCATAGAATGGCAAACCGGTAAGCTTTGAGGTTAGTGACCCTGCTCTTTAAAAAGGGGTAGAATAAAGCCGTAAAAGATGGGATAGCCCACAACCCACTTTGAATAAAAAAGTTCCAGTAATAATAAAAAGGCTTTGTTTCATAGCTAGTCCAGTTAGATACTTCGTGTGTAGTGATCATCCTGAAGTATTCAGGGTCTTTTATCCTGACATATACATACCAGGAGAGTCCAATAACTAATCCGGTCAAAAGCATATTCAGCAAATAGAGTCCTTTTTTACGGAAAGAAATGCGATAAATAATACCGTAACTGATGAGGAAGGGTAAAAACAGGGAGTAAAAGGAGACAGGACCCTTACTTAATATTGAAAAGCCTAAAAATAGTCCGGAGAGAAGGCTATTTCGTAACCCATTGGAATCCACCTGAAAGAGTCTCCAGAGAAAATAGATACTTACCAGCATAAAGCTATGGGTGTACATATCCCACTGATTATCTCGTCCCGCAAAAAATATATAGAATGATGTTATCAGAATTAATGCATTGTTTAGGCTATGTTTTGAACTTAAGCCCATGAGTTTGGAGCAATAATAAAATGCAAAAATCAAAAGGAAAGTAATAGCAACCACCGGCAGCCGTAAAGCATAAAGAGAATCAAATCCAAAGATCTCTCCCGAAGCAGCCGTAAGCCAGGTGGGTAAGGGGGGTTTTTGGTAACGAGGTTCACCATTAAGAGTGGTAAGTAAATATTCGTTATTCTGCACCATTTCACGGGCAGATATGAAGTTACGGGCTTCCATAATATTTACTTCGATTTTGTTCAAGCCGGAGAACAAAATCAAGCCTGTAACAACGGACAAAATTATCTCATGTTTGAAATGAAGCAGCCTGTGTACCATGTTTTTTAGCTTTTAGGTGCAAAAGTATGTATATTTTGCAGAAGATTAATATTCGAAAGTTTGTTTAATAAATAAAACATGTGAAATTTGTATATCAAGACGAAAATCGTATAATCGTTCTGTAAAAATGAGAAAGCCTGCAAATTATATGATTTGCAGGCTTTTGTTTTTGGAAGAAATCCCTCTTTTTGTCGGGGTACTCCGACTCGAACGGAGGACCCCCTGCTCCCAAAGCAGGTGCGCTAGCCAACTGCGCCACACCCCGAAAATAAGAACGGCCCTTTCTTAAAAGGGATGACAAAGATATAGAGGAATAATTAATATGCAAAAAAAATTGTATTTGATTGTCCATTTACCATCCGTCTTAGCTTCCTGAATGCTCACTGGTTAAGCATTTCTTGTATCCTTGCGGGCAGTAAGCTCCCCCTCAATCACTCTCTGTTGAGAAAGAATTGTCTCTGCCTGGGTTTGGATAAGTTTGAAAATATCGACAGGAAGAGTCATATATTCTATAGCCATATCGGTCAAAACTCTCGGCTGATCATTTTTGTGAGGGACAATGTCTTCTTCTTTCAGCAACATCTTTCCCTCTCCCATTCTTAACCACACTGGATTCAGCTCCGGAAATGTTAGAACGACTTTCTGTAATATGTTATCGCTGATAGACTTTCTAATATTGTTCACATACCCATTTGACAGGCCACACTGTTTTTCGAAAGCAGCCTGACTCATTTTTTTATATTCCAAAAAAACCTTAATTCGTTCTTTTACAGACATATGCAAATATTTTTAAAAAGTATTACAGAAATTAGCTCTAATATTTTTTGCAATTACAGAACAATGATCTATATTGCATATAACTAACATATGTAACATGTCAACAAATATAACAAATATATCAAGAGTTGTACCTCCTCCTCATGGTTATATAAATGAAATAGCAAAAATACTTGGATGCCATAGAGTTACAGTAAGCAATGCTTTAAAGAAAAACGCCAAAGGAATATTGGCCGAACAAGCAAGACAGATCTACAAAATCAAATACGGAATGGATAACAAAGAGTTTCTGTTTCAAAACGAGGAGAAAGCAAAGCGAGTTGCAGAATTAACTATGGCAAAAGAACACGCCGAAGAGAGTAGCCGCTTGAAAACAACTTTTCTTGCCAACATGAGTCACGAAATACGTACTCCCATGAATGGCATTCTGGGTTTTACCGAACTTATGAAAGATCCGAAACTGACAGCAGAAGAACAGCAAAAGTATATTAGCATTATAGAGAAAAGTGGTGTTCGCATGCTCAATATAGTTAACGATATCATTAGTATTTCAAAGATAGAATCGGGACAAATGGAAATTTGTATTTCTGAAACTAATATAAACGAGCAGACCGAATACATTTACACCTTCTTCAAACCGGAGGCAGAACTAAAAGGGATAAAGATTTTCTTAAAAAATTCGTTACCGGCAAAAGAGGCCACAATAAAAACAGATAGCGAAAAGATCTATGCTATTCTCACCAACCTTGTCAAAAATGCTATTAAATACAGCGATAAAGGTTCAATCGGAGTGGGATATGAGAAAAAGGGCAAATACCTTGAATTTTTTGTAAAAGACACTGGCATTGGGATTCCTAAAGACAGGCAAAAAGCTGTTTTTAACCGTTTTGTCCAGGCCGACAGTGGCGATAAAAGAGCTTTTCAGGGAGCCGGATTGGGATTATCCATTTCGAAAGCTTATGTGGAAATGTTAGGTGGCGAGATCCGTGTAGAAAGCGAAGAAGGGAAAGGCTCAATATTTTATTTTACCATTCCATATAACAAGGAACCTGAAGAAAAAGTAGTTGTTGAAAATATTGTTCCGGCTGATGAAGCGGAGGATCATGTTAAAAACCTGAAAATATTAATTGCCGACGACGACGAAATATCGGTAATGCTAATTACAAGAGCAATCAAAATATTTTGCAAAGAAGTTCTAAAAGCCAAAACCGGAGTTGAAGCTATTGAAACTTGCCGTAATATCCCTGACATCGATTTGGTTTTGATGGATATTAAAATGCCCGAGATGGATGGATATGAAGCTACCAGACAAATACGACAATTCAACACAGACGTGGTTATTATTGCACAAACAGCTTATGCACTAACTGGAGACAGAGAACTGGCAATAGAGGCAGGATGTAATGATTATATTTCAAAACCGTTAGATATGAGTTTGCTAAAAGCGACAATAAAAAAACATTTCAAATAATGTTACCCATCTTCTTTTGGTTTTTAAGTAGATGAACAACAAATAGATACCTAAAATGACGCCAAAGTGTCTCGTTTTACTAGCGGGATTATCTCGCTGCGCTCGGGGGATCCCTTAAAGGGTAGGGCCAAGGCTTTATTGATTTTGCGGTGAGGGGGGGATTCGAACCCCCGGAACCCTTGCGAGTTCGGCAGTTTAGCAAACTGCTGGTTTCAGCCACTCACCCACCTCACCAAAATACTGGTTAACATCGCTTTTTCAAGCGGTAAGTAACGAAAAGGAGTGCAAAGATACTAATTTCTTTTTATGTGCAAAATTACTTTTGTGCAGGTGAATTATTGGTTATTATAACTTCAACACTTACCCTTTCTGTAACTTCGCTCAATATTGTCATTAGCTGGTCAGCCTCCGGTTTGTTGTTGAATGGCCCTACAAAATACACGGTCTTTCCATCAATGACCTTCATTGCAATGTCCTTTTCTGTGTTTTTTCTTATCAAGTCCAGAACGGGCTGAGGTATTCCGTCGGGGTACTGTTCCAGTTTTACCTGGTAGCTGTTATCTTCAATAATTTTACCCTCAAGTAGTCTTGCGTTTTTTATGCTGATGCTTTTTCCGTTGTAATAAGCAACCACAATTACATCATGGAATTTTAAGGATTTTACCTTGGCTAACGCAGAGGATACATCGGCATAATTAAAGAAACGTCCTGTAGTATAGAGAAATTTTCCAGAAGGTGTTTCGGTTTCGAATACAGGGCTTAACCCTTTAAGAGCCTCCAGCGGGACCTTGTTGGAAACGAGAAAAAGTTGTATGGTGTATACTAAACCGCCGGGGATTGAATTATCTTCTACAATTACTGCTTCATCAAGAATTTTAAAGGAGTAGTCCACAGGGACCACTGGATCCAAAACCTCCATTTTCGGGAGGATGCCATACAGAGACACCTTAGCTGTCATCACGTGTTTAATTACAGATGAATCTTCTTCTGCAAAAAGGTTTTTAAAGAAATCTTCCCGTGGAATTATTATTCCTTTAGTCAAAAAATTCATCTCTCTCTCCTGAATCTGCTGATTGACAATCCTGAGTCTTGATTGTTGCTCAAGCAACTGGAGTTCTCCTTCTCGTATCTTTTTCCCCAGAAGCACTTTATCATCTGCATTAGTTAATGTATTATACAAATTTCTGTTTGTATTTATCTCCTTATTAGACTTTTCGATCTCGCCCTGAATACTTCTTACTTCCCTGACCATTTTGGTGTACTCGCTGGTATCCGGATTGATCCGCAATGAGTCTGAATCCGTTTTTTCTTTGTCTTCATTCGCTATTTGAGCAGTGTTGTCTTTTGATTTCAGGGAGGAAATTTCAATAGCTTCTTCAGTCGATTTTATAGCGCTTTTTACAGGAGTGTTTTCAAATCCAAGCTGATATATCCTGATGCTGTCTTTTGTTGAGATATCCCGGTTAGAGGCAAAAAATGAAAAATTTCCACTGTCGGAATTAATAAATAAATAGTCATCTTCTGGCGAGGAGTAGGGGAAACCCAGATTCTGAGGAACACTCCATCTGCTGGTTTTCTCATCCCAGAAGCAGACGTAAAGATCGAAACCGCCCATTCCGTATAGGCCATTTGAAGAAAAATACAAATTTTTTCCATCCGGGCTGATTACCGGAAATAGTTCATCTCCTGGAGAATTCACTATACTGTCCAACAGATGGGGGGCACTCCACTTAGTTCCGTCAATATATTGTATAAAATATATATCCCATCTGCCCTGCTTATCCTGAGCAGAAAAGTACATGGTATTCTCTCCATTTCTGTGAATCATCACATTATTGAGAGGATAATCCCTTTTGTTTTTGTTCAAAAAGGACGGGACCAAAATCCAGGTACTATCTTTTATATCTGGATAGTATAGGTAAAAATCTTTTGACGGAACATCTACAGAGCCATAAACCCTCGGTCTGGTAGCGTACTCAAGCATCTTAATCCCGTTTTCACTCCGTGCAATCTGATCTACAACAATTTTCTGGAAATTTGTATCTTTTGTCTCTGCAAAAATTTCTTTGTAAATAATAATTGCATCATTAAAATGGTAGCTCTTTCTCAGTTCTTCGGCACGGGAAAACCTGGTTTTTTCATCAGGAGTTTGTCCAACTAAAAGACTATCACCTGCAAGCAAAGAAATAAGGAGCAAGAGGATAGACTTTTTCATCCGTAAATATTTAATATATTAACCAACAAAAGTACGAATTTCTTTATGTTTTTGGGAAAAAATACTACTTTTGTACCCTAATTTCCCTTGAATTATATAATTTAAACTAAATATTCCATGCAAAGTAAAGGTGCCATTCGTATTTTGGCAATAGTGATCGCCCTAGCTTGTATATACCAGCTATCGTTTACATGGGCAACCAAACATCAAGAGAAAAAATCCAGAGACTTTGCTGCCAGTGCAGTTAAAGCCGAGCAAGCTTCACCATCTTTTACGAAAGTTTCTGAGCTGGACAAAGCCTATTATCTGGATTCTTTGAGTACGCAAAAAGAAAAATTCTACATCGACTCGATCTCTGCAGAGAAAGTGTACCTGGGCTTTACCTACAAGGAGGTTAAAGAGAAGGAGATAAGCCTTGGTCTTGACCTGAAAGGGGGCATGAACGTAATGCTCGAGGTAGATGTGTCCGAGTTGGTAAACTCTCTTGCCAACGACAATACTTCGCCGCAATTTTTAGAAGCGATGAAACTGGCAAGAACAAACATGGCCAGTTCCCGTACAGATTTCATTACACTATTTAGCGAAGCTTGGGATAAAGTTGCTCCTGGTCAAAGACTCTCACAAATTTTTGGCACATACGAGATGCGTGACAGAATTAAACCTGAGACAACAAATTCAGATGTTATCAAGGTAATCCGCGAAGAAGCTGAGAGTGCAATTTCAAACTCATTCAACGTGCTTAGGAATCGTATTGATCGCTTTGGTGTAACACAGCCGAATATTCAGAAAATTGGCAACTCCGGCCGTATTCTTGTTGAACTTCCTGGTGTTAAAGAGCCAGATCGTGTTCGTAAACTCCTCCAGGGTACAGCATCTCTTGAGTTTTGGGAAACTTACGAAAACCAGGAGATATACCAATATCTTGTTGAAGCAAACAAGGCTGTCAAAGATATGGAAGAGATCAACACTATTGCTGCAACAGACACTTCAATTGCGACAACGGATACTACTTTAGCTGCAACCGATACATCAAAATCCGGAGAGGATCTTCTTAGGGAAATCCAAGCCGACGACTCTCTTTCGGTAAACCAGGCAGCGATTGCAAAAGAGAATCCGCTGTTTGTTGTGTTAAATCCAAACGTTTCACAGGGACAATTGATTCCTGGACCGTGTATTGGCAGAGCACACTACAGGGATACAGCAAGAATTGGTTCATGGTTAAGAATGCCTCAGATTCAGGCTATTCTTCCTGCAGATCTCAGGCCTATGTGGACAGTTAAGGCAATTGACCCAGCTGGCGTAATCTTTGAATTGATTGCTATTAAAGTAAATACTCGTGATGGTAAGGCTCCTCTTGATGGAGGCGTTGTAACTGATGCCCGTAAGGAATTCAGTGGCACCAGCGGGGTACCGGAAGTTAGTATGGGGATGAATGCAGAAGGAGCCAGGACGTGGGCAACCATGACTTCAAACAATATTGGTCGTTGTATCGCAATCGTACTGGATGGCATGGTTTACTCATATCCAAGGGTTAATTCTGAGATATCAGGGGGCCGTTCTTCAATTTCCGGTCATTTTACAATACAAGAGGCAGATGACCTTGCGAATGTACTTAAATCCGGTAAGCTGCCAGCTCCTGCAAGAATAGTACAGGAGGCTGTTGTTGGCCCTACCTTGGGTAATGAATCAATCAAGGCGGGGTTCTTCTCTTTTGCTCTTGCCTTCCTGCTGGTATTGATTTACATGATGATTTTCTATGCAGGTGCAGGTATTGCAGCAAGTATTGCTCTTGTGTGCAACGTCCTATTCCTGTTTGGTGCACTTGTCTCATTTGGAGCGGTTCTTACATTGCCGGGTATAGCTGGTATTGTTTTGACCATGGGTATGGCGGTTGATGCCAACGTAATTATTTATGAAAGAATAAAAGAGGAGCTGAGAGCTGGCAAAGGATTAAAGCTTGCTGTTGCCGATGGTTACAATAATGCCTACTCTGCGATTGTTGACGGTAACCTTACAACAATTATCACCGGTATAGCCCTGGCTGTGTTTGGTACAGGCCCTGTTCAAGGTTTTGCCACAACATTGGTTATTGGTATCATAACTTCACTTATGACATCGATCTTTATTACACGACTGATTTTTGAAAGGAAACTTGGTAAAAACAAAGCAATCACATTCTCTAATAAGTTTTCTAAAAACTTCCTTAGCGATACAAAAATTGACTTTGTCGGCTTACGGAAATATGCCTATATATTCTCAATAACTGTTATTGTAATATCTATGGCATTTATCTTTACAAAAGGATTCAGTTATGGTGTAGACTTCACAGGAGGTCGTACATATGTTGTAAGATTCGATAAAGAGGTCACAACCGAGGAGGTTCGTTCTGCAGTTCTGGATGAATTTAAAGAAGGTATTGAGGTTAAGCAGTATGGTGGTGGAAGCCAGATGAAAGTGACTACCAAGTATCTGATTAACGACAACTCTCCTGAGACAGATGCGATAGTTGATGGTAAACTGTACAATGCCTTGAAAGGGATGTTCGCGACCCCGATCACGTTGGCCGAATTTACCGCGACTACAGATAATCCTAATGGTATAATAAGCTCAGAAAAGGTTGGGCCAACAATTGCAGACGATATTAAGAGAAATGCAATTATTGCCGTTATAGTATCGCTGTTTGCAATCTTCCTCTACATTGCATTACGATTCCGCAACTGGTCATGGGGAACAGGTGGTGTAGCAGCATTGTTGCACGACTCAATTTTTGTAATAGGTTTCTTCTCAATATTCTCCGGGGTCTTTCCATTCAGCCTTGATATCGATCAAACATTTATAGCAGCTGTATTAACGGTTATCGGGTACTCAATTAATGATACGGTTATTATTTTTGACAGGATCCGTGAATACAGGAAACTATATCCTAAACATGATCTTGCGAGGAACATTAATGAAGCCCTTAACAGCACTCTTGCAAGAACGGTTAATACAGGCGGTACAACTCTGGTAGTATTATTGTCTATTGCACTATTTGGCGGAGAAGTTATCAGAGGATTTGCAGTAGCGCTGATAGTGGGTGTAATAATTGGTACATACTCTTCTGTATTTATAGCAACACCTATCGTTTACGATATTTTCAAAAGAAAAGAGAAGAAAGCACTTGAGCTGAAAAGATAGGGACGGGTACATGAGGACGTAGCATATGTAACCAAATGGTTTAACTAATTGAAAAAGCTGTCCGGAATTTCCCGGGCAGCTTTTTCAATTCGACCAGCATGTGTCAACCCTCCGATGAAGCATTTTGGCACACAATATGCGTTCCAATGTGCCTTTATGCAGATTTTTATTAACTTTGTAATAAATAATTAAAATTTAATAACAATATGGAACTTCCTTTTGCAGAATCCTACAAAATTAAAATGGTAGAGACTATTAAAAAGAGCACCAGAGAGGAGAGAGGGAAATGGATGAGAGATGCCAGATACAATTTATTCAACCTTAAAAGCGACTATGTATTTATAGATTTATTGACCGATTCCGGAACCGGTGCGATGAGTGATAAACAATGGGCTGCAATGATGGAGGGAGATGAGAGTTACGCAGGAGCGCGCTCCTATTACAATCTTAAGGAGAGTATCAGTGAGATTACCGGCTTCCCCTACTTTTTGCCAACCCACCAGGGAAGAGCAGCGGAAAATGTGCTCTTTTCTTCGATAATAAAGGCCGGAGATATTCTTCCCGGGAACTCACACTTCGACACAACAAAGGGCCATATAGAGTTCAGAAAGGCACACGCTGTCGACTGCACAATTGATGAGGCTAAGGATACCAACCTGGAAATTCCTTTTAAAGGTAACATGGACCTCAATAAACTTGAAGATATCCTTAAAAAATACCCCAAAGAGAAGATTCCTTGCATAGTTGTTACCGTAACAAACAACACCGCCGGCGGACAACCGGTATCAATGGCAAACGTCAGAGGTACCTCTGCTCTGGCAAAAAAATATGGTGTAAAGGTATTGTTTGATTCGGCAAGGTTTGCAGAGAATGCATACTTCATTAAAACAAGAGAGGAGGGATATGCAAATAAGAGTATAAAGGAGATTGCCCTTGAAATGTTCGGTTATGGCGATTTTATGACAATGTCGTCCAAGAAGGATGCCATTGTAAATATGGGGGGATTTGTGGCTTTCCGCAATGAGCAGGATTGGCAAAGCTGTCAGATGTACAACATTATGTTTGAGGGATTTATTACTTATGGAGGAATGTCTGGCAGAGATATGAACGCACTGGCACAAGGGCTAAAGGAGGGAACAGAATTTGAGTATCTTGAGACCAGAATTGCCCAGATTGCATACTTGGGCAAAAAACTGGATGAGTATGGTGTACCTTACCAAAGGCCCTCGGGAGGACACGCAATTTTCCTTGATGCAAAAAAAATTCTTACATACGTTCCAAAAGAGGAGTATATTGCCCAGACACTGGGGATTGAGCTCTATCTGGAAGCAGGTATAAGAGGGGTTGAGATTGGAGCTCTATTGGCGGACAGAGATCCGGACACCCGGGAAAACCGTTATCCGGAGCTGGAACTGCTGCGACTGGCAATCCCCCGCAGGGTATATACTAACAACCACATGGATTATGTGGCAACCGCTGTCAAAAATGTATATGACCGCAGGGAGACAATTACCAAAGGTTATCTCATTACAAGAGAGGCTCCTATAATGAGGCACTTTACAATAGAGATGCAACCGGCAAAGTAGTCAGAAAAAAGAGGGGACGCCATAAAAATCACACCACTTTAGCCTCGTGGCACGATATGTGGTATTTGTCACATATTAAGGCTCTTACTGAATTTAATTTATTCAAACAGATTGATTAATCTGGTCATCTATAGTGATATACCACATATCGTGCCACGAGTTCACGGCGAGCACTGCAAAGACGAAGCAACCTGTCCGATAAGAGGAACATTTAAAGATATACGCGAATATACTTATAACAAATTGGTTAATACAACGTTAGACAAATTGATCATCTAGAAACAATACTTAAGGAGTGACTATTTACAATACTGTTTTTTTAATCCTGCAATAAAATATTCGAGCATTTTGTATAAAGACTGCACTGTTACTTCATTTTCATATGATGAAATTATTCCGTCAAGATTTTTGGTTTCAAACAAGAGGTTTGTATTGTTATAACCACCGGTAAATGACATGCCTGCAGCAATTATTCTTTCTATTGCGTTCATATTTTCCTTTTCAAGGGTCGTATCCTGTATAATGTTTATTGGTAAAAGTTTACAAATACATTCGATTATCTGACCATTTTTAATGGATTTCTTACCAACAAAATGAATGATTGAGGGTAATTCATTTAAAATCAATATTCTCATAAAATAAGTGACTATATTGTCGATAGATACAAGATTTTGGGTAGAATCCGGAAAAACTGATATTCTTACTGTTTCATTTGGATACCTTTTAGAGAAGTTATATACTCTTTTTACAAAATCAAAAATACCAAAATCAGTAATGGTCACTCCTGATTTATTATCACCCGTAACCTGGGATAATCTTATTACATACCCGTTTAAATTACTTTTTTCTATATATTTTTTTACTACATTTTCTGCGAATCTTTTAGATTGCTCATAATAGTTCCTGAACCCTGCTATATCTTCGTTGGAATAAAACTTTTCCTCAAATAATTGTGGCATTTTCCCGCACGAGTATGCGGTACTTATAAAAAAGAAACGGGATTCAGGCAGGGAATATTTTAAAAATGTTTTTATTGAATTTTCTGCTCCGTTTACGTTTGTATCAAATATCTCATCCCTATCCTTTTCAGAAAACTTTAAGCATGCCGCAAAATGAAAATAATCTACTTTTTCATTGAATATATTCCCCAGTTCTTCCTTTGAGATAGAAAAATCTTCATTAAGCAAAGAGTAGCTATATACTTTTAAATTTTTTAAATTGATACTTTTAAAATTGTTTATTTCGGCCAAAGCATATTCCATTCTCTCTGCAGAGGAGTTTCTACGGCCATCCCTCACCAAGGCGACTACTTCATAGTTTTGAATGAGTAATTCATTTATAAAGTGAGAGGCAATATAACCGTTTGCTCCGTCAATTACAATTTTTCGCATCTGTTACTTTTTAAAGTTATAAATCTCTTTTATTTTAATGAAAGGATTCAGGTAAATTGTTTACAGAAAAATTACCAGCATCAGAAGTACGCTCATTGGAATAAGAAGATTGTCGCTGCCTCTCCAGCTGAAAAGTTCGACAAGCGTGCTTACCACTGCAATACCCATTGCAAGCCAGAATGTTTTCAGATCGAATGACATCCGGTAGAAATAGAGAGCAAGAGTGCTGATAATAAAACAGGAAACCAGGAAAGATCCCGAACCCAGCCATGTTTTCTTTAGTTTATGGCCCAAAATATGAATGTTATGATTGTTTTTCTTTATGTTCAGGCCCAGAATGCCGGCTATAGGGTCACAAATAGCCAGCACCAGAATTGGCAGAATATAAAGGAACTCATTTTCAAGTTTGCTGGAAATCAAAAAAGTAAGATAAATGGAAATAGGTAACAAATAACTCCCCACGGATATCCTGTCAATGTCATTAATTGATCTCAATTGAGTTCCTTTGCGGCTGACAAACAGAATCAGAAAGAAAAACAGAGCCAGTACCAGAACATACCAGTGGTCCGTAAAAAGATACGGGAAGGTTATTGTTGAAAGTGTTGCCGTAAAGTGTGCCAATTTACGTGTTATTTCTCCCTTGATCCCCAAGCGACGGTATACTAATTCGGCAAAAGCCAGCACTAAAATAATTGCAATCAGAAAAATAACAGTCAAAGTTATCTGGTTTCCCATATCTTAAATATTTATTAAACTTCCAATAAATGCTATCCATGCACCAACAGCCACGAGACTGTCGAATCTGTCAAGAAAACCCCCGTGTCCCGGAATGAAGTTGCTGAAATCTTTGGCATTGTATTTCCGCTTGTAATATGAGGCAGAAATATCGCCTGTAAATGCAAAGAGCACCACTCCCGCTGCCAGAAGCATTGCTTCTAACGAAGGTGCTGCAATAAGGCTCTTGATAAGAAGTGCGCTTAAAATGGCAACCAGTGCTCCTCCGGTAAAGCCCTCCACTGTCTTGTTGGGGCTTATTTTGGGACATAGTTTTTTTCGTCCCCATAGCTGTCCCGTTATCTGGCTGAAGCTGTCAAAAATGGAAAGGATAATGAACGAAAAGAGAATTAACTCCTTTTTCATGCCGCTGAAAAAGAAAAAGCCAAAAGAGAGCACTGCAAAAAGAAAGGCTGAAAGCAGGAATAAACCCTTCCTGTTATATCCGGATTTCCTGAAAAGCTTAAACAGTTCATAAAATCCGGCAATGATAATCACCAAAGCAAGCTGCCGGAAAGCTATCGGATTTATTACTATGCTGAAAAATAAAATATTAATTATCAGGAAGTATGTAGAAAATTTTATCCGGTTTTTGCGTGCATCTCCGGGCTCTTTTCTCCGGTTAATAAAATAGAATGCTACTCCTCCGAGAAGAAAATATACAAGAATTACAAAGTAGATTGTCCGTATCATTGGCTTATAATCATTATAATTCCAAAAGCAATCATGCCTATCGCATACCATGTTCTGACAGGGCCTTCTGCCCTGTCAGTTTTTAAGCCGGCAAGGAATTTGGGACCGGCAAAAGCACCAATTATTGCCCCTGCAGTAAGAAAATAAACCAGAGTGAGGTCTATTTTACTAACCAGAAAATGTGCTCCCAGAGCAGAAACCGTATTTACACTAACTATCATTAACGAGGTTCCCAAAACCATCTTTATTGGAATGCGCAGGTCAAATAATCCTGCAAGTACGGGTGCTGTGCCACTTGTTCCAAAAGTTCCTGTAATTATTCCTGCCATGAAACCATACACAGAACTTTTCGAGATTTTTTTCAAACCATATCTATCATCTATTTCTACCCTGTTAACTTCTGCTCTTTCTACCCTCCGTTTACTGAGAAGCATGTTCAGAGCAATCAATATTGAATAAACGCCAAAACTTATTTTCAACTGTCTTGAGGTCATAAGATTTGTAAGGCCTACCCCCAAGATAGCTCCGATAATGCCGGTAAGTGCAAATATAAGTCCCATGCGAAAATCGATGTTGCCGTTTTTGTAATGACTAAATGAGCCAACAATGCAAATGGGCAAAGAGGCAGCCAGAGAGGTGGCTACCGCAGTCTGAGCCGGTATGTTAAAAAGAAGAATGAGTACGGGAAGAAAGACAAAACCTCCACCGCCACCTGTCATTGAGGCAAAGAAACCAATTGTAAAACCAATCAGGGGCAACCAAAGATAACTATATTCAAATGCAGAGTGAAATATCATATATCTTTCTCCTTAAGAACCCAGTAAAGTCCTTTTACATTAGACCGCATTTCCGGAATTATAAGTTGGATTGTAATATGTTCTATAGCTCCCGAAATCCCCCAGATTATCATAAAATAGTAGAAAGGGACAATAAAACCTACCGTAAAAAGGCAAATAAAGAAAGCACCCTGAATATACCCGCTTATTTTGGTCATATAGAGGTGAAAACTGGGAAGTCTTCTGAATTTAATAAGCGAAACAACTATTGTGAACAACAGCGATCCGATGAAAATGAGGAAGCTTACCTTGTATGGCAAGAACTCTTCCAGTTTAAAAGCATAAATGCCAGCAAATGCCAGCAGGTATGTTAAATTGTCGGCCGCCGAATCGAGCCGGGCTCCTAACTCTGTCTCCATTTTGAATCTTCGGGCAATGAAACCATCGGCCACATCGGTGAGCAGATTAATCACTAAAAAGATGGAAAACAGATTCTCTTTCCCGGCAATTATAAAATAAAGAATTAAAGGGAACGCCAGCAGCCGGTAAAAACTCAATAAGTTGGGGATATTAATGTTTTCTCCCTTTTTCTCAGTTGTGTTTAACATATTCATTCTGCCATACTGGTTTTGTTAGCTCTTTAATTGTTTAAGAAATATTTTATTCACTAAACCAGATTTAGGCGTTTTGACTAATTTTTTGACAAACATTAAGTTATCCATGTCACTCAAAGTTTAATATTTATTTTGGTTGGTCCAAATATAGTTATTATTTTCTAATTATTAGATTTGCCTGATTTTTCGACCTAATCAGGCTTTTTGAACAATCTTTTTGAAAAGTTCGGCAAGAATTGCAGTTTCAGTTTCACTTAATACGGCATTGATTTTTTCTGCCATCCGTTCGTAGGCAACTTCCCGAAATTCCTCTATCATTGTACCTTTCCTGTCGATATGCAGGTGAGAACTCCTTCTGTCTTTATCTGACTTCACTTTAATGACATAGCCCTTTTCAACCAGTTTGTCTACAAGCACCGTCACTGTTGGTTTGGTAAGATCAAGCTGTCTGGCAAGTTCCGACAATGTCGGATTCTTCATCCATACTATTACCTGAAGATAATGTAACTGCTGTTGAGTTAGGTCGGAAAAATCAACCTCGCTTAAGCTCTCTTCCAGAACTTTCTCTACAAGTTTTGAAATATGTGAGATTAGCTCAGTAAGTTTTGTCATAGGTTTTTTTGTAAATATAGTTACTATTATCTAATAATCTACCTTTGTCATAGAGCGTAAACGAATCTTCGCTGAATACTAAGTGATAGTTTTTTACAACCATCACACTTTTAAGGAAATACTTTTTTGAAAGAAAGTATTTTTTTTTATATTTGCATGGGAAAAAGCCTTTTATGAAAAGAATCGTATCGCTAATTTTGTCTGTGATGCTTGCACAGTGCCTTTCTGCGCAGTTTTTGGATTCTGCTTACATAAGGTGCCAATATCAGACAAAAGCCAAAAACTTTGCCGGCAGCGAGAAGATAAGTGAAGACTTGTTCTTTCTTGAGGCCGGGAGAAATTCTTCTAAATTTTACAGCTACTACGATTTTTTTTCTGATTCAACAAAACAGAGTCTCCTCTCTTTAGGTCTCTCTTCTGTGGAGATATTTGAAAAAACAAAAGGATTGAAGAGGGGTTCTGCAGATAAGGTCTTTAAAAACTACGAGAATAACAGTTTGATATTTGTTTCGAGAGTAATAGCTCAAAATTACTGGTATCAGGAGGAAATTGAAAAACAGAACTGGGAGCTGACAAATGACACGTTAACAGTACACCATTATTTGTGCTATAAAGCAACCTGCAAGTTCAGGGGAAGAGAGTGGATTGTCTGGTATGCTCCCGAAATTCCTATGATGGATGGTCCGTGGAAACTCGGAGGATTGCCCGGACTGATATTAAAGGCAGACGATGCCAAAGGAGAATTCTGTTTTGAGTGCAGAGGAATCTCTCTGCTGAACTCAAAGACAGCAATAATACTGCCGGTTGAGGCGAACAGGAATAAATATATAAAAACAGACGGCAAAACCTTTATGCAAATCAAACGCAAGAGCATTGAGGACCTGAAAAGTTCTCTAGCTGCTCAGGGGATGACAATAGTATCTGTGACGGATGAAAAGGGACTAAAAAGAGACATTCAGAAAAATCTGATGAATGCCATTGAGAACTATGAATAATGCTGGTGCAGAATAACAGAAAGGTTATCCGGGTACTGTTGGTAGTGATGTTTCTATCTGCTGGCCGTCTTTTTTGTCAGGATCAAGTTAGGGGTGTGATTATTTCAAAAGAGGAGGGTACAGCCATTTCAAACGCCCGTGTATGTATTTATGATGCAGAGAGTAAGGGAATTTTGGGATACACCTTCTCTCTCAAGGATGGTTCTTTCGTCGTAAAGTCCGGAAATTCTAAAGAGAGTTTCTATCTGGAGGTATCTTCTATGGGTTTTACAAAGTTCAGAAAAAAGTTTGACTCATTTCCGGGGGAATCACAGAGAGTTGAACTGGAAAGAGCTGATTTTGAGCTTAAGGAAGTAACTGTAACGGCTCCAAAGGTCACACAAACTGGAGATACCATTAATTTTATAACATCCGGCTTTGCAAAGGAGCAAGACAGGTCTATCGGAGAAGTATTGAAGCGTATTCCGGGAATAGATGTTTCTAAGAGCGGGCAGGTAACCTATAAAGAAAAGCCCATAAATGCGCTGTATATAGATGGCAAAAATCTTCTTGACGAGCAATACGGAATTGCTACTCAAAATATCAAGCCAGACTTAATCTCAATGATCCAGATATTTGAAAACCACCAGCCTATAAAGGTGCTGCAGAAAATTACACCCTCGGAAAATGCTGTAATCAATCTAAAACTGGATCCAAAGGTTAAAGCGAAGTGGATTGCCTCTGCCGATTTAAGAGTAGGAGTTGCGCCTGCTTTATGGGACTCGAGGCTGTTGCTTTTTCAGTTTAATAAAAACTTTCAGTCTATGAATGTGATAAAGAGCAACAATGTGGGAAAAGATGTAAGAGGGGAATTTCGTCATCAAAATCTGGGTGCAGCGGCAGAATCGCAACTTATCAGTGCGGAGGACCAGAACCTTGTAAATGTTACCGGAATTGCATCTCCCCCGATTGAAGAGCAAAGAAATATGTTTAACCAAAGTTGTCTGATATCATCAAACAGCCTGTTCTCATTGGGAAAAAATCTCGAGGGGGTGGTTAAACTGAATTATATCTATGATTTTCAGGAGAGGGAGCAAAACCAGAGGGTAGAGTATATCATTGACGGTGCAGATAATATTGTTATAGACGAGAATAACAGTTACAAAGGATTTATGAATTCTCCCGAGATAGACATTGTCTTGAAGTCAAATACTCCCGGAAGCTTTATTCAAAACAGAATAAACGGAAAGATGAGGTTTAGCAATAACTTTGCCAGCACAGGAGGAACCAGTATCATAGAACAAAGAGCAAGACTTCGTCAATATGATCTTTCTGAGATATTCACGTTTATACAACCACTCAAAAAGACTCTTCTCAGGGTAAATTCCAATACACAACTCAGGTCGTTGCCGCAGGCCCTTACTATCACCTCTGATGCCATTGAGCAGAGTATAAGCTATTTTCAGGTTCAATCAAACAATACAGCTGGCTTAACCAGATCTTTTGCAAAATTAGCGACTGAGATAAACGGAGGAGTGAACATTACATATCAGAAGATGAAATCTAACCTTACAGGGTTTAATGAGACAAACAATTTTGAATGGTCCTTTACAGAACTCTTTGTTGCGCCATCTGTCAGATATGAAACCGATGCAGTCAGACTTACGGTGGCTGTGCCTTTAAAGTTGCAGAATTCCAAATTCAGGTTTACGCCGAATGTTGCTCTGCGATACAAGTTTTCGCCCTTCTGGGAGGGTTGGCTGAGCTATAGCTTTAATACCACTCATACAGATATTTCGGATATGAACAACTCTTCTGTTCTTCTCGATTACCGCTCCATATCGAAAGGCTATAATGAAATGCTTGAGAGCAGGTACAGTGTTATTTCTTTAAGAGGCATTTACAACAATCCTCTTAAACTTTTCAACTTGTTCGGCTCAATAAACTATAACTACAATCAGAATGGCTATACGGTATCAATGATATATTCAGATTTTTATAACACCAGGATAATTTTACCTGACGAGCGGGCGAGTTCGGGCTTATCATTTACCTTTGATGCAGCAAAGAGTTTTTTTGATATGCCGCTATTACTCGATTTAAAAACCAGTTACTTTATTTCCGGGAACTCGCTGGTTCAGCAAGGGGTGGACACGAGATTTAAGACCCATTCCTGGTCAATTATCCCAAGAATTGAGGTAACTCTCTCGAACTCGCTTAGTGTAGATTTTAATTTGCAGATATCGGTTTTAAAAAGAACCTCAGACAGCGGAACGTTCTCCTCTTCCATACGGTCAGACTATAATCCGAATCTTCTGGTAAACTATAAAATAAAGGAAAAATTCAATTATCAGATAAAGTTTGATTATTACCTCAACGAGATGACCGATGGCAACCGTAAAGGTTTCCTTTTTACAGATTTGCGGGGCTCTTACAAACTTGGACAGGGAGAGTTGTACGTTGAGTGGATGAACATATTCAACAAACAGGAGTACAAATACTCCTACTTTAGCGAAATGACTACAGTAGACAGACAATTTAAACTAAGACCCTGGAATCTGATGCTTGGTTATAGCTTTACTCTATAGCCCCTTTACTTGGGATAAACTTAGGGGCTCCTTTTGATGGTACCTCCCTTTTACCTTTCCTTTTTTCTGGTTGCTGACTGTCAGATGAATCGTCCCAGATAAGCGAGTAGTCAAGCTGCTTTTGTTCCAGATTTGCCTTCTCTACCTTTACCTTAACAGAATCACCGAGGATAAATTTTTTGCCGGTGCGTTTGCCAGAAAGGGTAAATGACTCTTCGTTAAAGACCAGATAGTCCTCCTTGATGTCCCTGAGTGCCACAAGTCCTTCGATCTTAGTGTCAATAAGTTCGACAAACATGCCCCAGTCAGTAAGACCGGAGATGTTCCCTTCATAAATCTGCCCAACCTTGTCCTGCATAAACTCAACCATTTTGTATTTTATACTTGATCTTTCTGCTTCGTTGGCAATCTGTTCCCTCTCGCTGGAGTACTTGCATCGCTCTTCAAAATAGCTCTTGTCCTGAGATTTTGCACTTTCCAGATAGAGTGCCAGAAGCCGGTGAACCATCATATCCGGATATCTTCTGATGGGGGAGGTAAAGTGAGTATAATAGTCAAAGGCAAGGCCATAGTGACCAACATTATCTGTGGAATAATGTGCCCTTGCCATAGAACGGAGTGCCATAATTTCTATCGCTCCTTCCTCAGGTTTCCCTTTGGCTGTAGCCAGCAGGTCGTTAATCTCACTTGAGAGTTCGCGTGCATTCCTTGTGGGCTTCATGTCATATCCGAAATGTTTTATGAAGGTTCTGAAAAGAACAATTTTTTCCGGATTAGGCTCTTCGTGAATACGGTAAACAAAAGTTTTGGCATTCTTAACGCCACCTATTATTTGAGCTACCTCTCGGTTTGCAAGAAGCATAAACTCTTCTATGAGCCAGTTAGAATCTGAACTTATCTTAGAATATACACGTATAGGTTTTCCATTTTCATCAACCTCCACTTTCATTTCAGGTCTTTCAAAGCTGATTGCTCCCCGGCGGAACCTCTCTTCGCGAAGCAGACCGGCCAGATAGTGGAGCTTTAATATCTCGTCCTTTAAAGGGCCTTTTCCTGTATCGATTATCTCCTGAGCCTGACCGTAATCAAATCTGTAATCAGATTCAATAATGGTTTTCCCAAACCATCTGTTTAAAACCTGTCCCTTTTCGTTAATCTCAAAGACAGCGGAAAAACAAAGCTTCTCCTCGTTTGGCCTGAGTGAACAGAGCTTGTTTGAAAGCTTTTCCGGCAACATTGGAACAGTTCGGTCCACAAGATATACCGAAGTGGCTCTCTCAAGTGCCTCCTGATCTACCAGAGAGCCGGATTTAACATAGTGCGTAACATCTGCAATATGCACGCCTATCTCCCAGTTACCGCTGTCTAACTTACGTATGGAGAGCGCATCGTCAAAGTCCTTTGCATCGGTCGGATCGATTGTAAATGTTGTAATTCCCCTGAAATCTCTTCTCGCTTTAATCTCTTCGCTGGTTATTTTGTCCGGTATCTTATCTGCATCCTTCTCTACTGCCACGTCAAATTTGTAAGGAAGTCCATATTCTGCAAGTATTGCGTGCATCTCTGTATTGTTGTCTCCGGGTGTGCCCAGTACATCAATAATGTGTCCTCTAGGTTCATTTGCCCGTCTTGGCCAATCATCCACAATTGCGGCCACTTTAAAGCCGTTGTGGATATCCTGAACACTTTCAACGGGAATACGTATATCATATGGCATATTCTTTCCCTCTGTTATTACCCACGCCTGATTTCCGGTGATTTGCAGAATGCCTATGAACGGTTTTTTTGTGCGTTCGATAATCTCAATGACCTCTCCATCGATACGTCTGGTAGCTGTTTTCTTGCTGAGAACTACAATACGGACAGTGTCGCCGTGCAGGGCTCCTCTTAATTTTCTGGCAGGTACAAAGATGTCATCTTCTACTCCGTCTCTTATTATGAAAGCATACCCCTCTCTTGTCATGCTAACCCTTCCTATGAACTCCTCTTTTAGTGCCTTTGAGACATTTTTCCGGCCCCGGTTAAACTTACTGTCTCTCCCTGTGTTTTTATTTTTAGGCATAATTGTATAATTTTGCAAAAACAAATTTAATTAATAATATGGATAAAAAGGTACTATTAATGATTCTCGACGGTTGGGGCGAAGGGAAAAAAGACAAATCGAATGTTATTTACACCCAGGGTGAACCAAATATAGATGTATTAAGGGCTAAATATCCCATGTCGCTGCTCTCTGCGAGCGGAGAAGACGTCGGCCTTCCTGATGGGCAGATGGGAAACTCAGAAGTTGGTCACCTGAACATAGGAGCCGGAAGGGTTGTTTATCAGGATTTAGTTAAGATAAATAAAGCCTGTCGTGAGAAAAGGCTTATGGAGAATGCTGAGATAAAGGCAGTATACGAGTATGTAAAGGGTTCTGGAAAGGCTCTTCACTTTATGGGTCTTATGAGCGACGGCGGGGTGCACAGCTCAATGGAGCACCTGTTCGGTTTCCTGGATGCCGCCAGAGACTGGGGTTTCCAAAAAGTTTATGTTCACGCATTTATGGACGGCAGAGATACAGACCCAAGGAGTGGGAAAGGCTATATTGCGGAGCTGGAAGAACATTTTAAGAAGTCAACCGGAAAGCTTGCCTCAATAATTGGACGCTACTATGCGATGGACAGAGACAAGAGGTGGGAGAGGATAAAGCTTGCATACGACATGTTGGTTGAGGGCAAGGGTGAGAAGTTCACAAACGGGGTTGATGCCATGCAAAAGAGTTATGACAGCGATGTTACTGATGAGTTTGTAAAACCATTTGTAGCTGTGGATAATGATGGTAACCCTATTGGTACTCTAAAGGAGGACGATGCGGTTATTTTCTTTAATTTCCGTAACGACAGGGCAAGGGAGATTACCAGTGTGCTCACACAGAATGATATGCCCGAAATGGGAATGAAAACAATGCCTCTCTATTACTGCACACTTACTCCTTATGACGACAAGTTCAAATGTCTTCACATTCTTTATGATAAAGACAATGTTGAGAATACACTTGGCGAGGTAGTGGCAGGAGCCGGCAAAAAACAACTAAGGATAGCAGAGACAGAGAAATACGCGCATGTTACCTTCTTTTTTTCAGGAGGACGCGAGGCGGTTTTTGAAAATGAGAGCAGAATCCTTGTTAACTCTCCAAAGGTTGCAACATACGATCTGAAACCGGAAATGAGTGCTCCTGAAGTAAGAGATGCTCTTATTGCAGAGCTCAAAACCGGACGTCAGGACCTGATTATTCTCAACTTTGCAAATGGAGATATGGTGGGTCATACAGGGGTTTACGATGCTATCAGAAAAGCAGTTCAGACAGTGGACATTTGTACCGCAGAAGTTGTTAAGGTTGCCAGGGAGATGGGATACACGGTAATTATTACAGCGGATCACGGAAACGCAGACTACGCAGTAAATCCGGACGGTTCTCCGAATACTGCTCACTCAATGAATCCGGTTCCATTTATTGTGGTGGACGACCAGGTTAAAAAGGTGGAAAACGGAATTCTTGCCGACATTGCCCCGACAATTTTGAAACTTATGGGCATACCAGCTCCTAAAGATATGACCGGCAAGCCACTGGTATAATTCCGGAAAACAGTTAAAAAATATTTTTTAGGCTGGCTAATTAGTCAGCCTAAAATTTGTACCTTTATACACCTACAATATCCAATCAAAATGTCTTTCGTTCATCTTCATGTTCACACTCAATACTCTGTTTTAGACGGCGCAGCAGCCATTAAAGGACTCTTTAAAAAAGCATCTGAAGACAATCAGATAGCCCTTGCAATTACCGACCATGGAAATATGTTTGGGGTTAAGGAATTTTTGGATGCTGCCAAAGGTTTTCCAAATGTCAAACCCATCGTGGGGTGTGAGTTTTATGTTTCAAAAGAGGGACGTTCTGTGAGGAGGGGCAAAGAGGATCAAAGCAGTTATCACCTTATATTGCTGGCAAAAAACCATGCGGGATATAAAAATCTGATTAAACTTAGCTCATATGCGTTTATAGAAGGGTATTACTATAAGCCAAGAATTGACAGGGAGTTGCTGGAGAGATACTCGGACAATCTTATCTGTTCGTCTGCTTGCCTGGCTGGAGAGGTTTCGAGGGCAATTACTGCAGGCAACATGAATGATGCAGAAGAGACAGTACTTTGGTATAAAAATCTCTTTGGAGAGGACTACTATCTTGAACTTCAGAGGCATCAAACAGATGATCCCGGAGCAGATACATCTGTCTATCCGGCTCAGCAACTGGTAAACAGGGGAATTCTTGAACTTGCGGCAAAACATAACGTAAAATGTATTGCAACCAACGATGTTCATTTTGTGGCTCAGGAAGACCGTGAGGCACATGACAGACTCATATGTCTTACTACCAATGCAGATTATGATGATCCAAAGAGGCTTAGGTACACCAAACAGGAATATTTGAAGAGTCAGGCAGAGATGTATGAGATTTTTAAGGATGTTCCGGAAGTTTTGGCCAACACAATTGAAATAGCGAATAAGGTTGAGATTTACAGCCTGGATTCAAAACCAGTCATGCCGAATTTCCCTATTCCGGCAACTTTTGCAAACTCAGATGATTATCTTAGAGAGTTAACATACAAAGGAGCAATAAGCAGATACGGAGAGTTAAAAGAAGCTCAGAAGGAGAGGATTGAATTTGAGCTTGAGACAATTACAAAAATGGGTTTCCCAGACTATTTTCTTATAGTACAGGATTTTATTGCTGCTGCACGAGGAATGGGTGTATCAGTCGGGCCTGGAAGAGGGTCCGCTGCCGGATCTGTTGTTGCATATTGCCTTAGAATCACAGATATTGACCCGCTTAAGTATGATCTTCTGTTTGAGCGTTTTCTGAACCCCGATCGTGTATCAATGCCGGATATTGATATTGACTTTGATGATGACGGCAGATCTAAGGTTCTGAAATATGTGGAGGAGAAGTATGGAAAAGACCATGTGTCACACGTGATAACTTTTGGTACCATGGCTGCCAAAAGTGCGATAAGAGATATTGCAAGGATCCAGAAGCTTCCTCTTAGCGAATCGGACAGACTTGCAAAGCTGATACCAACCAAATTCCCGTCAGATAAAAATGGGGATAAAATCCCGGTTACTCTTGAAAACTGCATAAAGTTTGTTCCTGAGATTGAAGAGGCCTTCAGGTCTCCCGATCCGCTCATAAGAGAAACTATGGAATATGCACAGAAGCTTGAGGGAAATGTTCGCAATGTTGGAGTTCACGCCTGTGCCATTATCATTGGAAGAGATGATCTTAGGGAGCACATCCCTATCTCAATCGCAAAAGACAAGGAGACTGGAGAGGAGATATGGGTATCTCAATATGAAGGCTCTCAGATTGAGAAGGTGGGGATGTTAAAAATGGACTTTTTGGGTCTTAAAACGCTCTCCATTATTAAGGATTCCCTTAAAAATATAAAACATTCAAGAGGTATAGATCTCGATATCGATTCAATACCTATAGATGACAAGGCTACCTACGCACTTTTTAGCAGAGGCGATTCGGTGGCAACGTTCCAGTTTGAAAGCGATGGTATGAGAAAGTGGCTAAGAGAGTTGAAACCTAACAGGTTTGAGGACCTCATTGCAATGAATGCCCTATACAGACCAGGCCCCATGGAGTATATACCAGACTTTGTTGACAGGAAGAGAGGACTCAGACAAATTGAATATGATCTTCCTGAGATGGAGGAGATTCTTTCGGAGACTTATGGCGTGACTGTTTATCAGGAACAGGTCATGCTCCTTTCTCAGAAAATTGCAGGCTTGACCAAAGGTGATGCCGATCAACTTAGAAAGGCAATGGGTAAGAAAATCAAGTATATGATGGACGAACTCAAAGAGAAATTTATGAAAGGAGGGGAGGACAGAGGTCATTTTGCCGAGACTCTCGAGAAGATATGGAAGGACTGGGAGGCTTTTGCGGAGTATGCATTCAATAAATCTCACTCTACCTGCTACGCCTGGATCGGATATCAGACTGCCTACCTTAAGGCAAACTTTCCGGCAGAATACATGGCTGCTACTTTGAGCAGAAATCTCAATGATATGGAGGAGATTACCAAGTTGATGGATGAGTGCAAAAGGATGGGCATTGAAGTATTGGGACCCGACATTAATGAGAGTGTAGATACTTTCACTGTCAACAAAAAAGGGAATATACGTTTTGGAATGGCCGGTATTAAAGGTGTGGGAACAGGTGCTGTGGAAAATATAATCAAGGCCAGAGAGGAGAGAGGTGAAAATTTTTGCTCCATATTTGATTTTGTGGAGAGGGTAAACTTAAGTTCTGTTGGCAGAAAGACTCTCGAGTCACTTATATTCGCCGGTGCTTTCGACAGCTTTGAGCCAATCAGAAGAGAACAATATCTGGCATCAAATTCAAAGGATGGACCCTTTCTGGATGCTCTCATAAAATATGGGAACACCTATCAATCAGATGTCTTAAACGGCGGCCACTCCCTCTTTGGTCTCAGTGAAACCATAAAATTAGTTCCACCCGAGATTCCACAGGGAGTTGTGGCAAGCCAGAACGACTTGCTAAAAAGAGAGAAAGAACTGGTTGGAATGTATCTCTCGGCTCACCCGCTGGATCAATTCAGGTTTGAGGTAAAAAACTTTACCACACATACTCTGGTGCAGGCAGTGGAGATGGTAAACATGGCACCAAAGGAAGAAGCGCTGCAAGGTAAGGAGATAATTATTGCAGGTATCGTAACTAATGTAAAAATCTCATATACGAGAAGTACAGGCAGGCCATTTGCCAATTTTACAATAGAAGATTTTAACGGATCTGTAAGCTTTACTGTTTTCGGAAAGGATTACGAGAACTTAATGCAGTATATACAGCAGAATCTTCCTCTTTTGTTGAAATGTGCGATTGCACCCAAGTTTGGGTATGGAGCTGCAAGGCCGGATGGGGCAAAAAATGCTGACTATGAACTTAAGATCAAGAGCATAAGGCACCTTGCCAACACTAAGGAGGATTTTATAAAACAGATTACTATAAATATTCCAATCAAAAGACTCGACAGTGGTGTCAGAAAAGAACTGATAAACCGTTTTAAGGAGAATAAAGGCAACACAGCCGTGATTATAAAAGCCTTAGATTACGAAAACCAGCTTGCAGTTGAGTTTTTTTCCACAAAATTCAAGGTGTCTTTAAACAAGGAGCTGTTTAACTATCTGGATTCAATTCCGCTGGAATACTCATTCACTCCATCCCTGAGCTTTTAACTGCAGCTCTGCTCCATCTGGAGTGATAAGCAGGGTGCCGTAATCAGCGGAGCAAAGATGTCCTATGATATCCAGCTGAGGAATCTCTTTCTGAACAGACTCATATTTGGAAAGGGGAATTGTATATAGAAACTGAAAATCATCTCCTCCGTTTAGTGCAGCCGTGATGGCATCTATGTTCAACTCTTCCGCCATTTTAAATGTCTGGGACGCAATAGGTATTTTGTCTAAAAATACTTTTGCTCCAAGATTATTTTTTTTGCAGACTCTCTTTACAGCATCTGCGAGCCCGTCAGAGATAAATACACCATCGGAAGGCAATATTGAGTTTTGGTTGAGCGACTCGATTGCGGAGGTATCTATATATGGGTTCAGGTAGGACTTAAGGATGAACGTGTAGTTTTCCAGATTTGGCTGAACGTTGGGGTTGCCGATAAAGAGTGCTTTCTCCCGCTCAAGAAGCTGAAGTCCCATATAGGCAGCGCCAAGGTTGCCTGTAATACAGATGAGATCTCCGGAGATTGGCTTTGGGGTTTGAACAAAGAGCTCTCTCTTTTGTTTTCCTACGGATGACAGACTAATAGTGAGTCCGGTGAGAGACGGAAGGAGATTCAGATGAACGCTTTTAACTTTATGTTCTTCGAGTGCAGCCACCATACCAGACCAAAGTTCTTCAATATCCTCTGCAAAATATTTTTTTGAGAGGCCAAGATTGACTGAGACACTGCAGGGAGTGTGATTTTTTGCATAAATTGGACCAAAGAGACTTAAAATAGCTTTATATCCCAGATGTTTAAGAGGTGTGTAAATGAGATCGAAGTCCAGACCCTCAAGAAGTAATTTATGTGAGTTTATCCAAAGATAATCGCCTGACTCTGTATCTCTTACACTCTCCGGAATATCTGTGCCGGTTTGGGAAAGCAACCTTTCTATAAGGTTCATTTTCCCGACCTCTTCCACAGAGGTTTTTTGGGGTTTGCCGTTTTCTGCTTTTGCCATTACACTATATTTGTATGCAAAAATAGGTTAAAATGATATAACTTTGCCTCACGATGAGCGAAAATGATATAATTCAAAAAATAACCGAGTCCGACTACGAACATGGGTTTGTGACGGAACTCGATCAGGAGTTTTTCCCAAAGGGGTTGAACGAAGATATAATACGGATGATCTCGGCAAAGAAAGAGGAGCCTGAGTGGATGCTCGAGTTCAGGTTAAAATCTTATAATAAGTGGATGACCATGAAGATGCCTACCTGGCCTCAACTGACTATCCCGGAGATTGATTATCAAAATATTATATATTTTGCTGCACCAAAAAAAAGAGAGGAGGGAACAGGTATAGATCCTGAGCTTCAGACAACATTCGATAAGCTGGGAATTCCACTGGATGAGAGAAATGTCTTAGCAGGAGTAGCAGTAGATGCCGTATTCGATTCGGTTTCTGTAAAAACCACATTCAGAGAGTCTTTAGCAGAAAAGGGAATTATTTTCTGCTCTTTTTCCGAGGCAGTAAAAGACTATCCAGACATTGTTAAAAAGCATCTTGCATCTGTTGTTCCTTATGGAGACAACTACTTTGCTGCATTAAACTCGGCGGTATTCAGCGATGGATCTTTCTGCTATATTCCAAAAGGAGTACGTTGTCCTATGGAGCTATCCAGCTATTTCAGAATAAATGCAAAGGGAACAGGTCAGTTTGAGAGAACTCTTATAATTGCAGAAGAGGGTTCATATGTAAGTTACCTTGAGGGGTGCACTGCACCGCAGCGCGATGAAAACCAGCTTCACGCGGCAGTTGTGGAGATAATAGTAATGAAGGATGCAGAGGTTAAATATTCGACAGTTCAGAACTGGTATCCCGGCGATGTGAAAGGTAAGGGGGGGATATTTAATTTTGTAACCAAAAGAGGCATTTGCAGGGGAGAAAACAGTAAATTGTTCTGGGCGCAGGTGGAGACAGGATCTGCTATAACATGGAAGTATCCAAGCACAATACTCCGGGGAGACAACTCAATGTCTGAGTTTTACTCTGTTGCGGTCACAAACAACCACCAGCAGGCCGATACAGGTACCAAAATGATACATATTGGCAAGAATACGAGGAGCAGGATAGTAAGTAAAGGAATATCCGCCGGATATGGCCAGAATAGCTACAGAGGTCTTGTAAAGATTCTGCCCAACGCTGAGTTTTCAAGGAATTATACCCAGTGCGACTCCCTTTTGCTCGGAGACAAGTGCGGTGCCCATACATTTCCATATATTGAGAACGAAAATGAGACCGCAATACTGGAACACGAGGCTACTACATCAAAGATAAGCGACGATCAACTCTTCTACTGCCAACAAAGAGGCATAGGCACAGAAGATGCAGTTGGTCTGATAGTAAATGGATACGCAAAAGAGGTTCTTAACCAGCTCCCGATGGAGTTTGCCGTTGAGGCTCAAAAATTGCTTCAAATAACCCTTGAGGGCAGTGTAGGTTAAAAATTTCTTTACAAATGGATTATATTTTCAGTATAAACAATGTTCTTTTTTCAATTGGGGGTCAGGGAGTAAGCCTTCTTGAGCTGATAGCTGTGTTAAGCGGACTCTCTTGTGTCTATCTTGCAACAAGGGTAAAGGTTGCAAATTTTTGGCTTGGGTATATTTATAACATCTTGCTATTCTTTCTGTTTTATCAGAAAGGGCTTTATTCGAGCATGCTTGTGCAGCCGGTTTCGTTTGCAATCAATTTTTTTGGACACTATCGTTGGACCCATCCAAAAAAGGAGGAGGAGAACAGCAAGCATCAACTGAAAATATCGCTCCTTTCAAACGGGAAAAGAGCATATTTTGTTGTACAGATATTAGTTCTTGCGGCTATCTGGGGGACTACTCTAACCCATCTTGATAATTTTTGGCCAGATGTTTTTAACGAAGCGAGAACGCCGTACTTAGATGCATTTGTTACAATTACTATATTAACCGCACAGTACCTCTCTGCACAGAAGAAGCTGGAGTGCTGGGCTGCATGGTTTACGGTCGATCTCACCAATATAAGTCTTTATATACTTGCCGGTCTGGTGTTTATGCCTATAGTAAGCGCGACTTATCTGGTACTGGCCTTTTTGGGTTTTTCTATGTGGAAAAAGCAGTGGAAATTGAATAATTAAAAATGAAATGATATAATATGTTAGAGATAAAAGGTTTACACGCCTCAATAGATGGTAAGGAGATATTGAAAGGGATAGATTTCTCTGTTAAGGCAGGTGAGATTCATGCCATAATGGGGCCTAATGGCTCAGGCAAAAGCACCCTATCTGCAGTATTGGCAGGCAGAGAGAACTTTGACGTTACAGCCGGAGATGTTTTATACGAAGGGAAGGATCTTTTAAAACTCTCTCCTGAGGAGAGGGCAAGGCATGGCATATTTCTTGGATTCCAGTATCCGGTAGAGATACCAGGCGTGAGTAATGTCAACTTTATGAAGACGGCTATTAACGAGAAAAGAAAATTTATGAATCTTCCTCCGCTGACTGCTGCAGAATTTCTGAAACTTATGCGTGAAAAAATGGCAGTAGTGGAGATGGATAAATCATTTTCAAGCAGAGGAGTAAATGTTGGATTTTCCGGTGGCGAGAAGAAACGGAATGAAATTTTTCAAATGGCGATGCTGGAACCGAAACTTGCAATACTTGACGAAACCGACAGTGGTCTTGACATTGATGCCATGAGAGTTGTGGCAGCCGGGGTAAACAAGTTGAAACAACCGGATAATGCCTTTATTATTATCACCCACTACCAGAGGTTGCTCGATTATATCGTTCCGGATATCGTACACATTTTGTACGATGGTAAAATCATTAAAACTGCCGGAAGAGAGCTGGCTCTTGAGGTTGAGAGCAGGGGTTACGACTGGTTGATAAACTCATAACAATGGCAGAAAAATATACATATTCGCCCGAGATACCAGAGGTTTTTCGTTGCAGAGTTCCTCTGCCGGGGACAAGACAGGTATTCGTGATGAATGGCATACTCAGGGAGGAATCAGGAGAAGTCTCTCTTCTTACCATTGTGCCGGGAAACCCTTTGGGATTTGACCTCACCGTGGCAAAAGAGGCGATCATGCCTGACAGTTTGCAGGTAATAAGCGTGAGAGACTCTGAAAATCTTGACCCTGTCAGTTTTACGAACAACTTCTTTTTTGGTGAGAAGTCGGAATCAAATATTCTCTTATGCAGTCATACGCTCACCATGGATGAGTTTAAAACAGATTCAGAGCTGAATATAACTCTTTCAAAAGGGGCAAGGGTAAATATAGTGGTAATGCAGAATGAGCATAACAGATCTTCTCATAAAGTAAAGTTTAACGTTACCCTTGCAAAAGATTCCTATATCCGTATCAATATTGTCTCTCTTCACGGAGGACTGCTTGAGAATGAGATAGATATCAGACTAGCAGAAGAGGGAGCCGTATGTGAACTTAATGGTATCTATCTGGTAGATGGTAAGCAGGAGATCCGTACAATAGTAAATATGCACCATCTTGTACCGAGGTGTAAAAGCAGTCAGCTTTTTAAAGGGATACTTGATGACGAGTCAAAAGCTCTCTTTTCCGGAAAGATAAATGTTGCCAAAGATGCCCAAAAAACAGAGGCATACCAGGCAAACCACAACCTGCTTCTCTCAAGAAAGGCAAAGGTATATGCACAACCACAACTGGAAATATATGCCGATGATGTCAAATGTTCGCATGGAGCGACAAGTGGAAGGCTGGATGAACTGGCCCTATTCTACATGCGTTCCAGGGGCATTGGAGCAGCAGAGGCAAAGATACTTCAGCAACTTGCTTTTGTCTATGCCGTTCTCGAAAAAATAAATAACGAACAACTTAGACAGAGACTTCAGGATCTTGTGGAGTCCAGACTGAGAGGAGAGTTCAGTCACTGTACAAATTGTAGTATGAACTGTTGTTAATTTAATAAATGCAAAATGAAACAGATTTCAATTTTAATTTCGGCGTTTTTTATGTTGATAGGGATATCGGCATTTGCACAAACGAATAAAATCGTCGGTAAATGGTACACTATTGATGAAGATGGAAACAAAAAATCCCTTGTAAGTATCTTAAAAGCACCCGATGGAACATATGAAGGTGTTATCGAAAAGCTTCTGACCGGAGATGCCAACAGACTATGTGTAAATTGCACCGGTTCGGACAAAAACAAACCTATCACCGGTATGAAATTCATCAAAAATCTTAAGGCCGATAACGAGAAACTGACCGGTGGAACAATCCTTGACCCGGCAAATGGGAAGATTTACAAATGTTCTATGACCTTCGACAAAAAAACAGGAAAGCTTAAAGTGCGCGGATCGTTAGACAGATCCGGCATAATAGGAAGAAATCAAACATGGGAACCCGCAGTTGGTGTTAATTAAGTGTTGATAAGATTTAAGGATTTTCCAGAAGAAGTCCGGCTATTTAGTATAATTTTGTCAAAGTCGATAGAGAAATCTCTCGGCTTTTTCTTTCAATAATTTTTCAAAAATATGAAAACATATACCTACGAAGAGGCAATGGCAGCCAGCCTGGAATATTTTAAAGGGGACGAACTTGCAGCATCGGTGTGGATCGGTAAATATGCCATGAAGGACTCTTTCGGTAATTTGTATGAGCACTCTCCTGAGGATATGCATTGGAGGCTGGCCAATGAATTTGCAAGGATCGAAAATAAATTCCCCAATCCACTAACAGATGTCGAAATATATGATCTTTTAAAGGAGTTCAAATATATTGTTCCTCAAGGGGGACCTATGACTGGAATTGGCAATAATCATCAGATCGCATCACTATCGAACTGTTTTGTTATAGGTAATAATAAGCCTGCTGATTCCTACGGTGGAATCATGCGAATTGATGAAGAGCAGGTTCAACTTATGAAGAGAAGAGGTGGCGTGGGCCACGATCTTTCGCACATCAGACCGTCCGGCAGTGCTGTTCTTAACAGTGCGTTAACATCTACAGGTGTCGTTCCGTTTATGGAGCGATACTCAAATTCCACCCGTGAGGTAGCTCAGGATGGACGCAGAGGAGCGCTGATGTTAACTATCTCAATCAAGCACCCGGATTCTGAGAATTTTATAGATGCAAAACTGGAGCAGGGAAAGGTTACCGGAGCAAATATTTCGGTAAAGATTGACGATGAGTTTATGAGGGCAGCTCTAAAAAACAAACCCTACAGACAACAGTATCCTGTTGATTCAGACGAACCTAAGGTGATTAAAGAGATAGATGCAAATGCTTTATGGAAAAAGATTATTCATAATGCATGGAAATCCGCAGAACCGGGGGTCCTGTTTTGGGACACTATTATAAGGGAGTCATTACCTGATTGTTATGCAGACCTTGGATATAAGACCGTAAGCACAAATCCTTGTGGAGAAATTCCCCTCTGTCCCTACGATTCATGCCGTCTGATTGCCATCAATCTGTTCTCCTATGTGGATAACCCTTTTACTCCAAAGGCAAAATTCAACATGGAACTGTTTAAAGACCATGCAAAAAAGGGAATGAGACTTAATGACGATCTCATAGAACTTGAAATGGAAAAAATCGAGGGGATACTTGCAAAGATAAAAACTGACCCGGAGGAAGAGGAGGTTAAACTGGCCGAATTGACACTTTGGCAAAAGATACGGAGCAAAACGCTTGGAGGCAGAAGGACAGGTCTGGGAATAACAGCCGAAGGAGATATGCTTGCTGCTCTTGGACTTATGTACGGCAGCGACAAAGCAATTGACTTTTCAGTTGAGATACAGAAAATATTGGCTGTGGAGGCATACAGATCCTCTACTCAAATGGCACAGGAGAGGGGAGCATTCCCTATTTATGACTCCAAGCGCGAAGTCAACAATCCTATGATTGCCAGAATACGCAAGGAAGATGAGGAGTTGTACGATCAGATGGTAAGATACGGAAGAAGAAATATTTCTATGCTAACCATCGCACCTACCGGAACAACCTCTTTGATGACTCAGACAACATCAGGGATAGAACCTGTTTTCCTGCCTGTTTACAAGCGCAGAAGAAAAGTAAATCCAAATGATAAGAATGTAACAATCACATTCAGAGATGATATTGGAGATGCTTGGGAGGAGTATTATGTGTTCCATCACAAGTTTCTTATATGGTGTGAAATGAATGGAATGGACAGAGAACAGGTTCTCGCAATGAGAGGTTCCCAGGTAGATGAACTTATTAAGAAGTCTCCGTATTTTAAGGCGACATCAAACGATATTGACTGGCTGGCTAAAGTGAAGATGCAGGGCAGAATGCAAAAATGGGTGGACCACTCGATAAGCGTTACGGTGAACCTGCCTAACAATGCTACAGAAGAGCTGGTTGCAGATGTCTATAAAACAGCATGGGAGTACGGATGCAAAGGAGTGACGGTATATAGGGATGGATCAAGATCCGGTGTTCTTGTATCAACAAAAGATAACGAGGTTAAAGAGTCTGTTTTGAGAAAGCACAATCGCCCTAAATCGCTGGAAGCAGAGGTAATCCGATTCAAAAATGGCGCAGAGCAGTGGATAGCTCTTGTCGGGCTGATGAAAGGTGCTCCATATGAGATATTTACAGGACTTATGGACGAAGATTCGAGGAGCATACCTAAGTCTGTTACAATGGGTTTTATTGTAAAAGAGAAAGATGATGCCGGAAAATCCAGATATGACTTCCAGTACATAGACAGGTATGGTTACAGGAACACAGTGGGAGGCATATCACATATGTTCAACAAAGAGTACTGGAACTATGCAAAACTGATCTCTGGTGTATTGCGCAACGGGATGCCGATAGTGGATATAGTAAACCTGGTAAACAGTTTGCAATTAGATAGTGAAACGATCAATACATGGAAGAATGGTGTGGAAAGGACGCTAAAAAGATATATTCCCGACGGAACCAAGGATGATTCAGGTAAAAAGTGCGAAAAGTGTGGCTCGAGTGAACTGGTTTATCAGGAGGGATGCCTTAACTGTGTTTCCTGTGGATACTCAAAGTGTGGATAAATGATTTTATATCCAAATGCTAAAATTAATATTGGTCTTAAGGTTATTGAGAGACGCCCAGACGGATTCCATAATCTTGAGTCCTTTTTTTTCCCTGTCGGTCTTACAGATATTTTGGAAATAGTAGAGTCGGAAAGAACAACATTGGACCTGTATGGAATTGAGCTGAAAGGCAATCCAAAAGACAATCTCTGTTTAAAGGCATATTATCTGCTTGCGGAAGAATTTAAACTTCCTCCGGTGGAGATTCACCTACTTAAAAGAATTCCTGCTGGTGCCGGTCTGGGTGGGGGATCGTCAGATGCAGCACATACACTTATAGCACTAAATAAGCTGTTTGGCCTGAATTTGAGTTGTGAAACACTGGCCGGATACGCTGCAAAAATTGGAAGCGACTGTCCTTTCTTTATATGTTCCAAGCAGATGAATATTAAGGAGGGGGAGGGAATGTTTGCGGAAGGAAAGGGGGAGATTCTCACTCCATTTACAGTTCCACAACTCAAAGGGTTAAAAATAGAAGTTGTTACGCCTCCTCTTTTTGTTTCCACAGCCGAAGCCTATGGTGGAATTACACCTTTTAAACCGCAAACTTCTCTAAAAGAGATGCTTTTAAAACCAATTGAAGAGTGGAAAGATATAGTCACAAATGACTTTGAAAACTTTGTATTTAAAAAGTATCCGTTGATTAGCGAGTACAAACAGGATCTCTATAACAGGGGCGCAGTTTATGCCTCTATGAGTGGCAGCGGCTCTGCTCTTTTTGGCATCTACAGGTTTTTGGAATTCTAATATTCCTTGAAAACTCTCTGAATCGCAGCGGTGTTCTTGCTTTTTGTAAGTGCCAGCATCAGCAGTATCCGTGCCTTTTGAGGGCTTTTCAGATAGGATACCGGCCATCTTGGGTCATACTCCTCGGCAGCAACATCTACTCCGCCCATAGCAATCCGGGTAGAGCGTACGATTATGACTCCTCTTTTAAGGGCGTTTTCCAGTTCGTTTGCTATCTCGCGGTTATAGTTGCCATGTCCTACTCCGGCAATGACAATACCACTTACCTTTGCCTCAATAAGTGCTCTTATGGGAATGCCGGAAGAGAAAGCATAGCTGTAAACAATCTCCACCTTAGGTAATGTTTTGAGTCCTTTAATGTCAAATTCGCTGTTGACGGTGTGTCTGCAGCTACTCTCTCTGTAAAATATGGGCTCCCCGTCGCGTATATAACCTAAAGGGCCGTAGTTGGGACAGGAGAATGCGGCAGTATTTACGGTGTTTGTTTTGGTAACATCGTCTGCGGAAAGAATAAAATCATTCATCACAACCATTACTCCCCGGTTTTGAGCTTTTGGAGAAGCTGTAACCGAAACAGCATTGTACAGGTTGAAAGGGCCGTCTGCGCTTAATGATGTGGATGGTCTCATAGATCCGGTCAAAACTACTGGCTTGGAATATTTTATTGTAAGATTAAGAAAATATGCAGTCTCCTCCATGGTATCTGTGCCGTGGGTAACAACCACTCCGTCGCACAGATCATTGGCAAAAAGAGAGTCTATTGTATTGTACAACTTCAACCAAACAGAGAGCTCCATATTCTGACTGGAAATGTTACATACTTGAATACCTTTTAGCTGCGCTATTTTTTCAATATCAGGAACAGTTGAGATTATCTGTTCTACACTTATTACTCCTGGCTGGTAGGATGCCTGTGTGGAGTTTGTTGCAGAGCCGGCTATGGTACCGCCTGTAGCTAATATAACAATTCTGGGTTTTTGAACCGGTATGTTTGCCGACAGAAACAGGGCTATCAGCAAAAGCGTTAGTGTTGAGATAAGCTTCTTCATCTGTTAATTTTATTGGACAAATGTACAGGATAATTTTTAATAGCAACACAGGCAAAAAATTTAAAAGGGCGACTCCCTGCTACAGAAATCAGCCCTTTTTTGTGTACTAAAACCTAAACCTACATATAATAGATGCAGTAAGAGTCGGAAATGTTGCACCTGACACTAAAAGTTTTCTACTTTTTTTAAAATAAGCAGTGGAAGTTTTGCTGCCAAATAGCCTATGATGGCTACACCACAGATAGTTAGGGTAATATCGGAAAATTTAACAACAACTGGATAAGAATCAATAATAAAGTTGCCTGGCATGGAAACAAACCCGTATTTAATCTGGAGGGAGCAGATTATCAACCCCAGAATTGTTCCGACAATAATGCCAATAATTGAGATAAACCAACCTTCAAGAAGAAAAATCTGTTTTATCAATTTGTCATTTGCTCCCATGCTCTTGAGACTTTCAACATCTTCTCTCTTCTCTATGATAAGCATAGAGAGAGAGCCAAACAGATTGCAGGATATTATTATTATTACAAAGAGCAGAATTATGTAAATCGAAAGTTTTTCTGATCTCATCATCTTATACAGAGTCTCATTTTGCTCATATCTGTTTTTAATAATGAAATCCTGCCCGATTGCTTTGCTAAATTCCTCTTTAAGTTCCTCAAAATCGCCGCCATCCTTAAGATACAGCTCTACAGCAGTTACCTCGGTGTCATACTCTGTAAGATTTCTGGCAACCTCAATTGGTATGTAAATATACTTGTTGTCGAAACCCTGCTCAATAGAAAAAACACCTGAAGGAAATATTCTCTCCTGATTTAATGATGAGGCAGGATTAACAAGAGAGATTGGCCGGCTTCTGGACGGGAAATAAAGATAAATTGCATCAATAAAATTGACGTTTAATCCAAGATTATAGGCAATGCCTCTACCAACTATTGCCTGTGGCACTTCACCATGGTAGAGTGAAAATTCTCCATCCACGATAAAATCTTTGAGCTTGGTTATTGACTGATAGTTTGAATCTACACCCTTGAGAGTGGCTACCGCCTCTTGTCCGGAGTATTTGATAAATATGTTCTCCTCAATAATTTCACAAAAGCTGATTACTTTATCTGAACTTCTGATAAAATCAAAACCTTGGGAGTGGGGTACAAAACTTTTACCTGCTTTTGCAACAATCAAAAGGTCGGACTCATGTGTTTTGTAAAGAGATTTGATTAAATCTTCAAATCCATTGTAAACAGATAGTATTATAATGAGGGCCATTGTCCCCAAAGCAATACCACTCGCACTTATCAAGGATATAATGTTAATTACGTTGTGCGATTTTTTCGCAAAAAGATAACGTTTAGCTATGAAAAAAGGTAATATCAAAGGCCTTTTATAGTTTGTTACTTTTTAAGAAGCTCATCAATTTTATCCACATAATCGAGAGAGTCATCAATATAATAGACCATCTCCGGAACAATTCTCAGTTGCTTGGAAACTCTTCTACCCAACTCTCCCCGTATTGATTTTGCTGCTGCTTCTATAAGTTTAATCACCTCCGGTGCTTTGGCCGACGGAAAGATGCTCAGGTGCACCTTTGCCACTGCCAGGTCCGGACTTATTCTCACAGATGTAACGGAGATGAGTGCACCGCCAAAAGCCGACATCCCCCGTTCACGTATTATCTCAGCCAGATCCTTCTGAAGCTGTTTCCCAACCTTCTGTTGTCTTGTGCTTTCTCTTTCCATTGTTATATCATTTTAATTATGAAATAGTTTTTCTTGCCCTTCTGTATGAGAATATACCTACTGTTAAGAAGGTCGTTTTCTGTAACCCGCACATCTGCGGAGTCACATTTGTCTTTGTTTAAACTCACTCCCCCTGCCTGAATCATCTTGCGGCACTCGCTTTTGGATGGGAAGATATTGCTTTTAACGGCAAGAAGCTCAATAATATTCACCGGTAGATCTGCCTTTAATACTTCAAATTGTGGAACTCCGTCAAATACAGAGAGAAATGTCTGTTCGTCCATTGTCTTAAGTTTGTCGGATGTGGACTGTCCAAAGAGAATCTGAGATGCCTCAACAGCATTTTGATACTCAATCTCTCCGTGAACCATAGTGGTTACCTCTCTTGCAAGAAGCTTCTGCAATTCTCTCAGATGAGGTGCCTGTTCCTGATTTGCAATGGCTGCTTCAATCTCTTCTTTGCCGAGCATTGTGAAGATTTTTATATATTTTTTTGCATCATCATCGTTCACATTCAGCCAGAACTGGTAGAATGTATATGGAGTTGTATAGCGTGCATCCAGCCATATATTGCCCTTCTCTGTCTTGCCAAACTTGCCTCCGTCTGCTTTTGTTATCAGGGGGCAGGTAAGGGCAAAGGCATCTCCGCCAGTCTTTCTGCGAATAAGTTCTGTGCCTGTTGTTATGTTTCCCCACTGATCGCTGCCGCCCATCTGCAACTTGCAGTTGTGGTTCTGATAGAGGAAAAGGTAATCATAACCCTGAACCAGCTGGTAGGTGAATTCTGTGAAGGACATTCCCTCACGTTCGTCTCCTGTAATTCTTTTTTTTACAGAGTCCTTGCTCATCATGTAGTTTACGGAAATGTGCTTGCCAATATCTCTTATGAAGTTAAGGAAGGTGTACTCCTTCATCCAGTCGTAGTTGTTTACAAGAATAGCAGCGTTTGGAGCATCAGAATCAAAATCGAGGAATCTTGAAAGCTGATTTTTTATTGTATTCTGGTTATGACGCAATGTCTCTTCGTCTAACAGGTTTCTCTCTGAAGATTTCATAGAGGGGTCGCCAATCATTCCCGTAGCTCCGCCAACAAGTACTACCGGCTTATGTCCGCATGCCTGAAAATGCCTGAGCATCATTATACTTACAAGGTGACCTATGTGAAGCGAGTCTGCTGTAGGATCAATCCCCACATAGGCTACTGTTGGCTCTTTTTGTAATTGCTCCTCTGTCCCCGGCATGATATTGTGAATCATACCTCTCCATGTTAGCTCTTTAACGAAGTTGCTCATTTTCCATTTAATTTTAGGCAAAAGTAAGGTTTTTTTTCTTTACTTTTGATTCGCTGATGTTGTTGTTCTTGTTGACCCTAATAAATGGCTTGCCGAATAATATTAATTTATGATAAAGTTTAAACAGATTGAGATATCGGACAAAGTCTGGATTGATGAATTGTTAAAATTTTCTGACTACAGAGGAGCGGAGTATTGCTTCACAAACCTCTTCATTTGGGATAGCATATATAAATCGGCGATTGCCAGATATAAAGATTTTCTGCTATTTATATCCGGAGAAGGCGACGGGGTACGTTACCTTTATCCTGCCGGAAGAGGTGACAAAAGAGAGGTGATAGAATATCTGATACAGGATGCCAGTGAGAGGAAAGTGAAACTTGTATTTATAGGATTATCTCCGGAAGCTAAGAATGAGCTTTCTGAACTCTTCACTGGCAGATTTGAATTTAAACCTATAAGAAACAGTTTTGACTATATTTACGAAAGTGATAAACTTATAACTCTTTCAGGGAAAAAACTGCAATCCAAGAGAAACCATATCAACAGGTTTAAAGAGCTTCCGGACTGGACGTATGAAGAGCTGACAAACGACAAAATACCGGACATAATTGAGTTTAATGCTAAATGGTGCAAGGATTTTGATTGCAGTAAAAATAATTCTCTGGGCTGGGAAACATGTGCTGTTGCCAAGTGTCTGGCAAACTATCCTCTTCTTAACCTGAGGGGTGGAATACTGAAGACTGGGAGAAAAATTGTTGCATATACAATAGGGGAGCAGATAAATTCAGATACTTATATCGTTCACATAGAGAAGGCATTTGCAGAGGTGAGAGGTGCTTATCCCATGATTAACAGAGAATTTGCAGAAAGAGTGGCAGCAGATTGTAAGTATATCAGCCGGGAAGATGATGCAGGTGATGAAGGTCTCAGGAGAGCAAAAGAGTCTTATTACCCAGTTTTTATGCAAGAAAAATATGCTGCAAAATTATTTTGATTATATTTGCGATTGAAACCATTTTAGTATAGAGAATTGGAACCTCCCAGTAGTTTATTAGATGATTACGTCTCCTTGGGGATAACTCTTATCTTCATCCTCTTCTCTTATGCACTTTTAAAGGGCAGTGAATTCTCCTATTTTTCTATCTCATCAAAAGACTCCGAAGAGTTAAAAGCTAAGGATGATAAAAGATCAAAAAGAGTTTCGAAACATATTTTGAACCCTGATTATATAGCAGGAACGATTCTTTTGTCAGAGACATTACTCCAGATTTCTGTGCTTTTTCTGATAATCGAGTTGTTTAACAGGATTTTTACACCTGCCAGTTATCTTTTTTTAGTAGATTTTGCAATACTACTAATAGCATCTTTCCTTTTGAAATATTCCGGAAATTTTCTATTAAACTCCCTTTCAACGGATAAACGTTATATAGAGTTTACATTGAAAATGAGTGCAGTATTCTCTTTTTTATTGTTCCTTTCCAAGCCTTTCAACATGATTCTCTCCCACTTTACCGATGTTCTTAGCGAAACGAGGGAGGAGAGGGATGCACAATCTATGGAGGAGTATACTGAGGTTGTGGATTCTACAGATTCTGAGGAGGCGGAAGAGAAGCGATTATTGAAAAAAATTGTGGGACTTAATAATACAAGTGTGTTTCAAATAATGAAACCAAGAGTAGAAATTGTATCTCTTGACATGGAGATGACATCACAAGAGGTTGTTCATAAGGCAATTGAATCGGGTTTCTCCAGGTTGCCTGTCTATGAAAACGGTCCGGATAATGTAAAAGGGTTCCTCTATATAAAAGATCTCGTGGGACACTTGCGTGGAAACATTACAGAGTACGACTGGCACAAACATATCCGCGAAGCCTATTTTGTACCCGGAAGCAAAAAGATAAACGATCTTCTTGAGGAGTTCCGTCAGAAAAAAATGCATTTTGCCCTGGTGGTGGATGAGTATGGAGGCACAGACGGTATAGTAACGCTCGAGGACATACTTGAGGAGATAGTTGGTGAGATATCAGATGAAACAGACACAATAGAATAAAGAGTTTTAAAAATGGCACTTTTTTTTAGCAGAGAAATGGAAAGCGGAGCAACCGCTTCCGTATGGGAGATTGTTGAGAGTGAAGAGGAGCTCCTCTCTTTATGCTCTGTCCCAAACGATGAATTGACTGAGCTTCAGCTCATCAAGAACGTTGACAGACGCCGTGAACGGCTGGCAGTAAGAGCTCTTCTGAACCAGCTTTTCGATGGTAAGGTTTACCTCGGGCACCACGACAACGGAAGGCCTTTCCTTCAAAATAGTCTCATTGAGATAAGCATTTCCCACACAAAGAGATTTGCTGTGGTGCTGACTCATCCGGAGGAGAGTGTGGGTGTTGACATAGAGTCTCTGAACAGAAATTTTACTGCAGTTGAAAAGAAGGCACTATCTCCATACGAAATTGAGAATCTGAGCGAAAGGAACAGAAACCTTCACCTTGCTATTTACTGGAGTGCCAAGGAGGCAATATACAAGAGAATGTCGCTCTCCAAAGTGGATTTTGCCAGACAGATCGAGATCAGACGATTTTCGCCCAAAGAAGAGGGTGAGATTGAGGCAACATTCATTCAAAAAGATGGCGAAGAACTCGAGTTCGAACTGCAATATGAAGTGTTCGAAGGCCACGTAATGGTGTGGTTAGTAGGGTAGATTTGAGGATGATTTCGTATGCCTATATATAATCTGTTTAGAGTGAGCCTTTGGCCCAACTAATTAAATTTTAGTATTAAAACAGTAGAGAGGCCTTTATCAGGAGCTACCTCAAGGTTCTCAACTTCAACACTTACAAGAATTTCTTCGCCTTTTTTAAACTCATTATTGTTAATAAATTTAACAGCAGTTTCTCCTTTCATTGGTACGGTTATCCCGCCAGAGAACGTTTTGAATTGTAGATTTTTTGTGTCGATAAATTTAATACTGAAGGGTATAGATGAGTTATTTAAAATAGTGAGATATCCATTATTAGAAATATCGTGGGTTGTTTCAATAACGATAGATTTATGAAATATCTCTTCCAGATACTTTTTGTCACCATATAGATGATCGTTACAATATGATATGCTTCTTTTCTCTTTGAGTGCTTCATGAATACTCTCAGATGTACGCTCTTTTGCAAAAACAATTGTCATTGTTCTATGTTCCCCTTCTCTCAGATTAATCGGACTATGTGCATCAGTATTAGCAATATTCGTAAGGTTTTTTGATTGGACCCACCCAAGTATAACAGGATCATACTTTGTTGCATTTACAACCTCTATTCCTTTGATGTAACCCTCTTTATACAAAGAGTCTATTACTGGAAACCAAATAGATTCATTATTTTGTGTTTGGTACCATGGGTGGTTCCAGAATATGAAAGCTCCTTGATTCTGAGCCTCTTGAAGTGCAGCCCTGATGTATGATCCGTCTCTGGGATTCTTAGGATTCATATGTTTTGCAAAGGCATCTGCATCTTTGACAAATAGTGCATTAAAGTGCCCCGGGGGTACCTCTTTGGTTATTTCAACTCCTGGAATAAGTATAATTCCTGCTGCTACGGCTGCTCTTGTTGCTAGTCTGTAAGCGATATTCATAGAAGTACTGTCTCCAGCTCCCATCTCTTTGAGTCTTGGTCGGAACTCAATATGATCTGTAATAGAGATTGCATCCAGCCCCTCTGCAACAGCTTCATCTACTCTGACTATGGGCCATACCATACCATCAGAAAAAATTGTGTGCATGTGAAAGTCACATTTTAGAACTTTAAAGCCTAAAATTTCATCTGGAAGTCGGAATTCATTTTTTCTTATCTCCTGAGCAGATGAAGTGGAGCTTATCAAAAGAAAAAATAATGCTATGATTGTTAGTTTTATTTTCATCATAATATCAAATAAATTATTAGATCCAACCAGGGTTCTGGCCAAGGTTTTGATTTTTAAGTAATGCAGATTCGGGAATTGGATAAAGATACTTCTTGCTTTCGAATACTTTGTTAATATTACCATAGATTTGCAGTTTCCCGTTTGTTCCTGATGATAAAGAGTTTGATGGAGATAGTATATAATAAAAAACGCCGGTTTGTGGATTACTTGGTTTTGCGGTTACAAAGCAGACATCAGATACTCCATCATTGTTCATATCCATCAGTACATTTAACTGAGGGATATACATACCATCCCAAACTCTTGTAAGGAGATGTCCGGCTCTCCATCGCCTAAGATCATCAAAACGAAGGCCTTCTCCCACCAGCTCTACTCCTCTTTCTCTGCGTATTTCAAGAATATCAGCAGATGTTGTTTCAGGGAAAAGCTGTGCCATATATGGGTCTGCTATAGTAGGTCTTGATGTATTGATTATACCTGCCCGACTCCTGAGCGCTGCTATTGTTTGATCCCATATAGAGTTGTCCATCTGCCCCAATTCTGCTTTTGCTTCTGCATAATTAAGAAGTACTTCTGCATATCTGAAAATCGGAAGTGAGTTTGTGTTTTTTGACATTGCCAGATTGGGATTATCGTCCTGGGTGTATTTTATAAAATGATAACCGGTTTTTGTGTGACCAAAATCGGGGGGAGTATTAACTCCTAGTAACTTATATCCGGGAGTACGTATAATCTGTGCAAGACGCTTGTCTCTTGATAGGACTTCACTAAGAAAAGGAGTTACATCATAGCTACTATTGTCCGTAAAACGACTGCCGTCCAAATTAAGAAAAGAGTTGATAAATGTTTTAGTAAGACCTGGTCTTGTGCCGGTGGAAGAGCTTGTCCACAACCAGTTGGCATTATTGTACCTCACAAGATTATTGCTAAAAATATCTGCCAGTATCACTTCTGAACTTATAGGAGTTTCCTTGGTAAAGAGATCTCTGTAAGGTGTCTGTCCGACAGTGTTGAGTGAATAACCGGAATTGGTCATAATTGTAAGGGCAGCAGAAGCGGCCTCTTCAAGAAACTTATTGGCACTTGAGATAAGTTCCGGATTATTGCTGTATTTTCTGAAAGTCCCTTCGAAAAGGCATATTCTTGCTTTAAGAGCAAGAGCAACCCATCTTGTTATTGTTGACGCGCTATTATCTTTATTATTTCTGATATTTTCAGAGGCAAAATTAAGGTCTTCAAGAACTTTGTCCATAACAAAAATACGGCTATCTCTTTTTTTGTACAGGTCAGCATCCGAGGTAGATAGGACTTTATCGTACCAGGGAACGTCCCCAAAAGTCTTTACTTTGTCATAGTAGAACCATGCACGAAACATTCTTGCTATGCCATTGTAATGGTCTCTTGTGTCCTGAGGTATATTATTGTCTTTGTTTCTTTCCAGAAAGTAATTAATATTTCGAAGATCTGTCCAGTTCCACCAAGCAGATAATTCAGATTCCTGATTTGTATAGTTTCCATATATAAAAAGAGAGGGAGAACCCGATGTTGCAAAATAATCCGAGAGATTTCCGTCTTTCATAAATATGCTTTCTCCTGTAGGGAGCATTGCGTAAAAAGAGTTACAGTATATTTGAAGCTCGTTTTCTGTCTTGAAATATATGTCCGGATCAAGCTTGTCTATTGGATATTTATCGGAAGTACAAGCTGTTATTAAAAGTATAGTTATTATGGTGCTGATTATGGCTTTCATATAAGTTATAAGGATGATTAAAAATTTAAGTTTACTCCAAAGGTGTATGTCTTTAGCATAGGGTATCCATTACCTCCTCCGAATGCATTATTCCCTGTGTCGGGATTAGTTGTTTCAATGGTTTCAGGATCTATGTTTTTAGTATTCTTGAATAATTTTGAGAAAGTAAGCAAATTTTGACCGGTAAAGAAGATTGTTATATTGTCTGCTCCAATTTTTCTAACCGCATTTTTAGGAAGATTATATGAAAATGTAAGATTCTTAAGCCTCAGATATGATACATCCTGCAGATATCTGGTTTGAGTCTGGTAAAGAGATCCGGATGATGTATAAGCAAGAAGTCCTGAATATCTTGGAAAGTATGCGTTCGGATTCGGATTGTCCGGATTAGAGTTATAGTAGTTGTTAACCATTGTAGTTGGTAGGGGAGAATATGGCCGGTTGTATTGACCCCAGAAATAATATGATTCACTGGGAGGATACCAATCTCTTTTTCCGACCCCCTGAAGAAACATATTCAACGAGAAATTATTCCAGTCAAAATCGAGGTTTATTCCGTATGTGTACCTTGGAAGGGAGTTCCCTATGATTTTTCTGTCTCCTGGATTGTCAACAGTGTTGCCTCCATAAGAGATTTCATTGTCTCCATTAAGATTTTTGAATTTGATATCACCAGGCATTATTATTCCGGCATTGTTTGATTTGAATTTGCTTTGATTAACATGCGTATCTATGTCATTCTGATCTTTAAAAAGTCCTTCGGTAACATAACCCCATATCTCTCCAAGTACCATTCCTTCATAATAGTCGGAAAGATTTTTTGTTGGATTATAATATTTTGTTATTTCAGATTTATTGTCTGCAAGAATTACTCTAATTCCATAAGACAGAGGTTTTTTGCCACCTGTTTTGTCTCTCCATGAGAGTGAAAGTTCCCATCCGGTTGTTGTTAAATCGGCATAATTCCCTTTTGGAACAGGAGCGCCAAAAACATCTGGAATTGTAGGACCCTGTGTAAACATATTTGTAGTCTCTCTTGAATAGATGTCAAATGTCAACTGAAAACGGTTTTTTGCCATTTCAAGATCTATTCCTGCATTTAGAGTTGTTGCCTTTTCCCAAGTGAGACCGTCTGGAACAACATTAGGATTATTGGTCATTGTAGGATAAACGCCATTAATTATTCTAGAAGATATAGCAACCGGCATAGATTCAAGATAGAGATACGGCTGAATGTTTCCGTTACCAAGACTTCCATAGGATGCCCTTACTTTTAGCTGTGATATTTTCTCCGGCGATACGCTCCAAAAGCTCTCCTGTGATATTCTCCAGGCTGCCGATAAAGAAGGGAAAAACCCCCACCTCTGATTAACAGGAAATTTTGAAGAGCCGTCATATCTTCCATTTATTTCTGCCAGATAACGGCTTTTATAGTCATAGTTAACCCTAAAGAAAACTCCCGAAATATTCCATTCAGATATTTTGTCAATTGTAGAATAATTTGATCCGGAAGAGAGCGAGAAGCTTGGTCTGTCAGGGAAGAGCAGGCCGTCTCGGCTAACTTCTAAATAGTTCTGAGAAGAATTCTCGTTATTAAATCCGGCCAGTACTTTCAAGGTGTGATCTTTAATTTTTTTATTGAGTTCGGTATAGAGGTTAAAAGCGTTATAATGGATGTCTGTACGGTGATTAAAATACATTGATGTCCCAAGCCATGTTGTTACTCCGGGTATGTTTTCATAAGGGACAGCGCTGTATGTTCTTGTTTTTTTTACGGATGTTTTACCAAAAGTATAATCTCCTTTAATGGATAAAGCTCCGTCAAAGATATTTGAAGAAAATCCGATTGTGTTTTTAATTACTGTCCTATCTGTTTTTGCTTTGTTTTTTCCATAGTAAAGATCTCCTATGCTTCTTGCCCCCATCTCTGTGATTGTTCCGTTAGGATTGAGCATAGGTGATACTGGGAACGCCCTCATCGACCAACCCATTGAGATTTCACTTGTAAAGCCCCATCCTCCGTAATATAGAGGTTCATTGTATTCCATTGAAGAAAAATCGAAGTTATTTGAAATTTCCAACCAGTCATTCACTTTTACAGACCCTTTACCCCTTAAATTAGTTGTAGAATATTTATCTGAATTATATCTGTATATACCATCCTGTTCAAAAAATTTTCCAGAAAGATAGAAAGTTGTTTTTTCATCTGCTTTTGATACTCTTATATTGTGTTCTGTTCCATTATTATAATCATTATAGAGATCTTTGAGCCAGTCGTGACTATCGTAGTAAATATATCTGCCTGATGCCGGATTAATATCTATCCTGGACAGCGATGGATTGTCATTTCTTTTTTTAAGCTCTGCAAGATACTCCTGTGAAAAAGGGAAGGCACTATTGATAGCCGTTGGATTCTGACCATACCATTGTTTGTGGGCTTCATTGAAGTGAGATGCCCATATATAGCCGTCGGTTATAAGGTCTGGAATTATCGTACGCTGGTTGATCGAGTAATTCCCCGAATATGTAACTGATACCTCTTTACCCTTTACCGGATTCTTTGTTGTAATTAGAACCACACCGTAGCAGCCTCTGGCTCCGTAAATTGCAGAAGATGAGGCATCTTTTAGAACGGTAATACTCTCAATGTCGTTTGCATTTATCATATTTGGGTCACCTTCTACTCCATCTATAAGGATGAGAGCGGATCCACCTGATCCAATTGAAGTGATCCCGCGTACATTATATGTTGGACTCCTTGAAGGATTTCCATCGTACATCGTTATGTTAAGGTTAGGAATAAGTCCCTGAATACCTCTTGAGAGATTTGCAACGGGCCTGTTTTCCATGTAGTTTCCGGAAATATTCTCCACTGCTCCTGATAAGTTTGTCTTTTTTTGCGTACCGTATCCTACCACAACAATCTCTTCAAGTAAATTTTGATCTTCGGTGAGTACTATCGTTACAACATTTTCGTTACTAATAATATACTTTTGTGTTTTGTAACCCAAATATGAGATCTCAAGAATAGATCCTTGCGAAATATTTTTCAGAGAAAAATTACCGTCAATATCAGAAAGTGTGAAGATATTGGTATTTAAAACTTTAATGATAGCTCCTGGCACAGCAATCCCTTCAGAATCGATAATCTTTCCACGTAGATTTTCAATATCTGATGCTTGTCCGAGATTATTTCCAAAAACTATAAAAAGTATTGAGATAAAGAATTTTTTAAAAAGAAATAAAATTCTCTCTCCATAAAGAGTTTTCCATTTACAAGTACTACTTTGTTTCATTCGTAAATAAATTGGTTGGATGTAACTCGCATGTGAGATTTTCATCCGTGTTTATATTGCAAAACTCATTTATAGTTGTTACAGATGTGTGTCTTAAATATTAAGAAAACGCAAAGATTATGTCCAAGTCATTCGTGTTAACGCATTGTTTAACAAGGACTTATGTTAATCCCGCAAAAGACACAATTATCTGAATATCAATATTATCACACGAATGACTTGGACATTTCAAAAAAAGCTGCTCCGTATTACCGAAGCAGCTTTTGCAAATAACTATTTAGTACGAACCTACTGTTTAGTACGAACCTACTGTTCAATGCGGATTACATCATTCCGCCCATTCCGCCCATTCCGGCACCGGCACCGCCCATTGGAGCTGGGTTATCCTCTTTTTTCTCAGCTAATACACATTCTGTTGTAAGGAACATACCTGCAACTGAAGCGGCATTTTCCAGAGCAATTCGGGCAACTTTAGTTGGGTCAATGACTCCGGCTTTGTGAAGATGTTCGTATTTGTCTGTGCGCGCATTGTATCCAAAGTCATCTTTACCATCCTTAACTTTTTGAACAGCAATACTTCCCTCGACGCCTGCATTCTCTACAATTATACGAAGTGGTTCCTCAATTGCACGGGCAACTATTGTGATACCAGTGTCTTCGTCTTCGTTTTCTCCCTTAAGATTTTTAAGAGTTTCTATAGCGCGGATGTAAGCAACTCCACCTCCTGGTACGATACCCTCTTCTACTGCTGCACGGGTTGCGCTAAGTGCATCGTCTACGCGGTCTTTTTTCTCTTTCATCTCCATTTCAGAAGCTGCGCCAATGTAAAGAACAGCAACACCACCGGCCAGTTTGGCAAGACGTTCCTGTAATTTTTCACGGTCGTAATCACTTGTTGTGGTCTCCATCTGTTTGCGTATCTGAGCAATTCTTTTGTTGATATCATCCTTATTGCCGGCTCCGTTAACAACAGTTGTGTTCTCTTTATCAATTGTAACCTTTTCTGCGGTACCAAGCATTTCTATTGTGGCTGCATCCAGACGAAGGCCTTTCTCTTCTGAAATTACGGTTCCTCCGGTCAGAATTGCAAGATCTTCAAGCATCTCTTTTCTACGGTCGCCAAAACCTGGGGCTTTAACAGCGGCTATCTTGAGTGTTCCGCGAAGGCGGTTAACTACAAGTGTTGCCAGAGCTTCTCCATCTACGTCCTCTGCAATAATCAGTAGCGATCTGCCTCCTTGAGCAACCGGTTCAAGAATCGGCATAAGATCTTTCATAGATGATATTTTCTTGTCTGTTATAAGAATAAGTGGGCTCTCAAGCACAGCTTCCATCTTCTCAGGATTTGTCATAAAATAAGGAGAGATGTATCCGCGGTCGAACTGCATTCCTTCAACAACCTTAACTTCTGTATCTGTTCCCTTAGCTTCTTCAACGGTAATAACTCCCTCTTTCTTAACCTTGCCCATAGCTTCGGCAATAAGCTTGCCGATTGTAAAATCATTATTGGCCGAGATTGTAGCAACTTGTTCAATTTTAGTAATATCATCACCAATAGACTGACTTTGTTTCTTAAGAGAAGCAACTACAGCTATAACAGCCTTGTCTATACCACGTTTCAAATCCATTGGATTTGCACCGGCTGTGACATTCTTAAGACCAACTGTAATGATTGATTGTGCAAGAACAGTAGCGGTAGTAGTACCGTCACCGGCCTGATCTGCAGTCTTGGAAGCAACTTCCTTAACCATCTGTGCTCCCATGTTTGCAAAACGATCTTCAAGTTCAATCTCTTTTGCAACGGTCACACCGTCTTTTGTGATTTGAGGTGAGCCGTATTTTTTATCGATAACAACATTGCGTCCTTTAGGACCTAAAGTAACCTTAACAGCGTTTGCCAAAGTATCTACGCCCTCTTTCATAAGGTTGCGGGCTTCTAAGTTGAATTTTATCTCTTTTGCCATAATTTTCTATTTTTAAATTATTTTTTCTTTTTGTTGATTTTTAGAGAATAGCAAGAATGTCTGACTGACGCATCATCAGATAGTCTTTACCATCTACATTAATCTCTGTTCCGGCATATTTGCCATACAATACATTGTCGCCTACATTAACTTCCATAGGTTCATCCTTTTTCCCTGTTCCTACAGCAACAACTTTGCCTGCCTGTGGTTTTTCTTTAGCTGTGTCAGGGATAAACAATCCGCTTGCGGTTTTTGTTTCAGCCTCTTTTGGCTCTACCAAAACTCTGTCTGCCAATGGTTTGATGTTCATGATTTAGAATTTTAATTAGTTATATTTATAAGTTTTATGCTTCTATTGTCTCTAAAGGCAAAAGGGGTGCCAAAGGTACATCCTGACAAATTGTCGCAAAAAAACCTGATATTTGCACAATAAAATATTATTACCTTTGCCAACTCTCTAAAAAATCTATCAATGATTGGTGTTGTTGCAATTGCCTTTGAAGACAAACTAAGGATTAATAAGGCCGCCATAGCTATCGGAATGAGCATTATTCTGGGGTTATGGGACTGGAGAAGATCTCCTTCGGTTACTTTGCCGGAGCCGCTGTTTACATAATAGTGTTTTAAAGTAAAGGCTGGACTATGAACTCTCACGAAAAATATATGGCAGAAGCCCTGAAAGAGGCAAAAAAGGCGCTGGACAAAGATGAAGTGCCTGTTGGAGCCGTTGTTGTATGTGACGGAAAAATTATTGCAAGGGCACATAACCTCACGGAAGCTCTTAATGATCCCACTGCTCATGCAGAGATGCAGGCAATAACTATTGCTTCAAACACTTTTGGAGGCAAATATTTGAATAATTGTACACTATATGTTACCTTGGAACCTTGTGCAATGTGTGCTGCTGCCTTAAACTGGGCGCAACTTAAGATTTTGGTATATGGAGCAAGTGACTCAAAGAGGGGTTATTCACTTTTTGAACCCAATCTTCTTCACCCAAAATGTGAAGTTATTTCCGGAATTAGTGCAGATAGTTGTGCAGAGATAGTAACAGAATTTTTTAAAAATAAAAGATAATTGTCTATGGAGCTTCTTGGAAGCCTTGGTTATGTAGGATTGTTTCTGGGTGCTTTTCTGGCTGCCACGGTTGTCCCTTTCAGTTCGGATTTTCTTTTTGTCGGAGTTCTTGTGGCAGGAGGAAATCCTTTTATCTCATTCATTGTGGCAACAATCGGTAACTGGCTTGGTGGCTTGACCTCTTACTATATTGGTTATCTGGGCAAATGGGACTGGATAGAAAAATGGTTCAGGGTAAAGGAAGAGAGCCTTGTACGTCAAAAAACCAAGATAGAAAAGTATGGGAGCCTTATCGCCTTTTTCAGCTGGACTCCTTTTGTAGGAGATGTGCTTGCTGTGGGTCTGGGATTCTATAAGGTCGATTTTCCAAAGTGTGCAACATATATGCTCGTAGGCAAAGCGGTCAGATTCGCTTTCTGGGTAATACTCTATCACTATTTTGGCGAAGCAGTATTAAACTTTAAGTTTTTATAAAATTTTGGACTTTCTGTAAAAAGCAATATCTTTGCAACCCTAAAACGTGGAATTTATTGACTTATGGTGTAATGGTAGCACTTCAGATTCTGGCTCTGACTGTCTAGGTTCGAATCCTGGTAAGTCAACAATTTAAAAAAAATGGATATTCTCTAAAAAGAGATACCTTTGTCCACTCAAAATCGGATCTATTGACCTATGGTGTAATGGTAGCACTTCAGATTTTGGTTCTGTCAGTCCAGGTTCGAATCCTGGTAGGTCAACAAAGCTGCTTCAATTTTTAAGCAGCTTTGTTTATAATTATTCTTCAATGGTTAACTATTATCCGGTCTCTGTTGTTATCTCTGTTTACAGAGGGCTCATGTATGTTGAGAGAAGTATTAACTCTCTCATCAACCAGTCATTTCAGTCGTTTGAATTTGTGCTGATTGACGATTGTGGTGGTGACGGTGCCTTTGAGAAGGCGAAAAGCCTTACAGACAACTCCCTGTTGGCTGAGAGGAGCCAGTATATCGTTCATGAGAGAAATATGGGCATTGCAGCATCCAGAAACACCGGGCTGGCAGCGGCAATTGGTGAGTATATAATATATCTCGATTCGGACGACTTCTTTGAGCCAAACCTGCTTGAGGAGCTATATAATGTTGCCCTTAAAAATAATGCAGATCTTGTTATATCAGATTTTACAAGAGAGATGCCAAATGGTATTTCTATTTATGCAAAAGACACCTTTTGCAAAGATGTAATTACTGAAATCACAGATAAAGAGAGGTATATTAAGGAGATGCTGATATCTGTAAAGGGTTGCTCTCTCTGGAATAAGCTGATAAAGAGAGATCTTTTTTTGTCCAATCACGTCTCCTTCCACGACAATATGAGGGACGATCTCTCCGTCTCCCCGATACTTGTATATCTGGCACGCAGAATAGCTTTTGTTCATAAGGCTCTGACCCATTATTCTGTACAGTACAATACAGGTTCCGAAACATTCAGCTTTAACCACCTGCCGTTTGTAGGCAATGCGCTTATACACCTTGAATCTTTCTTTATGGGGAGAGGTATGGACTACTCCAATATTTTTCTCAGGTATAAAGCAAATACAAAGAGGAAAATGTTACTGCATCCAAAACCTGAGATGAAACCCGATGATATATTAAGATTATTTCCTGAGGTAGACTCGGCGTTGAAAAAAGGAGTGAGGTTAGAGCCGAAAATCCATTATCAGATACTTCTGTTGTTAGCCATAAGGAGAAATAAAACGGCATTCAAAATTTACCGGTGGGTTCTCTTAAAATTGTTAAAAGCCGCTCCGCTCTGATTGCTAACGTAAAGTTTTCCAGGATTCTCTTTCTGTACTTGTCAGAAAGAGACAGATTTAGTGCTGCTCTTATAGCTGTGGCAGTTTCTGCAGGGTCGTCGCCCTTTACAATATATCCGTAATTGCCCGTCACCTCCGCCATGCCACCAGTGTTTACAATAATCGGGACACAGTTATGATACATTGCCTCTGCAAGAGCCACCGCAAAACTTTCGCTTCTCGATAATTGGCAGTATACCTTAGATCTGGAGTAATATTCTGCCAGATCTTCCTGTGGAATTTTAGAAATTATCTCAAGGTTATCCGGAACCTCTCCAATAAGATTGGTCAGGCTCAGTTTATCGAGGCCTATTATTGTAAAATTCAGATCTTTTGCAAATTTTGCCAGTGCAATAAATCTGTCAATCCCTTTTACATAGAAGCTCTGTTTTGTAGAGGAGAGGGCAACGGAGAGCACAATATTCTCTTTTGGCAGAGATGCAGAGCTGAACGTAATCCCGTTATAGAGCACCTCTCTCCTTGACTTTAGGGCAATATGCCTGACAATTCGATCTATATATCGTGAGACACAAAGACAAAGAGTAGCGTTATTCATGGAATACTTTGCCATAAAACCCCTTACAGGATTCACGAAACTGCCGTACTTAAGACTTCTTATCCTGCAAACATCGTATCCTCCAATTACTAAACAGGATTTTTTCCCGAACAGCTTTGCAAAAAAGACTGGCAGAAAGGAGTGATAATCTGCAAACCAGATATAGATAATATCAAATTTGGCGGTATTGAAAAGAAGGTAGAAAAAAAGGTGGACCAAGGCAGATAACTGTTTAGTCTTTGTAGTGTTATCTGCACAGAGGGGAGTGACCATGTACTCTTTTTCAAGAATGCTAAGATCGCCCTTTACAAAAGTGGATAGACGAGTATAGACAAACAGAAGCTTTTTATTTGTCATTTTTATATTGCTTGTATCCTTTTATTTTATCCCATGACCGGCGGGTAAAATCAGGAATCCAGACTGGTTTTCCATTATGTTCTGCAGATACTTTGCCAAGAACCACTACAGATGACCACTCTGCAGCATCATACACATCCATGTCTAAGGGGAGTCCGTTTTGAAGACAGTAAATCAGACGGGAATCCATTATCAGATCTTTTTTTCTGAACTCTTTTACAATAGGGTGTTCATAAGCTTTAAGAACAGAGTCTCTGAGGTTTGCGGGGTTCTTCTGAGCAAATGCGTTAGTTCCGCGGATATTATATGTTCTTATGTATGGACGGGAAGAGACAGAGTCATTGCGGATAAGCATGGTTTTTCCCATTTCTGTTTTTATGATAGTGTTATTCGCACCTGATACAGACAACAGGTAGTTCATTTTGTCTCCTCTGTGAATGTTAAGTATCTGTGCTGCCGGGCCTATTCCGAAAGTTGGATTGATGTCACCACTCTCAATACTCATAACTTCACCGAAAAATCCCTGTTGTGCCATATTGAGTATTGCCATTTCATATCTATCGTAACAGCTTTTTTCAAGCATAATAAGGTGTCTTCTTGTTTTTTCTGCAGTATTTACAATGTCCCAGCATTCGTCGAGTGTGAGAGCTGCCGGTGCTTCTGTTGCCACGTGCTTTCCGTTTTCCATGGCAAACACAGCCATTGTTGCGTGAAGGTACTGCGGAGCACAAATGTAAATCAGATCAATATCATCCCTTTCGCAGATATTCCGCCACTCTTCTTCTCCGTCGTATTCTTCTGCAGGAGGTCTTTTCAATTTTTTAAGAACTGCCAGAGCCTTTGCAATGTTTTCGGGAACAATATCAAAGATTGCTTTTATTCTGGCACCATTAACCAACGACAAACGCCGTACCGCTTCAATTCCACCCATCTCCAATCCTATTACCGCTATATCAACGGTATCAACCGGGTCGCATGCCAGCTCTATTACATCTGCCTGGCCGCTAAGTCTGCTTTGCTCCGGAAATGAAATCATGCCGGATTTTTTCCCCTCGCAAGAGAGAAGGAAAATTACCAGGAAGTATAGTAAATATTTTTTCATTAGTTTAGAAAAAGAAGAATTGCATTCGCCACTTTTCTCTCACCTTTATTATCAAAAATTTTGTTGTCTGTAGGGTGATTGACAACACCATTGTCAGAAAAGTCTTTTATATACATTGTAGTAGAACCTCCACCGTCCAGATTTATTATATACTCTCCTCCAAGCCATTTAAGTATATTCTGGAGTTCCTTAATACTAACCCCCGCAGACTCTTTTGCCCTGCCATCAACAGTAACCAGCAGAATTGTGCCATCCTTCTTTTTTGCAACAGCAGTTCTCGGGTGACGGGTGGTGTAGAACGACGAATTTTGAAGAATTTCGTCTTTACCGGCAACCCTCAAAATTGGACCTGTTGTAAGAACCTCATCTGCGCAGATATAGTTTTCCCAAGTTTTAAGTTCATCGGCCTTAAGGATATAGAGCTCTTTTTTAAAAATGGCCAATGCACCCAGTTGATGTATCTCCCGTTGATTTTGATTTTTTTCTGTAAAAGTGTTAGGTGCGAGTTGTATATTCTCTTTTCTGATATAGTCCACAGAGTTATAATCTTCTGCGTTGAAGGCGTAGTTAAATTTGAAGAACGAACCGTTAATTGCGGCGGTTGCCCCTTTTTCTTCTGCCATCCTGCTGGTCTCTTTTAAAACGGGTGAAGGTAAAATCTCAAGTCTGGCACCGGAATTTTTATCAATTTCAATAATGCAGATGTATTGATTCGAATTGAATAACTCGTGGTTATTAAAATGGATCCACTTGTTAACTACACCTACTGCAATTTCTCTCTCCCCCCATTTTGCATTTACCAGCGTGGCAGAGTCATTCTGTGCGTAGGTAGAAACCGGGCTTAATAGAAACAGTAACAAAAAGGCCTGTTTTTTCATATAGATTGATTTTATTGAATATCAATTATAGCTTCTGATACATTGATTATAAAATCGCCAACTCTTTCACACTCAGCAATCACGTCCATGTAAAAGACACCTGTCTGATAACCATATAAATTGTTTTCCAGATTTAACAAATGCTCATCTTTTAATTTATTACGATACAAGTTGATATCTGTCTCTGCATTCTCCGCATCTGTAATATGTGTAACGTTGGTGTAACCCTGGTCAAGATTTTCTATCATTCTGTCAAATGCCTTCTCAAGAAGCAAGAACATATAGTCAAGTTTTTTACTCATCTCAGGGTCGAACTTCTTGTTTTGTGTCTTCTTTCTTTCAAGTATGCGTGCTATGCTGAACCCTGAATCACCAATACTTTCAATTTCGCTGATTATTTTATACATAGCCTGAAGTCGTCTGCCACTCTCCTCGCTCAGTTCACCCTCTGCGATTTTATTCAGATAAATGGCAATCTCCAGTTCAATTTTATCTGTAATCTGTTCATAATGTTCCAGTTTACGGTATAAATTCTCAAAAGTATCCTTCTCACACTCCTGAACAGCCTGACGGGCGTACTCAAACTCTTTTTTACTGAGTTTTGCAAAGTTTGCTATCTCATATTTCGCCTGAGTAAGAGATAACTCTGAGGTATTTAAAAGGCCTCCTTGTATAAATTGAAGCCTGAATGTCTCCTCTGTTTTTGGCGCCTTGATTACATAGGTTACAATTTTTACAATTTGCGGGGTAAACCCGACAAGCAGAAGTGTGTTGGTCAGATTAAAAAGGGTGTGGAGTGTGGAAATGCCAAATAATATGGCGCCGGCAGAGAGGAAAGGGTCCACTCCAAATACTGCTATTACCACTTTGGAAACGACAAACAGAATAGGTTTAAAAAATGTAAGCGCCCATATAACCCCAAAAACATTAAATACTGTGTGGGCAAGTGCTGCTCTTTTTGCAGAAACATTGGCCACTGATGCAGCAAGATTTGCGGTAATTGTGGTACCGATGTTTTCTCCAAGGACCATAGCTGCAGCCATCTCAAACGGCAACCACCCGTTGCTGCACATCACCAGAGTCAGAGCCATGGTTGCACTCGAAGATTGTAGTGCTATGGTAAGAAGAGTCCCGATACCCAAAAACAGAAGTACAGAACCAAATCCAAAACTGGTCCATTCTCTGAGGAACTCCAGAATCTGAGGTGTAGATTGAAGGTCGGGGACAGAGTTTTTTAAAAATGATAAACCAAGAAAGAGCAGGGCAAATCCAATTACCAGCTCTCCCAAAGATTTCCTCTTTTTGGATTTAAACATCATTAAAACAAAGCCCAACCCAACAAGAGGTATAGATAAGGCAGATATGTCCATCTTAAAACCCAACAGGGTAACTATCCACGCTGTAACTGTAGTTCCGATATTTGCGCCCATTATTACTCCTACAGACTGTGTAAGGGATAAAAGCCCTGCATTAACAAAGCTGACAACCATAACAGTAGTGGCGCTTGAGGATTGAATTATGGAAGTAATGAAAAGGCCTGTAAGTATTCTTTTAAAAGAGTTTGAGGTCATTGCAGCCAAAATGCTTCGCATTTTATCTCCGGCAACTTTTTGAAGCCCCTCACTCATAAGGGTCATACCGTAAAGAAAGAGACTGAGAGAACCGAGGAGTTTTAACACCTGAAAGACTACATCCATAGAAAAGTTTAGGCTGGTTATATTTATACAAATATATAGCATAAAATTAAGCCAATCAATAATTGCAGTTATTTATTATCTTCGTGGAAAGAAATATTTTTTGTGGAGTTTCTCAAGATTTTAAGAATTAGAATAATAACAAGGGCGAAATTTCTATTCTTTGTTCTGTTTTTGCTTGGTCTCTCTGCTAATCAGCTTAACGGACAGTTCTATTCTCTCGGGAACGAACCAACCCGGGTAAAATGGCAGTCAATAACAACCGAAAACTTCCAGATTATTTACCCAAAAGGAGTTGACTCTCTTGCCCAGAGGTATGCCAGGCTTATGGAGAGTGCAAATGTCTGGGTGCAAAAGCCTCTTAAGATAAAAGCCAACCCGATTCAAGTTGTATTGCATCCCTACAATGTTATGAGCAACGGCGTAGTGGTATGGGCTCCAAAGCGAGTAGAGTTGATAACAAGACCAATGGCTTTTGGCGGGTATTCTCAGAATTGGGAAAAGCAACTGGTTGTTCACGAAATAAGGCATATTGCCCAAATCAGCAAATTTGAACACGGAGTATTCAGACCTCTGTCATGGCTGATCGGGCAACAGTCTCAGGGCATTGGAATAGGCCTTTATATAGACAAGTGGGCGCTGGAGGGAGATGCTGTTGTTTCAGAGACTGCATTCTCAACTACAGGAAGAGGGCGTGACCCTGAACAGCTGATCTATTTTAAGGCAGCTTTTTTGGCCGGGGAGTACAGGAGCTGGAGAGAATGGAAGTTGGGATCGGGCAAAAGGTACACACCGGATATTTACAGTTTGGGTTACCTGATAAACTCATTTATAACGCTATCTTCCGGCAACTATTTCTATATGGGCGACATGACGGAGTATTTGGTAAAACATTTTTACAATCCTTCCGGCTCCAGGAAAGCCTATCAAAGCTCTACCGGAAAGAAGATCAAGGGCCACTTTGAGGATATTAAGGATGTACTTGGCAGAAGATGGAAACTGGAGGATTCTATCAAAGCCCCATTCACTCCATTCAGGGCCATAAACAGAACCGTAAATGAGTACTCCTTTTATAAATCTGTTGTTGCAATATCTACAGATTCGCTTTATGCGGTAAAATGGAATATGGACGAACCTGCCGGACTGGTGTTTCTCGATTCTACAGGAAATGAAAATAAAATTTCATATATGGGAAATCTGAGCAGCTTCATCACATACGGAAATGGAAAACTTTACTGGACAGAGCAGGTTTATTCTACCCGCTGGGAACAGGAGAGTTTTTCTGTTTTGAAAAGTTATGATATTAAAAAGGGTAAAATTTCTACAAATACCCATAAAAGCAGCTACTCCAACCCTGCAGTTTCAGTTACAGGCGACACTATTGCAGTTGCAGAGTACTCAGCAGAGGGGAGATCTGCGCTGGTTTTTCTTGAGAGTGGAAGCTATAAACCAGTTGCTTCCTTTTCTGCTCCGGAAAACGGACAAATTAAAGAATCGGTTTTTTTTGGGAAAGGAATTTATGCTACAGTTATAACAGACAAGGGAATGGGACTATTCTACCTCAATTTGAAAACCGGGGCATGGAGTAAGGAGATAGATGAACAGAACATGGACATTACCAGATTAAATAGTTATGGCGAAGGGCTTTACTTTGAGAGCGACCTTGACGGCACAAACAACCTCTATTGCTATCGTCCGGAAATCAAGTTTCTGCAAAGACTTACCAATTCCAGATTTGGAGCATTTGCCCCATTTTTGGATGGTGCAAACGGAATTGTCTATTACTCGGAATATGATAAAAACGGATACAGAGCAGTCTCTGCAAAGTTGAACGACCTTCTGTGGCAACCGGCAACATTCATCAATGCATATAGTTATCATGAAGCAGATATCCTCTCACGGATGGCGGGATACTCAATAGATACCGTTAAAGTGACATTTGATACCAAGTATGAGTCAAAACCGTACAGAAAGGGAGCAAACCTCTTTCGACCGCACTCATGGGCTCCGTTTTATTATAATGTAGATAAGATAAGGAACATATCTTACGATAACTTCTATGAGATATTGTCGCCGGGGGCAACGGTATATTCTCAAAATACTCTCAGTACTGCAACTGCAATGCTCGCCTACTCATACAGCAATGGTTTTAATGCCGGTCATCTTAAGTTTTCATATAGTGGATTCTACCCTGTGATAGACATTCAGGCAGACTACAACGAACGAAACAGAAGAGAGATACACCTTGTACGAGATGTCCACGGTACCAGATTTCAGGTAGTTACCCCAATACAGAATTCTCCGTATTTCACAACTTCATTTCTCTTTTATTTGCCTTTAAACTTTAGCCGTGGAGGTTGGTCTGTAGGATTGATACCAAAAATTTTGTGGAAATACAGCAACGACTCCTACTACTCGGTTATCAGTGGTAAGTACAGAGATTACCAGTATCTCTCGGTTGGGTTGCAATATTACAATATGCTTAATAGTTCCAAAAGAGACATTTATCCAAAATGGGGATTAGGTGTCAATTTGCAGATGAACAGCGTCCCTTTCTCAGAAAAAAATTTTGGATCGCTTATATATTCAAATATTTATGGGTATGTTCCTGGTTTTCTGGTAAATCATGGTCTGAGAATTTCACTCGCATACCAAATGCAAAACTATAAAGGGAAAAACTATCTCTTCTCAAATATCGCCAGCTCACCCAGGGGGTATGAGAAACTTTACGGAAAAAAATTTCTGTCACTCTCGATGGATTATGCATTCCCTGTTTATCTTGGAGATACGGAACTCTCATCATTTCTCTACTTTAAGCGACTTCAGGTAATTCCTTTTGTTGACTGGGCTTACAATCAGGGAGCACTAAAAGATAGCCATATGTTTTCTGCAGGCTCAGATTTACTTTTGGATTTTAACATTCTTAACATATATTTACCTCTTTCTGTTGGTCTCAGATATGCAAGAACCAAGGAGGGTACTAACCTCTTTCAGTTTTTATTTAAATTGCCAATGTAATGCTGTACTTAAAAAAGTTAAATACATTAAAACCCTTTGACTGGTTTTTGATTATCGGAATTGTGACACTGAATATTATATATTCGGTACTGCAGGGAGAGATTGATTTTATTGGTTCTGTTGCAGGCATCAGCGGTGTCATTTGCGTTGTTTTGGTAGCGAGGGGAAATATTCTGAACTACTTTTTCGGAATGATTAATGTCTCTCTTTATGCTTATATCTCTTTTAAATCAGAACTTTATGGAGATGCGATTTTGAATGCTGCATACTATTTTCCTATGCAATTTATAGGATGGTTTAACTGGATTAAGAAGAGAGAATCAAAGGATTCGGTAACGGTGACTTCAAAAACGATGAATACCTCCCAGAGAATCATTCTGTTTGTATTCTCCTCTGTAATGATTATCATAGTTGGCTATATCCTTGAAAAATTTAACGATCCTCAGCCATATAAAGACTCAGCCACAACTGTTCTGTCTGTAATCGCCATGTACCTTATGGTAAGAACATACATGGAACAATGGTCACTATGGGCTATTGTAAATATAATAAGTGTGGTTATGTGGATTCTGGTATTCTTAAGAGGCGATGCCCACTCAATGCTTATGGTTATTATGTGGATTTTCTACCTTGCCAACTCTATAAATGGTTGGCATACCTGGATTCATTTGTCTCCCAGAAAGTGATTTTGTATAAGTTCCGCTGCCCTGACTCCAACCAATTCTTTGAGATCCTGCAAAGGGGCTTTTTTTACAGCTTTCAGACTCTTATATCGTGAGAGAAGTTTCTGTTCAGTTTTCTCTCCCACGCCTTTTATTGACCTGAGCTCAGAATCTATTTGTGCTTTGCTTCTGAGGTTTCTGTGATGGCCAATTCCAAAACGGTGTGCTTCGTCACGCAAATTCATTATAACTCTCAGGGAGGCTGAGTTTTTATCCAGAAAAAGAGGGTGAGGATCTCCATGAATTATTAACTCCTCCAGTCTCTTTGCAATTCCGATAACCTTGATTTTTTTCTCCAACCCCAGTTCTTCAAGGGCTTCGTAAGCAAAATTGAGTTGTCCCCTGCCTCCGTCCACAACTATAAGCTGTGGTAGTCCACCCCTTTCAGCAAGTAGTCTGGAGTATCTTCTGTTTATTACTTCCTTCATTGTTGCAAAGTCATTGGCGCCCACAACGCGCTTGATATTGAAGTGACGATAGTCGCTTTTTGATGGAATTCCGTTTTTAAAGACAACGCATGCAGCAACTGCAAACTTGCCCTGAATATTTGAATTGTCGAAACATTCAATGTGAACAGGAGGTTCCTGAAGGTCAAGATCTCTCTGGAGTGCAGACATAATCCTATTCTTATGCTCTTCCGGACGCAGTGTCTCCTCTTGTTTCAACTTTTCGAGTTTAAAGAGTTTTGCATTTTTCAGACTCAGCTCAAGAAGGCTTAACTTGTCACCTCTTTGTGGGATATGCACACTTTTCATATTGAAAAATATTTCGTCCGGCATAAATTGAACCAGAATCTCATTTGAAAGCTCCCCAAACTTGGAGCGGATCTCACCAATAAAAAGACTTAATATGGTTGAATGCTCCTCTTCGATTGGCATTTTAAACTCCAGGTTAAGAGACTGGATTATACATCCATTCACTACCCGCATATAGTTGCCAAAGGCATAATTGTTTTCGAATGCCAGAGAAAACACATCTACGTTTGTGATTGTCTGGCTTACAACCAGTGATTTACTGTAGTGTCTGCCTATCAGTTCGATTTTCTCTTTGTACCCCTGTGCTTCCTCGAACCGCAGCTCTTTAGCTGCAAGTATCATAGCCTCCTTAAATTCCTTTATAAGCTCTGCCGACTCTCCTTTTAGTATTGCCTTTATGCTCTCTATCTGTTTTTGGTATGCAGTTGCAGAAAATGCTCCTATGCACGGAGCCTTGCATTTACCAATGTGATAGTTGAGACATGGACGGAACCCTTTGATTTTTATATTCTCTTCTGTCAATGAAAATTTGCAATTTCTCAGATAATATAGAGAATTTATGAGGTCTATAAGATTGTATGCATGAGAGACTGAACTGTACGGACCAAAGTAGAGAGAGCCATCCTTTACATATCTTCTTGTAAGAAATACTCTGGGGAAAGGCTCATTCTTTATGCAGATCCAAGGGTAAGTTTTGCTGTCCTTGAGCATCACATTGTACCTTGGCTGATATTTTTTAATGAGGTTGTTTTCCAGAAGAAGTGCATCCTCTTCGCTCTCCACAATGGTGTGCTCCACATTCTCTATTTTGGAGACCATCACCCTCGTCTTTACTGAGAGTGATTCCTCTGACTGAAAATATTGTGAAACTCTGTTCCTGAGATTCTTTGCTTTGCCGATATAGATTACAGTACCATCCTTATTAAAAAAACGATAAACTCCGGGTTGGGCAGGGAGCAATTTGGTCCACTCTCTGACTTTTTTTTCTATGTCGTTTTTTATTGAGATCATGAGGGCTATAGCAAATTTATTTTTTGTAAAAGTAACAATTATCCTATATTTGTCACCTACTATGCAGACTAATGTTGTAACTAAACAGGATATAAAGAGTGCCATAAAGCTCAGGGGACTACTTGGAGATATTATAGCATCTTTGATTATGCATATTCTTGGTTTTAACAAAATCAACAAAAAGTACAGCAAATGTGCGCATCACAAAGGAAGAGAATTTACTTCTGCACTTCTTAAGGAGTTTAATGTCCGATTTAACTTGGACGAAAAAGAGTTTGAAAACATACCACAGGATGGTCCCTTTATTTTTGTCTCCAACCATCCATACGGAGGTATAGACGGGATAATTCTTCTGAATATTTTTAGCTCTGTGAGGCCAGACATAAAAGTTATCACAAATTTTCTTCTTTCTCACATACCCAACTTAAAAGACTTTTTTTTTCCGGTAAACCCTTTTTCAGACAGACCAGCGCTTCATAAAAGTTTTCCAGGTTTGAGAATGGCAACAGAAAATTTGAGCAAAGGGGGGTGTCTTGGACTTTTTCCTGCCGGAGAAGTATCTACCCACTATGGCTCTTCAATTATTCAGGACAAGGAGTGGCAGCCTGCGATAATAAAGCTAATCAAAAACGCAGGTGTACCTGTTGTTCCGGTTTACTGCCACGGTACGAACTCAAATTTTTTCCACTGGTTGGGAAAAATTCATCCAGTACTGAGAACCATTAGATTACCCCGGGAACTTTTGAACAAATCTGGGAAAACAATTAGTGTGAGAATTGGTAAACCAATTACAATTAATGAGTTATCAGAACATGAAAACCTTAAGTCTCTTGGTCTCTTTTTAAGATCACGGACATATGCCTTAGAGGCAAACATTAAAGTGGAGAAAAAGGAGATGGTAAACAGCGGACTCGCTCCTATTGCACTTCCAAAAAACCGCAAAGCACTTCAAAAGGAGATAAATACATTGGCACCTCATAAACTTCTCTTTACCACCGGACGCTACAGTTGCTACCTTACCGATTATAAGTCTATCCCACTTATGATGCACGAACTTGGCAGAAGAAGAGAGGAGGCCTTCAGAGCAGTTGGAGAGGGAACCGGAAGGCCACTTGACATGGATGAGTATGATGAATATTACAGACATCTTATTTTATGGGACAAACAAAGAGCCCGCCTTGTTGGTGCCTATCGTCTGGGATTTGGCAAGGAGATAATTGAAAAAAGAGGTATCAAAGGGCTATATACCAACACTCTCTTTAGCTATGAGAAGCCATTCATTAAAATACTTTCGCAATCGATAGAACTGGGCAGATCATTTATAGTTCTCGATTACCAAAAAGAGGCACTTCCGCTTGTACTTTTGATAAAGGGTCTTTTTTACTCCGTCCTTAATAATAACGATGTAAAGTATCTTCTGGGACCTGTAAGCATCAGCTCATGGTATCCTAAATTTTACAGGAGTCTGATGATTTATTATTTGGAGAATCATCACTCTGCCAAAGAGATGGAAAAACTTGTTATTCCCAGAAACCCCTTCTTTCCAGACTATTTAAGAACATCCGTGGACGATTTGATGCACAATAAGATGAATAGCGTAGAGAAGTTTGACAGGTATCTTCTAAGGTTGAGCAACAATGAATACCGATTGCCTACTCTTTTGAAAAAGTATCTTAATATAAACTCAAAAATTATTACATTCAACGTAGATCCGGATTTCAACTACTGTGTTGACGGACTTGTTCTTCTTGATCTTATGCAGGTTTCCAGGCAGGAGGTTATAGCGTTGGCCAAAGACGAACCCAACAAAAATAAGGTCTATAAACGTTTCGGAATCACCCTTGAGTAGGCTCATCGGTGGAGACGAGAGATGCTTTTATGGAACAGGATCGTAGCCACTTCCTCCCCAGGGATGGCATCTGACAATTCGTCTGGCTGCGAGATAAAGCCCCTTTATGGGACCATGCTTTTTAATGGCCTCCAGCGAGTAGGAAGAGCAAGTGGGGGTGAAGCGGCAGGAGGCAGGTTTAAGCGGAGATATGCAGTACTGATAGAACTTAATCAGGATCAGAAACGGAAGGGACGCTACCCACAGGGATACTTTTTTTAATTTTTGCCAGAACATCGGATATTTTATTGTTTAGCAGCTTGAATTCCAATATCTCACCACTGATGTAAACTATATTTATGTCTACGAACGGGCCGGTTGACAACTGTTCTTTGTTCAATCTGTAGGCCTCACGGATTCTTCTTTTGAGAAGATTTCTGTCAACAGCTTTTTTATAAAGGCGCTTTGGCACGGTAATCAATACTCTGCAGAAAGAGTCCTCATTTAGCTGATAGTATATTTTTAAAGGGTGGAGAAATAAAACAGATCCCTTGTCAAAAATTTGCTGGATTTGGGTTTTTGAAGACAACCTCTCGGTTTTGACAAATCTGTTGGATGTATTTTCCATGGTATTATAGTTCAGAGTAGCTATCTAATTACTTTTGTTCAAAGTAATTAGATAGTGCTTTGGCAATTGATGGAGCTTCCGGTGTGGGTGCTACAACTGTTGAAATAAGTTTTGCATTTTTTAGTGCTTTAAGCGTAGCGGGTCCGAATGTTGCAAATTGTATGGCGTTTTGTTTGAAATCGGGGAAGTTCTCCTGTAGCGATTTAATATCTGAAGGACTGTAGAAAACCAGCATATCGTAACTGGCAATATCCAGACCGTTGATTTTGCTGTAAACAGTCTTTACGAAAACAGCACTTGTATGTTTTAGTTTTGCCTTAACAAAAAATTTGTTGATATCTGCCTTACAACTGTCTGCCACACATATAAGAAAATTCTCATTTTTATGTTTTGTGCCTATGGTCTCTATTATAGATGGATTTGTACCGTTTCCAAAGAAAATTTTCCTTTTTCTGTAAACGATATACTTCTGCAGATAAAGCGCAATCGCCTCAGAGATACAGAAATATTTCATGGTCTCCGGAACCGGAATCCTCAACTCCTCGCAAATTTTAAAAAATGCATCAATCGATGTTCTCGAAGTAAAAACTACAGCAGAATATTCTAAAATGTTCACTTTTTGCAGGCGGAACTCTTTTGCCTGAAGAGCCTCAACCTTAAAAAATGGGACGAAATCTATGTTTAGCTTATACTTTGATATAAGTTCTGTATAGGGAGATCCATTTGTGGGAGCCGGCTGAGAAATCAGTATCTTTTTAATTTTCATAACCTTAGTAAGAGAGTATAAAATTCGATAATAGTGCAACTGGTAGCAATTCAACACCACAAAGATACAAAATATAAAAAAAATGTGAGTAGTGATGTGAAATAATTATTTGATACCCTCGGATAATATAAAAAATAAAAACTAATAACAGGCTAAAAATTAAGACGTTAAGAATGATTGTGTCGGAAATTTCAGGCCAAATAAATCTGAGTAAAATTGCAGGAAAAGAGAAAATAACAGAAATTATCAGGTGATTATACCCAATTTTTTCGATAAGTTTAAATGTAATATTGTCTTTTGTCAGCCAGGATAATATACCATACAAACCTTTCCTCAAAAGCCAGAATCCAAAGATCACAGCCAGTGATATCAGGAGGAAATAATTGGGGAGCAACTGATATTTGGCAATAATATAACCTCTGTTCATCAATGTGACTAAAACCGGAAAGTAAAGGGCGGCAATAACAGTCACAACATTTCTCTGAGCAGAGAGCGCTAGTTTGTCCTCCAGCTTGAAGTGGTTTTTTAATTTTAAAAGAGAATTCATAACGGCAGGAAACACATTTATGATCTCCCGGGAGAATAGCACCAAAAGTATAAAGAAGGCCAAAATGAGGGAGGATAAAATATCATTGCCGTTTTTAAAACCATTTGGCTGATGAAAAGAGGAGGGAGAGGCTGTCCGGGTTAAAGTATGATGGTCCCAAAGGGAATCAATTGACAAAATGGTATCCTTTTGCGAAACATATCTGTCTATAATAATATATTTGCAAGAGAGGCTGTCTGTGATATAAAGGGTGTCTTTCTGGATCATCAGTTACCCCTCTTTGTTTTATAACCGAGTGACTGAAGTATGCTTGCTACTCTCTCCCGGAAGTCACCCTGTATAAGTATTTCTCCATCTTTTAAAGCACCTCCGACACCACACTTGCTTTTTAGAATTTTAGCCAATTCGGCCAGATCTTCATTTTTTCCAATAAACCCGGTGACGAGAGTAACCTGTTTGCCAGCCCTGTGTTTGCGATCTATTGATACAATAAGGCGTTGCTTATCTGCAGGGAGGGTATCCTGGTTCATATTTCTCTCTTCTGCCTGATGGTCAAATTCCGGATTTGTGGAATAAACTACCGCCATTATAATAATTTTGCTGCAAAGTTATGTAGAAAAATTCAAAATAGTATCTTTGTCAAATATTCTCATTAAAGCAAGAAAGATACACAAATGGAACAGAAGAAATTTAAACTGTTGAATAACTTATTAGGGATTTTGATTCTCATAATCTCGTCGGTTGTTTATCTCTCCACCATTGAACCTACAACCAGTTTTTGGGACTGTGGAGAATTTATTGCTTCGTCATATAAATTGGAGGTGGGTCACCCTCCTGGAAATCCTGTATTTCAAATAATTGCCAGATTCTTCACTCTGTTTGCAGACAAAGACCATGCAGCAATGATGGTCAATGCAATGAGTGCAATGTGCTCTGCCCTTACAATTATGTTTCTTTTCTGGACAATCACACATCTTGCAAGAAGAATTGCAGAGAAGAGTTCAAAAGAACTTTCCGTGTCAGGAGCGATCTCAATTCTGGCAGCCGGTCTGATTGGGGCTTTGGCCTACACATTTTCTGATACATTCTGGTTCTCTGCAGTAGAAGGAGAGGTGTATGCTATGTCATCGCTCTTTACGGCTGCCGTATTCTGGGCAATGCTAAAATGGGAAGAACAAGCCGACCAGCCATATTCAAACAGATGGATCGTACTCATCTCCTTTTTGATGGGGCTATCAATTGGTGTCCATCTTTTGAACCTTCTTACAATTCCCGCCCTGGTATTCATATACTACTACAAGAGATATGATGCATCATTAAAAAAGAGCTTCTATGTTTTACTTATATCAGGAGCAATCCTTGCGTTGATACTCTTTGGAATTATCCCTTATCTTCCAAAGTTTGCATCATGGTTTGATCTTCTCTTTGTAAATGTTTTTGGATTACCATTCAATTCCGGAGCTATTGTCTTTATGCTTCTTCTCCTTGCAGGATCATTTTTTACCATATGGTACTCTTTCAAAAAGGGCAAAGTGTTACTGAATACAATTATGCTCTGCTTTACCATGATTGTTATTGGCTACTCTGCATACTCCCTGGTAATAATCAGGTCTTCTGCCAATACACCCACAAATGAATATCAGCCAGACAATCCGTTTACTTTAGTCAGGTACCTGGGAAGGGAACAGTACGGAAGCAACCCTCTCATTTATGGAGAGACCTATGCCTCGCCGTATGATATTGTTCAGGATGAATATTATGCCAAAGTTGATGACAAGTACAAGAAGGTAGCGGGTCCAATCAAACCGAAGTACTCTTCAGATGCGAAGATGTTGTTCCCGAGAATGTGGAGTAATACGGATGATCAGATCAGATTCTATCAAAGATATACGAAAGGAAGGGGTAGATCTATTATGGGGGTAAATGAAAAAATGCCTCTCTTCAGCGACAACCTTGCATATTTCTTCGATTATCAGGTAAACTGGATGTATATCAGATACTTCATGTGGAATTTCGCCGGCCGGCAGAATGACTTGCATTCAACAACTCCGGGAGAGATTTTCAGAGGAAACTGGGAGTCCGGAATCGGATTTCTCGACAGAGCCAGACTCGGCGACCAGCGCGAAGGGCCGGATTATATTGTAAACAATAAGGCAAAGAACCACTACTATATGCTTCCGCTGCTGCTTGGCCTTTTCGGACTGTTTTACCAGCTAAGCAAAGACAAGAATAACTGGTGGATAACCATGCTGTTGTTCTTACTTACTGGTATTGCAGTTGTTATATACCTTAACCAGCCGCCTTATCAGCCCAGAGAGAGGGATTATGCCTATGCAGGCTCATTCTATGCTTTTGCAATCTGGATTGGTATAGGGGTTATGGCGGTTTATGATTTCATGAAGAACCGCCTAAAGGTACCTGCGAAGATTGCTGCTGTGGGTGCAGGAGTTGCCTGTTTGCTTATTCCTGTTCAAATGGCCAGTGAAAACTGGGACGATCATGACAGAAGCAACAGATATTCTGCAAGGGATCTGGCCTACAACTATCTCAACTCCTGTGACCCACAGGCAATACTTGTAACTCACGGAGACAATGACACATTCCCTCTGTGGTATATACAAGAGGTTGAGGGAGTGAGAACTGACGTGAGGATAATGAATACATCTCTTCTGGGAACCGACTGGTACATAGATCAGATGAAGTATCAGGTTTATGAATCAAAACCGGTACCTTTCTCAATTCCAAGAAGTGAATACCTCTATGGAACCAACGATATGATACATATTGTGGACAGACTTAATAAACCGGTACCAATAAAGGCTGTTATAGATCTTATCTCTAATCCTGATGCAAAAATGAGGGCAGAGAACGGTAAGAGTTACAGCTTCTTTGCATCAAGAAAACTTCTGGTGCCTGTTAATATAGAGAACGCAATAGCCTGTGGAATTGTGTCAGAGTCAGACTCTGCAAATATTCTTAAAGTTATTGAACTTAACATACCTGAAAAGAAAAAAGTACTTACAAAAACCGAGATGATGATACTCGATCTTTTGGCAAACTATAATTGGGACAGACCAATTTACTTAGTTGCTATGGGTGGCGACCTTGAGATTGGACTAAGAGATTATCTGGAATATGACGGATTTGCATATAAGTTGGTACCAATAAAGAGCAGCACCTCTGTAGGAAATCCGGGAAGAATAAATGCAGAAAGTATGTACAACAAAGTGATGAATGTATATCGCTGGGGAAATCTGAATGATCCTGCTATTAACGTGGACTATCAGAATTTGCTTACATTCAATGCGGTATTATCTGTAAGAAGTATATACAGCCAGACAGCACGCTCTCTTGCCCTTAAGGGTAAATTAAAAGAGGCAGTTGAAGTTCTGGATCGTATGCAAGAGATTGCAATACCAAGCCAGCTTCCTTTAAACTGTTCCCTTGTATCTTCTCTTAATGAATTCGCGGTAATGGAGTCAGTTGATATATATCTGCTGGCCGGAGAGAAAGAGAAGGGGTTCGCACTTATGAATGCGTTTCTGGAGGAGACATTTTCTGGCATCACCCTTTTTTCAAAGAGATATGGAGGTCAATATTTTTCTAAATCGGACATTGAGCAGGGTATAGCCTATATTTTCCATCTGTCAGAGATTCTTAAAAACAGAGGAGAAACAGAGAAAGCCGATGAGCTGGATAAACGGATAGAGAGTGTGATAAATGCAATAGAGGGGTAGGTGCAGGTAACAGGCACATTAACTAACCCATTAGCAAATTGCAACCCCTGAGCTCAGAATTATTAATGCGACCGAGGATCTTAAAAACATCCCCGGTCTCTTTTATTCCCAGATCTTCTGTTTCTATAAATGAGCAGGAGTTTATGTTTGCAAGGTCTATAATGTTTATTCCACCCCTTTTACCAGTTGGCAGCAAACGAAAAGGATTGTTGAGATCACGGATAACAATGTCCATCCACGGAGGAGTACAGAAAAGTCCGTTTCCCTTTGAGTAGGCTTGGGAGAGCAACTCCGCCATTCCGTACTCCGAGTGAATATTCTCTACGCCAAAACCATTTCTGAGTCTTGTGTGAAGCTCCTCTCTTGTCAGCTCTTCGCCTCTTCCCTTCATTCCGCCAGTTTCCATTACTATCAGCTCGGGAAAGTCAATTTTATAACCTGTAAGAAAGTCTATAAGTGCAAAGCTGACACCAATTAAAATTGTCTTTTGCTGCGATTTCTTAAGAGTGAGCAGCATGTCAAAGAGTTCGCTATGATTATAGAGATAGTAGCCATTGGATATATTTCCGGACTGTTTCATTAAACCCTCTGTCATATAAACCAAAGAGGAGTCCTCCCGTTCAAGGTAGGACGGAAGAAGGGCCAGAATGGCATATTCTTCCGGTTCTCCGTACCGAAGTCTGAACCCCTGGGAAAAACTCTTCTCATAAATTGAGAGATCTGTAACCGGGTGTCTGGAGGGAGTCATTCCGGCAGTTGAACTGCTGGTAAAGATCTTTTTAGGAGGAGTTTTGCCGGATATTACTGTTTCGCTTTTAAAAAACTGAACGGGGAAAAACGGGATTTCGTTTATGTTGCTTATTTTATTGATATCTGTACCCAAGAGAGTCAGGTACTTTTTATATGGTTCGCAAAACTCTGCCTGGTATCTGAAGATTTCAAGCGTGACAGAGGCAAACTCATCACGTGTCTTAATTCCGAATATCCTGTTAATATCAAACATTGTAATTCCATTATTTATTCCCCGGATATCTTTTTATCGATGGCTAAAAGCTGCTCTAAGTAGTCTCTTTTGTTATAAAGCCTCGGTACCTTATTCTGCCCTCCAAGTTTACCGCGTTCGCTCATCCACCGGTAGAATACACCATCTGACACCGGGGTTATGGTAAGCCTCTTCATTGTTGCGTTCTTAGATCTTTTAGCTTCGTAGTCAGAATTGCAGAGACAAATATTTTTATCCAATGAATCTGCAAAATCCTCTAAATTCATAGGAGGCCGGGAGAATTCAATCAACCACTGATGTGAACCCTTTTCCGCTCCCTCCATAAAAAGAGGAGCAACTGTATAGTTAGAAACAACAACTCCCGCCTCTTCGCAGGCCTTTGCCAGGGCTCTCTCGGCATTATTGATCATAAGCTCTTCGCCAAATGCATTTATAAAGAGTTGTGTTCTTCCGGATATTACTATTTTATGGGGTTTAAGAGATGTAAAGATTACACAGTCTCCAATCAGATACCGCCAGAGACCTCCGTTTGTTGTAAGAACAATTGCATAATTCACTTCTGTTTTTACACTCTCTATGGTTTCAAAAGCTGTGTAACTTCCATCCAATGCCTCATTAAACCTGTCCATCGGAATAAATTCATAGAAAATGCCATTATTAACCAGCAGCAAAAGTGAATCTTCATCAGGATTATCCTGAAATCCAAAATATCCTTCTGAGGCGTTGTAATTTTCACGATAATTCATCTGAGGTTTTGGGATTATCCTTTTATAGCTCTCTCTATATGGTTCAAAATTAGTTCCTCCGTGCATGAACAGCTCCAGATTGGGCCAGATCTGAGTGAGGTCGCTTTTGCCGGCATACTCGAGTATCTTGTTCATTAATACCAGATTCCAGGAAGGGACTCCGGAAAAATTTGTAACATTCTGGTTGCAGACAGTCTGGCAGATCTTTTCAATCTTCTCTTCAAAATCAGGAATAAGTGCTATTAATCTTTCAGGAACCCGTCTGAGTTCAACCCAAGATGGAGAATTCTTTAAAAGAATCGCCGACAGGTCTCCATAATGACTGTTTCCGCTCCCTTTTTGGTCTATGGTAATACTTCCGCCAAGTGTGAGTGCTTTTCCGTCGAAGAGTTGTGAATTTGGGGTGCTGTCTATATAACTGGCAAGAAGCGTCTGCATTCCCTCATAGTGGCACAACTTGAGAGACTCATCTGTAATGGGGATAAATTTGCTTTTTGAAGAGCTTGTTCCGCTGGATTTTGCAAACCACTTTACCTTTTTGTTCCATAAAACATAATCTTCTCCGGTTCTCAACCTCTCAATATAGGGTTCAAATGCATCATAATCTCTCAGTGGAACTAACCTCTGATAATCACCGATACTATTTATTTGACCAAAGTTGTGTTCTTTTCCGAAAGAGGTTTGGGAACCTGATGAAATCAACTCCTTAAACCAACTGGCCTGAAAAGTTTCAGGAGTGTACCTGCTTTTATCTAAAAGCTTTAGTCGCCCTTTTGAGATTTGACTGAATATCTTTGATGTTATTGACATACTATGTTTAATTGTTATTCAAATACTTCGTGCAATACATTGAGCGAACGGATCTCAATCTGATAACCGATGTGGTGACTAATGTATTTGATCATATCTTTTATAAAACTGTATCTTTCATTTCCGGTAATTTTAAGGGAACAAAGAGATTCAGGTTTTATATTCAAAATTGCTGCCAGAATAGAGGAGCTCTTTAAAGAGAAACTCATGTCTGCCATTACAGGGTTGTCTGTGAATCCTGCCGATACTATATCAAACAGAGGTTTACTATGCGAGTAGTTGCTTTCCGGAGTATATCCGATGTGTTTGCACAACTCAACAATAAAGTAAGCATGGAAATTGGCAAATCCACTCTCCAATGTCTCTAGCTGGAGAACAGAGCGTGATATAAAATTATACATTTCTGTATTCTGCTCTATCTCCTTAATTGTTCTGTAGATTAATTCGCTAATAAAAATAGCAATTGAACTTTTGTGAAGGTTACATCTGATTTCGGAAAGCTTATAAGCAGGCGTACACTCCTTAATCGTAGCCATATCGCCCCATGAGCCGGCAACAAGCTCAGCGTCAATAATGCTTAAGGGATGCAACAGAGAAAGGGCGGCATAGTTTTTGGTGCTTCTTCCTGTCCTGATGACGAAGCTTTGCCGGCCACCAAGATTTGAGTAGCCCTGTACAATAAGGCTTGTGTCTCTGTATTTGATTGTATGTAATACTATTAGCTGGAGTTTTTGGAGCATTGAACCGGGTTGTTGTTGAGAAAACGTGATAATTCGCTTATTGATAAGCCTCTGTGAGAGATGGAATTCTTCTCTGCTGGAGTAAGTTCTGCAAGGGTTTTGGTGTAACCTTCGGGAATAAAAACCGGATCGTAGCCAAATCCGCCAGAACCGGACGGACATTCTGAGATAACGCCATTAAGTATCCCGTGAAAATAGTTAACATTACCATCGATTATAAGAGCAACCACAGTCCTGAATCTTGCGCCTCTCTGCTTAACGCCATCAAGTTCTTTGAGTAGTTTGTCAGTATTTTTTTTGAAATTTTGTTCCTCGCCGGCATATCTTGCAGAGTAAACACCAGGTGCACCACCCAAAGCATCCACTTCCAACCCTGTATCATCGGCGAAACAAGGACGATGAAACCTCTCCCAGATGTACTGAGCCTTCAAAAACGCATTTCCCTCGAGGGTATCTGCATCTTCAGGGATACCATCAAAAAGATTAAGATCGCGCGGCGAAATTAGTCTGAACTCCGCTCCAAGGATAGCCTGAGCCTCTTCCAGCTTGTGTCTGTTTGATGTGGCAAAAATAATTTCCATAAAAACAATATTGCATCAAAGATACTAAAACTTTATTTTTGTAAACTGATATTATAATTTCCATAAGATGAACAAAATATTAAAAATTTGCGTAACCATTCTGGCAATCACGACTATAGTCCCTGCTTTCTCTCAGTCTAAAGAGTTTAATACGGGTAAAAGCCTAGATGTTCAGTTCTCCATTTTAAGAGAGCTTTCTATGTTTTATGTAGACAGTATTAAAATTGACAATCTGATTAAAACCGGAATCGAAGCCATGCTTGAATCGCTGGACCCTTATACTGTCTATATTCCTGAAGAGGACAACGAAAGCATAGAGCTAATGACTACAGGATCGTACGGGGGTATCGGTGCAATAATCAGAAGAGTAGATCCCGGGATTCTTATCTCGGATGTAAACGAGAATTCGCCGGCATCCAAAGCAGGACTGGTTGCGGGAGATACTATACTTAAAATTGACAACCAGTTAACGTCTGTTCTTTCACTTGACTCATGTAGTTCTAAGATGAAAGGAAGTCCCGGTACTGAGGTGAACTTTGTAATAAAAAGACTCAGAGAAGGAGACACCATTAATTATAAAATTTTGAGGGACAGAATCCATTTCCCCGATGTTGCCTACAGCGGACTTATTAATGACACTCTCGGTTATATCAGGGTAACAGGATTTACCTTGGGTGGAGCTAAAGATGTAAAGAGAGAGCTTCTTGATCTAAAGAGCAAGGGAGATCTCAAAAGGTTGATTATAGATTTGAGAGGTAATGGTGGTGGCCTTATTGACGAGGCTGTCAATCTGGTATCGCTCTTTGTTCCAAAGGGTACAAAGGTCGTGTCTGCACTGGGAAGGGTAAAACAGGCAGACATGGTATATTTTACAAAAGATGAACCGGTAGACACATCTCTGGCTCTGGTTGTTCTTGTAAACTCTTCATCTGCCTCTTCATCCGAGATTGTAGCAGGAGCTCTTCAGGATCTTGACAGGGCGACGATTGCCGGTACCAGAACTTTTGGTAAAGGTCTCGTTCAGTCAATAAGAGAAGTAGGTTATAATAATAAAATAAAGCTTACAACCGCCAAATATTATACGCCAAGCGGCAGATGTGTTCAGGCGATTGACTATAACCACAGAAACGATGACGGTAGTGTCGGTTCAATTCCCGACTCGTTAAGAAAAGCCTTTAAAACATTAAAAGGGAGAACTGTCTATGACGGAGGTGGTATTGAGCCCGATGTAATCCTTGAACCTCAAACTTTTTCAAGACCCGCTCTCTCTTTGGCATATGGAGATATTCTTCATGAATATTCAATCAACTTCTTTAAAGAAAATCTCACCATAGCTACCGCATCTAAGTTTGAACTAACTCCTGCCCAATATGAGGATTTTGTAAAATTTGCAGCTCAGAAAGAGTTTGACAACAGAAGTGCTTCTGATGTAGACCTCGATAAATTTATCTTAACTGCCAAAAAAGAAGGACTTTATAATGATTTTAAGGAGGAGATTGACGCACTTGAGAAAAAGGTAAAATTAAGCAAAGAGGATGTGCTTAGAAGAAATTCAGTGGAGATTAAAGCTCTTCTGGAGGAGGAGATTGTAAACAGATACTATTACCAGCGAGGAAGGGTAGAGAGTATTCTCAGAAATGATATTCAGGTAAAGAGTGCAGCAATAGTAAACCTTATTAATTAATCAGATATATGTGATGATCTTTTTGGATTTGCTTTTCCCAAGGGTGTGTCCGGTGTGCGGGAGATTGTTGTTGAGGAGAGAGAAGTATCTTTGTTTAAGCTGTCTTTCTGATCTTCCTTTCTCTTTTTTCTGGTCATGGCCAAACAATCCCGCAGAGGTATGCTTCTGGGGAAGATTGAACATAATCAGGGCTTCTTCTTTGTTGATTTACAGAGAAGAGAGCCCGTATAAAAAAATTATCCACTCTTTTAAATATTACGGCAACAGAGGTTTAGGAAAATTTTTGGGAGAGATGTTTGCAAGGAGGCTTTTAGAGAGTGGTTTGTACACAGATATTGATCTGATTATTCCTGTACCACTCCATCCCTTAAAAAAATGGAAAAGAGGTTATAATCAGGCCTCTGTCCTGGCAAAATCGATCGGAAGGTTGCTGGACAAACCGGTGGATGAGAGTACTTTGTTAAGAAGAAAATTTACCTCCACTCAGACCAGAAAAGACGCCTTCCACAGATGGGAAAACGTTATGGACGCATTTTATCTTAAAAACAACTCTTTAATAAAAGGGAAGCATATCCTTCTGGTTGATGATGTTCTGACCACAGGAGCAACACTTGAGGCGTGCGGGCAACATATTTTAAAGCAGGAAGGCTGTATGTTGAGCATTGTTACGCTGGCTTATGTTGAATAATTTAGTAAGTTTGTAACAATTTATGTTTGATTTTATAAAGATAGAATTAATTGATATCATAGATATTACCTTGGTTGGATTACTCATCTATCAGGCTTATAAACTTATACGGGGTACCGCCGCTCTTAATATCTTTATCGGAATAATTGTCTTCTATTTTATCTGGCTTGTAGTGAGAGCTCTCCGCATGGAGCTTCTTAGTGCCATTCTTGGTCAGGTAATCGGGGTAGGTGTTTTGGCCCTTATAATTGTGTTTCAGCAGGAGATCAGGAGGTTTCTTCTGAGGCTGGGTACTAGTTACATGGACTCGGGTCAGAAGCTGAAAATTGTAAATGCTTTCTTTAGGATCAAAAGCAAGGGTGTCTCTCTTGTCCTTCTGGATGAGTTGACACACGCATGCAGAAGGATGTCAGAAAAAAAGACAGGGGCTCTTATAGTACTGGCCAAAAGTTCTTCACTTGAATTTATAATTGAAACAGGAGACAGGATAGATGCTATAATCAGCAGAAGACTTATCGAGAACATTTTTTTTAAAAATGCTCCGCTCCACGACGGAGCAATGATAATAGCAAACGATAAGATTGTCGCTGCAAGATGCACACTGCCAATTTCGGAGAATCCACACATTCCTGCCTCTTATGGCATGAGACACAGGGCTGCATTAGGTATTTCCGAGGTGAGCGATGCAAATGTGATTGTAGTTTCTGAACAGAGTGGTCAGATATGTTATATTCAAAACGGAGAGATTAAAAAGATGAACAGCATAAACGAACTCAGACTGGCAATAGAGAACTCCTACAAATAATGACAAGCAGAGAGAGACTGGAACAGAAACTCGGATTCGACCGGATTCGGTCTCTGGCAGAGAGCAGGTGCTCAACCGCACTGGCCAGAAACAGGGTCATTGAGGCGGATTTTCTTACTTCTTACACGGAGATTGAGAGTAAACTCGCCCAAACAGATGAAATGAGAGTAATTGCCATGTTTGAATCATCATTTCCGGACTCCGGTTTTGTGGATACTCTTCCATTTCTAAAGCAGCTTGAGGTTCAGTCTTCTTACCTGGATGTACTCTCAATTGCCAGACTTAAACAGTCACTTGAGACAACCCGCACCATTGTGACCTTCTTTAAAAACACCAAAGAGGAACTTTATCCAAATTTGAAATTACTTGTAGAACCGATAGTTCTTTTCCCCGAGATAACGAGAAGAATCGAAGCTATTCTGGATAAGTTCGGAGAGATCAGGGACAATGCCAGTCCGGAACTTCAGACAATACGCAAATCCATAAAGGATAAAGAGAGTACGATTTCAAAGAGGATAAGTTCCATTCTTAAGAAGGCTCAGTCCGAAGGGCTGGCAGACGAAGAGGCTACTGTCTCAGTAAGAGATGGGAAGGTACTTATTCCTGTTTCGGCAGCAAATAAAAGAAAAATATCAGGCTTCATATACGACGAATCGGCTTCGGGAAAGACAGCTTACATTGAGCCGATGGAGATAGTAGAGCTCAATAATCAGGTGAGAGAACTCCATTTTGCAGAGCAGAGAGAGATTCTTAAGATACTGATTCTCTTCTCAGATTTTTTACGCCCATATCTGCCGGAGTTATTGGCCGCTGCAGATTTTCTGGGTGAAATTGATTTTATCAGGGCAAAAGCACTGCTCGCCATGTCTATGCAGGCTGGCAAACCGATTTTGTCCCGTGAGCAAGAGTTGTTTCTTATAAAAGGTCGTCACCCGCTTCTTGAGATGGCTCTCAAAAGAGAGGGTAAAGAAATTGTCCCGCTATCCCTTAATCTGAGCAGAGAAAAACATATTCTTCTGATTTCCGGGCCAAACGCAGGGGGTAAGTCTGTCTGTCTGAAAACGGTCGGACTGCTTCAGTATATGCTCCAATGTGGGTTTTTGATACCCGCTTCTGAAATATCGGAACTCGGAATTTTCAACTCAATTTTTATTGATATTGGTGACGAGCAATCTATTGAAAATGATCTGAGCACATACAGCTCCCATCTGAAAAACATGAGGGACATTCTATCTGAGGCAGACAGCAGATCTCTTGTTTTGATAGACGAATTTGGTGCAGGTACGGAACCCACTGCAGGGGGTGCAATAGCAGAAGCAATACTGAACGAGATTGAGAATCGCGGAGCATTTGGTGTTATTACAACCCACTACAGTAACCTTAAATTTTACGCAAGCAGCAGCAAAGGTGTTATAAACGGAGGAATGCAGTTTGATGTTCAGAATATAAAACCTCTTTTTAAACTTGAGATAGGTACTCCCGGAAGCTCTTTCGCCTTTGAGCTTGCCAGAAAGATGGGTTTGCCCGAGGCTGTTGTAAAAGCAGCAGAGGAGAGGGCAGGATCGGATTTTGTAGATCTTGAGAAACACCTTAAAAAAATTGCAAAGAACAGAAGATTATGGGAAGAGAAGCTTGCAAGGATTAAGACGACAGATAAAACGCTGGAAAATATCACCGATAAGTATCAAAAAGAACTCTCAGATATTCAAATACTTAAAAAGAGCATAATATCAGAAGCAAAGGAGGAGGCCAGGAGAATTCTCTCCGATGCAAATAGAAAAATTGAGTCTACGATAAAAGAGATACGAGAGAACCAGGCAGAGAAGGAGAAGACAAAAGAGCTGAGGAAGAGTCTTGATATATTCAATAAGGAGCTTTCAGATGCAAAACAAAGCTCAGACGATGAGATGATTGCCAGAAAGATGGAGCAACTTGCCAGGAGAAAGGAGAGGCGGGAAGAGCGCAACAATGAGAGGCAAAAGAGGGAAAACACTCCGGCTTTGGTTAAAGCGGTTGTTAAGAATACGGCTCCGGAACCACTAAAGGCAGGAGACAAGGTAAGAATAAAGGGAAGCGATTTGATTGGCGAGGTGCTAAGAGTGGATTCCGTAGAGGTAAATATTGCTATTGGGAGCATTATCAGTAAGACGTCCAAAGACAAAGTTGAGAAAATCTCCAACAGTGAATATCAAGCTGCATCAAAAAGTCAGATTAGAAAGAACTCTTACCAGGATCTTGGGGTATCAGAGAGAAAACTTAATTTTAAACCGACCATAGATATCAGGGGACAAAGACTAGATGAGGCGATGGATAGTGTAAACCATTTTATTGACGATGCTTTGATGCTTGGAATATCGGAAGTAAAGATACTGCATGGAAAAGGGAATGGCATACTGAGGGAGGAGATAAGAAAGTATCTGAAAACCGTTGGAGGGGTAGGGGCAATGAGAGACGAGCATCTTGAGTTGGGAGGTTCCGGAATAACAGTTATAACGCTATTGTGAAGAATTATTTAAGACCAAAATATTAACTAAACACTATCAGACATGAATAAAATATACTTTAGAACGGTCGCTCTTTTGCTCACGTTGACCTTTGCTCTGGTATCCTGCACAAGTAGAGAAAAGGCTGTAACTCTTAAAACCAAGGAGTTTCTGGATGCATATTTCAGCATAGATTATATGGCAGCAAGCCAATATTGCACAAAGGAGCTGGGAGAAGAGCTTGTAAATTCACTAAAGAGTCTTGACAGTCTGGAACCTACAGTGAGAGATATGCTTGTGAAGAGCTCCAAAGAGGTAAAAACAGAGATAATTTCTGTGGGACTGGGCAAAGGCAAAGACACCGCGAGGGTTCTGTATAAGGTAATCCTGCCAAATTTCCCTGACGGTATAGAGAACACAATCTCTCTGGTAAAGGCAGGCAAGAGCTGGTGTGTTATGGAGCTTGGCAGCTAAACGCATAAAACTTACAAGATTGAAATTAACAGATTCACATACACATAGCGAATTTTCTCCAGATTCCAGAATGACAATGGAGCAGGCGGTCAAAAGGGCCATCGCCTCCGGCCTCTCCGGCCTAATTATTACCGACCATCTTGACATTAAGGCGCCAAAGGACGGAGATAATTTTAAGTTCGATCCGGAAGTTCAGCAGAAGAGGATTGAAAGCTTGAACTCCATGTACGATATTGAAATTCTCAAAGGAATAGAAGTTGGCCTGCAGCTACACACTATGGATGAAGTGACAGCATTTGTTGGCAAATACAAATTTGACCAGATTATTGCCTCTGTGCACTTTATAGACGGAATTGATCCATACTATAGGGCCTATTATGTGGGTAAGGACGCTGATACTGCGTACGGGCGGTATCTGGAGACCATATATCTGTGCATCTCTCAGTTCAGAAACTTTGACATTCTGGGGCACTATGACTACATAACCAGATACGCTCCTTACGAAGAGAAGGCTATTCTCTACTCAAGATTCGGCGAGATTCTGGATCAGATACTGATTATACTGGCAAAAGAGGGCAAAGCACTCGAGATAAACACAAATACCTACAGAGAGAAAAATTCTGCAATACCATTTCTCGACACCGATGTTCTAAAAAGGTTCAAAGAACTTGGTGGAGAGGCCGTCTCCCTAGGGTCAGATGCTCACGACCAGGAGCGGATAGGCGAGAAATTTGCATATTACACAGAGATAATCAAAAGTTGCGGCTTCCGCCACATAGCACACTTCAAAAACAGAGAGGTGCAGTTTATTTCAATTTAGCCTTCTTTTTCTCTTGCTTCTTTCTCTTTGCGTAGAGCCCGGTCATCTTCTCATAGCGGAGAAACTGATCAGGAGTTAGTATTTTCCGGAAGGCATCTTCGGTCTTCTTCATCCACATCTCCTGTACAGCCCGGTAGCTCTCTGAGCTCTGAACCCCACCCGCTTTCATCCTCTCGAAATCGGTATAAACGCCGGTCAGGTTTGTTTGCAGTACAGAATCTACAAGAAAAGCCTGAGCATCGTTAAGCCCAAGATCTTTCTGAAACCGATCTGTCTGTTCTGCAGCAATCTCAACAGGAGTCTTTTGTTTCTCCTGTTGCTGGTCCTGGGCAAATGAAGATATAGTTGTTATTAATAAGGTTATATAGGCAAAAAGCCGTTTCGCTGTTTTCATCCGTGTTTGTGTTTATCGAACTATAAATTAGATGGTATTTACGACAAAAATAAGATTTTTATTTAAAATGCAACTTTTATGAAGTTCGTTCCGTCTAATATCATAAAAAACTCCAATGAAAAAATATTACTTCCTTATTGCTGTCGTATTAATTATTGCAGTATCATCATGTTCATACATGGGTTATATCTCTGTTAAACCAACCGGAGAATACGTCACAAAAAAACTACAAACAGGTAATTTTGAAAATGTATCTGTTTCCAGCGGCTTTGAGCTTATATTAACTCAGGATTCAAACAGAGAACTAAGTATTGAGACATACGAAAATACTCATGAATATATTATTGTAGAGGTTGAGGGAAATACTCTTAAAATTTACAGAAAAAATGGAATTAATTTTACCAGAAATCCTAATGTAAAGATCTATTTGTCATGCAACTATCTAAATAAAATATCTTCCAGCGGTGGTGGTCGCATAAACCTGAATAATGGATGGAGTGGAGATGAATTGAAGATTTCGCTAAGCGGTGGTAGTAAGGTCTTTGGTAGAGTGCGGCTTAACTCCTTGTTTATGAGCATGTCAGGAGGGTCGAAATCGGAGCTTGAGGGTATTGTTGGATACTTAACAATAAGCTCTTCTGGAGGTAGCGTTCACAAACATTTCTCCCTTGAGGCTCAAAAGTGCAACGCAGCAATGTCCGGTGGTGCCTCTGCAGAGCTAAATGTTAGCGAGAGTCTTAAAGTTGCCGGTTCCGGTGGCACAAAAGTGCGCTACAAAGGTAATCCCCAATTATCAGTAAAACTATCAGGCGGCTCAAGCGTAAAAAAGGCAGAATTGTAAAGTGCTGGAAGCACATAATTACTTCAAACTTTAAATTTATCGTTTGTTTGAATGTTAATGTATGTGCAGGAGCAGAACCGACGCTATGCCACAGGAGACAGAAGAATTGACAGCTATATAAATTACAACATACGCACCAACTACGACTTCGAAGAGACCTAGTCATTAGATTAAATCAATACATTCCAGGACGGTTCAAGTTTGATATATGCTAAAAATTTATAGAAAATTTGGATAAATATTTATATATTTACATTCAATTACGAGAACCTTAAATAAAAATGACGTATGAAACGGAAAATCTTTTTGATCTCCATGATTGGGATGCTTGGTGTTTTTGTTGCTGGGTGTGATAAAAACGGGAACTCTAATCCAACAACTGGTTTTGTAGAGTTGTATCTTCTCGACTCTTACAAAACAGTTGGAAACACAAATCAGATAGACGAGTCTTCTATTGTTACCAAGGCCAACCCTCTGGTAGCATATTCTGACATTTTATCTTATGATTCAAGTAATTATACATTTAAAATTTCAGATAAAGCTAAAACGGCTATCAAGAATACCAACCATTCGGTACATGGGATAGCATTTGCGATAAAAGCTAATAATGTGCTCATATATTCAGGATATTTCTGGCCTAGCTACTCTTCTGCAAGCTGCGACTGGGTGGTTATCGACCCGATTATGGTTGATATAAATAATGAATTAAAAGTTGAAATGGGATATCCGGGTCTGTTACCTGAGGGGACAATACCCGATAAACGAAATGACCAAAGGATTCTGGACATTTTTGAGAGCGACCATAAATTGAGTAAATAGCTCTTCCTGCATTGAAATCAGGCTTTCATAATAATTATTTCTAAATCAAAGAGTAAATGCTATCCATGAAGACTCTTTCCGAACTGTTTATTCTGTTTCTAAAAATAAAATTATCATTCTTCCCTTTCTCTTTTTGAATAAAATCTAATAATAATGATGGGTTTATCTCATTAGAAACGATTCCCAAATTTAAATATTCAAACTCTTTTGCATTTATCTTCTGTTCAATATGCACAGGTGTCATTAACACTGGCTTTCCAAGATATCCAGCTTCACAAATAGACTCAAAACCTGATGTAGTAATAAATCCCGAACACCCTTCAAAATATCTAAGGAATTTGATATCGTCAATATGATGAAAAACCAGATTCTCATTGTATATAAGCTCGTCCGGAACATCATAATTATCCCAGAATGCATGTATTTTAATGCTTTTGTTAGAGTTGTGCCACGAAATTAGATCTGCGGCAAAACCTCTGTTAAGTATATAGCATAACAGATATCCTCCATCGTAAGGATTAAGTGACATTACCTCTTTCCTCAAAAGTGGGGGGATAATTTTAATATTGCATTTTTCATTATTCATCCAGGGATATGCAGAGATTGCCAATGTGACAGAAGAGCGCGATTTACATAACGCCGATAGAATTTTTAGTAATAGTTTACCTTTTACTCCTTTTCCATATGGAGACCCTTTGGCAAAAATCATAAACTGATGTGCGATGCTTATTATTTTATTTTTAGGTTTATATATTAGCAAATAAAGACCAAACAGAGGTTCATACAGATTTATTACAATATCTGGCCTGTGCTCCTCTACTTTGCCCTTAATGTATTTAACCGATTGTAATACTGAATATATTCTTGGAAGAGAAAAGTTTTTAAGAATTGTTTTAAATATTGAAACTCTTTTTCCATCTTTTAAATAGGCAAATTCAGGTGTTATGTAACTACTTACAGTTGCACCCGCAGATTTAAAGAAAAATTGAGGAATTACTCTGTTTCGTGTATTCCCCACAATAATCTCCTGAACAGTGTGCCCATCTTCTTTTAGTAGCGTAGATATAGTCACTGCCTGTGTCATATGCCCTCTACCCTCTCCCTGTAGAAATATCAAAAATTTCATCTCTATTACTTATGTTATAAATGGTCTCTAAGAGCCCTACATAGTTGCGGGAATTCGCATTCCTAATGTATCCTCTATTGACGGGTTTTCCGTAATATTCTGACTAATTTCTTCTCCATAATAAAGGATATTCCAGGACCCGTCAAACTCTTCGGTTACTGCCGATAGTGACTCCACCCAGTCACCTGAGTTGAGATATAGCAGGTCTCCAATATATCTTATTTCCGGGTGGTGGATATGTCCGCATATAACCCCATTACACCCTTTTGACACGGCAACATCTGTAAGATGTTTCTCATATTGACTTATATAGGACACAAAACCCTTTACTTTTCGTTTAGCAATACCGGAAATAGATTTATAAGGTAGGTTTTTTCCGGCCCTCTTTTTATTGTAAACGGAATTAATCCATAATAACAGAGAGTAGCCAATATCCCCAATTTTTGCAAGTCGTCTCCAGGAAGTTGTTACGTTATCAAACTCATCACCATGAACAACATAATACGTTCTATCAAAGCTCTTATAGATATACTCTTTAACCAAGGACATATTTCCAAATGATAATGGTAAAAGTCTGTCAAGAAAATTGTCATGGTTTCCTCTTATGTAAACAATCTTGCAATTTTCCTGAATTGAGAGTAGATATTTCATTACATTAGTATGTATTCTGCGCCATTTAATCTGTTTTCCGCGCATTATTGACCATCCGTCAATAATATCGCCACACAGTATTAATGTGTCACAACTATGGGCTTTTAAAAATTTAAGTACCTCGGAGGGTTTAGACCATCTTGACCCCAAATGAATATCGGATAAGACTATTGTTTTATGATGAATTTTATGCTGCATCTTTGAAATATCATTTTTCTACAAAAAAATATATCATTTGTTAATTAATAGTTTAGCTCCAGTTAAGATAATATTAAAATAATCGTAAACAGCCGCACCAGTAAGTACAGAGGCAGGAAGTCCAATTTGTGCTCAGGGTTTCTTCGATAAAGAATTGAGCGTAGTAAAGTTTACAATATCGGTTTTTATGTTTATTTTTATACGGTAGGAATAATACTGTCCCGCAAGGGGTTTTGTTCAACAGGTAGTATAAAAATAAAGGAGATGTACTGGTTCAAGAGATCTGACAAACAACGGGTGGATGCAAAAAATGTATAGATATGAAAATTATTGATCTGACTCATTCAATATCCTCAAAAATGCCGGTTTACCCGGGGACAGAACCGCCTGTTATTACTGATGCCACAACCATAGAGAGAGAGGGCTTTGCAGAAAAGCTGATCTCTTTTTTCTCACACACCGGAACACATATCGATGCACCAGGGCATATTCTGCAAGGAAGGTTCACGCTGGACCAATTTAGTACAGATAAATTCGTTGGAAACGGATTGGTGATTGACGTAACGAAGAATGAAACGAGAATTATTGAGAAAGAGAGTATAGAGAAATACTCAGCAGAAATTGCAGCCAGCGATTTTATTCTGTTTAATACTGGCTGGGATAGGAGATGGGGCAGAGACAGTTACTTTAATGATTTCCCGACACTCTCAGGAGATTCTGCAAAATGGCTATGTAATTTCCAAATAAAAGGCATCGGATTTGATTGTATCTCGGCGGACCCGGTTGATGTAACTCATTTGCCTAATCATAAAATATTACTTAATAACGATTTTATAATTATTGAAAATCTCTGTAATTTGCATAAACTAATTGGATGCCCTTTTACCTTCTTCTGTCTGCCATTGAAAATTGCTGACAGCGATGGTTCTCCGGTGAGGGCCGTGGGTGTACTTTATATTAAATGAATTGTACTGGTTGTTAATATGAAGATGGAAAAGACAAATGCAGTCAGATTACTTGATAAGTCAAAAATCAAGGATGAAATAATTTCCTACAAGGTGGACGATATAGAAAAATGGTGCCACCCCGCAAGTTATCAGGAGAGACTTTCTGACAATACGGTTCGCTGCAATCTCTGTCCACACAACTGCATAGTAAGGGTTGGCAAAACCGGAATTTGCAGAACAAGGATCAACCGAGGGGGCGAGTTGTACACTCTGGCTTATGGCAATCCTTGTTCCCTAAGCGTTGATCCTATAGAAAAGAAGCCGCTGTTTCATTTCTTTCAGGGATCGGAAATCTATTCTCTGGCCACGGCAGGATGTAACTTTCGCTGCCTCAATTGCCAGAACTGGTCCATCTCGCAGGCATCGCCCGGGGAGCTGGAGCATTACAACCTGACGCCTCATGAGGTTGTTAATCAGGCTCTGCACCACAATACCGGTAGCATTGCATTCACATATACAGAACCAACAGTTTTTTACGAATACATCTATGATATAGCTAAGGCAGCGCACGAAAAAGAGGTAAAAACGGTTTTGATATCAAATGGGTACATAAACCAAAAGCCTTTAATGGATCTTTGTCCTTATCTGGATGCCGCAAATATAGACCTGAAATGTTTCGATGACGCGGTTTATCACAAGTTGACCGGTGGCCGGTTACAGCCCGTGCTCGATACTTTGAAAACGCTTAAAGAAAAAGGTGTTTGGCTCGAAATCACACATTTGGTTATCCCCGCATGGACCGATAGACCGGAAATGATTGAGGCGATGTGCGAATGGCTTGCTGGCAATGGATTTACAGATACTCCGCTCCATTTCAGCAGGTTCTTTCCTACTTTCAATCTTTCACAATTGCAGCCCACTCCTGCAAATATTTTGGTTAAGGCCAAAGAGATAGCAGAAAAAACAGGAATAAAATATGTCTATATCGGTAATCTCCCGGGCATTCACGGAGAGAACACCTGCTGCCCAAAATGTGGACAAACGCTGGTAGAACGCGAAGGGTACCTGATTAAGAAGAACAACATCAAAAAAGGAACGGATGTAAATATTCCGAATGAAAATAAGTTGGGTGAAAACATACCTGACGGACTATGTGGCTTCTGTGGAGAGATTGTTCCCGGGGTATGGGGTGGTGAGGCACACCCCACCGCGGTCTGGAAGAGAGAGATCAGCTAAACACTGTTGCTGTAAAAATGTAGATATCAGCCGTTTTCCAGCCGTACCAGCCTAAACCGGCTTTGTCGATAGCGCAATGTCCTAGAAACTCCTCTTTGCTCCAGCCTGTGTCGGTGGCAACCTGCGGTAAAAAGACACCGGAGAGTTCTCCTTTTTCAATATAGATACCATGTTTCCCAAGCTGAATCTCTGCAATGTCGTCAATCTTCTTTAGCGGAGAGATAACCGATATCTCAATGTCGATATTTGCCAGCTCTTCAGGTTCCACAGGTGGAAAGCGATAATCGTACAAAGCGGCAGAGGCTGCCATCTCCTGAACCATTTTGCAGAGTGGAAAGTTGCCATTAAGACGGCCGAGACAGCCGCGAAGGTTCCCATTCTTGTGCAGGGTTACAAAAGCTCCGCAACATGTTTTAAGGTTAGCAGGATAATCATCCGGATTCGTTTTGGCCTTTTTACCACCAAGAACTGCCGATTCAAGAGATTCCCGGGCAATATTCAACAGGGTCACTTTGTCTCTGCCGGAGAGTTGAAAACCGGAAGAGGATAATGACTTTTCGGAAACGGCAATGCCCCAGTAGCCCACCACGCTGTCCAGGTTTCCACCATACTTTATATCGCCTGAGTTCCTGTATCCGATTGCAGTGTACTCCAACAAATCGTTGTCAGTGGTCATATAGAGTAAGGTGAGCACCGATGTCCATCCGCAGAGGCTGGTAACAAGATGGGGGATATGTTTTACAGCATTCTTCTTAAGAGTGGTTAAGAGAATCTCCGGATTATTTGCGAGTATGGCCTCTTTGGTAGTGGCATCTACCCTCTGCGCATCTGCATAATTTGGATAGTGAGAGAAATCAGAACTGATAATGAACAAATTCTCCGAAGTAAAGTAGGGCTTAAGTGCTGAGGCAATTTTTCTGCAAACAGCAGGGTCTGAGGTTCCGATGACTATAGGTACAATGCGGTAATTCGTTTTTAGTGCATAATTAAGAAATGGAAGTTGAACCTCGAGGCTGTGCTCACTCAGGTGGGGAGAGCGATCGGCAGTAAAGATTTCCGGAAAACAGTCAACCAACATTTTACCGAAAGAGGAATCAACCACTTCTTTACCGTAAGGCATCAGAAAATTGCCATCGCAATATACCGCTGCCCCCTCGAACCATTCGTGATGAGAAGAGGCAATTACAAAAACCAGCTTATAGACAATATTCCTCTCAATCTGGTTAAAAGCAGATGCAGCTACCTCGCCGGAATAGATATATCCGGCGTGGGGGCAGATAATCGCTCTTACATTGCTGCACCGTTTAGGAATTGCAGATGCAAAGATGTTTTCAAGTTCTTGTTGCAATTTGGCAGGTGCTGCGGGATAAAATTTTCCTGCTGCTACAGGCTGTCTGTCAATGGTTTCTGAAATGGATTTCATGTTTTTTCCTCCAATATTAAAAAACCATCGAAAATATACTAACAATTTTTGTGAATTTAAAATAATTGCATACTTTTACGCCCGTTAAACGCCATAAGAAACAGATGTACATTTTTAAAAACAGCAATAATCTTCTTAATAATAACTCGAATAATAATCAGATTCGGGCGGGGAGGCTATTGTTTTGTTAAACAAGTAAATTATTAACCAAATATATTAAAAGCCCCCCGTTATATCGGGGGGCTTTTTTTATGTTCAAAATTCAACAAAATGAAACAAGAAATTCTAAAAACAGAAAAGGCAATTTCGCTTGTCAAAGAGACTTTTGCCGGGGAGTTGTCCCGGCAGCTGAGTTTGGTAACAGTATCATCTCCTATAGCCGTTCTTGACGGAACAGGAATAAATGACGATCTTAACGGTATCGAACGGCCTGTCTTTTTTCCTGTAAAGGCCCTTAAGGATAAAAAGGCAGTTGTGGTACACTCACTGGCTAAATGGAAACGTTTGCGCCTGAAACAACTGGAAGTGGAACCCAATTGCGGCATATTGACAGATATGAAGGCACTCCGGCCAGATGAAGATTTTACTGCTCTTCACTCCATCTATGTGGACCAATGGGATTGGGAACAGCGAATTATGCCAGAACAGCGAACTCTCGGTTTTCTTAAAGAAACGGTTACAAAAATATATTCTGCACTTAAGACAACAGAACAAGTTGTGCATGAGTATTATCCTCATATAGAGTCAGTCCTTCCGGAAGGTATAACTTTCATTCACTCGGAAGAGCTGTTGAAGAGGTATCCTGAGTTAAATGCAAGGGAGAGGGAGAGTGCAGCGGCTAAGGAGTATGGAGCAATATTTATCATTGGTATTGGCGGGCAACTCTCCAACGGAGAGTCTCATGATGGTCGTGCTCCCGACTACGACGACTGGAGTACTCCAAATTCAGATGGATATTTTGGAATAAATGGAGATATAATTGTATGGAATCCTGTTTTGGAGTGTGCCTTCGAGCTTTCTTCGATGGGCATAAGAGTAGATAAAGAGGCTTTGATTCGCCAGCTAGAGGAGAGAGAGTGCATCGACAGGTCAATGCTTGCTTTTCATAGCATGCTACTTGCCGGAGAACTGCCGGAAAGCATCGGCGGCGGAATAGGGCAATCAAGGGTTTGTATGTTTATGCTCAAAAAAAGGCACATAGGCGAGGTGCAGGTTAGCATATGGCCAGAAATGGAAGTGCTTAAACTTACAGCAGCAGGGGTAAGACTATTGTGATCAAATATCTGATCATTTCATCATTTTTAGTATATCTTTGCTTATAAAAACGAAATAAACTATAAATAATGAAAAAGTCTCTTTTACCTGTTTTTTCACTCCTGCTTCTGATGGCGACACCAAAGGCAGGAAGTACTTGCACGAATCTGCTGATTACTAAAGGTGCCACTAAGGATGGTTCTGTGATGGTTACGTACTCTGCAGATTCCCACCAGCTTTACGGAGAGTTGTATTTTACAAGAGGTGCCAGCTTTGCTCCCGGAACAATGATGAAGATTTATGAGTGGGACAGTGGAAAATATTTAGGTGATATTCCGCAGGTTCCAAGAACATACAACACTGTGGGAAATATGAATGAACATCAGGTTATTATAACTGAGACTACATTCGGAGGTCTGCCTCAACTGGTTGATTCCACAGCAAAATTAGATTACGGTGCATTGATATACGTAACCCTTCAAAGGGCAAAAAGTGCCAGGGAGGCTATAAAAATAATGACTGATCTGGCTAAAGAATACGGATACCTGTCGGAGGGAGAATCTTTCTCCATTGCAGACAAAAATGAAGTTTGGATACTTGAACTGACAGGAAAAGGGGTAAAGATGGTCAATGGAAAAAATGTAAACAAAGGGGCTCTATGGGTGGCAATACGTATTCCTGACGGATACATTTCTGCCCATGCAAACCAGGCAAGAATTACACAATTTCCTCTGAATGATCCGGAAAATTGCCTCTATTCTCCCGATGTAATTTCATATGCAAAAGAGAATGGCCTTTATAAAGGTTCCGATAAAAATTTTAGTTTCTCGGACACATATAATCCGGTTGATTTTAGTTCGATGAGGGGTTGTGAAGCGAGGGTATGGGCAGCATTCAATATTCTCGGAGGGGGAATGATTGGAGACAAACCTTATACAGACTACCTTGACTATGCGATGGGGTATAATGCAAAGAACAGATTGCCTCTTTATATTAAGCCAAAAGAGAAGTTGACAATTAAAATGGTAGCAGATGTCATGAGAGATCACTTCGACGGGACAGCTCTTGACATGACCAAAGATATAGGCGCCGGTGGATTTGCCCTGCCTTACAGATGGAGACCGATGACCTTCAAGGTAGATAGTGCCAGCTATGTAAACGAGAGGGCAATTGCCACCCAGCAGACAGGTTTCTGGTTGTTGGGACAATCACGCAATTGGCTTCCTGATGAAATTGGTGGTATTTTCTGGTTTGGAGTGGACGATGCTGCAACTTCTGCACTGACTCCTATCTACTCAAGCTCTCTGAGAGTTCCGGAATGTTTCAGAGTGGGTAATGGAGATATGATGACCTATTCTCCCACTTCTGCGTTTTGGCTTTTCAACAGGGTTTCCAACTTTGCTTACCTCAGGTACAATTTTGTTGCCCCTGAAATTCGCAAAGTGGCTGATGAACACGAAATTAAAGCTATAGAAAAAATAACGGCCATTGACGCAGCAGCCATGATGCTTTATAAAGAGTCACCAGAAAAGGCAATAGAGTTTTTAACCGATTACTCTGTAAATACCGCTCAGGAGTTGTTTGATAAGTGGGTAACTTTAGACAGATACCTGCTGGTTAAATTCATTGATGGAAATATTAAGAAACAGGATGCAGATGGTTGCTTCCTGAATAACGGATCAAGCAAAACTATTCCTGAATTTCCAATGCAACCGGGCTATTCGGAGGAGTGGAAAAAAGCGGTAAAGGAGAATGCAGGAGCAAAACTTATTGTTAAATAGTGAGATACTTTCTGTATAGAATACGGGAGATCCTGAACAAGACGAGGGCTCCACTGTTGATGATCTCAACATGGGTGGCTTTTCTTTGCAGTGTGGCAACCCTGCTCTTTGTCGGATATAATATTGGATTTAAGGTCACTCCAGAACAAAAATTATTCTTTTTTCCCATATTCAAAATTATTTTGTTTATCCTTAGCCTTGTCTCCATTTTAAGGATTCTGTATAGTTTTGGCGATATGATAAAGAAGGGTACAAAAATGGAATGGATATCCCTTATTCTTCTGCTTACAACTTTTATCGTTGTTTTTGAAATTGATTCTTTGGACACATTTAACAACATCCCGTTTTATTGGTCATACTGGATTGTGATTTCTGTACTTATATATTTTTCTATAATAGAGATTTCTGGTGATCTGATTTCTGTTCTCTCCAAAGATGCAAATCCGCTTAAAATATTCGTTGTAAGCTTTTTGTTTTTGATTACTGTCGGAACTACATTACTTATGTTTCCAAATTCCACACATAATGGAATTAGCTTCGTGAATGCACTTTTTACATCAACATCTGCAGTATGCGTAACAGGACTGAATAGTGTGCCATTTACAGAAACTTTTACTTTGAGCGGACAGATTATTGTTCTGTTGCTGATTCAGTCAGGAGGGCTCGGAGTTATAACAATTACCTCGTTTTTTACCCTTTTCTTTTTAAACGGAATATCTGTGAACAGGCAGTATATGATCAAGGATATTATCGCGGGCAACCGGAGCTCCAATCTTGTTTCCCTCGTTACCAGAATTGTTACTATTACATTTATTGCAGAGCTTTCCGGTGCTGTAGGAATTTATCTCTGCACCAGTTCTCATCTTATGATGAGCGAATCTGACAAAATTTTCTTTGCTGTTTTTCATTCCATTTCTGCATTTTGCAATGCAGGATTTTCAACTCTTCCTGATAATATGGCAGACCCGATGCTTCTTGATTCTGGACCATTTTATCTGGTAGTCTCTTTTTTAATAATTTTAGGGGGTATCGGATTCCCGATATTGTCAAATATCATTAAGGTTATTCAGCATCGCAACCGCCAGTTTTTAAGGGTCTTACAAGGTAGAAAATACAAGAAGTATGTCTGGGAATGGGATATGAACTCAATAGTTGTTCTAAGGACAACTTCCTATCTTCTTTTGTTTGGTACCCTCTACTTTTTAATATTTGAGAGTAATGGGTTGCTGGCAAATTTTAACGGACCGGATAAATACACTCAGGCCTTTTTCCACGCAGTCGTACCCAGAACAGCAGGGTTTAATTCTGTGGACCTGAGCTCTCTTACTCCTGTTACATTCATTGTTATACTCTTTTTAATGTGGATTGGAGCGGCACCACAATCAACAGGAGGCGGTATAAAGGTGACTACATTTGCTCTCATGATCAGAAATTTCACGCATTTGATAAAAGGCAAAGACAGAGTAGAACTTTTTGGAAGAGAAATCTCTCCACTATCTGTTACCAGGGCTTTTGCCACTGTTTCTCTTTCGCTGACTTTCATAATTCTGGCTCAGATAGCAATTGTATCTATTGAACCCGGCTTATCTCCAGGTAAAATCCTCTTTGAGATTGTATCGGCAATAAGTACTGTTGGCCTCTCAATGGGGATTACCCAGGACTTGCAGTCTGCCAGTAAACTTATTATTATTCTCCTGATGTTCGCAGGAAGGGTAGGTGTGGTAACATTCCTGTCTGTATTTATTAGAACTCATAAAGAACAGAGATACAGCTATCCTAAAGCAGATATTTTGATTAGTTAGTAAATTTAATAAGCCATGAAATATATTATTGTAGGTTTGGGAAACTTCGGATCTGTATTGGCAGAACGCTTTACACAGATGGGTTACGAGGTGGTTGGTGTAGACAAAAGTATTGAGAAAGTAGAAGACATAAAATCCAAAATATCTTTTGCCATCTGCATCAATGTGATAGACAGAAACAGCCTGAGTGTTTTACCAATAAACAGCGCAGATGGTGTCATAATTGCCCTGGGAAAAGAGTTTGGCGAATCACTTATGGCCTATGCTCTTTTTAGAGAATTTGGGGTTAAAAAATTAATAGTGAGAGCAGTAAGTGACATTCATGCCACTGTTCTGAGTTCCCTTGGGGTAGAGAATATTATCTTTCCGGAAAAAGATGCCGCCCAGAAATATGCTATGACTCTTGAGCTTAACAGCTACATAAGCTCTTATAAGCTCGACGAAGAGACATACATTGTACAGATGCATCTTCCAAAGAGATTTATGGGAATCAAGCTCTCAAAAATCAACTTTAAATCTGAGCACAATGTAAAATTCATTTGTTTAAAGAGGAAGATTGATGTGCCAAATCTATTTGGAGTTACACATAAGGAACTCAGGGTAATGGATCCCAACAAGGGCGATTTAATCCTTCTTGATGAAGACATAATAGTCCTGTTGGGAGAATTTACCAACCTTAGTAAATTCGGAAGATAAAGATTCTTGTTAGTAATTATCAGAGCAGAGTCGTCCTATCAGCTCCCGTCCAAGAGCACTCTTTTCCTCAATGTGTTTCATGACAGCATGAACAAAAGGGTTGTCTTCAAATACTCCCCTGACCTGTTCAAAGTCCTGCTGACACTCGTCCATGTCTCCATCTGCACCAAAGCCTGTCATAGAACTAAGGGAGAACTCCTTTTTAGCATCTTCGTAGATTAACTTATCCAGCCACACCACTGACTCTTCCCATTGCAACACTATCTCTTTAACCTGCTGTGCTGTAATCTGCAAGGGGTCTATACCGTAGAACTCCTCTATCTTATGATAGGCCCATGTCCACTCATAATTGTAGTAATTTTTATGCAGATTTTCCAGGTAACTGTTTATCTCTTTTATCTTGCCTATTGACCCATTTTCTATTCCGTTCATAAGCTTGTCAACCTCCTCCCTGGGAGCAATAAGTCCGGAGATATCCAGCCACACGCCTAATCCGGTTTCACTTTCAGGTTTTAACCTTGCTCTTATCTCCGCATCAGATTTAAAGTGAAATCCCTCAAGTCTCTTAATAATGGAATTCCCAAGAAATTTATTTATGGCTATCTCATAAAATCTGATGCCATTTATCAATGACGAATTTTTTATTTTGGTGCTCTTGTATGAGTATATATCTGTTGTTTCTCCGGAGACTCTTCTTAGTTCCTGCAGAAGAGCCCTTCCTTTGAACATCTTCTGAATAGTGTAGGGACTCAATAGATTATAATTTATCTGATCAAGTCTGTCTGGATCGGTACGCTTATCGCGCTTAGGCCATTTTTGAGCATCCCTGATTGTTCCGACACTTCTCAGGTTTACTCCGGGTATCAGGTAGGTGGTGTTATTCTGCTCAATCAGATAGGAAAAAGGAAGGGAACTTGTATCTGTATGGTTAACGTGCCTTCCCATGACCAGTGAGAAAGCGCCAATCCTCGATGGCCATAAAATATATGAGTCGGATGAGGTTTTTGAGCCCCGCTCCAGAATTCCCTGATGAATTGGGCCAAGCTTGTACATGTGATTAGACTGGTTCGAACCTGATCCGGCATTCATAAATGAAAACATGCCGGCAATCAGTAATGTGGATTTATGATGACTCACAGTGTAAGGGCCGGCAAATACTGAACAAGCCTCTCCGTTTTCTCCATGGCAATTGCTAAAGAAAAGCGAGTCTGATGCAGAGTAGTTACGACTCAAAGTGGTAGCCTGCCCAATAAAACACTTACTTATAGTTGCTCCATCGTTAATATGTGCTCCCGAACTAATGATAAAATCTTCACACCTGACACCATGGCCAATATAGACAGGTGCCGATTCACAACTATTTATGCTTCCGTTTTGCAGGAGCGTGGCACCCTCAATTGTAGAAAAATTTCCGATTTTCACCGACTTTATTGAACCGGTATTACTAATCTTTACGCCATTGCCAATAAAACCTCTGTCGGAGGAGTGTTTCTTTGAGTAGTAACAAACAAGTTCTTTCATACGTTGAACTAATTTTGGTCTGTGTCTGTAAAGAGCTACTATATAGGCAAACTGGGCTGTCAGCTTGTCATTTATCGGAACCTCCCGTCCTCCGGTTTCATTAAGTACAGAGACCTCAATTCCATTTCCGAAGCTTGAAAAACTTTCGACAACAATCTTGTCTACATTTTCGATCATGCAATTCTCACCAATATCGTAATTGGCTATGTAGTTATGAATATTTTCGATGCAACTGTTGTTTCCCACAGATACATTATGGAGTCTGACACCAATGATTCCTGATTGTTTTCTGACTCCTCCGGGGAGTTCAAAATCAGAGATAAATATCCCAAGTTTTACCTCTCCGGAAAAGGTGACGTCCCATATCCGGTTTGCATTAAAGCCACTGGTTACAAGTATTTTAGACCAATCATCAGAAAAGCATCTTTGCTTTTTCAGTTGTTTGATTTCTATCTGATTTAACTGTCTGTAATTTTTCATAACGCGAATATAAAGAATCTGTAAAGATTTTAATTATATTTGTTTACAATAATTCACTACAATAAAAATGAGTAGAACTCTAATAATTTTTGCATTAACTATTTTTTCCTCTTGTGTACTCTCTGCTCAGACAGAAAAGAAACTGCTTACAGTTGATGATCTTGTTAAATGGAACAGAATCACAGAGAAAAAAATTTCTGACGACGGAAGATGGGTGGCAACAAAGTACGAACCGTGGAAAGGGGTCTCTCTTGTAAAGTTGTTTGACAATAAAGGAAAAGAACATCTCTCTGCAGACTCTGCAACAAACATAAACTTTAGTCCCGACTCAAAGTTTCTGATATTTAAAAAAGGTGACTCTAAAAAAGAGTCTTTGTATATTTTTAGAATTTCCGACAAAACATCAACAGTTATTGACAGCATCCAATCCTTTCAGCTACCGGAAAAATGGAGAGGCTTAATCGTATATCAGACGAAAGACTCTGTTTTGACAATCTCCACATATGAGGGAAAGGTTAACAGAACTTTTGAAAAGGTGTCTGGTTACTTTTTGGCAAAAGAGAGAACAGTTGCTCTTATTACTACGGCAAAGGGAGTTTTAAGATACGATGCAGAAAAAAGAGTGGCTGATACAATCATGTCTCAAGAAAGAAAAGTTTTGAAGAGTGCTATTTCCGAAGATGGACAAAGAGTAGCTCTTCTGACAAAGGATACAATTTTCTTATGGGGCAGCGATTCAGGCTTAAAAAGCATCGTCACAAAAAAGAGCAACGGAATTCATGAGGGTTGGAGATTGTCTGCAGACAGGGAACTAAAGTTCACAAAGGGAAGTGAGAAACTCTATTTTGGAACAGCACCGGCACTCAGACAGAGAGACTCTTCTGTTTCTGAAGCAGATTTTCCCATGGTAAATATCTGGCACTGGAAAGAAAAGATTCAGTTTACCCAGCAGGTGGTCGATAAAAAAAATGAACTAAACAGAAGTTACCTTGCAGTGTACAATATTCAGCAAGGCAGCATATATCAGATTGCAAATCAAGAGATACCAGAGGTTACCCTTATTGATGAGGGCAATTCAGATTTTGTTCTGGCAACGTCCAGCACAAGGTTCCAGCTTGAGGAGATGTGGGAGGGAAGGAGCAGGTATGATGTGTACCTCATAAATACTGTTTTGGGCAGATCCAGCCTCATAAAGGAGGCGCTTCTGGCAAATGTTCTGGCTTCACCTTCCGGCAAATATCTTTTCTGGTACAGCGACCCTGACAGCTCCTGGTTTACATACTCAATAGCAGAAAGTAAAATATCAAGGATTACCGACCCAAAGAGCATAAAAGTTTTTGACGAGGAGAACGATCTTCCTGACTGGCCGGCTTCATATTCCTTTGCAGGATGGACAAAGGAAGACAAAGAGATACTGATCTGTGATCGTTATGATATATGGAGTGTGGATCCGTTGGCAAAGAGAACTCCGGAAAGAATTACCAGAAACGGAAGGGAAAGCAGCCTTGTTTACAGGATTATAAAAGTGGATGAAGAGGACAGGTTTGTTGACACGAACGAAAATCTTCTGCTGAGTGGATTTAATGAAAAAACAAAAGGCAGTGGATATTATTCTCTTGAAACGAAGGGAGGCGGAACGCCCAAAGAGTTGATTTCCGGTCTTTTTATGCTCTCAGAACCATTAAAGGCAAAAAGATCGAGGGAGCTTATTTACACTGTAGAGAGCTTCGAGCAGTTTCCCGATCTCTACCTTTCTGATCTGTCTTTTAAAAAGCCGTTAAAGATTACAAATGCAAATCCTCAGCAGAATGAATACAACTGGGGTACAGCTGAACTTGTAAAGTGGGTGTCTCTGGACGGAAGAGAACTTGAGGGGGTAATTTATAAACCGGCAGACTTTGACCTAGGCAAAAAATACCCGATGGTTGTAAACTTTTATGAAAAAAATTCCTCTACGCTTTTTTCACACAGAACACCCGAAGCCCACCGGTCAACGATTGATTACCACCTATATACAAGCAACGGATATGTTATATTTAACCCTGATATTGTTTACAGAGAGGGGTATCCTGGAGAGAGTGCTTACAACTGCATAATGCCAGGGATAACGATGATCATTAACATGGGGTATTCAGACAAAAACAGAATCGGAGCTCAGGGACACAGTTGGGGAGGTTATCAGGTTGCTTACCTGGCAACAAAAACAACTCTTTTTGCAGCAATCGAATCCGGGGCACCGGTTGTAAACATGTTTAGTGCATATGGAGGAATACGCTGGAGTACAGGGAAAAACAGATCTTTTCAATATGAACACCAGCAGAGCCGCATAGGAAAAACACCATGGGGAGCACCTCTGAGATACTTTGAAAACTCGCCACTTTTCTCTATGGATAAAGTTCAGACCCCTATTTTGATTATGCACAACGACGAGGATGGGCATGTGCCATGGTATCAGGGAATAGAGTATTTTGTTGCACTTAAAAGGCTGCAGAAACCGGTATGGCTCCTGAATTATACCGGAGAGATTCACTGGCCGCAAAAGCTTACTAATAAAGTTGATTTCCAAAAAAGAATGTTTCAGTTTTTCAACCACTACCTGAAAGGAGAACCTATGCCTAAGTGGATGGAGGAGGGATTATCTGCCATTGATCTGGATTATGAACTGGGATATTAAAAGCAAATCAAAGAGTTTTATAACAGAATTTATTGTAGTTCTGGCGGTTATTATTGCCGGGGCTGCTTTGCAATTTGTTGCAGGACCGTTTGATATTAGGATTATCGCATTTCCGGTAAACCTGATCTTCCTGCTGATTTTCCTGCTTATCGTAGTTTTGAAACCGAGCACTCTGGTAGCAAGATTCGGAACTTTGAGTATGTCGGTCATTATAATTACCGTGTTAACATTGCTCTCCATATTTATGGGGTTGATACCAGAAAACAGCATAAAGAGCTCATGGCCTTTTGTTCTCACATATCTTATGCTAATGACAAACCTTGCACTAGTTATAGGACGCAGGATAAGGACCATCAGGCTTAAAGACGTTGGATTTATGCTTAACCATATTGGCCTCTTTATTCTTCTTTTTGCTGCAGGATTCGGAGCGTCAGACGGGGAAAAGTATTTTATGAGGGTATATGAGGGAAAGGTTGAGTGTAGGGGAAGGAGATCCGGTTCCGGGGATACTGTTGAGTTGCCGTTGGCCATATTGCTAAAGGATTTTGAGATGGAGGAGTACTCTCCAAAGCTGGCGGTAATTAACAAGAAATCAGGAGATGCTCTCCCAATAGATAAAATTGACGGATGGAGCATAAGTGTCGATTCTGTTATTGATATAAAGAATATTGCGCCTGCTTCATACATACTTGCAAAAAACAACAAATCCGGAGAGGAGCACAGGGGATGGATAAGTTGCGGAAATAATTCCCAGCCATTCAAAGCTCTTGACCTGACAAAAGAAATTTGTGTGGTAATGACATTTCCGGAACCGAAGTCCTTTTCGTCCGAAGTTGAGGTCAACACCGAAAGTGGCAGTAAAAAAAGCGGTTTTGTGAGAGTTAATCATCCTCTTACAGTAGGGAGATGGAAGATATATCAATATTCGTATGATACAGAGATGGGAAAAGATTCTGCTTACTCTGTTTTTGAACTTGTCTATGATCCGTGGCTGATACCGGCCTATATCGGTATTGTTATGCTATTTATCGGTGCAGTAACGCTTTTCTGGAAAGGGGGTAAAAATGAGTTGGAATGAGTTTATATACTTTGCTATTGCGTCTCTCATCTTCTGGTTTTCCGGAGTTGCGGCGCTCTATTTATCAAAAAAGAGAATTATTTCAGATCTCCTGGTCATTACAGGGCTGATCATTTTTGCCTCATTTATAATGGCTCTCTGGATTGGATCTGGTCATCCGCCTCTGAGGACAATGGGCGAAACCAGACTGTGGTACTCCTTCTTTTTGATAACTGTAGGTTATCTTACTTACCTCAGGTGGGGGTACAAATGGCTGGTTGCTTACAGCACTCTTGTTTCGGCTGTATTCATATTTATTAACCTCCTTAAACCGGAGATTCATACGACCAACCTTATGCCTGCACTTCAAAGCCCGTGGTTTGTCCCTCACGTAACGGTTTATATTCTGGCGTATGCTATTATGGGCGCTGCTACTATTGCCGCTTTGATTGCTCTGTTCAAAGGTTCTCCGGAAGACAGAGATCTTATGAAAATGATCGATAATCTGGTATATATCGGTTTGGCCTTTCTCATAGCTGGTATTCTCATGGGTGCTCTCTGGGCAAAAGAGGCCTGGGGAGATTACTGGTCATGGGACATTAAGGAGACATGGGCGCTAATAACCGTATCTACATACTTGTTGTACATACACTCCAGAAAGGGTGGCTACAGTCAAAAAATCATTCTGTGGATAATTCCTGGCGGTTTTATTCTTCTGATGGTAACCTGGCTGGGAGTAAATTATCTATCAGCTGCTCAGGGAAGTATTCACATATATTAAAAATTTCTCAAAAAAATTGTTTACTGAATAATTTTTGACATATCTTTGGTAATATAAAAAATCGAAACATAGTGTCATTTTTAGCAAATACAAACGTATTCCATCATCATCACCTTCATTCACATGGTAGGCTGCGTTTTTTATTTGCATATATCTCAAATGATTAATCGTTAAATATATATATAAATCACAAAAAGGGGCTTACCAGATCGGTAGGCCCTTTTTTTATTCAACAAAAACAACAAAAACAAATGATCAGATTAGCTATTCAGGCTAAAGGCCGTCTAAATGAAGAGAGTATCAACCTTCTTTCAGAATCGGGACTCTCGGTGGACGAGAGTAAAAAAAAGTTACTTGCCAGATGCGGCGATTTTCCGCTGGAGATCCTGTTCCTCAGAGATGATGACATACCTCAGGCAGTATCCATGGGTGTTGCGGATATTGGTATTGTAGGGTTAAATGAGGTGGAGGAGCGCTCCTTTGATGTTGAGAGGGTTCATAATTTAGGATTTGGGAAATGCAGGCTGGCCCTTGCAATTCCAAAGAGCGAAAGTTACTCTGGAATTGAATACTTCCAGGGGAAAAGGATAGCCACATCCTATCCGAATCTGCTCGCAAAATTTTTTAATAAGGAGGGGATCACAGCAGAGATACATCAAATTGCCGGTTCTGTAGAGATTGCCCCATCTGTAGGATTGGCCGATGCAATTTTTGATATAGTAAGTTCTGGCGGAACCCTTATCACCAACGGTCTTAAGGAAGTTGTCTCTGTAATGGATTCCCATGCGGTATTAATATCTACACCAAATCTGGGGAGTGAGAAGAGAGATATTTTAAATCAACTGATCGTCCGTTTTGAGGCTGTAGAAAGGAGCAAAGGGATGAAATATCTGTTGATGAATCTTCCTCTGGACAGACTGGATGAGGCGACAGAAATGCTGCCAGGCATGAGAAGTCCTACGATACTTCCTCTGGCTCAAAAGGGATGGTGTTCAGTTCATGTTGTGGTAGCTGAAAAACAGTTGTGGGCTAAAATTGAGAGTCTTAAATCCATAGGTGCCGAGGGAATACTTGTTTTATCACTTGAAAAGATGATGCCATGATAAAAATTTTAAATTTCCCCGAAAGGGCTCTCTGGAGCGAGATTAGCTCCAGACCCTCGAAAAGCAAAGATTTGGTGACCAGAAGAGTTTCGGATATAATAACCCGTGTTAAAGAGGGCGGAGATGCTGCTTTAAAGGACATGACATTAAAGTATGACGGCGCCGTAACAGATTCGTTTTTTGTTACGCAGGATGAGTTTGAGTCTGCCAGGGCGGTTGCAGGGGACGACTTAAAGGGTGCAATAGATCTTGCAATCTCAAACATTACGAAATTCCACAAGGCTCAGACAGAAAAAAATGTTGAGATTGAGACACAAACAGGAGTTTTCTGTTATCAAAGATCTCTTCCTTTAAAGAGAATTGGCTTATATATTCCCGGAGGTTCAGCTCCGCTATTCTCTACTATCCTCATGCTTGTAATTCCCGCAAAGATAGCAGGTTGCAAAGAGATTGCTCTTTTTACCCCACCGGACAAAAATGGTTCCCTCTCTCCAGCTATACTCTACGTTGCACAGCTGTTGGGAATAAACGAAGTGGTAAAGGCAGGAGGTGCTCAGGCAATAGCTGCCATGGCATTTGGTACGGAGAGCATTAAACGGGTAGATAAAATATTTGGGCCAGGTAACAGATTTGTTGCTGAGGCAAAGCTTCAGGTAAGCAGTTCGGTTTCAATTGATATGGTTGCCGGGCCGTCAGAGCTTATGATAATTGCAGATGAAAGTGCCAATCCTTCATTTATTGCTGCAGACCTTCTCTCGCAGGCCGAACATGGTCCTGATTCGCAGCTCTTTCTTTTGACAGACAAAAGAGAGCTGGCAGACGAGGTGATGATGCAACTCTCAGTTCAGATGGATGCTCTTCCAAGACAGAGGATAGTAGCTGAATCCTTGCTCAACAGTAAAATTGTCCTGCTTAAAGACGAGGATGAAATGGTCGATTTTGCCAACCTCTACGGAGCAGAGCATTTGATGATCTCAACAGTGGATCCATGGAGAGTGGCAAACAGAATTGAAAGTGCAGGCAGTATTTTTCTGGGTAATTTCTCGCCCGAAAGTGCAGGAGACTATGCTTCCGGAACAAATCACAGTCTGCCTACAGACGGATGGACAAGATCTGTAAGCGGAGTATCTGTGGATAGCTTTCTTCATAAAATCAGCTATCAGGAGATTACAAAAAGCGGATTGCAGGGGATTGGCCTGTCAGTAGAAATCATGGCTGAAGCAGAGGGTTTATTTGCTCACAAAAATGCGGTAACAATCAGATTAAAAGAGTTTAAAAATGGATTACAGTAATATTGTCAGAAAAAACATACAGAGTCTGACTCCGTACTCTACAGCAAGAGACGAGGCTCAAAGTGGACTTTTGGTTTACCTGGATGCCAATGAAAGTCCTTACGAGAACGGAGTGAACAGATACCCCGACCCGAGACAAGCAGAACTTAAGAGAGAGGTCTCAAAGATAAAATCGGTTCCGGTTGAGAATATATTTATCGGGAACGGCAGCGATGAGGCGATAGATCTTCTTTACAGGGTTTTCTGCGAACCCAGTACAGACAACGTGGTAGCCATCTCTCCAACCTATGGTATGTACAAGGTGGCGGCACAGATTAACAGTGTGGAATACAGAGAAGTATTACTGGAACCCGATTTTTCTCCTGATGCAGATAAGATAATTAGTGCGACAGACTCCAATTCAAAAATAATTTTTCTCTGTTCCCCTAATAATCCTACCGGCAATGAGACAGATAACAGCATCATTGAGAAGATTGCCGTGACTTTTAACGGAATAGTGGTTGTTGACGAGGCCTATATAGATTTTTCCAAAGGAGAAGGATTTCTAAAAAAATTAAAAGTATTTCCGAATATTGTTGTGTTGCAAACCCTCTCAAAAGCATGGGGCATGGCGGGGTTGAGGATCGGATTTGCATTTGCGGATGCTAAGATAACAGCCCTGCTCTCCTCTGTCAAGTACCCCTACAACATTGGTTCCGACACTCAGGAGAGAACTTTGAAACTTCTTTGCTCTCTGCCGGATGAGAGGATAAAAACTATTATTGGCGAGCGGGAGAGAGTTGCCGGAGAGTTAAGAAATCTCTCTGTGGTAGAAATGGTCTATCCAAGCGAAGCCAACTTTTTGCTGGTCAAATTTAAGGATGCAAATGAGATTTACAACAGATTGCTAAAAAATGGAATTGTGGTAAGGGACAGATCTTCGCAACCATTGTGTGATAACTGTCTGAGAATCAGTATCGGGCTGGCAAGTGAGAATGACAGGGTTTTAAAAGTACTTAAGGGAGAGAATTGCCCTGTTACCAGATATGTAAGGTTAAACAGGGTAACCAATGAGACAAACATTTCACTGGATCTGGATATTGACGGCTCTTTTGAATCAAAAATCGAAACAGGAATTCCATTTTTCAATCACATGCTGGATCAACTGAGTTTCCACTCCGGGATATCAGTCAGATTAAACGCCACAAGCGACCTTGAGGTCGATGAACACCATGCAGTGGAGGATGTAGCCATAATTCTTGGTGAGGCTCTTAATATGGCGTTAGGCAGTAAGGAGGGAATTGACAGGTACGGTTTTGTACTTCCAATGGACGATTCTCTCGCTGAGGTTGCTATTGACCTTGGAGGCAGAGCCTGGCTCAACTGGAATGTGTCGTTCCAAAGAGAGTATATAGGGAAATTTCCCACTGAGATGTTCCGTCACTTCTTTTACTCACTGGCTGTCTCTTCGAAATCTACAATATATATTTCTGCTTCCGGAGAGAACGATCATCATAAAGCAGAGGCAGTTTTTAAGGCATTTGCCAAATCACTTAAAATGGCAGTAAAGAGGGATAGGTTCAATTATAAACTGCCAACAACAAAAGGGATGCTATGATTGCGATAATTGACTATAATACGGGAAATCTCTTCTCTCTGGCCAGCTCTCTAAACCGACTGGGGGCGGAGTATATTATAACAAGTTCTCCTGAGGTGATAAGAGCTGCAGACTCTGTTATCCTGCCGGGAGTAGGTGAGGCTTCGTCTGCGATGGCAAATATAAAGTTGAGAAGGTTGGACAAGATTATCCCAACTCTTGAGATGCCGGTCCTTGGTATATGTATCGGGATGCAACTAATGTGCAGCTCCAGCGAAGAGGGGGCTACCCGATGCATGGGAATTTTTCCAAATGAGGTTCTCAGACTAAAAGGAGAGGCAATAAAAATTCCTCATATGGGATGGAATAGTGTACGAAACCTTAGTTCTCAACTATTTAGCAGCATAGATGAGGGTGAATATCTCTACTTCATCCACTCCTACGCCCCCGGTATTGACGCCTGTACAATATCCACAACGGAACATGGGATGGAATTTAGTTCTGCACTTTCTTACAAAAATTTTTACGGGACACAGTTCCATCCAGAAAAAAGCGGTTCGGCTGGCGAACGGATACTTAACAACTTTATAAATATTAAAAGCACCAGACTATGAATATAATACCGGCTATAGATTTAATTTCAGGTGAGTGCGTAAGGCTATCAAAGGGTGAGTATGACTCAAAGAAAGTCTATTCAAAATCGCCCGCAGATATTGCGAGGAAATACCAGGATATTGGTTTTAAAAGGTTGCATATAGTAGATCTGGATGGTGCAAGGTCTGAGGGGCCAAAAAACCTAAACGTTTTGGAAAAGATAGCCAAATCTGTCAATCTGGAAATTCAGTACGGAGGCGGAGTAAAAACGGAAGGCTCACTTATAAGCATAATAAATGCAGGCGCCACAAGGGTAATTTGCGGCAGCATAGCTGTTACCAGCCCAGCCCTCTTTATAGAGTGGCTAAAGCGCTATGGACCGCAGAGGTTGATCCTCGGAGCTGATTTCAGGGAATCAAATCTTGCAATAAATGGGTGGAAAACGCAGACAAACAAATCTTTGTATGATATTGTGGATGAGTTTTATAACGCAGGGTTACAACAACTGATATCTACTGATATATCGAAAGACGGAACTCTGAGCGGACCGTCATATGAGCACTACTATTCCATAAAAAAAAGATTTTCTCTCCTAAAAGTAACTATCAGCGGAGGCATATCCTGTCTGGAAGATGTAAAAAGGATTGACAATGACCTTATAGATGGTGTGGTTGTAGGCAAGGCAATATATGAGGGAAGAATTAACCTTAAGGAGTTAAGCAAATGTTAGCAAAGAGAATAATACCGTGTCTGGATGTGCGAGACGGCAAAACGGTAAAAGGGATAAATTTCCTGGGCATAAAAGAGGTGGGAGATCCTGTAGAGATGGGAAAAAGATACGCCGGTGAGGGAGCAGATGAGCTTGTTTATCTGGATATAAGTGCAACAATGGAAGGAAGGAGAACATTTCTCAAGCTTGTTTCGTCCATAGCAAAAAATATTAATATACCGTTTACAGTAGGAGGAGGAATCTCTTCTCTGGAAGATGCATCTGCACTACTGCTGGCAGGAGCAGACAAAATAAGCATAAACAGTGCTGCGGTGAATAATCCGTACCTGATTACCAAGATAGCAGGTAAATATGGCTCGCAATTTCTGGTTGTTGCAATAGACGCCATGTTTGTTGATCAGAAATGGACTGTGGTAACTCATAGCGGAAACAGAAAAACTGCATTGGAGTTGTTCTCTTGGGCAAAAGAGGCTGAGAACCTTGGTGCGGGAGAGATCCTTTTTACCTCAATGGATCACGATGGGACAAAAAAAGGATATCCTTGCAAAGAGCTGTTGAAACTCTCAGAGATGCTGTCAGTTCCTCTCATAGCATCCGGAGGGGCCGGTTGTACAGAGCATTTTGTAGAGCTCTTCACAGGAGGATGTGCAGATGCAGCCCTGGCCTCATCAATCTTTCACTACAACGAAGTAAGGATTGGAGATTTAAAAAAAGAACTGAAAAAAAATAAAATAGAGATAAGATTATGAAAAATTTTAATGAACTGGATTTTGGTAAAAACAAAGACGGTCTGATTCCCGCAATTATTCAGGATAACCAGACCCTCAGGGTGTTGATGCTCGGGTATATGAGCAAGGGTTCGTTAGCTTTAAGTCTGGAGAGCGGGAATGTAACATTTTACAGCAGAAGCAGACAGCGGTTATGGACAAAAGGAGAAACCAGCGGCAACTTCTTAAAAATAATAACAGTAGATGCAGATTGTGACGGAGATACTCTATTGATAAAAGCAGAACCGCGAGGTGTTGTCTGCCATAAAGGAACAACAAGTTGTTTCGGAAATGAGAATAGCGAAGGCTTTATCCGTCAGTTGGCTAAAACAATAAAAGAGAGACACACTGCTCTGCCTGCTGACTCCTATACAACAATGCTTTTTAAAGAGGGTGTTGCTAAAATTGCCCAGAAGGTGGGAGAAGAGGCAGTAGAAACCGTAATTGAAGCCGTTAAGGGAGACAGAGAGAGGCTTAAATATGAGATTTCAGACTTGGCTTACCACTTGCTGGTATTGATGGAAAATGAAAACCTTACAATTTCCGATATTGAAGAGGAGCTCTATAAGAGAAAAAAATAACAGGGCTAAAATAATCCGGTTATATTTCCTTCGTTGTCAATGTCGATTCGTTCAGAAGATGGTTCTTCCGGCAGCCCTGGCATACGCATTATATCTCCGGTAATTGGAATCAGGAATCCTGCACCAGACGCGATCTCAATTTCACGGACGGTAATAACAAAATCCTTTGGCCTTCCGAGAAGTTCTGGATTATCAGAAAGGGATTTCTGTGTCTTTGCCATGCAGATTGCCAGATTCTCCAGCCCCAGATTTGCAATTTTGATTAAATTTGCCCTGGCCTTTGGTGTATAGTCAACCGCCTCTGCACCATATATCTTCTTTGCAATTGCTTCAATTTTATTCTCTACACTGTCTGTGAGCGGGTAAAGAGGCATGAAATTAGGACAACAGTGTTCTGATGCTGTCACAACAAGTTGCGCAAGCTCCTCTGCTCCTTCTCCTCCTCTGCCCCAAACATCAACTACAGAAGCCGGAATACTCCTTTTTTTACAGAATTCCACGATAAAATCCAATTCTTCCTGAGTATCTGTTAGAAACTTATTTATTGCAACAACAGGTGCAAGACTGAATTGCCTTATATTCTCAACGTGCTTTTCAAGATTTACAATACCCCTTTTCAGTGCCTCAATATTTGGTGTTTTAATCTCTTTGAGCGGTTGCCCCCCGTGATATTTGAGGGCTCTAACTGTTGCGACCAGAACAGCTGCATTTGGAGACAAATTTGCGCTTCTACACTTAATGTCGAGAAATTTTTCTGCACCAAGGTCAAACCCGAAACCAGCTTCGGTAACAGTAAAATCAGTAAGAGACATAGATGTCTGCGTTGCAATAACTGAATTTGTTCCTTGTGCAATATTTGCAAAAGGACCTCCATGTATGATTGCAGGGGTACCCTCAATTGTCTGAACCAGATTTGGCTTAATTGCATCTTTCAGAAGTGCGGCCATAGCTCCGTTAGCCTTTAAATCTCGGGCATATATGGGCTTTTTATCAAAGGTGAAACCAATAAAAATATTTCCCAGCCGTTTTTTAAGATCGTTCAGGTCATTAGACAGACATAGTATTGCCATAACTTCAGAGGCTGCGGTTATATCAAAACCTGTCTCTCTTGGAATACCGTTTGCTGTTCCACCCAGTCCTACAATAATAGATCGTAAAGATCGGTCATTCATATCCATCACCCTCTTCCATGATATTGTCCGTGGGTCCAGCCCAAGCGACCGTGACTTACTCTGTATGTTGTTGGCTATTAATGCAGAAAGCAGATTGTGAGCCTTTTCGATTGCTGCAAAATCACCTGTAAAATGTAGGTTGATGTCTTCCATAGGCAATACCTGAGAATACCCCCCGCCTGTTGCTCCCCCCTTTATTCCAAAGACAGGGCCCAGAGATGGCTCACGAAGAACCACGACAGATTTTTTACCAATCCTGTTCAATGCCTGGGAAAGACCAATTGAAACTGTCGTCTTGCCCTCACCGGCCGGTGTCGGTGAAATTGCCGAGACGAGGATTAATTTACCAAATTTGGTTCTGTCAATATATTTTAGAGAGAGTTTTGCCTTGTATTTACCATAGAGTTCCAAGTCTTCAGGGTCAATTCCCATCTGTTTTGCCACCTCTGCAATAGGTCGCATCTTAACTGTGTGCGCAATTTCCTGATCTGTCATAATTAGTAAAAGTTTGGTTGTTAAGTGATTTAAAAAGGTAATGTTTACATAACAAATTAATGAAAATAAAGTTTTTTGAAGTAAAGGAAATTTCTCTAACTTCGAAGGCAGTATTAACCCTAACAGAATAGAATTAAAATGGCAATATTTGAAGTAGAAGGAAAGGTATTCGAGGTAGATGGTGATGGATTTTTAACCAATCCGAGTATTTGGAATGATGATGTAGCAAAATTATTTGCAAAATCAGATGGTATTGAAGAACTCTCAGACAAGCACTGGGCAGTAATCAGAATTATCAGAAATAATTTTGAAGAGAAAGGGAATGCACCTATGATTCGTACCATTTGCCAGGAGACAGGACTTAAGCTTCGTGAAATATATGAATTATTTCCTTTGGGTCCTGCCCGTGGAGCCTGCAAAGTTGCCGGATTGCCAAAACCTGATGGTTGTGTCTAAGAGATTATGCTTATGGAGTGGTATAAATGGATTGCTGTAGTAGCATTCTTAATCTGTGTGCTGACTTTCCTCTTTCAGTTTTTTAAGCTCATTAAAATAGGTACTCCAAAAGATCTCTCAAAAAAAGAGGGAGATATTGGGGGTGCGGTAGTTTATTCATTTGTAAATGCAATGGCTCCGGGTCAAAAAGAGTCGGCGTATCTTCATCTGCCAACCTATGCAGCAGGCATAATTTATCATATCGGAACTTTCGCTACCTTGTTTCTGTTTATTCTGTTTACGGTTTTTTCAATGCTCAGCATAGTGATACCCGCAAACGCCTCTTCAATTATTTCAGCCGCACTTCTGTTTACCTCGTTGTCCGGATTTTCAATTCTTGGTAAGAGATTCTTAAACAAAGAGCTTCGATCTCTCTCCGGTTTGGATGATTATATATCTAATATACTTACAAGCATGGCCCAGCTTACAACAGCAGCTTACCTGCTTTTTCCGTCTATGGAGATTATTTACTATATAACTATGGCTCTCCTTTTTATATGGATGCCAATAGGAAAAACCAAACACCTTCTTTACTTCTTTTTTGCAAGATTTCATTTAGGTTTTTTCTACGGATGGAGAGGAACATGGCCACAAAAAACCGGACAAAAATAATATGGAAAAAATAGACAAGGATAAAAGAGAAAGGGCTATTGAACTGCTGAGATCCAGATCTGACAGCAAGCTTGTAACCCATCTCAACTCGTGTGTAAGATGTGGTTTATGCTCAACAAGCTGTATGTACTACCTTACAATGAAGGAAGCTAAGTACATTCCGGCAAAGAAGATAGACCTTGTAAGCTCAATATACAGAAGATACTGCACATTCGCAGGCAGGGTTGCACCGGATCTTGTGAACGCAAAGGAGCTGGACGAGTCTATGGCAGAGGAGATGGTAGACTCCCTTTTTGGATCATGCACAATGTGCGGGAGGTGTGTTAAACACTGTTCCATTGGTGTGGATATTCCATTTATAGTAAAAAAAGGCAGAGAAATGCTCGCAACTATGGATATGGTTCCAAAAAGCCTTCAGGCCACCGTTGATGCTGCAATCACGACCGGAAACAATATGGGAATTCCTACAGAGGAGTTTGTGGATACAATCAAGTGGATGGAGGAGGAGCTAATTGATGAGATGCAGGACGAAAACGCCCGTATCCCCCTTGATGAGATGCACAAGGATATATTCTATACCCTCAATCCCAGAGAACCTAAGTTTTTTCCACTCTCGATCTCTGCCATGGCAAAAATTTTCTATGCTGCAAAAGCAAGTTGGACTCTCTCGTCAAAATATTATGATGTTACCAACTATGGGTTTTTCAATGCCAATATGGCAGAGGCTACGCAAATTGCAAGAAATCTGTATGACGAAATCCACAGGCTCAGAGGAAAGAGGCTTATACTGGGTGAGTGCGGACACGGATCCAGAGCCAACAGATGGGAGGGGCCGAACTATCTTAAGCAGGCTTATGACTTTGAGACCATAACTTCCGTTGAACTGATAGGAGGATATATCCGTCAGGGGGAAATAAAACTGGACAAATCTCTTAACGGAGAGTTATATACAATTCATGATCCCTGTAACCTCGTTAGAAACGGAGGAATGCTTGAGGAGCTGAGATTTGTAGTTAACAGCGCAGTTGCTAATTTTGTAGAGATGAATCCTTATGGCAACGATAACTTCTGTTGTGGAGGAGGCGGAGGAGCGCTTGCAATGAGTGAATATAATGACAGAAGACTTAGAATAGGCGAGATAAAAGCAGAACAGATAAGAAAAACCGGGGCAAAGGTTGTAATAACTCCATGCCACAACTGTGTTGACCAGCTATTACAACTGAATCATACCTACAAGCTTGGAGTACAGATAAAGACCATTTCCGAGGTTGTGGCAGATGCATTGATAATTACAAAAACAAACTAACAGATATAACTATGAGTAAACTGATTTACCTCGATAACTCAGCAACAAGCTTCCCAAAACCGGATGTTGTGTATGATTTTATGAATACTTTTTTCAGGAGTAAGGGTGTAAGCCCCGGACGTTCCGGATTTGATGCAGCACTTGAAACAGAGGAAGTGGTAAACAACACACGAAAAATGCTTACTAAGCTTTTTAATGGTGGAGATGACCATAACAGACTAACATTCAGCTATAACGCAACTGATTCGCTAAACCTGATAATCAATGGTCTGGTAGAAAAGGGTACACATGTAGTAACAACCATGCTCGAACACAATTCGGTTCTCAGACCTCTCTATGTGCATGAACAGGAGGGAACTATTGAGGTTACTTACGTGCCTTTTGACCAAAACGGATATATTAATCCTGATGACATTAAAAATGCAATTAAGAAAAACACAAAATTTGTTATTGTAACACATTGCTCAAATGTACTTGGAACCATACAGCCTTTGGCGGAAATTGGACAAGTATGTAAAGACAAAGGTGTAATTTTTGTCGTGGACGGCAGCCAGGGTGCCGGTTCTGTAGATTTCGACATGCAGGCATGCAACGTGGATGTTTACTGCTTTACAGGTCACAAATGCCTTATGGGTCCTACCGGAATAGGTGGCTCGTATGTCAGGGAGGGAATAACAATTAAACATACCCGTGCCGGCGGTACAGGTGTCCGTTCTGCATATCCTGCTCATCTGGAAGAGTACCCATACAGGTTGGAATACGGAACATTAAACCTGCTTGGAGTCAGTGGTCTTTATGCTGGAGTTAAATGGATAACTGAGCAGGGAATTATGAATATTCACAAAAGGGAGATAGAACTTTGGGAGAAGCTTCGTAAAGCAGCTCAAAATACAGAAGGAGTTACAACTTACTGTGCAAACAGCAAAGAGAATCAAAATCCGGTTTTATCATTTAACATTAAAGGTTTTGAAGCTGGTGATGTTGGTACAATGCTCGACGTGGACTACAATATTGCTGTCAGAACCGGTTTGCAGTGTGCTCCAAAGGTACACCAGCACATTGGAACTGCAGATATGCATGGCACGGTAAGGATGAGCATCGGTGCATTCACCACAGAAACAGAGGTTGATACAGCCATTACCGCAATAAAGGAGATAGCTGCAATCAAGAATTGATTTCCTCTATATTTTTTATTACCTTTGCTAAACAGGGTTAAAAATTCACTTAAACCGATGAAAATAGCAATTGTAGGAACAGGATATGTTGGTTTGGTAACCGGGGCCTGTTTTGCAGAAATGGGACTCAATGTTGTCTGCGTAGATATTAATAAACAAAAAATTGAGAAACTTAAAAATGGAATAATGCCCATTTTTGAGCCGGGCATTCAGGAACTGGTAAACAAAAACGCAGAAGAGGGGCGTCTGAGTTTCACAACGGATCTGATTGATGTTTTAGATGACGTTTCAGTAATATTCAGTGCCGTAGGTACTCCACCGGATGAAGACGGAAGTGCAGATCTTAAATACGTACTGGATGTAGCGAGGAGTGTCGGGAAGCATATGAAGGATTATAAATTGCTGGTAACAAAGAGTACAGTTCCTGTCGGCACTGCTTTAAAAGTAAAGAGTGTCATTCAGAAAGAACTTGATAAAAGAGGAGTTGACATACCATTCGACGTTGCATCCAACCCGGAATTTTTAAAGGAGGGAGCGGCAATCAAAGATTTTATGACTCCGGACAGAGTAGTTGTTGGTGTAAACAGCAACAGAGCCAGACAGCTTATGGAGAGATTGTACAAGCCTTTTTTGTTGAATGGTTTTCCGATAATATTCATGGATATAGCGTCTGCCGAGATGTCAAAATATGCGGCAAATGCCATGCTTGCAACCAGAATAAGCTTTATGAATGAGATAGCAGCTCTCTGTGAAGCAACGGGTGCCAATGTGGACGCCGTAAGAAAAGGAATAGGCAGCGACAAAAGGATAGGTACAAGTTTCCTATATGCTGGTGCCGGTTATGGAGGCTCATGTTTCCCCAAGGATGTGAAAGCATTGATTACTACTGCAAAACAATTTGGCTTTGAAATGAAAATTGTAGCGGCAGTTGAGAGCGTTAATGAACATCAGAAAGGGATAGTCTTCAGAAAACTTAAAGAAGCTTTTAACAATGACATAAAAGGCAAAACTGTTGCCATATGGGGCCTGACCTTTAAGCCCGATACCGATGATATGAGAGAGGCTCCTTCTATGGTAGTGATAAACGAACTTTTAAATTCCGGAGCAAATGTCAGAGTATTTGATCCGATAGCAATGGAAGAGACAGAACAGAAGCTGGGCAACAAGATAACTTTCTGCAAAAATCCGTATGATGCCGCAGAGGGTGCAGATGCGGTTGCTCTTGTGACAGAGTGGAAACAATTAAGACTTATAAACTGGAGAAATATCAAACAGTTTATGAAGGGAAATGTTGTAGTTGATGGCCGTAATATATACGATCCGGCAGAGCTTAAAGCAGAAGGGTTCAGTTACTATGCAATCGGGAAAAAATATTGATATGAAACGAATTTTGGTCACCGGAGGTGCCGGTTTTATTGGATCACATCTGTGCACAAGACTTGTTAATGAGGGAAATGATGTAATTTGTCTGGACAACTTCTTTACAGGGTCCAAAGAGAACATTATTCATCTTATTGGGAATCCCCATTTTGAGCTTATCAGGCACGATGTAATCAACTCATTTCACGCTGAGGTTGACCAGATATTTAACCTTGCATGCCCGGCTTCTCCCATCCACTACCAGTATAACCCCATAAAGACAATTAAAACTTCCGTAATGGGAGCTATAAACATGCTTGGTTTGGCAAAAAGAACCAATGCTAAAATATTGCAAGCCTCAACAAGCGAAGTTTATGGCGACCCGATAATTCATCCTCAACTGGAATCATACTGGGGAAATGTTAACACAATCGGAATCCGGTCATGTTACGACGAGGGAAAAAGATGTGCAGAGACTCTCTTTATGGACTATCACCGCCAGAACGGGGTAAGAATTAAGATAATCCGGATTTTTAATACCTACGGGCCAAATATGAATGCAAATGATGGCCGGGTTATATCAAACTTTATAGTTCAGGCCCTTGAGAACAGAGATATTACACTATACGGAGGAGGAGATCAGACCAGAAGCTTTCAATACATAGATGATCTTATTGAGGGAATGATCAGGGTAATGGATACTGATGATAATTTTATTGGTCCGGTAAATATTGGCAATCCAAACGAGTTTACAATAAAAGAGCTGGCAGAAAAAATCGTAAAGATGACAGGATCAAGATCTCGGCTTGTTCATCAGGATCTTCCATCTGACGATCCTAAGCAGCGACAACCCGATATTTCATTGGCAAAGAAAGTTATTAACTGGGAGCCGGTCATTCATCTGGAAGATGGACTGAGTATTACTATTGACTATTTTAGAAAACAGATAACAGGCTGTAATGGAAATAAATAATTCTGAGTTTACGATTCTAATAGTAGATGATGTGGATGCTAATGTCTTGTTACTTAAGCTTTTGATTTCAAAAGCGGGATACAAGACCTTAACTGCATTTAATGGCAGAGACGCCTTGGAAATTGTAAACAAAAACAGGCCGGATCTGATTCTTTTAGATATTATGATGCCGGTCATGGATGGTCACGAAGTTGCAAAACGGCTCAGAGAGATTCCAGACAAAGCAGATATCCCGATCATTTTCCTGTCGGCTTTAAACTCTACCGAGGATATTGTACAAGGCTTCAAACTGGGAGCAGCAGATTATGTTTCAAAACCATTTAACAAGGACGAACTTCTTACACGTATAAACCATCAGATATCACTAATTGCTGCCAAAAGAATGATTTCCCGTCAGACAGAGGAACTCAGAAAAACAATTATTGGCAGGGATAAATTATATTCAGTAATAGCGCATGACCTGAGGGCACCCATTGCATCTATCAGGATGGTCATGGAGGTGCTGGTTGCTGGTATCAAAAAGGGGAGTATAGACGAGGATATGTATGAGCTGCTGATAATGGCCAACAGGCTTACCGATGATAGCTTCACTCTTCTCGATAACCTGCTGAAATGGACAAAAAGTCAGACCGGACGGCTGAATACCGTATTTCAGGACAATGTGGATGTCATGAATCTTGTGAGAGGTGTGGTTGAGGTTCTGAGGGCTGTGGCAAAACTTAAAAATATCACAATCAATATTATAGGAAGTACAGAAAGAATTGCGCGAATAGATATTGACATGGTAAAAACTGCACTCCGTAACCTGATAAGCAATGCAATTAAATTCAGTTATGATGGTTCTGTTGTTGATGTAGAAATTGTGGAGGAGCCAAAACGAATAGTAATCTTCGTGAGGGACTGCGGAGCAGGAATCAGCAATGAGAATCAGAAAAGGCTTTTCAAATCGGAATCACATTTTACCAGTTTTGGAACTGACAATGAAGAGGGATCAGGACTGGGCCTTTTGCTTTGCAATGAATTTGTTAAAAGAAACGGTGGTACTCTTAGCTTTATCTCGCAAGAGGGTGTTGGCTCTACCTTTAGTTTCGATATTCCAACTCTGCCACAACAGGATTATGGTCGCTCCACTTAAGGGTGTTAGAATAATACCTGACTCCGTTTAAATCTTTTGAATACATAATATAATCGATTCTGAGAAGATTTGCTTTATGCATAAAAGTACTTCCGATGCCGGAGCCTGCCTCTTTGAAACCATCAATTAGATTACCTTTTGCTTTCTTGTAAACATACGATGATGGGGTATCATTAAAGTCGCCACATAAAATAACAGGAGTTTTTGAGGTATCGAGGAATGCTTTTAAAATATTTGCCTGAAGTGCCCGTTGTTTAAAATTCTCTCCTATAACATTCAGGTTTTTTTTAGCTCCAAGATAGTAAAATTTGTTTATTCCAGTAGTTTGAAGATGCGCATTTATTACTCTTAAAATCCTGCCATCAGGCAATTCAAGATCTGCCCATTCTGCACCGTTTGAAGTTGATTCCATGTTGATTCTGCCGCTCCCTGTTATCGGGAATTTGCTAAAAATTGCCAAGCCATCCTCTGGGGCAGAATTCTTATTTACAGTTGAAAACGGAAAAGAATCAAAAGCCCCGATTACCTCGCCCAGGTTGAATAAACTATGAGAAGAGAACTCCTGCATACAAAGAATATTGATCTTTTCGCCAGACACATAATTGGCAATGTAGTTTACCGAAACATCATCCTGAATGTATCTGAAACCATGAATATTGTATGTGGCAATTCTAATGCCCGAATCACTCATGGCACCACCTCTTCCTGAAAAAAAATTAATCTGGAACATGGAGGAGATGTACTGATAGTTTATAATAATTGCCAGCATAGGAATTACACACCAGCAGCTTTTTCTGAACAACCAGAAAATGAACAGAGAAAAAGCAATAAGCAAAATTACCGGAAGTGCAAGTCCAATGAAAGTAATATTAAGGTTCTGGTTAGGATCTACATTGGAAGAGAGCAATCCGGCAATGCTAAATGCAAGAATACCAAAGCTAAAAATGACCATAATAGCTTTAAAAAACAAATTAATAGCTTTTAGACCCATTAAACAAAGCTATTAACTTTATGTAACAGGTCAAAATTTTTTTTACATTTGTGTGAACGTCTTCATCAAAAAATAAGAATGATTAATAATCAATTGTTTGCCTACTATAATGGCGAATATCATACAAGAAGAAACAAAGACTTGTTAGATAATGATAAATACTTTTGGGCCAGAGCCAGAGCCTCTAATGAGTTATACTTCTCTGAATTCACAGGTGATTCTAAAGTTTTAGAGTTCGGAGTTGGAATCGGTCAAAACATTGCATTTTTTAAAAATGCTTACGGATATGATATAAGTAAAGAAGCACTGGATGCTTGCAGAAAGAGACAAATCCCGGTTTTTGAAAGCCTGGAGTCAATACCAAATAATGAATTTGACATAGTTTTATCAAGACATTCGCTGGAACATGTTCCTGATCCTTTGGAATCTTTGATTCAAATGAGAGCAAAACTAAAAAACGGAGGCACTTTAATTCTTGTGTTACCTAAAGATAATCATGGTAAAGCAAGTTTTGAGCCTGACTTAAACAACCATCTGTTTTGCTGGAATTTCAGATCAATAAACAATTTGTTGAATGTGGCGGGCTTTAAGCCAGTTAAAAACGAACTTAAATATACCATTGGATTTAATGTTCTGTTACCATTATACAATATTTTTGGTTACAGATTCTATCTGAATATGGTAAAAATTACTGGCAGATTATCGCATCAAAATGGAGAATTAATTGTGCACGCAAAAAAAAAAGACTAAATCCATCACCTCTCGAAGAGCATTGCTTCCAAAATTAATTTCTGTAAAAATCAAATACAAACCTGCCTCATTTGACAATCTGCCGCGGTCATACTACTTTAAAATTTTTTATCATTTTTTGTAAGAAGACAACAATTATTGTTATCTTTTTTATACATTTACAGAATATTTAATCTAATAACTAACATAGGATAGCTGTGAAAAAAAGAGTTCTGATTGTAGATGATAAGCCCACTATTGCAAAAGTAATTCAGGTATATATTTCAGAAACATTCGAATGTGTATATTTTGAAGATCCCATCAAGGCAATTGCCTGGTTACAGGAGGGTAATATTCCGGACTTAATTATCTCGGACATTTATATGCCAAATATGTCTGGGGTTGATTTTTTAGACTATGTCAAGAAAAATGATCTTTTCAAATCCATACCGTTTGTTGTCCTTTCAAGTGAAGACAGTACATCTCAGAAAATCGCCCTTTTGGAAAAAGGTGCAGATGACTATATTTCGAAACCATTTAACCCGATGGAGTTAAAAGTAAGACTTAAAAAGATTGTTTCGTGATAGTTTACACAATATATGTAGGAAAAAATGCGGATACAATATCTCGCTTCAGTTCCTATTTGGGCAATTTGCTGACTGTAGCCCAGGATCACGCAGAAGCCGCAAAAAAAATTTCCGAAAGAGGGGGGAATCTACCACTAATGATCCTGTATGAAAAAACCAATATTAAGACCGACGGCACGAGAATAGAGTATCTAAAAAAGGAGTTTCCTACTGCCTATATTGTGTTGGTTTCAGACAGAATCGAGAAAGAAGAAATTCCACAATACCAGAAATGTGGTGTGAATGACACAACCCATACAGACATTTCTGAAACAAGGCTAAAAAACGGATTGGAATTTGTTGCCAAAAATCAGGAGTTGATACAATCTGTTTCTCTCGACCAACAACCTCTTAAAACATATAAAATTCCTCTCTGGAAAAGAACATTTGATGTATTGGCTTCATTTGCCGCAATTTTGGTATTGTCTCCATTTCTTATAATAGTTGCAATACTCATAAGGTTGGAGAGCAAGGGTAAAATAATATATAAATCCAAAAGAGTTGGCAGCAATTATGAGATTTTCGATTTTCTCAAGTTTCGCTCTATGTATAGCGATGCTGATAAACGCCTTAAGGAGTTTATGAACCTTAACCAATATCAGGAAATTGAAAATGAAGGCCAATACGACTTTTTTAACTCATCGATAATTCCGGTTTCAGGTGATTTGGAAGGGGGTTATTTCGTTTCGGATGAAGAGGTTATCTCCGAAAAAGAGTTTATGAGAGGCAAATCAAACAAGCAGAAAAACAACTTCATTAAATACGAAAATGATCCAAGGATTACTAAAATCGGAAGATTTTTAAGAAAGTTCAGTATAGATGAGTTGCCTCAGCTAATTAACATACTTAAAGGGGATATGTCTGTTGTAGGCAACAGACCTCTTCCGCTTTATGAGGCAGAACAACTCACTTCCGACCAATATATCGACAGGTTCTTAGGCCCGGCAGGACTTACAGGTCTTTGGCAGGTAGAAAAACGGGGTGATTCCGGAAGACTATCTCCTGAGGAACGAAAGCAACTCGATATATTTTATGCTAAAAACTACAACTTCTGGATGGACATAAAAATTATATTTAAAACCATAACAGCCTTTATTCAGAAGGAAAATGTGTAATAATTAAAATGATGAAGAGATACCTACTACTTATTATTATTATACTAACCTTTCTTGTTGTATCACCGAAATCCTACGCTCAGCAATTAGCCGCTGAAGAACTTTTATCCTTACAACTCCCTCCTTTGGATACCCTCTTTGAGGGAGCAAGGAGAAGTTCTATGGTGGAGTTTTATGGATACAGAATGGAGGGACAAGAGTTGGCTCTCAAGACAGAGAAAAAAAGTTGGCTGGAATATTTTAGCCTTTTTGCTACCTATCAATATGGAGTGATGGGCATGAATTCATTCACTGATCTTGGATCCAACTTACCTATTGTATATCAAGATACAGGGGGTGAACAGATTTGGTACAATTTCGGAGGATCTGTAAGTATCCCATTGGATAAACTTTTTGACCGTAAAAACAGAATTAAGACACAGCAACTTAAAATAAAAGAGACCCTTAAAGAGAGGGATATGTGGTATGACCAGCAAAAGACATTGATTATCGAATTTTATATAAAGGCTCAGACCATGCTCAATGTATTAAAAGTTGTTTTGGAGCAATCGACATTGGCGGAGGCTCAATATTTAAATGCGGAGAGAGATTATGTCGTGGGAGCAATTAATTCACAGGGTCTTAGTGCAGCTAAGGGCACACAGGTTCAGGCATTTATGCAATTAGAAAACGTAAGGTCAGAACTCAATACTGCCATTCTTAAGTTAGAGATTCTTTCAAATACAAAAATCATTAATAAGTAGTATATGGAAGTATTATCGCGGATAATTAAGCTACTGTTCAGAATCAAATACTGGCTGATAATTCTGCCTCTGTTTGCTGCCCTGGTCGCGATTTATATGACAAGGAACCTGCGAAGAGAGTATGTGGTTAACACTACAATATACACAGGTATTGCGTCTGGTTTCACAATTGAATCTGGCGTAGAGGGAGGAAGAATTGACTGGGGAAGCGTGAATAATGGTATTGATAATCTTCTGAGTATAATAAAGTCCAAATCGACATTAAGGAATGTGTCCATAAGATTGTATGTACAGCACATGATCTACGGAGACCCTCAAAAGGATAACAATTACATTCTGGCGAGTAATTACAGGCAACTTCTCTTAATAACACCTAAAGAGGTCAAAGCATTGATTGATAAGACGTCAGAAGAGAAGACCATTGAGAATCTTAATGCATATGAGAAAGCATCTCCTACAAATTTTGTTTATGGTCTGTTTAACTGGAACCATCCTCATTATAGTTATAATGCCCTCAATAGAATTGAGGTAAAACGACTTTTTGACAGCGACATGCTTGATATCAGCTACTCAAATGATGATCCTGGAATTACATATAATACACTTGTAATACTGAATGATGAGTTTGTAAAACAGTATGAACTTTTGAGATTTGGAGAGACAAACAATGTAGTAGAGTATTTTAGGAATGAACTTGCCAAACTTGGCAAAAAGCTCAGGTCATCTGAGGATTCGCTAACTCAATATTATATAGACAAGAAGGTCATAAATTATGGTGAGCAGACAAAGCAGGTAACAGCTCTTGCCAGGGACTACGAACTTCTTTATAGCACGGCACTGTTAAATTACACATCGTCAAATACTACTGTCAATGACTTGGAAGAGAGGATAAAAGATCAGGTCAAAACGATTCAGAACAATAGCCTCTTTCTTGACAAATTAAACGCAATTTCTCAACTAAGCAGCCAGGTAGCACGACTTGAAACGTTTCAGTCAGACTCTTCTTCAACCTATTCTAAAACGCTGGAAGAGTATAAAACAAAACTTAATAAAGCGGAAGTTGACCTCAAATCCTTCTCTGCCATGGTAAGTGATCAAAAATACACAAAAGAAGGTATTGCATCCATAACTTTTGTGGAACAGTGGATCACGGAGATAATAGCCAGAGAAAAAGCCATAGCTGAAATGAAAGTTATGGAAGAGGTTAAGAAAACGCTGGAGGCTCAGTACACCTATTTTTCACCCATTGGAACTACCCTCACGAGAAAGGAAAGGGAGATTAGTTTTACAGAACAGTCTTATCTTTCTGTTTTACAAAGTCTTAATGCAGCTCTTATGAGACAGAAGACACTGCAGATGACTTCTGCAACCCTTAAGGCAATAAATCCTCCACTTTTTCCGGTGTCGCCGATTCCCACGGCGAGGAGAATTATTGTGCTAATCACTTACTTCGGGTCACTTTTTTTTATTATAGCCTTCTTTATTTTACTTGAGCTTTTTGACCGTACAGTAAGGGATAAGATGAGGGCAGAGAAACTTATTCCGGCCACTGTACTGGGTGCTTTTCCAAAGAAGGATACTTTCAGATACAGAGGTTATAACAAGGAATATGAACGAATTGCTGCCAACTATCTTGCTAATTCAATAGTACCTTACCTGAACCCTAGGGAGAAACCTGATATAATTAACTTTATTAGTACAGATGATGGTACAGGCAAGAGCAAATTAATTGACTTCCTGAATGAATACTGGACCGAAAGAGGACTGAGGGTGAGAATTATATCATGGCATGATGGTATAACCTCTGATTCGAGGGATTATATCCTGTCAATGAACTTGTCGGAACTTTATGATTATGAAAACGAAGATGTGATTCTTGTAGAACATAGATCAGTTTCAAAATCAGCAATTCCTGTGGGTCTGTTAAGAGAGGCTTCAATTAATCTTGTGGTAATAAGAGCCGATAAGGTTTGGCGTGATATCGACAAACTTGCTTTCGAAAGGCTTAAATCACAAGCACAATTCACTCCGTTGCAATTGTATCTTACACAAGTAGAAAGTAGTGTTGCTGAAAATTTTGTTGGAATGTTACCACCATACACAAATATCAGAAAACTTGTTTACAAACTGACTCAATTCGGCCTGACATCTAAATAATGCTACTATGAGTGGTATTATCAACAATCTTTTCAATAATGTCAACAGGACACTAATCTACCTATTCGTTGTAGGATGGGTGCTTCTGATAGTGTATTCAACCTTAAAGATGGGTATTCTTATTGGTTCTGTAATTTCCCTGTTGCCAATAATGCTTCTTTTTTTTATAGCTCTTGTTCAAAGTCCATTTTTGGGATTTGTCATGTTTTTTATGACAAACTATTTTATATCCGGTCTTTCACGTTATATTAAAGCCATCGCACCTGGAATAACAATAGATATATTGCTGGCAATCGTTATTATAACCTTGATAATTAGTAGTCTCAAGAAAGGATCAGACATAAAATTCAGTAATGCATTTAACGGACTTTCGCTGGCGGCATTCATTTGGTTAGTTTACTGCGTTTTTGAGATTTTCAATCCTTATTCCTCTTCTATTGTTGCCTGGCTTACTTCAGTAAGAGGAATTGGCATCTACTTCTTTATTATTGTGGTTCTTGTCACTGTAATAATGAGAAAATTTAAGGATTTTAAGCGCATACTTTTTATTTGGGCAATATTATCTCTTTTAGCGGTGTTAAAAGCATTTTTCCAGAAAACACTTGGTTTTGACTTTGCTGAGTCAAGATGGCTCTATGTAGAGGGAGCAGCAGCCACGCATGTTATTTACTCCGGAATCAGATATTTCTCTTTTTTTACTGATGCAGGTAACTTTGGAACTGGCATAGCATTCTCAGGTGTTGTATTTGGAATATCTTCATTCTATTTTAAAGAACCCAAAATGCGGTTTTTTTACCTCTTCACAGCTGCCGCCTGTTTATATGGGATGCTACTCTCAGGAACCAGAGGTTCATTAGCCGTTCCTTTTGTTGGCCTGACAATTTATGCAATTATTTCCAAAAAATTCAAAACTCTTACAATAACAACAATACTTGTCGTCGCTACTTTTATATTTCTAAGATTTACCTATTACGGACAAGGAAATACATACATCAGGAGGATGAGATCTTTCTTTAATACTGATGATGCTTCATATGTTGTGAGGGTGGTAAATCAAGCGAGAGTCAGAACTTACCTGTATAATAAACCAATTGGTGTTGGAATTGGAATGAGCAGGGGAGAGGCCACCAATTACAGAACAGATGCGGTTCTTTCCAAGATACCTGCTGACTCCTGGTATGTTCTTATATGGATGGAGACAGGAATTGTCGGGCTATTACTTCACGTATTGATAATACTTTATATTATTTTTCACGGGGGTTATCTAGTCTTTTTCCGATTAAAAAACCATCAGCTAAAAGGGTTGATGGCTGCTTTGCTATGTGGTATATGCGGAATTTATGTAGCGTCTTACAGCTTGGAAATTATTGGCCAATTTCCATTTGGACCAATACAATACATATGTATGGCTTTCATATTTCTGAGCCCGGTTTATGACAAGGAGTTGGCAGAAGCCGACCTCATAAAATCAAAAAAAAATGAGCCAGAATCCTGAGATATCTTTTGTAGTGGTCAACTATAATGGGATCAAACATACCAGGGAGCTTCTTGTTTCAATTGAAGAGCATTTGAGTGAGATTTCCCATGAGGTTATAGTTGTAGATAACGGCTCCGTTAATAATGAATCTCTCCCTCTTGCTAAGGAGTTTCCAAAAGCAATAGTTATCAGGAGTAAAAGTAATCTGGGCTTTTCAGGGGGGAATAATCTTGGTATAAAAACATCATCCGGGCGATATGTAATGTTGATAAATAATGACACTCTTATTCGTGACAATTCAGTTTCTGAACTTGTTAAGATGCTTGATAGTGATCCCTTCATAGGAGCAGTCTCTCCCAAGATCCATTTTATGAATCCTCCGGACACCATTCAATTTGCCGGATTTACAGAGCTTACAAGGATTACACTGAGAAACAGGGCAATTGGTTATAATGAACCAGACAGAGGACAGTACGACACACCGGCGGAAACAGCCTCGACTCATGGTGCTGCAATGATGGTAAGGAGAGAGGTGATAGAAAGAATTGGTTATATGCCGGAAATATACTTTCTTTATTACGAAGAACTGGACTGGTGTGCAAAGATGAGAGAATGTGGATACAGATTAATGTATCAGCCTGCAACATTGATAATTCACAAAGAGAGCCAAAGTACTGGAAGTGACAGTTATCTTAAGAGATACTATATGACCAGGAACAGATTGCTTTTTGCTCATAGAAACAGGAGAGGTTTTGTAAGATTTCTTGCTATTGCCTATCAGTTGCTGGTTGCTGACCCAAAATTGCTTCTGTTATCCATTTTTAAAGGTAGGAGAAATCTGGTTTTGGCAACATTAAATGGGGTAATAGATTATTTTAAATTAAATACAGAATCTGTCTAATTTAGGTTATGGACCATTTTTTAAAAGACGTTGATTTGGTTTTATTCATTCTGATGACCATATCGGTCGGATACCTTTTTGTTTTTGCCCTATTCTCTTTGGGCGGAGGGAAAAAGAGATATCCTCTGGCTACTAAAAAATACAGATTTGTTGTGCTGATTCCCGCTTACAAGGAAGACAGAGTAATTGAAGATTCAGTTCAATCTTTGCTGGCCCAGGAGTATCCGGATAAAAAGCTGGATATTGTGGTTATCTCGGACAAAATGAAAGACGAAACTAATAAGACAATAGCAGAATTTCCGGTTAAACTATTTATTATAAATTCAGAAAAAAGCTCCAAGGCCTATGCGCTTAATCAGGCAGTTGACAGGCTTAAAGGAGAAGAATATGATATTGTTATTATTCTTGATGCCGATAATATTGTTGAACCAAACTTTATTTCTGACATAAACGATGCCTTCTACTCTGGGGTAACAGCTGTACAGGCCCACCGCACAGCAAAGAACCTGAACAACGACATGGCTATTCTTGATGCTATCAGTGAGGAGATTAACAACTCTGTTTTTAGAAAAGGGCATGTTAATATGGGGCTCTCATCTGCTCTTATAGGCTCAGGTATGGCATTTGAATATCTATGGTTCAGGGAGAACGTAAAGAACCTAACAACAGCAGGAGAGGATAAAGAACTGGAAATGCTGCTTCTCAAGGAAAGAATTTTTGTGGATTTTCTCGATCACCTTATGGTGTATGATGAAAAGATACAGGAAGAGAAAGGTTTTTACAATCAGAGAAGAAGATGGATTGCAGCTCAATTAGGTTCCCTTATCTCCGGATTGAAAAATTTGCCAAAAGCCATTTTTTCTTTCAATATAGATTATATTGACAAGATTTTAAGCTGGATGCTTCTGCCAAGAGTTGTCCTGCTGGGTATAATAATAATAGCATCTTTGCTTACGACTCTTCTTGACTGGAGGACATCAGTTAAATGGTGGGTTTTGTTTGGTTCTTTGATATTCACATTTGCAATGGCAATCCCCGACTTTCTGGTTACAAAAAGAAACTTTAGGGCGATAAAGAAAATACCCGTTCTTTTTATACTAATGTTTCTTAATTTTTTCAGAACCAAGGGAGCGAACAAAAAATTCATCCACACACAAAAGGGCTAAAACAATGCCACCATCAAAAGGGAAAACCTCATACAAGAATATTTTTAAGGCAACCTCTTTGTTTGGGGGAACGCAGATTATTGATGTATTTATAAATCTTGTAAGAGGTAAGATAATCGCTATATTGCTGGGGCCGGCCGGCATGGGATTAAATGGTCTTTTTTTGTCTTCAGTATCAATGATTAACAATATTGCCGGTCTTGGATTAAATTACAGTGCGGTTAGAGATATTTCAAAATCCAGTGAATCCGGTGATATTGAAAAACTATCGAGGACGCTCAGGATTTACAGACGCTGGCTGTTTGCCAGTGCACTGCTGGGGTTTATTGCCGTAGTCTCCCTCTCTCCTCTTTTAAGTCATTTTGCCTTTAATAGTGGTGAGTACACGTGGGCATTCATGCTCCTTGGATTTATGGTTTTATTCAACATCCTTGCCTCTGGAAATTCTTCACTACTTCAGGGAACACGCAATCTCAAGTGGTATGCCATTAATTCTCTTTCCGGTACTTTGGTCGCTCTTTTAGTATCAGCTCCTCTTTACTTTTTCTTTGGTGTTAAGGCCATTGTTCCGGCTTTAATATTATCTTCTCTGGTTACTTACATACTCAGCATATTTTATACTTCAAAAGTGAAAACCACAAAGGTTAAAGTCTCATGGAAAGAGACATATTCCGGTGGTTTGGATATGGTGAAACTGGGTGTAGCAATGATGCTGGCTACATCAATAGGATCTTTGGTCAGCTACTTGCTAAACAACTTTATAATCAACTCAGGTTCTGTTGCTGACCTTGGATTGTATCAGGCAGGCATGAGCATCACTTCACAATCAATAGGTCTGGTATTTGCCGCAATGGCAATTGATTATTATCCGCGATTATCCGCTATAAGTGATGATAATAATAAAGTAAGAGAGATGGTTAATCAACAAGGAGAGGTCACTTTGCTTATAGCAACACCAATTCTGCTATTATTGATTATTGCAGCACCACTTGTTATACAAATTTTATTGTCTAAAGAGTTTATCCCCATCACCGGATTTATCAGGATGCTTGCATTTGGCATGATGTTCAAGGCTGCCTCATATTCTATTGGTGCTATATCTTTTGCAAAGGGAGACAAAAAGGTGTTTTTCTTTCTTGAAGGTATATACTCAAACGTTAGTATGCTTCTTTTCAGCGTTATAGGCTACATGATAAACGGGTTATCAGGACTGGCCTGGGCATTCCTTCTTATGCATCTTGTCTATTTTGTATTGATAAACATTGTGACCTTTAAGCTATACACATTTTCATTGAGCAGGGAACTTAAAAAAGTTCTGCTTATCCAGATGTCGTTAATGGCGGCCGTCTTCTTCTCCTTTAAGTTGTTTAACGACATTTACTCATACCCGATAGGATCTCTCTTGTTATTGTTCTCTATTGTCTATTCCTTTAAACAACTGGACAGGATGATTGGCATAAAGGAGTTCATAAATACTAAAATTCTCAGAAGGGAAAACTAAAGATGCTTCAATCTCCAGAAAGCTCTTTTGGAGATATCTACCGACCAGTAAACTGCAATTTTAAGTGTAAGTGCCAATGTTCGCGGATTTTTAATCTTTATCCACTCTTCGGGGATAAGGTCTGTGAGATTGTAATCTCTCATCTGAATCCCAAACCAAGTCTTGGGAACAATTACAATTTTGGAGGGATTTTGGTTTAGCCAAGCACCCCACCAGCTATAGGAAGAGTTACTGATAATGTTGTGAGTACACAATGACTGAAGATACAGATCTATTACAGGTGACTCATGATCCGGAAAGTGGAAATTGCTGCCGGTAAACCTTTTTCTACACCATGCAATATCATCGCTAAACACAAAATATTGCCGGTACTTTCCAAAATATTTGATGGCACGTCTGAAATATGGCATACAACATACCGGTTGTCTTAAGGGCCTGTTAACATAATCGCCCCTTCTTACATGAATGGAGATAATCTCCTGATCCAGAAGCTTTCCATATTTGTTTCTGATATATAAAAGTTTGTCTTTATCCAGGGAGAATAGCTCCCTTACGTATTCTTTGTCAAAAAATTTTTCACTTTGAAAATAGCCGGAAAGCCTTATTCTTGGGGAATAGGGAATTGGATTGTAATTAAAACCCGGTTGAACATATTCTGTAGTGTCTTCAGGAAAACCTTCTACAAAGGAGACATTCTTTAAAGTATTGCTCTGAAACTGATTTATAAAACCATTGAACGTCATTCCCTCAGGAACCGTTTCTTCTATGGTGCAAGCTATGTATTCAGTGTTGTTACTATGGGCAAGAGAGGCCCCTGTTGCAATTTGAAAAAGATTATTAGCCAATCCGTTAGTTAATATTGAATAGACCATAGATCAAGGGTTAAATTTATTATAAATATAACACAAAATATGAGTATCTTTGATAATACGTAAAACATTGTAAAACATTAAACAGTGAAAAAAGCATTTATAACAGGTATTACCGGGCAAGATGGCTCATATCTTTCAGAGTTTCTTTTGGAAAAAGGATATGAAATATATGGAATACTAAGACGCTCATCAGTTTTTACGACTCAAAGAATTTTAAGCAGAATCTGGGAACATCCTAACTATCATACTTTCCACGGAGATCTTGCAGATTCAAGCAATCTGCACAGGCTCATTTCTACAATTAGGCCGGATGAAATTTATAATTTGGGCGCACAATCTCACGTAGCAGTCTCTTTTGAGGTACCCGAATATACCGGAGAGGTTGATGCAATCGGAGCTATTCGCCTTTTGGACGCAATACGTGATACAGGAATACCATGTAAATATTATCAGGCATCAACATCAGAGTTATTTGGAGGATTGCCTGAAACTGCTCCACAGAGCGAAAAGACCCCGTTTTATCCCAAGTCTCCGTATGGAGCGGCCAAGTTGTATGCCTACTGGATAACCGTTAACTACAGAGAGTCCTATAATCTTTTTGCTTGTAACGGCATTCTTTTCAATCATGAATCTCCCAGACGAGGAGAAACCTTTGTTACAAAAAAAATAACCAAAGCTGTTGCTAATATCTATAAAAAGAAACTGAATCAATTATCCCTTGGTAATCTTGATGCAAAAAGGGACTGGGGATATGCAAAAGAGTATGTGGAGGCCATGTGGCTCATGCTACAACAGAGTGCACCGGATGACTATGTGATTGCGACAGGAAGCACGCACACAGTAAGAGAATTTGTAGAAATGGCATTCAGGGTTATTGATATAGAAATAGAGTGGAGAGGAACCGGATTGAATGAAGTTGGAATGAACAAAAAAAATGGAGATGTTCTGGTAACAATAGATCCCAGATATTTCAGACCTGCAGAGGTTCATTTGTTGTGGGGTGATCCATCTAAAGCAAAAAAAGAGTTGGGCTGGCAAACCAGAACAAAACTGGAAGACCTGGTTTATAAAATGGTCAAATACGACCTTGAATATGATGATTACGGAGGAGTAGAATTATGATTTTAGTATTAGGGGCAACAGGGTTCTTAGGTAAAACTGTCTGTCGGAAACTTAAAGATAAAGGCCTTACATTTGTTCCTTCGTCTTTTTCAATGGGAGTAGATCTTAGAAACGAAAACCAGACAATGGCTCTTTTTGAAGAGGTTAAACCTGAGATTGTAATAAATTGTGCATCTTATGTTGGAGGAATACAGTTTGGATACAAATATCCTGTTGAACTGTTCCATAATAATTTAAGGATGGTCACAAGTGTCCTTAGCGCCTCTCATGCCACAGGTGTTACAAAATTTATAAACCCTGTTTCAAATTGCGTTTATCCGGCAAATGCCACCCTGTTTAAAGAAGAGGAAATATGGGATGGTGTAATGCATGAGTCTGTCATGGTTTACGGATTTGTAAGAAAAGCTTTTCTCATTGGAGCATATGCTTATGGCAAACAATACAGTGATAGAATTTACAATATTATTCTTTCCAACATGTATGGTCCCGGCGACCATTTTGAAGAAGAGCGTTCTCATGCATTGGGAGCTTTGATTATGAAGTTTGTAAAAGCGAAACAAAACAATGAACCAAAGGTGGTAGTATGGGGAACCGGCACTCCTGTGAGAGAATGGATGCATGTAGAAGACGGAGCAGAAGCATTAATCCGGGCTATGGATATGCCTTATTACCCAGGTCCTGTCAATGTTGGTATAGGTTCTGGCATTTCTGTAATAGATATGGCAAATATGATTAAAAAATATGTCGGTTACAAGGGAGAAATTGAACTCGACCCCACAAAACCGGACGGTGCAACTTATAAAACAGTCGATGGAAAACTGGGGGAGCAACTTATGAACTGGAAACCGCAGATACCTTTCGAAAATGGAGTAAGGGAAACTATAGAATGGTATCTTAAAAACGAGACATAATGGAAATAAGAGAAATCAAATACAATAACGAGATATTAGCCAGACACATTCCATCAGAAGCTTGGGAAGAAGGCCTGGGTTTTTATTCGAAGGACGATGAATATGTTCAGGTAGGCACCTGGCAATACAATCAGGGAAAAGAACTTTTAAAGCATATACACAATCAGGTGAAACGCAGTGTTGAGCGGACACAGGAGGTATTGTATATTAAAAAGGGTAGCATTAAAGCTCAACTCTACTCTTTAGACGAAGTTTTTGTTGACGAGATAGTTGTAAAAGAGGGAGATATGCTCATTCTTTTGAACTCCGGACACGGGTATGAAATTTTGGAAGATGGGACTCAGGTTCTGGAAATAAAAAACGGCCCCTATCTGGGAGCAAATATTGACAGGAGAAGATTTTAAAAAAATTATCACAATGGAATTTATACCACAGATGGAACCTTTGTTTGACTCACAAGAGAGGGAAGCGCTTAACAAATATATGGAAGAGGGTGGATGGTTAACTGAATTCAGGCAGACTGCCGAATTTGAAAAACGTATCGCCGACTATACCGGGGCTAGATATTGTATAGTTGTAAATAACGGAACCATAAGCCTTACTCTGATGGCCATCGCTTCTGGTATAAAGGCCGGAGATGAAGTGATTGTCCCGAATTTTACCATGATTGCTACTCCAAATTCTGTAAAAATGATTGGAGCAACTCCGGTTTTTGTGGATGTTGAGAGAGAAACCCTGTGTATGGATATAGAGTGTGCAAAAAGAGCAATTACTCCTAAAACCAAAGCAATTTTTTTAGTGACTGCAAACGGACGATATCCAAAATCAGGAATTGAAGCTTTTGAAAAACTATGCAAAGAAAAAGGTCTTATTCTTCTGGAAGACTCAGCCCAATCTTTGGGTTCATGGTATCCTAATGGAAAACATCAGGGAACATTCAGTATTGCCGGAAGTTTCTCGTTTTCTGCCCCTAAGATTATTTCCACAGGTCAGGGAGGAGCTATCGTCACTAACGATGACCAAATGGCATACAAGCTAAAAAGATTGAAGGACTTTGGAAGGAGCGGTGGAGGGAATGATGTTCATGACAGTATCGGATTCAACTTTAAATTTACAGAAATGCAAGCTGTAATCGGCAATGAACAGATGAAAAAGCTTCCTTGGAGAGTTGAAAGGAAGAAAGAAATTCTTACTCTTTATAAGTCATTGTTGAGTGATGTTAAAGAGGTTTCTTTCTTTGATCAGGATCTGTCCATTACAACGCCTTGGTTTATAGATGTTTTTGCAGAAGATAGGAGCAAACTTCAGGAGTACCTTAAAGAACATCAAATTGGCACTAGAATCATGTATCCTCCAATAAACAAGCAGGTTGCATATAATATTCCAGGTGAGCATCCTGTCTCAAACATGGTTGGACAAAAAGGGCTGTGGCTTCCGTCGGCCGTTCAGTTAACCGATGAGCAGATACGCCTGATTTGCGGAAGAGTCAGATCATTTTATTCAAGATAGGCTTTACTAACTTAAATTTTCAGGATATGAAGTGGTATTATAAATATCTGGCAGTTTTTGAAAAGCCGTTCAGCTCTGCACCACAGCACATTATTGACGAAGTTAAGGTGAAACTGGCAACCGTTCAGAGTGATAACCCTCTTGCATCAGTTGTAGTGATTGCATATAACGACGAAACCAGGTTACTGAGTTGTCTTTGGTCGCTTAGCGAAAGCAAATGCAAATACCCATTGGAGATAATTGGTGTTGACAACAATTCTGCAGATAGGACAGCGGATGTCTATAAAGCAGTTGGTCTGAGGTATTACAGCGAAGACCAGAAAAGCTGTGGATATGCAAGAAACAGAGGACTTCAGGAGGCAAAAGGGAAGTACTATATCTGCATAGATTCCGACACTATGTATCCTGCAGCATATGTAGAGACCATGATAGAAGCACTTGAAAGGCCCGGAGTTGTTGCTGTTTCATCTTTGTGGAGCTATGTCACAAGCAAGGAGTACCCAAGATTCTGGATGTTCTTTTATGAGTTACTGAGAGACATCCATCTGTATCTGCTATCATTTAAAAGTCCGGAAAGGAGTGTTCGGGGTCTTGTTTTTGCTTATGTGGCAGAATTTGGCAGAAAAGTGGGATACAGAGTTCAGATTATCAGGGGAGAAGACGGAGCGATGGCTTATGGACTCAAGAAATACGGGAAAATAGCTTTTGTAAGAAGCAGAAAGGCAAGAGCGGTAAGTTGTACTTCAACTATCAGTGCCGACGGTTCGCTAAAAAAAGCTTTCTGGATGAGAGTGAGAAGCGTACTAAAAGGTATTAAAAAATACTTCATAAAATATACCGGAGAAGTTAAAGATCAACCATCTAATCTTATTAAAAACAAATGAAAGCTATTTTCGTCCATTTTTTTGATTTTGCACCACATAGTGGCATAAGTAAAAAGATAATTTATCAGATTGCTGCTTTAAAAGAGTGCGGAATGGACGTAGAGTTGTGTCACATGGTCATAGATGAATACGGAAACCAGAAAAGAGTGTGTGGCGATAAAGTAATTGACAACTACGGAAATGGTCCTTTTGCGAGTTTGTTGAAATGGTTCAGGTTCAAAGCTCTCACAAATTATATAATTTCAAATAAGATAAAGTTTGTATATATTAGAAGTTTCTATAATACAAATTTCCACTTATTGAGGATGCTAAGAAAACTGAGAAAAGAAGGAATAAAAGTTGTTATGGAATTTCCTACATACCCATATGATATTGAGACTAAAGGAGGTCCATTAAAGTACTCATTCATTTTTTTTATAAACAGAATACTTAGGGAAAGGCTAAAGAACAATATTGACAGGATAGTTACATTTACTGACTATGCAAATATTCATGGAGTGAAAACAATTTGTATTTCTAACGGGGTAGATTTCAAAAGTATAAAGTTAAAATCAACAGTAAGTGAAAAGGAAAATATTATCCGGTTGATTGGTGTTGCGGAGATTCACTACTGGCATGGATTTGATCGAATTATTACCGGCCTTGGTGAGTATTATAATAGTCAAAGAAATGTGGAGGTATATTTTGATATTGTAGGAGATGGATTTCCTAAGGATGTACAATCTTTAATTCAATTAACAAAACAGTTAAACATGAATGATTATGTTCATTTTTATGGTAATAAACACGGAGAAGACCTAGACAACCTTTTTGACCAAGCAGATTTTGGTGTAGCTAGCCTTGCCAGACATCGATCTAATATTACAAAAATTAAAACACTAAAAACCAGAGAGTATGCAGCAAGAGGAATTCCGTTTATTTACTCAGAGATAGATGATGATTTTGAGAATATGTCTTATATTATAAAAGCTCCGGCTGATGAAACTCCAATAAATATTGAGCAGATAGTGGAATTTAAAAAGTCATTAAAATTAAGTCCTTTAGATATAAGAAATAGTATAATTGATACTCTCTCATGGAAAGTACAAATGCAGAAAGTTATTGACGCAACATTCACAACAAAATGAAAACTCTGGCACTACTGTTTTGGATATCACTATTCGTTGTTTTCTACACCTATCTGGGATATGGAATTATGTTGTACATTCTGGTAAGGATAAAAGAGAGTTTTAAAAAGCCGATTGTTCATCAAATTTTTCAGGAAGCCTTTCCGGAGATAACACTTCTGATTGCTGCATATAACGAAGAGAATATCGTGGATGAGAAAATGTTCAATATATCTGCGCAAAACTATCCTGGAGACAAGCTTAAGATCGTGTGGGTAACAGATGGTTCAACAGATAATACAAACTTAAGGTTATCTCATTATGCTAATACAGAGGTTTTATTTGAGCCAAAAAGAGGAGGAAAGACAGCTGCTATTAACAGGGCAATGCCATATATAAAAACTGATCTGATAATATTTACCGATGCCAATACAATGCTTAACAAGGAGGCAGTACAGGAGATCGTAAAAGCTTTTTCGGACCCAAATGTCGGGTGTGTTGCAGGGGAGAAGAGGATAGCAACAAAAGATAAAGATAACGCATCATCGGGAGGAGAAGGGATTTACTGGAGATATGAATCAACGCTTAAAGCGTTGGATTCAAGGCTTAATACAACTGTTGGCGCCGCTGGAGAACTTTTTGCCATAAGAAGAGACCTTTTTGAGGAAATGGAGGTAGATACACTTCTGGATGATTTTATACTCTCGATGAGGATTGCACAAAAAGGCTACAAGATTGAGTATTGCAGCAATGCCTACGCCATTGAGGAGGGATCATACAGCATGTCTGAGGAGAAGAAGAGAAAAGTGAGAATTGCAGCAGGGGGTATTCAGTCTGTATGCAGACTCAGAGCATTGCTGAATTTTTTAAGATATCCCATGCTTTCTTTCCAGTTTATATCACACCGTGTTCTCAGATGGACAATAACCCCTCCTCTTCTTTTCGCCTTGTTTCCGCTGAATCTTTGCCTCGTTGCTGCGGGAGGAGGTGCCATATATATTTTGTTGTTTATCTTCCAGCTGGGTTTTTATATTCTGGCAATTTTAGGAAAACAGTCCGAAGGAAAGAAAATCAGGAATAAATTTCTATTTGTTCCCTACTACTTCCTGTTTATGAATATTAATGTTTTTGAAGGGTTTGTTTACCTGCTTAAAAAGAAAAAGGGAGACGGTACCTGGGAAAAGGCTAAAAGAGCATAAAAAATTATGAGAGAAAAAATAACTAATTGGTTGAAGCAAAATCCAAAAATTAAGAGTTTATTACTGAATATGCTGATACACCCTGTAAAAACAAGACCCAGATGGTGGCTCAGACTCTTTATTCCATTTTATATAAACAGAGGCAGAAAATCGGTTTTCTACAGAAGTGTACGCAAAGATATTGCACCCTTTAACAGATTTTCAATTGGTGACAATTCTGTTATTGAGGACTATTCTCTTGTAAATAATCTTGTGGGAGACATCTCTATAGGAAATTGTTCCAGGGTGGGGCTTGGAAATATTATCATTGGTCCGGTTAGTATAGGTAATCATGTAAATTTAGCGCAAAATATCACACTCTCAGGGCTCGACCACAACTATAAAGATATAAAACTCCGGATTGACGAACAGGGAGTCAGTACAGCTTTAATCATTATTGAAGACGATGTTTGGATAGGCGCTAATACGGTAATAACCAAGGGTGTAAAAATAGGGACTCATAGTATAATAGCCGGTGGAAGCCTTGTAAATAAAGAGGTTGCACCTTATTGCATCGCTGCAGGAAATCCGGCAAAAATCATCAAAAAATATAACCACAAATCAGGAACTTGGGACAAAGTAGTATAGGGCAAAGAGATTTATTCTTTGAGCAACGAACGAAAAAGCTGATCCCACTCTTGTGCAATAGTCTCAATACGGAATCTCTCCGATCGGATACGTGCCATCTTTCCCATGTTTTCTCTCATCTCCTTATCCTCAATAAGTAGAGAGATTTTTTCTGCCAACCCATCAATATCTCCTAGGTTAACCAGAAAACCATTTACCCCGTCTTGAATTATGTCTTTAGGCCCGCATGGACAGGCAAAAGCAACCGGAGGAAGCCCACTTGCCATTGCCTCTGATATCACCATCCCAAACCCTTCAAAGCGCGAGCTAAAAGCAAATATGGAGCTTTCTGCAAACTTCTCTTCCAGATTAAAGACGGCATCTTTAAGAATACAGGTTTTGGAGTTATTATTATTGTCAACTTGCTTTTGGAAAGACTCCTTGTTCCCGCTACCATAGATTGTTAAGGTCCAGTCAGGGTGCTTTTCTGATACAATTTTCCAGCTGTCGATTAGCATATCGAACCCTTTTTGGACAACAAAACGACCTGCTGCAATTACTTTTTTAGAAGAACAATCAGATGTTATAGCCGGATAAGTTGCTATAGGGTTGTAAATTACTGCTACATTATTCAGTTCCACCCACTTCTCCTTGTCCTCGTAGCTTAGGACGACAAACTTGTCAAGTCTTTTCAGATTGTTTACCAACTGATTCATCCAAAGTTTTGCAAAAAGAGACTTTATAATATTTGGATTTCCCTTCTTGTCAAAATCCCTGTAATTACTTTTATTAAAGTGCATTTCGCCAACTTTAATACTACCATCCTTAATCTTGGCAATAAAGTTTATCTCTCTTCTTAGCATAGAAACCGTTATGTCAGGTTTGATCTCATTTAAAACTTTTGAAAGTCGCTTTCTGAACAATATTTGCTTTACAACATAAAGAAAGGATTTTTTATATAGAGGATAACCCCAAATTTTATCATAATTAATGTCAAGATTAATAATCTCAATTTTATTTGAAAGTGCGAAAGCTGGAACTGTGTCTTTGCCATCGGTAAGGATAATATAGACCTTGTAATTTAAAATATCGGCAAAGTAATTAGCCTTTATAGTCAGGGTTTTCTCCATGCCGCTTATTGAGTAGAGAGCCGGAATGCAATATGCAATTTTTATGCTCATAAGAATAGTCTGAGGAATTTTGGGTAGTTATTAGTTTTTGTTAAATTTACGTGAATTATTTTGAAAATGAAAATCAGAAATCCTTACAGTAAGGACAGTTTGTCCTTAAAAAAATCCTTCAGAGTATTGGAAATTGGTCCCGGAAGCAATCCTACTCGTCGTGCAAATGTTTTGACAGAAAGATATGTAAATGACAACTTCCACAGAAGGGGAGATTTTAAATTATATCCACATCAGACTCTTGTCCAGGCCGATGGTGAGAATCTACCATTTAGGGACGGAGAATTTGATTACGTTATATGTTGTCATGTTCTGGAGCATGTAGACAATCCAGACAAGTTTATGCAGGAGCAGTTTCGTGTTGCCCATAAAGGTTACATAGAAACGCCCAGCCTTCTGGGAGAATTCCTTGCCCCCAAAATCTCGCATAAGTGGGTCATACTGGAGATAGACAATAAATTGGTACTGTATGAAAAATCGAAGATGCAGTATAAGTTCGATGCAGACTATGGTGATTTTTTTTTAAACTATCTTCCATACCAGTCTGTTCCTTTCCGTCTCCTGATGCTTTCCAGAATAAACGTGACAACCGTAAGATGTGAATGGAAAGATTCTATGGAATTTATTATAAATCCGGAGGATGAATACTATAGTTCATTCTTTACGAAAAGGTGGACACCGGAAATGGTGAGAAAGATTTTTCCGGAAACATCATTTTCCGTCGAGTTTAGAAAATTCACTAAAGCACTTATTCACCTTTTTATCGATAAATTGACCAGAGCGGCCAATCTGCATAAGAAACCAATCAGCCTCGAGGAGTACACGAGAAGAAAAGCTGTGTAGTCAAAAATTCTACAATCCTTATAAAATGGCACATCCTAAGGTAAGTGTAATTATTCCTGTTTACAATACCGACAAATATCTTGAGGCGGCTTTTTCTTCTATTCAAAATCAAACACTTAGGGAGATAGAGATAATTGTGGTTGATGACGGATCAACTGACAGGAGTAAGGAGATTATTGAGAAGCACGCAAAATCGGATAATAGAATACGATCTTTTTCACAACCCAACAGTGGTCAGTCAATTGCTCGAAACACAGGGATGGACAATGCAATCGGGGAGTATATCTATTTTATGGACAGCGATGATCTGCTTGAGGAAGATGCACTCGAGATTTGCTATGAGAAATGTAGCTCTCAAAATCTTCAGATTGTTACTTTCGATGCAGAGATATTTTCTGAGGACAATAAATCTCAGGGATGGGGATATAACTATTACCGGGCAGGGAAGATAGAGGATAAGGTTTATAATGGAATAGAAATGATGGAGGTCCTCCTGGTAAAAAACATATTCCGGGCTGCACCATGGCTGATTTTTGTTAAGAGGGAATTACTGAAAAAAATAAATTTACGCTTCTTTCCCGGGATTATACATGAGGATGAGCTATTCACCCCTGTTCTCTATATTGCAGCGGATAGGATTGGCTATATACCACGAACATTTTTCCATCGCAGAATCAGGGCAAATTCTACAATGACTAACAATTTTTCTTTAAGGAACATTAAGGGTTATTTCTCAGTTATGGAACAACTAAATCTGCTTTTCGAAAACGAAGAGATTAGGGTAAAGTTGATCATTAACCGATTGATAGAAGGTATTGTAAATTCAGTAGCGTATCAAGCCAATTCATTATCATTTGGCAAAAGGTTTCAGGTGCTAAAATACTTTTACAGAAAAGGATTTATTAAATTTGTAACATTCAAAAATCTTGTAATATTACTTTTCCCTTTTACAGTAAAGATTAAGTCCAAACTAAGCAGGGCCAGATGATATCGTCACTAATTAATGTAGTTATAGTCGTTCTTTTGATAGAGACTGTCTATGACCGAAGGTATATACCATTTTGATCCAATTGCGCCTCCACCCTCTGCCCACACTTTGAAATTTGGATAGGCGTTATAAATCTTGACATACTCAAGATTATATCTTATCGATTGGTCGCATATTATCGCCCATACCCAGTTATCAATTGTGGAGAAGTCAGTTTTGGGCAATGTACTTATGAAATACTGATAGAAGAACTTATCTGTAGGCCTCTGGCCCTTGAAATGAATCTCCTTGCCTCTATCTTCAACAACTGCAAAAATATCCAGGTTTATCTTACCGATTTGTGAAGATTCAATGAAGGTGAGGTTTGAGTATGGAAAAATTGCTGTAGGCTTTATCTCTATCAGAACCGAGAAGTCATGTGTTTGTGTTACTGGATCAATATTCCTTACATTGATAAAGAGATCTTTAACATTATCGAAATAGGTTCTTAAATTTCCTGTGAGAGGTATTACCTGAGAGTTAACATTGCCCAGTTCAGGAGAGTATCCGTTTTTATTGGTAGTCACACTAAAAAACGGCGATAGATTTGGATCGCCTGAGTGTGAAATATTTTGTACAATGTCCAGAATATTTGGAGCCGAGAGTTGAGCAGCAAGGCCAATATTCTGAAACAGGCTTCCCAGAGCTCTTGGCTCAATATTTATCTCTATATCAATAACGTTTGATGCTTTATCGAGGTAGTACACAATGTTCAGACCTAATACAATATCGTTCATATCCATGTCTCCTTTGTCCGGAAACAGGTCTTCAAACATAACTGTTGCATATTTGTTCTTAGCCGGGAAATGTATTTTCTCTTTAATCTTTATATCCCCCTGTGACTTTGTAAGAACTGCAGCGTTCTCCTTAACTACCGTAAGAATGCTGCTTTTGCCAACAGTAAGGCCATATTCCCCCGGAGGAAGAAAGGAGGCTACAGTATCTCCATTTTCATTGAGTACAGAAGAAACTTGTGTTATGATAACCTTTTTTGCTTCAATGGATTTCCAGTCAAAATCAGCCGGAACAGTAAGAGGTGAAACATAGGGGTCATTTGGCATCTTGAAGCAAGAAGACAACAGAAAGAGTAGGGAAAGTATAAATATTGAATTGCGCATAAAATTTTCTGAATTGCTCAAATATAACAAAAAATAAACAAAAAAAGTTCCGACCGAATAATCAGACGAAACTCAATAAACTAATATTCAATAATTAATGCTAATTGAAATAATTGAAATCTTTTTTGGTAAATACCAGTTCTTTGTCATAAGAATAATACCAGACGCTCATATCCTGGGTTTCAAACCATTTTTCAAAACCGGGATATGCATCATAAATTTTCACCCTCTCCAAGGCGTGCCGGACAGATTTATCACTCATAATAGCCCATACCCATTTATCATCTGAAGTAAAATCTTCGTTAGCAATTTTAAAAAGGTCGTAGTTAAAATAATTTGTGGGAGGTTGCCCCTTAAAATGGACCTCTGTTGATCTGTCTTCAATCGTTGCAAATATGTCAATGTTAACCTTATCCGGGTCATTGCCTTCAAAGAATGAGAATTTCTTATAATGGATAATTTGATCAAGAGTTACCTGAACGGAAAAATTATGGGTTTCTGTAGTTGGATCAACATTGGAAACATTTATATATGAAGATGAAGGGTTAATGAAAAATTTTCTGAAATTACCGGTAAAAGGAGCTACACGGTAATCGGCTTGTGGATCACTGGGATTTGCAGGACCATAAGACTCTTCCCGTGGTTCGATAACCTTATAAATAGGAGCCAGATCGCTGTGGTCTTTAGTAATTTCTGGGTAGGTAGAACTGTGGCGTGTAATATCCGCTACCTTTACAGGGTATCCGGTAAAGCTTGCCGCCAGCCCTAAATAGGACTTGATAGCACCTGCTGCTCTTGGTTCGATATTGAAGTTAATTGCCAATACCTCAGCGCCGGCGTTTAAGTCATACTCGATATTCAACCCGAAAACCAGATCGTTCATGTCCCTGTCACCGGGAACAGGAAAGAGATCTTCAAACATAACAGTTGCATATTTATCCTCTGCCGGAAAATAGATGCGGCTTTCAGTACCATCAACAGGTTTTGAAATACTCTTGGTTTCTATTGACAATGAAGGGACGATTGTAAGGAGACTCCCTTTTCCTACATAAAGATTATAATCTCCTGCGGGCAGGTTTTTAGCGATGGTGTCTCCATCTTGATTTACAACGGAGAATTTTCCATTGAAAGAGACTTTCATAGGTTCGAAAGTCTTCCAATCAAAATTTGAAGGAATTTTAAACTCAGAAGAGTCATTTCCACTGGGATTACGGAGTTTTACACAAGATGTAAGGATTATCGTCGTGCATAAAAGAAATAAAAACTTTTTCATAATATATAGTTCATGTTATCACCAAATTGCATTACACAAATATTAGTTAATAAAATGATAGTAAACAAATATTTCTTTATCCAATCACTTGGTAAACTTCAATATAGGTGAATGGGATATACAACAAAAAAGGTTTTTTTGCGTGTTTCATAATAATTTTTTTACTTTGCTCTCTTAATAGAGCTATTAAATACCACTATTAATAAACATGATTGCTAAAAAAAGGAAATGGAGTCAAATTCAAATACTGAACAACAAATTATGGAGGCTGCAGAAGAGCTTTTTCTCAACAAGGGGTTTGCACTGACAACAACTACGGAAATCGCAAGAAAGGTTGGATGCAACCAGGCTTTGGTACACTACTATTTTAGAACAAAAGAGAATCTTTTTGGAAAATTATTTGAAAAGAAATTCATCTTGTTTACCTCTGCTATTTCGGTAGATCCATTGAAAAGTTGCGGATTAAAAGAAAAAATTGAGACGATTATTACAAAACACCTGGAAGTAATAGCCGCAAATCCTAAGCTCCCTTTTTTGATAATAAACGAGGTTACAACTAATCCGGCAAGATTTGAAAACATAGTGAGCATACTTAGAGAGCACTCTTATCCAATACTGGAGACTCTGGAAAAAGAGCTCGCTATTGAGAGAGAAAGAGGAAACGTCAGGGACATTTCTGCATTCGACCTGCTGCTTAATATCTTGTCATTGAATATATTTATGTTTTTGGCTAAGCCCTTGTTACAAGGTGTCAGAAATTTCTCTTCTGGGGAATTCGATGCATTTGTAATTAAAAGGAGAGAGGAAATTGTTAAGACAATTTGGGGGGGGATTTCCATTTAAGAGTGAATGTTTTTTACAATAAAATATTTTTAAAAGAGAATTATTATATGAATTTTTTTAATTATGGGATATTCACTGTCGCGATGCTTTTTAGCATAGATGGTTTTGCTCAGTACAATCTGGATATATGCCAGGCTAGAGCAAAAGAAAATTTTCCAATGGTAGTTCAATACGGACTGATTGAAAGTTCAAAAGAGTTTAGGATAGAGAATGCAAACAAAAACTATTTGCCTCAGATATCCCTGAGTGCAAAAGCGAGTTATCAGTCGGAGGTTACAGAAATACCAATCTCCATGCCGGGTATTACTATAAATACCTTGAGTAAAGACCAATATAGTGCGGTTGTCCAACTGGATCAGATAATATGGGACGGAGGGATGACTTCTTCTCAAAAAGAGGGAATAAAGGCTCAGACTGCATTAGAAAAGAGCAAACTTGATGTTGATGTTTATGCTTTGAGGGAAAGGGTTAATCAACTATTCTTCGGAATAATTTTGCTCAACGAACAGTTGCGCCAGACAGATATTTTAAAAAGCGATCTGAACAGAAGCTTTAATCAGGTTTCTGCATACATGAACAACGGACTTGCAAATCAGTCAGACATTGACGCAATCAAGGTTGAACAAATTAACACATTGCAGAGAGAGACAGAACTTCTTGCAAACAAGGAAGCGTTCATTTCGATGTTATCTGCTATGATAGGAGAGGAAATTAAAACTGATGCAACATTCGAAAGGCCATCCGATCTGACATATTCTGCAGAAAATATACGTCCGGAACTAGTTCTCTTTGACGCTCAACGCTCATTTTACGATAGTCAGGCCAGTTTGATTTCTGCAAAGAACAGAATGAAAGTAGGTGCATATATTCAGGCTGGGTATGGAAAGCCTGGACTCAATATGCTAAAGGACGATTTCTCTCCTTTTTATATGGCAGGATTAAAAGTTGCGTGGAACTTCGGGGGATTGGATACCAAAAAAAATGAGTTAAAACTGGTTGATATCAATAAAAAAATGGCAGATAATCAGAAAGATATGTTTCTGTACAACTCAAACTTAAAGAGTACGCAACAGACTGTGGCCATAAATAAAATAAGAACCCTCATGGAGAGAGATGACGAATTGATTTCATTAAGAGAAAACATAAAAAGAGCCGCTGAGATAAAGTTGGAAAACGGTACCATATCGGTCTCTGAACTAATAAGGGAGATCAACCTGCTTGATATTGCAAGAACCAACAGAGCCAGACATGATATAGAACTGATGATGGCAATTTACGATCTTAAGAATACCACAAATAACTAAAAGCGAAAAATTAAAAAGAGATATGAAAAATTCAGTATTAATTCTAATGGTTTCAATTGCCTCAGCAGCTTTTGTATCATGTGGCAGTAAAAATGGAGAGTCTGATTTTTCGGGCAATTTTGAAGCAACTGAGGTTATTGTATCCTCAGAGGCAAATGGTAAAATCTTAGAATTCAATGTAGAGGAGGGATCAGTTCTGGAAGCTGACCAATACCTCGGATACATAGACAGCATTCAACTGAAACTTCAGAAACAACGACTTCTTGCAAGTAACGGAGCCGTAATAAGCAGAAGAGCAGATGTTGCAAAGCAGATTGCCGTCACAAACCAGCAGATAGCGAATTTTCAAGTTGAAAAGCAGAGAGCTCAAAACCTTATTAATGCAAATGCAGGCAACAAGAAGATGCTTGATGACATAAATGCACAGATTGCCACTTTAGAAAAGCAGTTGACAGCACAAACATCGAATCTGGAAAAAGGCAACTATAGTGTAGAAAAAGAGAGTTCCGCAATAGAGATACAGATTGCACAACTGGAAGACCAGCTTAAGAAATGCAAAATCTCTTCGCCAATAAAAGGGACGGTTCTGGCAAAATATGCAGAGAGAGGAGAGATAACATCCATGGGAAAACCTCTTTTTAAGATAGCAGATATAGAAAAGATTATCCTGAGAGCATACATAACATCAGGACAGTTGACACAGTTGAAAATCGGGCAAAAGGTAAAGGTTTATGCAGATTTTGGCGAGAATGAGCAAAAGGAATATCAGGGGATAGTGACCTGGGTTTCTGACAAGGCCGAGTTTACACCAAAAACAATCCAGACAAAAGACGAAAGAGCAAATCTTGTATATGCTGTAAAAATTCTGGTTAAAAATGACGGATTTCTCAAGATAGGTATGTATGGCGAAGTTAAGCTCGGCAACTGAAAATTTCAATGAGATGTATGCTGTTTCTGCAAAAAATATTGAAAAGAGTTATGGAGCAGAAAAGGCTCTTAGAGGGGTAAGCTTTGATGTCCCCCGAGGGGAGATGTTTGGTCTTATCGGACCGGACGGAGCTGGAAAAACATCGCTTTTTCGTATTCTTACAACTCTTCTTTTAGCCGATTCGGGAAGTGCTACGGTAGATGGATACGATGTAGTTAAAGATTATGCAGAGATTCGCAGCAGGGTAGGATATATGCCAGGCAGGTTTTCTCTTTATCAGGATCTATCCGTGGAGGAAAATCTGAATTTTTTTGCAACACTCTTTAATACTACTGTCAAGGAGAATTATCATCTTATAAAGGATATATATCAGCATATAGAACCATTCAGCACCAGAAAGGCAGGGGCATTGTCTGGCGGAATGAAGCAGAAACTGGCATTAAGCTGCGCTCTCATTCATAAGCCGTCAGTACTTTTTCTGGATGAACCAACAACCGGAATAGATCCGGTTTCAAGGAAAGAGTTTTGGGAGATGTTAAAGAGACTTAAAGAGCAAAATATTACAATTATCGTATCTACTCCATATATGGACGAAGCGGTTATTTGCGACAGAATTGCACTGATCAGCGAGGGTAAATTTATGCAGATAGAAACTCCACAGAATATAATCAAGGATTTTAGCAAAAAATTGTTTGCTGTTGCAGGAGATAACATGTCCATACTGCTAAATGGTATAAGGGAATTGGAAATTGTGGAGAGTGCATTTGCTTTTGGCGATGAACACCATGTAACCCTTAAAGATTCCGTTCACAATCACACAGATATTGAACTTGAGTTACTCAACAAAGGGTATAGCAATGTTCATGTAAAGGAAATTCAGGCTGGTATTGAAGATTGTTATATGAATCTGTCAAAAAACTAATATGAAGGAAGGAGAACAAAACATAGAGCAGGTAATTAAAGTTGATCGTCTCACAAAAAGGTTCGGCAACTTTACAGCAGTGGACAATATTTCATTCGAAGTATTCAAGGGAGAGATATTTGGATTTTTAGGCGCCAATGGAGCTGGTAAAACAACTGCAATGAAGATGCTTTGCGGCCTGAGTAAGCCAACATCGGGAAAAGGGAGTGTTGCAGGATATGATATTGAAAAAGAGTCTGAGAAGGTAAAAGCCAATATTGGTTATATGAGCCAGAAGTTCTCTTTGTACGACGATCTCAAAGTATGGGAAAACTTCAGACTGTTTGGCGGTATATATGGTGTGAAAGATAAAGAGATTGATCCTAAAACAGATGAGATGCTTGCACAGCTTGGATTTGAGGATGAAAAGAACACTATAGTAAAATCCCTGCCCTTGGGCTGGAAACAAAAATTAGCCTTTTCAGTCGCAATCTTCCACGAACCAAAAATTGTTTTTCTGGACGAGCCTACGGGAGGAGTAGATCCTGTTACTCGTCGTCAGTTTTGGGAACTTATTTACAAAGCGGCCGACAGAGGAATTACAGTTTTTGTAACAACTCACTATATGGATGAAGCGGAATATTGCAACAGAGTGTCAATAATGGTAGATGGCAGGATTGATGCCATTGATTCTCCCAAAAATCTGAAGATAAAGTATGATGCCAGAAATATGGACGAAGTTTTTATTCATTTGGCAAGAGGAGCAAACAGAAAAGCAGATTAATCGGAATTATAGATGAAACAGTTTTTAGTATTCGTAAGGAAGGAGTTCTGCCATATCTTCAGAGATGTGAGAACAGTTATGATTTTACTATTAATGCCCATTGTCCAGATTATCCTGTTTGGTTTTGCCCTGTCAAGTGAAGTGAATAACGTGAACATAGCAATATTTGATCCGGCTAAAGATCATGCAACTCAGTTAATTTCCGAAAGGATCTCTGCCAGCCAGTATTTTAATGTTGTAAAAATGATATCGAATCCGGCTGAGATCGAGTCTCTTTTTAAGTCTGGCAAAGTAAACGTTGTTCTTGTCTATAGTGAGAGATTCTACGAGAATATATTACACACAGGAGATGCACAGATTCAGCTTATAACAGATGGTACAGATCCTAATACTGCCAATGCTGTGACAAGATATGCCACCGCCATAATAATGACTTGCCAGCTAATATTACGGCCGGCAATCTCACCAAAAATCAATATCGTTCCAGAGGTAAGGATGCTCTACAATCCGCAAATGAAGAGTTCCTATAACTTTGTACCGGGAGTAATGGGCCTGATTTTGATGCTGATCTGTGCAATGATGACCTCAATTTCTATTGTAAGAGAGAAGGAGGTAGGAACAATGGAAGTTTTGCTTGTTTCTCCCATGAAGCCAATTTATATCATCATAGCAAAGGCTGTTCCATATTTTGTCCTTTCTATAGTTAACCTCGCCACAATATTACTTCTCGCTGTCTTTGTACTTGGGGTACCAATCTCAGGAAGTTTGTTCTGGCTTATTTTTATATCGCTGATCTTTATTTTGGTTGCACTTTCTATAGGACTTTTGATTTCTACGCTGGTAGATACTCAGGTAGCCGCAATGCTGATTTCCGGAATGGTGTTCATGATGCCTACAATGATACTATCCGGATTGATTTATCCTGTAGAGAATATGCCATGGATACTCCGGTTTATTACCAATTTTATTCCGGCAAAATGGTACATCGTTGCAGTAAAAAAGCTTATGATTCAGGGACTTTCAATAGATTCTGTATTCTTTGAACTGATAGTACTCTCCTCTATGGCGATAATTTTTATGTTTATAAGTTTAAAGATGTTTAAAAAACGACTGGCATAATATGTTAAAATACTTAATTGAAAAAGAGTTTAAACAGATAAGGCGTAATAAGTTTTTGCCAAGACTTATATTGTTCTTTCCGACAATGATGATGATCGTTCTTCCCTGGGCAGCTAATCTGGATGTTAAAAATATAGACATTGCAATTGTTAACTACGATCACAGTCAGCTTTCGGGCAGACTGACTGATAAAGTATCAGCCTCAGAATATTTTAATCTGAGTGTTGTTTCGCAAAGTTACAATCAGGCACTTGTTTCTCTTGACAAGGGAGATGCAGACATAATTTTTGAAATACCGGAAGGTTTTGAAAAGGCTCTTATTAAAGAGGGTAATGCAAAAGTACTGATATCTGCCAATGCTGTAAACGGAACAAAAGCCGGGATGGGCAGCGCATATCTTTCTTCCATAATATCAGACTATTCCCGCGAGCTTAATGGTCAGGTATTTTCTCAGGGGATAGAAATCATTCCACAAAACAGGTATAATCCCACAATGAATTATAAGAAATTTATGGTTCCGGCATTAATGGTAATGCTCTTGACAATTTTATGCGGATTTTTGCCGGCACTCAATATCGTGTCGGAAAAGGAAGTTGGAACCATAGAACAAATCAATGTTACTCCGGTCGGTAAGTTTACATTCATCTTTGCAAAGCTAGTTCCTTATTGGATAATCGGATTTGTTGTGCTTACAATTGTTGTCCTTCTTGGGAGATTTATGTATGGAATTGCACCGCAAGGGAGCCTGTTCACATTTTATCTTCTGGCCTCTGTATTTGTATTCGTAGTCTCAGGTTTCGGACTGGTTATTTCAAACTACTCTAATACTATGCAGCAGGCTATGTTTGTTATGTTCTTCTTTATGCTGATATTTATCCTGATGAGCGGTCTTTTTACTCCTGTGGAGAGTATGCCAGGGTGGGCGCAGATTATTACAATCTTTAATCCTATGAAATACTTTATAGAAATAATGAGAGTGGTCTATCTTAAAGGAAGTGGACTGGAAGCATTATCAAAACAGATTATTGCCTTGCTGGGATTTGCACTGTTTTTTAATAGTTGGGCAGTATATAGTTACAGAAAAAACAGATAGATATCAGTATAATTAAAGTTCAAATTTTTCCTGTTCTGCTTTCATCTACGGCTGGTAGATAAACGCCTGGTTTGTATATCCAGAAAGTGGCTTGTACCAGTCCGGATAACTTGTACCACCTGATGTAGCCCATTCTGCAAAGTGCAGGTAGGCATTGATTATCGAGTTGCGCTCAGAAGGATATTGGAAAGGCTCAGGGATCATTAATCCCCACATCATTCCGTCACTATTTTTAAATACATCACCTTGGTACAGATTATAACCATTTGCTAATGATAAGTTGAATTTAGAAGTGCCGGCAAAAGTCGGAAGGTGAATCTCCCGATCTCTGGAATTAACTGTTATAAACAGGTTGAATGAACTCATGGCAATATCTGATTGCTGGAAAGGTGTGATAAATTTCACACTTAAATACTGATCGGGCGTGATAACATGATTTCCACTCTCTGTGTTCAGGAAGCCTTGATTAGAAGTAACATCTTTCTGACTGTTAAACAGTGGAATAACAGCTAAGGAAACACCGCTTTCCGTGCCGTTGGAGGTAACTCCAAAAGGCACGGCGCCATTGATTTCGCGACCAGTTACAGACAGAACATTTGAAGCAGAAACCCTATCTAATTGGAATGCTGTACCCAAGTCATAAGTGCTTCCTGCTGCCCTGAGGTTATAATCAAAACGCAGTTTTGTAACCAGATTTGAGGCATTTGTAAAATATGAGACCTTGAATCCGAGAACCATATCGTTTACATCATAGTCTCCCTTAACTGGCCACAAATCTTCGAAAACATATGTTCCCCAGGTACTTCCGGAAGGGAAGTAAGAGACAAAAGCCACAGTAGCATCATTATCATCCACATCAAACTCGGCAGCAACGCCATCACCATCGTTATCGGTAATTACCGGTGGCGGGGTTATGATTTGCCCTGCAGCATCATTACAGGTGGTTGCCAAAATGTTTTTAGTCTGTGTTTTGGACAGGATTGATCCGTTATTATTAAACATGGCTTCGTAAAGAACCCTGCCGTTTGGTCCGCTCCCCTCAACCAGAAGTGAGTGAACGAGTTCGATTTTACCGTTAAATTCAGAGGCGGCCCATCTCATGTCCGGAATACTTCCTGTACATTTAAACACAGAGTAATTGTCAGACTCAGAACGAACCTTCATTCCATATACTGAGCTGATAACTCCGGTGAGAAGCATACTGCCGCCAGACATGTTTATGATCATGTTATTAGTTTTCAATTCCTGGCTGCTAAAGAGTGAACCTTCGTAAAGATTATATGTTCCACCCTGCAGATCTGCAGTCATCGAGGAGATATTGCAGAAGTTGTTAACTACATATGAACTACCATTTGCTTTAAATTGTGTTGTGGCAGCAATGTGTCCGTGGTTGTTGGTTGTTGTACCGTAAGTTTGATACCACTCTACTGTTTCGAAAGAGGAGCCAGCATCATTTAATATAGATGCGTAGTCTGTGAATGATGTCTTGTCGCAAATAATAGAACCACTGTTGTAGAAGAAACCATGGTTAGACAAAAAAATGGTTTTTGGCGAATTTGTATTTTTCACAGTCAATGTACCTTCGTTGTAAAAACTGGATAAGTTATTAATGGATAAATCACCACTTAAAGTCATAGTACCTTTATTAACGATAGACTTACCGTTTGAAATACTTATGCCACCTGAAGTTACGAGTGTCCCTCCGTTCTGCACATAAACAGTAACAACATTTGCATTTGAAGTGCCGGTTGTTATCCCACTTGCCTCAACCCTTCCGCCGTTTAATACAACTATAGAGACATTATTTAAATCTATGGATCCACTGATCCTATAGACACCCTGTACATAAAGAATCGCATGAGATATCCAGTTTCCGACTTCTAATCTGGCTGTTCTGGTAAAGCCTGCCGGAATCAGATAAGATTTATAGGTATTTCCATAGGCGGAACTCTGCCCGGAAGTGAAACCATTAATAGTTAAGCTATTGTTATCATTTATAATAACGTCGTAATCTGTTGGAATTGGAATTGACGGAGACGGAGAAGCCTTGACGATAATTGGGGCGTTGGCAGCAATTGATGTTGAGAAGTTAATATTTAATGTTGTTCCGGAAACGTCTATAACTTTAAGATTTCTTGTGCCGTTAGGCAGAATCTCCTGAACATAGATTGTAGGTATAGCAGAAGACAAAGTTATTTTTACTGTATATGGAGAAGATGGGGTTGCGGCTCCACTGGCCATTAAAGCACCATCGTTCAGAAGCGGGCTGTTGTATATTTTGATTACACGAATCATATTATCGCCGATTCCTGTTACAGAGGCTACATTGACTGTGCAGGACAGTTCCTTTACTGTCTTCCAGTCGAAGTCCTTTGGAATGACACCAATCGGAGACAGAGGTTCCGGGGTATCATTTTCATGATTAAGCTTGACACATCCGGATATCATACCTGAAAAAAGTATGAAAAGAAGAACGCTTAATCTAAATGAGCGTTTCTTCATTATTATATTTTTTTGCATTTCTATCAATTTAAACAATTATTTATGGTCTTGTTATTTATAATGAGGCAAATGTATATAATTATTCCAGAAAAAACAAACATGAATGAATTTTACAAATGGATAAACCTAAACTCCTTTAAACATTTTGGAAACCATATAAGTAAATTGTAACTTTATAACCAAAATTGTCTATGAATTCCATAAAAGTACTTGAAGTAATCAGGCAGGGACAAATTGGTGGAGGAGAATCACATCTGATAGACCTGATCTCAGGTTTTGGCACAGATATTTCTCCTGTAGTTCTGGCTTTCACACAGGGACATATGATTGATTATTTAAGAGAGGCCGGAATTACCTGTTATGTACTTGAAACCAGATATGCTTTCGATTTTAGGGTCTTCTGTAAAATCAGAGAGATCCTGAAAAAGGAGAAAATTCAGATTATTCACTCGCACGGCAGCCGGGCCGCATCCAATATGGCAATAATTGCCGGATTAATGAATATTCCCATGGTTTATACAGTTCACGGATGGAGCTTCCATCAGGATCAGTCTGCTTTTATCAAAACCATAAGAATTCTGAGCGAAAAATTTATTTGTTTCTTAAGCAGAGAGGTCATTTGCGTGTCTGAAAGCAATCGAAAGACAGGAGTAAAAGCTTTTAGACTGCATAATGCCATAGTGATTGAAAATGGCATTAATTTTCAGAAATTCAATCCTTACAACTCGTTTAACAACATCAGAGAAGAGTTCGGGCTTATGTTGGATGACTTTGTAGTTGGTTTTATTGGAAGGATTACCTTACAGAAAGACCCACTGACAATAGTAAAAGCTGTTGAATCTGCTCATGCGGCTGACCCAAAAATTAAGGCGATTCTTGTTGGAGACGGAGACATGAAAAAGTCCGTTTTGGAATATATAAACGATCACCACTTAAAAGAGGTAATTCTTACCTCAGGATTTAGAAATGATATTCCAGACTTGTTAAACGCCATGGATGTTTTTTGCCAGCCCAGCTTATGGGAAGGTTTGTCAATCTCCCTGTTGGAAGCAATGGCCATGAAAAAGGCCTTATTGGTTACACCTACCGATGGAACAAGAGAAATAATTATGGACGGGATAAATGGAACCATTATCGGATTTGGAGATACTGCATTGATTGCCAAAAAGATTATAGAATACCATTTGGACAGGGATAAGGTTAAGAGTCATGGAGAAAATGCATATCACCTGGTAAAAAGCAGGTTTGACAGCAAGAATGTTTCCGAAGGTGTTACAGGGCTATATAAAGGTATTCTTAAATCCTGACTAACTATAAGTTATACATGTGCTTCAATAAAATATCAATTTTCGCCGAGCTTTTTAACCCGCTGCCTGTGAGGGATACTACCACTTTTTGGTTCTTTCTGATATGGCCGGCGTATTGTTTAAGCGCCGCTACGGCACTTGCCGATGTGGGTTCAATATAAACGCCTTGTAAGGAGGAGGCTTTTAAAGCTTCAATAATGTCTGCATCATCTACTGTCACAAAGTCGCCGCCCGTCTTTTGCACCGCCTCAACTATTTGTTTAAGTCTGATTGGTTTATGGATAGCAATCCCTTCAGCAATAGAAGGATTATGAGTATAAATTGGTGTAGGCTTTCCTTCTGCATAGTTTTTAAGGGGAGAGCACTTATTACTTTGTACAGCCATCAATTTTGGGATACGGTCGATAATTCCGGCTCTTTTCATTTCTATAAGTCCAATGTAAACGCCTAAAATTTGAGAACCGCTACCTACAGGAGCGAAGTAATAATCGGGAGCCTGCCAGTTCATTTGTTCAACTATCTCGTAGATAACAGTTTTAGTACCATGTAAAAAAAACGGATTCCATGCGTGGGCTGCGTAGTAGCTCTTTTTTGCTCCTTCAAGTGCCGCATTTGCGCAGTCAATACGGTTTCCATCTATCAGATGAAGCTCAGCGCCGTACGCACGAACTTGCACCGTTTTTCCAGCGGAATTACCTGCCGGCATATAGATATGAGCTTTAATATTTGCCCTGGCACAGTAGGCGGCTACGGAACAAGCCGAATTGCCCGATGAATCCTCTACAATTTCTTTAATACCCAGCTCGCTACACTTGTTGACCATGATGGCAGCACCTCTGTCCTTAAACGATCCCGAGGGCATCAGAAAATCCATTTTTCCCAAGACAGGCATGCCCCAGAATTCCATGGGAACCAGAGGGGTAAAGCCCTCGTTGAAAGATATGGCCGACTGAAAATCATCCAATGGAAGTACCTGGTGGTAGCGCCACAGATTCTTTTCTTCCGGCAAGCGACTTCTGTCCAGGGCGGGCATAAAATCAAGATCCAGAAAGCTGCCGCATTCACAGCGCCAGATAGGTTTATTTGTTGGATAGTGTGCCCCGCAGGCAGGACAAATAAATTGGCAATGCATATTATAGATTTAATTTTTCTCCTTCACTTTTTGCCACAATGACAGCTCCGGTGAGGTCCCCCCATACATTTACTGCGGAACGAATCATATCGAGCGGTTGTTGAACTACCAGTACCAGTCCGATCCCTTCCAACGGTAACCCTACCGCTTTCAGTACTACAGCCAACATGACTAATCCTGCAAGCGGAATGCCTGCTGTACCTATTGCAGCCAACAAACTGGTAAGTACAATCACAATCTCTTGTCCCAATGTAAGGTCAATGCCATAGGCTTGCGCTATAAATATAGCAGTGAAGCACTCATAAAGTGCCGTTCCATTCATGTTTATTGTATTTCCCAGCGGTAAACAAAATCCGGCGATTTTGCGCGACACGCCAGTTTTTTCCTGGATATCCCGGAGAGTTATAGGCAGCGATGCGGCAGAAGAGGCTGTGAAGAGTACGGTCATCAATCCTGTTCCCATTTGTTTCATGAATTTGTAAGGATTTTTACGTGTGAACGCAACAAAAATGGCCGGTAAAATGCCAAAACCATGAATGAGACAGCCTCCGGCAATAATAGCGGCATATATGCCCAGGCTTCCAAACATAGAGCTCAATGCTTTCGGGTTTCCGGCCTGAGCTCCTACTATGGAGGATACTACGCCAAACAGTCCAATAGGAGCAAAACGGATAATCAAAAAGGTGATTTTTATCATAATCTCGTATACTCCGTTAAATAAATCGGTTAAAAGAGTCCGGGTTTTATTGGTTGAAACGGTAATAAAATATCCAAACAGGATAGCGAAAAATATAACAGGGAGCATCTGTCCCGCAGCCATTGCTTTAAAAATATTATCAGGTACAATGGCTACAATTTGATCAATAAAAGAAACGTTAGTGCTGGAAATTTCAGTAACTTTTTCCTGTAATTGTAAATCCACTCCTTTTCCGGGTTGAAAGATATTTACAAGGAATAGTCCTAATGCGCAAGCAATAAGGGTAGTAGCAATGTAATAAACGAATGTCTTACCGGCAATCCGGCCTAAGTCGGCAGTTTTTCCTATACTGGAAACCCCCATTATCAATGCGCTAAAGACCAGGGGTATGACCACCATTTGCAGGCCTCTCAAAAAGAGATCTCCCAGCCACTTTGTGTAGCAAGTGTACTCATGACCAAATATTCCTAACAGAATGCCCAGACTAATCCCGATAAGAATCTGCCAGGGCAATGCGAGTTTGAATTTATTCACCATAAAACATTCTAATATTTAAATACAGTTATATCCCTGACAAATGTAGTGATTTATGACACTAAACTTAATACAATAGATATTTGTTATACAATAATAATAAAAATATGAAAGAGATGAAAAGTATAGTAAAAACCGCAGGTTTTACACTACTGCCGATACTCATCTTCTCTTGTGTTACTCAAAGAGGAATAACAGATTCAAGAGCTGGCAGGTTAGACATTAGAGACACAGCGTCGGTTAAAGACTCCACTGAATATGAGCTCATTGTATTTGATCCGGGATTCGAATATTGGTTAAACAGCCATAATTTTTCTAAGAATCAGTATTCCAACGATTATCTGCAGGCGATGAATAATCAGTATGTACAAGAGTGGAACCGTCGTTATTCCGGAGGAGATCACAGAATAAGCAATTATTTAGATTACAGTCCACTGACTAAATACGATTTCGACTTTAACTACGAGCTATTCATGTACTTCAAATACTTCGAAGAGACAAACAGAATTAAACTTATTCCGGGCAGAGGCAGATCGTTTTGATTCAATTATCATTTAGCAAGTTTTGAAGTTTTTCCCTGATTTCTTTAGGAATTGCATTTTTATGAACCATAATTGATATCGTTTTTGCCTTAACAAATTTTTCTGACAAATAGTTATAGCCTCCATACCGGTTAATTTCCGGCTTCCATGAGTTCTTTACTATGTAGTAAATAGTTCCATATTCATCTTTTGCTAAACCAATCATATGCATCAGATGGTCGTCAGTTGTAACAAACGATTCAAATCCTTTCTGCCGGCTCTCCTGTATTACCTCCTCCTCGTTATATACTTTTGTAAAAGAGAGCTCATTTCCTTTCTCCTGTGCAAGTTCCTCTTTTGTGGCATTAACTGCAATTCCCATCCTGTCAGAGTAACTCTTCTCACTCATATCTCCGTCCCAGCATACAGTATAATTATTCTTTAAAGCATAATTTATTACCTGCATGAATTCATACAGGGGCAGATTGTAATAACTGCCGAAATCCCAGTTGTCCGGTATCTCAAGTACAAATTTTGAATACCAGGGGTGGTGAGAGAAACTTGTAAGCTCAACATAATCATTCAGATTTAGGCCCATGTTCTCAAAGAAGGTTAACGGTGTATAATTTATACCTTTGTAAACAAAATTTGCGGGGACAGGACCAAGATATATATCAAGCAAACTTTTAATCAGTTTTTCATATTCAGTACTTTTCTGCTTTAATGTAACGGGAACCGTTGCAATTGCATTTACAAAACGGTTTAGCTCCTCATGGTTATGCGTTTCTGAGTCATAATTTATCCCGTCATAAACTTCCTCCGGAACTATCCCATATTTTTTGACAACATTCATTAGCATATGTGAGAGACTGCCCTCTCCCAGATTCCCTTTTCCTGCCTTCAGAAAATTATCGTTTATGCGATTTATGTAATTATACCTTACAGTATGCATCTCAGACAGATCATACTCTCCTTTGCCAGTTCTGATAAGCTCAGATTCAAGAAATGATGTTGTGGCAAATGACCAGCATGTTCCCGTAACAGCCTGATTCTTTACAGGTGTTGCTGCCTGTCTTATAATTGTTGAAAATTTATAGGCTTCCGCCGTATTTGAGTTTCCATCTTGTGCAAAAACTACGCTGAGACACAAAAGGCAAATTAGTAGTATATAAATTGCAATGTAACCTTGGGTCGTAAACAGTTGGCAAAGGCAGTTCCGGTCCCAGACGCCTGCTGAATCGGTTGAATATATTTCCCATTTTGATTTTCCATTCTAAATTTAATCATTTTTTTCACTACTGTCCGACAAAAATTATAAAGGTGAAGAGTTATCAGAGTTTTTTGTCGGACAGCCGAACTTTCGGACTAACATTTAAAGAGGTTTTGCTGATTTATTCAACCACGATGCGTTTGTTTAGCGACATACTCAAGGGAGTTGGCCGTAATCCGAAAGGAGATGGGAAAAAGAAAGGAGGTCTAAAGGTTCATATGTTCATAGATGCGGTACAGAGTATGTTCGTACAGTGTCCTCTTTCGACCGCTCTGTTGAACCTGCTTACCTGCCAAACACACCCTCTTGGAGCTGACGCAAGGATTGCACAGATACAGACAGGGATCAGGTTCTCAAGGAATGCTGTTTGATGTTCTTCGTCTGCAAAAGGGATTCACATACGGCACTTACTCAAGCTTTGCAGGACAAGAGTTTTGGACACATTTATTGCTTCTTCCAGCGTACAAGGCAGCACCACAAAAGAGGCAGCCGAAATATTCAATAGACTGATAAGCAACTATGGAGCCGAGTACAACCAAGACCTTCTCAACGCAACCAAGAACTCTATGCTCAGAGCAAAAGCCTCATCTTTTGAAACGCTGGGGAGCTCTGGTTGGAATGTTGAGCAACATCTCTTCTTACAACCTTCCGTTTGACTATGTAAAACAACAGGAGGAGACAATCAAGAATATGACCGTAGGGCAATAAGGCAGCAAAACATATCGATAACCATTTCTCCCATGAAGTTGAGTGTATATCTTACAAATAAAAATTATATGAACATCCTTACAAGGGACGAAATAGAGATATTTGATAAAATCAGGAATAATAACACTAAAATCGGTGCTCTCTGAGACAGGATAACATTCATCAAATTTTCAAATCTTACCAAAGCGTTGGATTGTGGAAAGGACGTTTTCCTGGTTTGAAAGCTATAGAAGATTGAGCAAGGATTTTGAATTCAATTGAACAACAATTGCCGTAAAAGGTTTAATTCTGCGTGACCATTATCTGGCAGTTATTGCAATTTGAATAGCGAGCTTCCCCAGCAGGGCTTTCCGCTGAGTGAATCTTGCGCGTTGAATAGTTTTTGGGCACACTCTATGTCTGACGAGAACTCTTTATACGCTCCACCCATTGATTTCTCCATACGATTTTTGAAAATGGCATAGAGCACTATTGCTCTTGGATTTTCCGGGTTTATTTTCAGTGCCTTTTCGTAACAGGAGATAATGTTTGAGGTGTATTTTGGTCCATTGACCCTGGGGTCGAGTGCCATCAGGGCAAAATACCAGTAACCTTGAAGCGTGCTGACTTCCGACTTGTCGCCATCGGTGATTTTTGATAAATAGTTCTGTGCATCGTTCAGGTATTGTCTCTTTTCTTGTTCGTTCGTGGTCCGGAACGACAGTTCTATATCGGCATAGGCGACATAATAGTAGTTCAGCCAGCCTGGCGAAGAGTTTACGCATAGACGCTCTGCCTGATTGCGGAGCTCACGGAGCTCAACCGTTGGCATTGACCGGTTTAATTTTGAAGCAATCTGCTCCAATCTTTGTGCTGAGGCAAAGGTTGAAATTGCCATCAAAATAGAAATTGTTACTGTTTTCATTTTGATTTGATTTTGGTTAAAAATTAGATACATCATAAGCACCTTTACCACCAAGTGAGATAAAAGCTCCGACATAGATGAAACTATCGTAAACAGCCCTGACAGGCGTGCCATCTACGTTGCCATAGACGTTCTTTCTGCCCAGTACGTTTGACATTGAGCCATAAATAATGAGCTTCTTGTTAGCCAAAAATGTCAGACTCACATCTAAACTATTGTATGGCGAGGTAAATGAGTTCATTATTCCCTCTTTTGTGGGGTCGTGATATGGACGACCGCTGGCGTAGCGGTATGTAACACCTACGATACTTTTAATTGGCGTTATCTTGTATTTCCATGCCAACGAGGCATTGTGGCGAGTGGCGTACTGTGGAATGGTCATTTCGTAGTAGTCGCCATATTTTCTCTCCGAAAGGTTGAATGAATATGAGAGTTGGCATTCAAAATTGTCAAATAATGACAGGTCGCTAAAATACAGGTCGAAACCTTTGCTGTAACCATATCCGCCAGATGTTATCTCGTCTGCTGTGCGAAGTGCCAAACCGCAATAATCCTTATAATAGAACTCTGCTCTGTAAATTATGTCTTTATGGGCATACTTTGCTCCAACGATGTAGTGGGTGCAACGTTCGGACTCAAGTGCCGGATTATCGAACAGGTACTTCTCTTCCGCCTGCTCGGTGTATTGTCCAACGGTTGCCGTCAGGCTTACCCCTTGGATTGTGTAGCCAACTGCTATGCGTGGTGAAAGCCGGACACTCTGATTTGGGGTCGTGTACTCTAGTCTCGCCGAGAGGTCGATGTTAAAATTGCGCAATGGATACAGAGTTGCAATTGCAAAGAGTGAATTAATTGAGGGTTTGACTGTTTGCCGATAATCGGTAGTGCTATCTTGATATGCTGTGCGAAAAGTTCGCAGGAAGCTCTCCGCCCCGACTGTCACACCACTGAAATCAGAGAATCGTTTTGAGATTTTTGTTTTCAGATGCAACTCCGATATTTTATCCTCCAATTTGTCACTTTCGTACAAAGCTCCATTGATTATTTGACTTCTATCCGACAGTGCAATGCCTGTAAAAATCTGATAATCGTCCTGTGTAGTGTGTCTGAAAGTTGAATTTACATAAAGATTACTCTCTTTGAGTTTCATTATCTGCCCGGCAAATGATGTGTTATCATAAGAGACATAACACTTAAATACGGTGTGTTCTGTGGGTGTAAATCTTAACTGAGTTGCTGCCGAGGCATTCCTGTATGGACTAACCAAATCATTGCGGCCGGGAAAGAGTGCATAATAGGGTGCGAGGTTCTGGTAATCGAGGTTGAGCGACACGGAACCCTTGTCAAACGATTTTGTTCCACCGCCTGCCAGGCCGGCTATCGAGGGGTTGACGCCCAGTTTCGAGATGTAGCTCACATCTTTGGTGAATAGCGGAAGTACGCTCGACAGTCCGTCGCCATACTCACTCGAATAACCACCAGTCGAAAAATTGATACCCTCGAACATAAATGGCGAATACCGGCCACGGGCCGGGGTATTCGCCCCAGTAGTAGTGTATGGCACCAGGACGTGCATATCGTCAATGTAGGTCTGAGTCTCGCGACTATCTCCACCACGCACCAGCAGGCGACCACTTTCTCCCTGCACCTGCGTGCCAGGCATTGTTTGTAACGAGCGATAGAGGTCGCCTGCCGAACTTCCCGTTGTGGCAATATCGATTGGAGACAGCCTGTTCCAAGAGCTAACCCCTTTGATCTTTTGGCCTACACCTTTCACAACTACTTCTTTTATAAATGTCGTTGAGATTTTCAGTGTCACCGTTACGAACAGGGTATCAGTTATGACCTGTTCAAATGGTTCGTAGCCAAGCAAAGTGGCACAAAGTATAATCTCGTTGGCGTTGGCCTCAACTGTGAAACTGAAATTACCCTCCTGGTCGCTACTTGCCCCAGCCGAAGTGCCTCCCTTTACGAAGATATTTGCATAGGCAAGTGGCGTTGAATTTTCATCAACGACTCTGCCCGAAATTCTTCTTGTTTGTGAAAAGGAGTCTAACGAGAGAATTACAAGTCCTGTAAATAGAATCATTTTGAGTACGTTCATTTGCTGTGAATATTGATTTGGACAGCAAAACTAAATGAAAGCAAACAGCAGAAAAAATATTTGGGATAGATGCACTAAAACAGTGACAATGTGCATAAACTGGGGACGAAATGACCCTATTTGGGATGAGAGGCCATCTCGATTTTGCTTTTTAGTTCTCGATTAAATGCACGGGCGACAGGAATTTCTCCATCAACGCCATCAAGCACTAGGCGATAGCCTTGCGAATTGCCTTTGACCCTGTTAACGGCATTCATATTGACCAAAAAAGCTCTGTGGCACTTTACGATATATGGAACAGTGGCTGTTGCCTCTTCCATTTGTCTGATAGTTGTGCGTAGCATCTTGTGAACCACTACGCCATTGTGTAGAAAATTAATTTTCACATAATTCGCACACGCCTCAATTACGAGAAGGTTATTTGCGTCTGTCTCTATTGACTCCCGGCTGTTTCCCCTAAGAATAATGGGACTCGCCGTTTGTACCTCCACACTTTTAGTCGAAAGAGATTCATTCATCCTGGTTGCCTCTCTCAGGTTGATTGCGAGCAGTCTGTTTTGTCGCAAAATTGCCAAAAACGTTATCGGGAATATGCCCACGACAAAGGTTATGGTTAGTGACATTATGAATATGCCGATACTAGCCTGCACAGGATATGTAATCGAAAAATAGGCCAGGTTACCCCCTGCAATCAGTAGCAAAGTAATAAGGGTGCTGATGATGTGTTTTCCCAGCGTCCATCTGGTTTCGTCATAGAATTTACGGCAAACGAGTGGGAAAAGGTAATACTGCAACGACATTGCCACTGCCGTTACCAACATAAATCCAAGTAAAAAAACGAATTTAGATTCTCTTTCAATTCTGTTTATCCCGAAAGGTTGCAAGGTATATAGCACAAAGAATACCAAAAGCGACGCAATTGCTATCGATTTCCACGCTTTGATAACCATTGGGTAAGGTTGTTTCAGGTATATAGCTATCCTTTTCATTTGTCAAAAGTACATAAAAAAATTTACGTGGCACGATAAGTGGTAATTAGTTCTTTTATTGATACTTACGGCGATAAACCGAATGGTTTATGTATTCACATAGTTATGTGCGAGTTACCACTTATCGTGCCATATCATTTTTTAATTTATCTTTATATAAGATTCCTAATAATTATGTCTAAATTAACACAACCAAACTATGAAAAAACTTTTCATAATCACAGCATTATTAGCATGTTCATCGATGCAGTTGAATGCGCAGACTGTTCTGGTATCTTCTGCTTCCGGCAATGTTCCGAAAAATTATATCAAAACCAACCTCACCTCGATTTTTATAAAGAATTATTCTCTTCAGTATGAAAGAGTTTTAAATAAGACAATTTCCATTGCCGTCGCATACAGAAACATGCCAAATACATCGATACCTTTTAAAGATCAGATTATAAAGATGGTTGATTCTGATGACGCCACAACAGAAGATGCAATCAACAGTTTAACAATGAGTAATTATGCAATTACCCCTGAGGTCAGATTTTATTTGGGGAAAAAGGGTTATGGACGTGGTTTTTACATTGCTCCTTTTTATCGCTATGCAAAATATGATGTTGCTAATGTGGTAGTCAACCTTGATGTTACAGTAAATGAGATCCTTCAGCAAAGAAGCATAATTCTGGACGGTAAAATAACAGCCAATACCGGTGGCCTTATGTTCGGGGCTCAATGGGCATTAAGTAAGCATATATGTCTGGATTGGTGGATCTTAGGCCCGCATTTCGGGGTAAGTTCCGGTGACCTTACCGGTATTCCGGATCCGGCTCTTACCGAGCTGGAACAGATTGAACT